>NZ_CP049258.1:1630000-2247146 GCF_011046735.1 Nordella sp. HKS 07 | reverse complement strand
CCCAACCCGGCGTCCAGGACACGCCGTCGCCCGCCATGAAGATTCCTTTCTCGTCGGGCGGCAGATCGTCCTGCATGAAATGGCAGTACATGCGGTGATTATAGCGGTAGTGGCCGGGCAACGCACCTTTGAAGGCGCCGAGAAAATTGGGGTCCGATTCCCAGGAAACCGTAATCGGATCGCCGATGATATGGCTTTCGATGTCGAGCCCGGGATAGACGCGCTTCAAGGCATCGAGCGCCAGCTTCACCCGCTTGTCGACGGGCAGCGGCAGCATCTTCATCGCATCGCTCATCCACGAATAGGAAAGGCAGATGACGCCGGGCTTGTCGTCGCCATTGTCGAACAGATAGGTGCCGCGGGTGAGGCGGTCGGTGAGCGTCATGCTCATCAAATCACGTCCGGTCCGCGGGTCCTTGTCCTTCCAGAAGGGCCGGTCGACCATCACGAAAGTCTTGGCCGACTGCATGAAACGGGTGCGGTCGAGCGCCATCCAGAGCTTCGGCGAGAAGATGCGCTCTTCGACCTGCATGTAAGTGGTGAGCAGCCAGCTGTGACAGGTGACGAGACAGGCGTCGAAGAACTTGGTGGCGCCCCAGCGGTCGGTGATGGCGAGATGGCCGGAGGGCGAGCGCGCGATCCTGACCACCGCCGGGCGCGGCGCTCCGGCATGGAGCTTCTCAAGCGACGTGCCTTTCGGCCAATGCACCAGCTTCTCCGGCGCGCGCTTCCACAGGCCGCGCGGCACCTGCTCGACGCCGCCCTGAATCCAGCGCTGGTTGTCGTCGCAATTGGTGACGACGACGCGCAGGATCTCCAACATCGAATTGGGATAGTCCGAATCCCAGCCGCCGGTGCCGAAGCCGACCTGGCCGAATATCTCGCGGTGATGGAAGGAGCGTTTGGCGAAAGCGGGCGAGGTGGCGACGAAATCATAGAAGCTGCGGTCGTCCCACAAAGGCACGAGCTTGTCCCAGATCGCCTTCAGGGCCTTGGCGTCGCGAGCGCGGATCGCCTTCTGCATGGCGCCGAACTGGGCCGAGTCCTCGAGCGCCTCGTACCAGGCGGCCGCCACTTCCTGGAAGATCGGCGGCAGGTCCGACTGCTTCTCGGCGTAATAGGTCTCGCCTTCGAGATCGATGACGGTCGAGGGCGATGCCTCGACCAGCGGATTGGGGAAGGGCTTGGATTGGAGACCGAGCAGGTCGGCATAGTGATAAAAACCGGTGCCCGAGACCGGGAAACGCATGCCGCCCAGCTCGGCGATGATGCCTTCGGCGCCTTCGAAGCTTTGCGAGCGCAGGCGTCCGCCGATGCGGCCGGCCTCGTAGATCACGGGCTTGAGCCCCATTTTCATGAGCTCATAGGCTGCCAGCATGCCCGACATGCCGGCGCCGATAATCGCCACTTCCTCGCCATGGCGGGCCTGCGGGATGCGCGCGAGCCCCGAGGGATGCTTGATCCAGTCGTCGAAGGGGAAGGGGAAATCCGGGCCGAACACCGTGATCGGGCGTTTATCGCCCGTTTCGGCCATTTGGGGAGCGTGGGGAGCCGTCATGCAGGTACCTCAATGGCCCATGCTAGCGCGCATCCCGGCGAAGTGGAATCACTTCGCCGAAAAGGATCTGCGCTAAATCAATATGTTGGAGCAAGTCCTCATTGCCAAAGTCTTCAACTTTGGCGGGATTTGCTCTAGCGTTGGGAACCACTAAAAACAAGGAACCGCAGGGGCTTGACGCGCCGGGGCTTCCCCCGCAGAAAGCCCCTTTCTTTCCGGCCCTTCGCAAGCGGAGCCTACTTATGCAGAAATTCGATACGCTAACGGGCGTCGCCGCCCCGCTCAACATCGTCAATGTCGACACCGACATGATCATCCCCAAGCAGTTCCTGAAGACGATCAAGCGCACCGGGCTCGGCAAGTCGCTGTTCTTCGAGATGCGCTATACCCAGGACGGCAAGGAGCTGCCCGATTTCGTGCTCAACAAGCCGGCCTATCGCAAGGCGCAGATCCTGGTCGCCGGCGACAATTTCGGCTGCGGCTCATCGCGCGAGCATGCGCCCTGGGCGCTGCTCGACTTCGGCATACGCTGCGTCATCTCCACGAGCTTCGCCGACATCTTCTACAATAACTGCTTCAAGAACGGCATCCTGCCGATTCAGGTTTCGGCCGAAGAGCTCAAGAAGCTGATGGACGACGCCGAGCGCGGCTCGAACGCCACGCTGTCGATCGACCTCCAGGCCCAGGAGATCCGCGGCCCCGACGGCGGCTGCATCAAGTTCGAGATCGATCCGTTCCGCAAGCACTGCCTGCTCAACGGCCTCGACGATATCGGCCTGACCATGGAGAAGAAGGCCTCGATCGATACCTTCGAAAGCAAGGCCGCGGCCGCCCGGCCCTGGCTCTGACCTCGTTTTTGATAACTTAAACGGAAAGTCCCGCATGTCCTCCTTCAATGTTCTGCTGCTGCCGGGCGACGGCATCGGCGCCGAAGTCGCCGGCGAAGTCGAGAAGATCATCACCTGGTTCTCGGCACAGGGCATCGCCAGGTTCGAGCTCGACCGCGGCCTCGTCGGCGGATCCGCCTATGACGCGCATGGCAAGGCCATTTCGGAAGCGGACATGGACAAGGCGCAGGCCGCCGATGCCGTGATCTTCGGCGCGGTGGGCGGACCCAAATGGGACAAGGTGCCTTATGACGTGCGCCCGGAAGCGGGTCTCCTGCGTCTGCGCAAGGATCTCGGGCTGTTCGCCAATCTGCGCCCGGCGATCTGCTATCCGGCGCTCGCCGATGCGTCGTCGCTCAAGCGTGAAGTGGTGGAAGGCCTCGATCTCCTCATCGTGCGCGAGCTCACGGGTGGCGTCTATTTCGGTGAGCCCAAGACGATCACCGATCTCGGCAACGGCCAGAAGCGCGGCGTCGATACGCAGGTCTATGACACGTTCGAGATCGACCGCATCGCACGCGTCGCTTTCGAGCTCGCCCGCACAAGGCGCAACAAGGTCTCCTCCGCCGAGAAGCGTAATGTGATGAAGACGGGCGTCCTGTGGCACGAGGTCGTCACCCGCCTGCATCAGGAGAGCTACAAGGACGTCGAGCTCGAGCATGTGCTCGCCGACAATTGCGCCATGCAGCTGGTGCGCTGGCCCAAGCAGTATGATGTGATTGTCACCGACAATCTGTTCGGCGACGTATTGTCGGACGTAGCGGCGATGCTCACCGGCTCGCTCGGCATGCTGCCTTCCGCGTCATTGGGCGCCACCGACGTCAAGAGCAAGCGGCGCAAGGCGCTTTACGAGCCGGTGCATGGCTCGGCGCCCGACATCGCCGGCAAGGGCCTCGCCAATCCGATCGCCATGATCGCGTCGTTCGGAATGGCGCTGCGCTATTCCTTCGGCCTCGGCGAATGGGCCGACAAAGTCGATCAGGCGATCGCCCAGGTCCTGGCCAAGGGCCTGCGCACCAAGGACATCGCGCAAGGCGCGGAGAAGACGATCGGCACCACCGAGATGGGCGCGGCGATCCTCGCCGAGCTCAAGGCAGCGGCTTGATTCGGGTCTCGATCTAGTGTGCTGAACGCGAAGTTCGCTTGGAAGGTCCCGCTGGCTGCGGCGAATTTCGGATTCGGGACACTAGCCGGTCTTCAGGGCCCGGTGGAGGGAGCCGAAGCGCAAGCGGTATTTTGCCGGGGTGAGGCCGACCTTGCGGCGGAAAAGGCGGCCGAAGAAACTCGCATCCTCGTAGCCGACCTCGTTGGCGATCGCCTCGACTCCGAGGTCGCCGGTTTCGAGCATCTGCTTGGCTTCCTCCAGCCTCAGCCCATGGATGTAGTCGAGCGGCGTTAGTCCCGTCGCTTGCGAAAAGCGGCGCACGAAGGAACGTTCGGGCAGGCCGGACAAGGCTGTCATCGCGGCCACCGGCGAGTGAGTCAGGTAGTTCAGCGCCGCCCAGTCCTGGCATTTGTTGATGACTGCATCATTGGTCCGCCGGAATCCCATGAGCGCGGCGAAAGGCTGCTGGCCCTGATCGTGCCATTGCAGCATATAGACCCTGGCGACTTCCATGGCTTTGCGGATCCCAACGAAGCGGGCGATGAGATAGAGCGTCAGGTCCTGCCAGCTCGTGCCGCCGCCTGCCATGATGATCCGCTGCGCCTCGCCGCTCAGTACCAGCGACTGATGCGGCTTGACCTTCACGCCGGGATAATTGGCGAGCGAGGCGACATAGGCCCAATGAATGGTGGCGTCGCAATTTTTCAGCAACCCCGCCTCGCCGAGGAGCACCGCGCCGGAACAGGCACTGGCCAGCATCGTGCCTTCGCCATGGATGCGCTGCAGCCAGCGCGCCTCGGCATCATACTGTCCGGCGACGCTCTCTCCCGGCATCACGAAGAAATCGGGAATGCAGACGATGTCTGGCCGCGGGCAATCCGAGAAATCATGATCAGGCCGGACCGGGACGCCATTGGCGGCGCGAAATTCATCACGCGAGCGCGCCACAATGAAGGGACGCATGCGCTGCTCGCCGGCAATGCCTCTTGTAATGAACGGGAAATCGCGGCCCGGAGACGAAAACAGGTCAAACATGCCGTAGAGCGTCGAGGCGGTGACCTCCTGCACTCCCAGCAGCGCGACATTGAGAGGCTCCTGCTGCGGACTCATGGCAGAAATGACCGCTCTTAAGCAGTTTTGACTTTAGCGCTCCTCCTGGCGCGGCGCTAGGCTCCGCGAAGATGCGAGGTTAACCATGGCAAATGATGTGATCCTTTCCACCCCTCAATTGGACGTCGACGACCTGCGGGGCAAGCTCAGGGGCGACGTGCTCGTACCCGGGGATGCGGACTACGATGCGGTCCGCATCGTCTGGAATGGGATGATAGACCGCAGGCCGGCGCTCATCGTCCGCTGCCGCAATGCCGCGGATGTCGCGGCGGCGGTCGGCTTCGCCCGCGACCATCGCCTCGTCCTCTCCATCCGCGCCGGGGGCCACAACGTGGCGGGCTACGCAGTCTGCGATAACGGGCTGATGATTGACCTGTCCTTGATGAATGGCGTGCGCGTGCCGCCGTCCCTGGACCGCGTGATCGTGGAGGGCGGCGCCGTCTGGGCCGATGTCGATGCGGCGACCACCGCCTTCGGGCGGGCAACTCCAGGTGGTCTCATCTCGGCCACCGGCGTCGCAGGCCTTACATTGTCGGGCGGCATCGGGTGGCTGCGCGGCTCGCACGGCCTGAGCTGCGACAATCTCCTCGCTGCTGATGTGATAACCGCGCAGGGCAGTCTGGTCAGGGCCAGCGACAGCGAAAATCCGGATCTGCTCTGGGCATTGCGCGGCGGCGGCGGCAATTTCGGCGTGGTGGTGAGCTTCGAATTCAAACTGAACCCGATCGCATCCGAGTTGTTCTTCTGCGGGCCGGCTTATCCCGAGGAGCGCGCCGGCGAGGTCCTGCCTCTGTGGCGCGATTTCATGGCGACGGCGCCCGATGAACTCAGCGGCCTTGCCGAATTCTCGACCATTCCTTCCGATCCAAGCTTTCCCGAAAATATCTGGGGCAGGCGCGTGGTGACCCTCGCGCATGTCTATGATGGGCCCGCGCAGGCCGGCGAGCAGGTGACGGCACCCTTGCGCAATTTCGGCGGCGCTCTGATCGATTTCAGCGGCGCCATGCCCTACCGGACGCTGCAGGGCATATATGATGCCTTGTTCCCCAAGGGGCGCGACCGCAACTACTGGAAATCTACGTACCTCAAAGAGCTCGACGGCGACGTCATCCGGGATATCCTCGCCGGTATGTCAAAGCGACCCTCCGACATGACCTACGCCTCGATCTGGAAATTCGGCGGGGCCGTGCAGCGGGTGTCTGCCGAAGCGACCGCGTTCGGCGATCGCTCCATGCCATTCATGCTGAGCCTCGATGCGATCTGGTCGAAGCCGGAGAACGACCGTGCCAATATCGATTGGGTGCGAACGCTGTGGACCGGCATGCAACGCCATTCGACCGGGAGGCTCTATCTGAACTTTCCCGGTCATGGCGAAGGCGAGCATCTCGTTCGTGACGCCTTTGGCCACGCAACCTATGCCCGGCTGCAGGAGATCAAGCGCAAATACGACCCCGATAATCTCTTCCGCATGAATCAGAATATCATACCGGGGCCTTAGAGCGCCGGGCGTTTCTCATGGAATCGCCTCGGCGCTCTATCACTTTGATTTTGCGCATCGGCTTATCCGAGAACCGCGCGCACTTCTCGGGCCGATGCTCTGGTCTTATGGCTGCTCGACATCCGTCTTGTCGATCTTGCTCAGACGCTGGCGCTTGTTCTTGACCAGAATATTGAGCGTCTCGACGCCGAGCGAGAAGGCGATGGCGAAGTAGATATATTCGCGCGGGATGTGCATGCCGAGGCCGTCGGCGACGAGCGCCACGCCGATCAGCAGGATGAAGGCGAGGGCCAGCATCTTCACCGTCGGATGGCGGGCAATGAACTGGCTGACGCTGTTCGCCGACATGAGCATGACGGCGATAGCGATGACATTCGCCGCGATCATCACGGGGAGGAAGGTGGTCATGCCGACCGCGGTGATGATGGAATCGAGCGCGAAGACGAAGTCGATCACCATGATGAGGGCGATGACGCCGAAGAAGCTTGCCGCATAGCCCTGCTTCGGGCCCTCCCCGCCGCCTTCCATCTCCTCATGGATCTCGGCGGTGCCCTTGTAGAGCAGGAACAGGCCGCCCAGGATCAGGATGATGTCGCGCCAGGAGAAGTCGAAACCGGCGGCCGAGAAGACCGGATAGGTGAGCTTGGTGATCCAGACGAGCAGCGCCAGCATGGCGATGCGCAGACCCAGCGCGCCCATGAGGCCGATCTTCTGCGCGATCGGCCGCTGATGCGGCGGCAGCCTCTGGGAGGCGATGGACAGAAACACCAGATTGTCAATGCCGAGCACGATCTCGAGGATGGTTAGCGTCAAAAGGCTCATCCAGCCTTCGACCGTGAAGAGCCATTCAAACATTGGGTCCCCTTTTGCCCTTTAAAACAACACAAAATCGCGCATGACCGTGGGTAAGGTTTTTACCCATCCGTCCCTGCGCGTACAATAGATTGAGCCGGATCAACCGTTTCCGACTCCGTTCAGGCGAGATAGGAAGCCCGGCGCCCGGCTTCAAGGCGGATTGACTTAAAGTCCCGATTTGTTAGAACCCGCCCCGAAACCTCGAACCACGGTCCCCGATGTCTTATTTTATCGACAGCATCGCCTGCCGCCCGCTTTCCGCGGATGCGCTTTGCCGTGGCCTGGGGATGCTCAAAACGACGAAAACGACGAAAACCGTTTGAGCCTTCTCCCCCGGTCTCGTCTCCCGCGGGGGAGATGGCCGGAAGCAGCGCGCCCCAGGCAGAACCGCCAAGGTTCACGGGAGAGGGCGAGGGATAAAGGATAAAATTCAATGGGTTACAAAGTTGCAGTGGTCGGCGCGACCGGAAATGTCGGCCGTGAAATGCTCAATATCCTGGAGGAACGCCAGTTCCCGGTGGACGAGGTCTTCGCACTGGCGTCGCGCCGTTCGCTCGGCACCGAGGTCTCCTTCGGCGACCGCGTCCTGAAATGCCAGGACCTCGAGACCTTCGATTTCCGCGGCATCGACTTCGTGCTGATGTCGGCGGGCTCGGCCGTCTCCAAGGAATGGTCGCCCAGGATCGGCGCCCTGGGCCCGATGGTCATCGATAATTCCTCCTGCTGGCGCTACGACGCGGAAGTGCCGCTCATCGTGCCGGAAGTGAACGCCCATGCGCTCGAGGAATATATGAGACGCAAGACGAGGCGGAACATCATCGCCAATCCGAACTGCTCGACGGCGCAGCTGGTGGTGGTGCTGAAGCCCCTGCATGATCTCGCCAAGATCAAGCGCGTGGTGGTCTCGACCTATCAGTCCGTGTCGGGTGCCGGCAAGGACGCCATGGACGAATTGTGGAACCAGACCAAGGGCGTGTTCGTCACCGATGCGCCGGAACCCAAGAAATTCACCAAGCAGATCGCCTTTAACGTCATCCCCCATATCGACGTCTTCATGGAAGACGGCTTCACCAAGGAAGAATGGAAGATGACGGCCGAGACGAAGAAGATCCTCGATCCGAAGATCAAGCTCACCGCAACTTGCGTGCGGGTGCCGGTCTTCGTCGGTCATTCGGAAGCGGTCAATATCGAGTTCGAGCGCCCGATCACGGCAGAGGAAGCGCGCGAGACGCTGCGCGAGGCGCCGGGCGTTCTGGTCGTCGACAAGCGCGAAGACGGCGGTTACGTCACGCCGGTCGAGTGTGTCGGCGATTTTGCCACTTTCGTGTCGCGCCTCCGCGAGGACGGTACGATCGAGAATGGCCTCAGCCTGTGGGTGGTCTCGGACAATCTGCGCAAGGGCGCCGCGCTCAACACGGTGCAGATCGCCGAAGCCCTGATCAATCGCGGCCTTCTGAAGAACGCCGCCTGACAAGATATGGGGTGGCCCGCATGGGTCACCCCATTCCCTGTGGCAGGATTGTCACGTTCTGTCAGTATAAAGAGCGAGTGCGCAAGAATCCCCCTGTCGGAGGCGCTCGACTCATGCTATCTAGCCCGTCCCTGAACACAACACATGGAGACCGTCATGATGACAGCACGTAAGGAGCGTCGTTTACCGTGATCTCCGGGCCCCCGGGCTCGGTCCCGGTCTGGCCTTTCCGCTTGTGTTCTCGAAATCCCAAAGCCTGAAGACCATTTGACCGGGACGTGACTCTCGTCTCATGCGCGTGACGCGCATGCGCGGGACCGTCACGCATCACGATTCTTTCCTTTCTACATTCATTTCTCAAACGCGCACGGAAATCCGTGTTTCGTGAAAGGAAAAGTCATGTCCGCTTATCAGAAATCGCTGCCGTGGTTCAGACGCCCGGCACGCAGTCTCATCGCCGCTCCGGCGGCCCGGCTCCTCGCCGGCCATAAGAGGGAACGGCGCGTCCCGCACGATCCGCGCGAGATCGAAAGATTCCGCATCGAATTGGAGCTGAAGCGCGCCAGCCTCGATCTCAGCTACCGCTTCAAGGTCATGTAATCATGACCTTGGAGAAGGTCAGGGGATCGGTATTGGATCCGCACAGGACGACGCAGACGCGTTCATCCTTGTGCGGCCGATATGCACCAGACAGAAGCGCAGCGAAGGCTGTGGCTCCACCCGGTTCGGTAACGATCCGCGCATGGTCCCACAGCCAACGCTGCGCCATCCTGATTTCCTCATCCATCACGAGCGCCATGCGCTCGATGTATTTTTGCGCCAGCGGGAACATCAATTCGCCGGCGAAGGACGCGCCAAGCGAATCGGCGGCGATCCCCGACGGCGTCACCGTCACGCGCTCGCCCTTGGCCAAGGACGCGTGAAGCGCGTTGCAGGTCTCGGGCTCGACGCCGACGATCCTGACATCGCCCCGATACCAGCCGGCAATGCCGCCGATCAGACCGCCGCCGCCCACCGCCACCAGTAGCGTATCGATCTCGGGCAGTTGCTCCTGAATCTCTCTGCCGAGCGTGCCCTGACCCAACAAGGTCGGCTCCGCATCATAGGCATGAACCGACAAAGCGCCGGTCTCGGCGATGAAGCGGGTACATTTCTCCAGCGCGTCATAATAAGTAGCACCGTCCTGGTCGATGATCGCGCCATAGCTCTTGATCTTGGCCACCTTGGCGGGCGCGGCGACCGCGGGCACGAAAATATGCGCCGGCACGCCCGCAATATAGGCCGCATAGGCGGCTGCCGCGCCGTGATTGCCACCCGAGGCCGCGGCAATGCCGGCCTTGGGAAGGTCGCGGCCGAGCACCGTCGAGAAAGCGCCGCGCGCCTTGAAGGAACCGGTATGCTGGAAGAGCTCGAGCTTGAGCGCCACTGGCTGCGCCACTTTGGACAGCGTCACCTCCATGACCGGCGTGCGGCGAATATAGGGGGCGATCTTCGAGGCGGTCGCCTCGATGGCGGAACGGGTGATCGGGTCAGGCATTGATTTCCATCCTCAGGCCTCTGGCGTTGCGCGGCGGATCTTCCGGAAAACGCATAGACCGGCCGGTCAGGATACGCCATGCCACAAAAGCACAGGCGCAGGCATCGAGAAGATCATCGGCGCCGACATCGCGGCGGCGATACTCATGCGTGAGGCCGTCGATCGGCAGGCCGGACTTGCGCCGCAGCGCGCGTCTGAGATCGAGGCCGGGTTCATAGGGCTGGCTCTTCACCTTTTTGGGCAAGGCGAGCGGCGTCTCGCCGTTCATCACCCAGAAAGCGAGCTCGGGATACGATTCATGGATGCGCGCCTGAAGCTCGGGCGTGATCAGCGCATCGATTTCGCGCATCTTGGGGAAGAGATGGAAACATTGCTTTGACACCTTCTTCGGCGGATCGGAATGGGGAGATTCACCCGGCAGGCTTGCGCATAATCCTCGCAGTAAACGGCTATCTCCGATGGCACCGCGAAGACGCTGGACTGGCGGCCGCCGAGCCGCGAGCGTACCGCCCGTTCAGGTGGCCGGCCCGAGCGTTGCGGCAGACCGATCGGCATGTCGACGGCAATGATCGTGGCCGGAAGCGCCATGACATCGCTGAAGCGTGCGCATAGGCGCGAAGAGATCGATGCACCGCCATCCCACATCACCGCGATCCACCCAGCGGGGCAGCCGTCGATGCCGGCGACGAGATCACGCATGCGCGACGGGGAAGGCATCTATCCGGGCGGCCTCCGTGAGTCCGGCGGCTAGATCGAGGCTCAAGGTACCGAGGCTGGCAGCAATGACATGTTCGGTCGCGGCGACGGCGAAGCCCAGGCTCTCGGCGAAGGAACGGCCAAGCGCCAATTGCCCGACGAGATAGGCGGAAAGCAGATCTCCAGTGCCGTGCGGGACGGGATCGAGCTTCGGCCGGGTGACGGTGAATGCCTGGTTGTTTCGGAACAGGGCGGTCTTCAGGGCGCCCTTGTCGGGAATGGAGGTCACCACCAGGTCTTTGTCCGCGAAATGCCGGCCGGCAGCGCGTGCCGTGGCGAGATCGCGGACATCGCTTCGGGTCAGCCAGCCGAGTTCGAAGGCATTGGGTGTCAGGCCGTCCGCCAAAGGCACCAGCTTGTCGCGAATGGCGTTGGCCACACTATCGGCGACATAGACGCCCGTATGGGTATCGCCCAGCACCGGATCGCACAAATAGTAGGATTTGCGCAGCCGGGCGATGAGCGGGGCCAAGGCCTCGACCTGCTCTGCATTGGCGAAATAGCCGGTGATGACTATGACGTCGTCCTTGAGGAGGCCAAGCGACACGAGGCGCTCGATCATGGCCGCCAATCTCTCCGCCGGCACGGCAAGGCCCTCCGGGCGCGCATGGCCCGGGTGGTTGGAAAGCATGATGGTCGAGAGCGCGACCGGCGTGACACCCTGTGTCAGAAGGGCCGGCACGATCACCGAATTGCCGACCAATCCTACCGCCACATGCGATGAAATGGTGAGGACCTGGCGGGGGGCCATGCCTATGCTCCTGCCCGCAAATGAGAGGATGCCGATCCAGATTCGTGTTTCATGCTCAAGTCCCGCGTAGCCAGACCTTGCCTCTACCATCCGGCCCGTGGAGGCGAAAGACAACTGCTCGGATTTTAGTTGGCACAGCGCGGCCACAGATGTGGGCAACAATTGCCAGAATCTTCTGGCATTGGATTGCCGGACCACGGAAAGCCACCTACCATATCCGGTCGAAGCTTAGGGCCGGCAATATGTCAGCGCCGCGCGAGTGTCATGTGCCCACGGGGCGCAACGATGTCGTGCGGCCGGCGCTAGAGCGCTTCCCGCGAAAGTTGCTCGACTTTCGCGACAAGGAAGCGCTCCAGATATATGTAATCGAGCATTTTTATCCCGTTTTGATCGAATCGATTGATTCGATCAAAACGGGAAAGGCTCTAAGCCGTGAAAAGACAAGGGACGATCCTGATGACCGCGCGTTTCACCAACACCAGCCACTTTATATATGTCTATCGACTGTTGATCGTCCTCGCGCTGATCGGGATCATGGCCGCGCCCACGCGCGCCGCGGCGCCCTTTGTCGTCGACAACTACGCCTATGCCGCCGACAACTACAAAGACACGATCGCCAAGATCGGCAAGACTCTCAAGAAGACCCTACCCGAGCTCCAGCAGGAGCTGGATGCGGCGGTCGCCCAGGGCAATAACCGCGCCGCCGCCCAGGTGGTGGAGCAGATCCTGGCGCTCAGTCCCGATGACCAGGCCAACTGGCAGAAGCTCGCCGATCTCCTGCTCGTCGCCGAGCCCTTCAATTCCCAGGACGGCTATGAACTGCCCACGTTGGCGCTCGGCGCCGCGATCCGGGCCTATCAGCTCTCCGTCACCAACGAGCAGAAGGCGGCGGCGCTCAATGATGTCGCCCAGGCGCTGGTGAAACGCCAGGACTGGCGGCCAGCGCTCAATGCCTACCGCGCCAGCCTCGATCTCGTCGAGAATGCCGATATCCGCAAGACCTATGAGGAGTTGCGCAAGACCTACGGCTTCCGCATCACCGACTATACGGTGGAGAGCGATGCGCCGCAGCCGCGCCTGTGTTTCCAGTTCTCCGACCCGCTCGCCAATTCGGTCAGCGATTTCGCCCCCTATTTCACGCAGGATCCGGGCCCTGTCTCGGCCGTCACGGTCGACGGCACCAAATTGTGCCTCGAAGGCCTGACGCACGGCGAGCGCTACAAGGTCACCGTACGCCAGGGCCTGCCTTCGTCGGTGGATGAAAGCCTGCTCGATGACGCCGACTACGAGGTCTATGTGCGCGACCGCACGCCCTCGGTGCAGTTCGTCGGAAAGTCCTATGTGCTGCCACGCACCGGCCAGAGCGGCATCCCGCTGGTTTCGGTCAATACCAGCAAGGCCAAGCTCGAACTCTATCGCATCGGCGACCGTAGCCTGCTCTCCGCGGTGGCGGGCTCCAACTTCCTTGACCAGCTCTATGGCTACCAGGCGGCCGATATCGCCCGCGGCAAGGGCCAGAAGGTCTGGGAAGGCACCATGGATGTGGCCGGCAAGGCCAATGAGGATGTCACCACCGCTTTCCCGGTCGATGAGGCGCTCGGCCGGATCGAGCCTGGCCTTTATGTGATGACGGCGCGGGCGGCCGATGTGGTGAGCGATGACTATAACCAGGTCGCCACGCAGTGGTTCGTGGTCTCCGATCTCGGCCTGTCGACGCTCAAAGGCAAGGATGGGCTGCATGTCTCGCTGCGCTCCATCGCCTCCGCCGATCCGCTCGCCAATGTCACCGTCAGGCTCATCGCCCGCAACAATGAGATCCTCGGCAGCGTGAAGACGGATGCCAAGGGCGCGGCCTTCTTCGATTCCGGCCTCACCAAGGGCGAGGAAGGACTCGAGCCGGCGCTCGTGGTCGCGTCCGACGACAAGGACGACTATGCCTTCATCGACATTTCGCGGCAGGCTTTCGATCTCAGCGATCGCGGCGTCACCGGCCGCGACCCGCCGGGCGCGGCGGACGCCTTCGTCTATGTGGAGCGTGGCGTCTATCGCCGCGGCGAAACCGTCCATGCCGCCGTCCTGTTGCGTGACGGCAACGCCAACCAGCTGGCCCAGGTGCCCGTCACCCTCGTCGTGCAGCGCCCCGACGGCGTCGAATATTCGCGCACTGTGCTGAATGACCAGGGTGCCGGTGGGCGCACCCTCGATATCCCGCTCATCGCGTCGGCTGCCGGCGGCACCTGGCGCGTGTCGGCCTATACCGACCCAAAGGGCCCGTCGATCGGCGATACCAGCTTCCTCGTCGAAGACTACATTCCCGATCGCATCGAATTCGACCTCAAGGCCAACGGCACGCGCATCGACCGCAATGTCGGCGCCAGCCTCACCGTCGACGGGCGCTATCTGTTCGGCGCGCCGGCCGCCGGTCTCGATATCGAGGGCGATGTCGCCGTCTCCGCCGACAATCAGCCCTTCGAGCAATGGAAGGACTATGTCTTCGGCCTGTCGGACGAGGGCGTCGATACGGTCCAGAACACCATCGGCGATCTCGCCCAGACCGACGACAAGGGCCATGCCGAGATCACCATGGCTTTGCCGCAACTGCCGACGACCTCGCGTCCGCTGAAGGCGAATTTCACCATCCGCATGAAGGAAGCCGGAGGCCGTGGCGTGGTGCGCACGGCGTCCCTGCCGATCGCCGCGACCGGCAATATGCTGGGCTTGAAGCAGGAAGGCGAAGTGGGCGAAGGCCAGCAGGCCGTCTTCAGCGTGATCGCCGTCGATCCTCAGGGCAATGCCGTTGCGGTCAAGGGCGCCAATTTGGTGCTCAAGCGCCTGACCACCAGCTATCAGTGGTACAAGACCGACAACCGCTGGAGCTATGAGGCCGTCACCACCGCCCGCAAGGTGACCGGCGGCACGGTCGATATAGCGGCCGACAAGCCGGCGCAGATCAGCGCGCCGGTACAATGGGGCCAGTACCGGATCGAAATTGCCGGCGATGGTCTCGCGCCGTCTTCGACGAGTTTCTATGCGGGCTATTACGTCTCCGAAAAGGCCGACACGCCGGACATGCTGCCTGTGGCGCTCGACCGGACGTCGGTCAAATCGGGCGACACGCTACAGGTCAAGATCGACGCCCGGTTTGCCGGCAAGGCGTCGGTGCAGGTGGTCGGCGAGAAGCTTTATGCGTCGCAATTGGTCGATGTGCCGGATAATGGCACTACGGTTACCGTGCCCGTCGGCGACGGCTGGGGCACCGGGGCCTATGTCGTCGTCACCCACTTCCGGCCGATGGATGTCGCCGCCAAGCGCATGCCGACGCGTTCGATCGGCCTCGCCTGGTTCGGCATCGACCGCGATGAGCGCACGCTCAAGGTCGCGCTGACGCCGCCCGAGGTGATGAAACCGCGCCAGACGCTGAAGGTGCCGGTGAAGATCGGAGGTCTCGCGGGCGAAAAGGCCTATGTCACGATCGCCGCCGTCGATGTCGGCATTCTCAACCTCACCGGCTACAAGCCGCCGGAGCCCGAGACCTATTATTACGGCCAGAAGCGCTTGTCGGCCGAGCTCTACGACATCTATGGGCAGTTGATCGACGGCATGGACGCCAATCGAGGGCCCATTCGCAGCGGCGGCGATGGCGGTGCCGGCAATTTCCAGAGCCCGCCGCCGACACAGGCGCCGCTCGCTCTGTTCTCGGGCATCGTCGAGGTGGCGGCCGACGGCACCGCCGAAGTGCCCTTCGACATTCCGGCCTTCAACGGCACGATCCGCGTGATGGCGGTGGCATGGACGCCGACCAAGGTCGGCCATGCCGCGGTGGACGTGATCGCGCGCGATCCGGTGGTGATCGCCGGCACGCTGCCGCGCTTCCTGGGCTCCGGCGATCAGTCGCGCCTGCGCCTCGATCTCCTCAATGCCGAGGCCGAGCCCGGCGACTATAGTCTGGCGGTCGCCGTCGACGGCCCGATCGGCACCGACGCCGCGACGCTCAACCAAACGGTGAAGATCGGCGCGGTGGGATCGCGCATACCGGTGAATATCCCGATCACCGCAACGGGCATCGGCACGGCGCGCTTCACGGCGACGCTCTCAGGGCCGGGCGACGTGCAGATCGACCAGAGCTTCACCCTCGGCATCGAGCCGGCCAATCCGCCGGTGACGCGCCGCTTGGTGCATACGCTCGAGCCCAATGGCGGCATCACGGTGAGCAAGGATCTGATCGCCGAGATGGTGCCGGGCACCGGCGTCGTGTCGCTTTCGGTGGGCCCGCTCAGCGCGCTCGACGTCCCGGGCCTGCTGCGCGAACTCGACCGCTACCCCTATGGCTGCTCCGAGCAGTTGGTCAGCCGGGCCATGCCGCTGCTCTATTTGTCGGAGCTTGGCGGCAACGACATCGATCTCGACGGATCGGTGAAGGACCGGCTTGCCGACACGGTGCAGCGTCTCTTGGCGCGCCAGGACAGCAATGGCGCCTTCGGCCTGTGGAACTCCTATAGCGGAGACCTGTGGATGTCGGCCTATGTGACCGACTTCCTGCTCAGGGCCCGCGAAAAAGGCTATGCGGTGCCGGAAGGCGCGCTGACCCAGGCGGTCGATTACCTGCGCAACCAGGTCGGCAATTCGCCTTATGTGGAACAGGGCAAGGGCGAAGACGTCGCCTACGCGCTCTACACGCTGGCGCGGGCCGGCCGGGCGCCCGCCGGCGATCTCAAATATTTCGCCGACACCAAGATCGGCCAGTTCGGCACCGCCATGGCGCGGGCGCAGATCGCCGCCGCTCTCGGCATGCTCGGCGACAAGCCGCGCGCCGGCGAAGCCTTCCAGGCGGCCGCCGACGCGCTGCAAAGCGAGGTTGACGGCACCGCCACGGCGGCCTGGAAATATTATGGCTCGCCCTTGCGCAACGCCGCGGCCATCGTGGCCTTGGCGGAGAACGGTAATGCCAGCCCGCCGGTGATCCAGGCTGCGCTCAAGGTCATCAGCGATGAGCGCGCCAAATCCCGCTACGCATCGACGCAGGAGATGACCTGGATGGTGCTGGCGGCGCGCAACGTCGTCGATCAGGCCCGCTCGGTCGAGCTCAATGTCGACGGCTCCGTCCATCAGGGCGCTCTCTACAAGGTCTATCGCGGCGATAATCTCGAGGCGGCGCACAAGGTCAGCAATCTCGGCACGACGCCGCTGCAGGCCGTGGTCGCGGTCTCGGGCGCGCCTACGGTGGCGGAGCCCGCCTCTTCCAACGGCATGACGCTGTGGCGCACCTACCACACCTTGGACGGCACGCCGGTCGATCCTGCCGAGGTCAAGCAGAACACCCGACTGGTCGTGGTGCTCAATGCCAGCCGCGACGGCAATGATCAGAGCGGCAATTTTCTCATGGTCGACCGCCTGCCGGCCGGCCTCGAGATCGAGAACCCGACGCTGGTCGCCACCGGCAATACGGGCAGCTTGGCTTGGCTGAGCGACCTCACCGACGTGACCTATTCCGAATTCCGTGACGATCGCTTCGTCGCGGCGTTCAGGGATCAGAGCGCCAAAGTCGCCTATATCGTCCGCGCCGTGGCGCCGGGCCGCTACACGCTGCCGGGTGCCACCGTCGAGGACATGTACCGGCCAGAGCGCAATGCCGTGCTCGCCACCACGACAATGAGCGTGACGGAGTAAACACTAGCGCGGGATGCGAAAAAGTGGGTACCGGTTTTTCGCAAGAATCCCGCGCTAACACATAAGAATCGATCACGTTTTTGAGTTTGGGTTGATTCAACCCAAACTCATCGTGATCTAGAGGCAACGCGATGCGGAACGACAGCGAAAAAACGAAGCGCGCACGAAGCCGGCGCTTTGATATTCTCTGTGCTCTGGCATTCACGGCCATCCTCGTCGTGAATGCCGGAGGCTTCGCGCTGTCACAGGCGATGAAGCGGCTAGGGCCATTGCCGCTTGGCGAAAGCTTGAGCTATTCGCCGCTGGTGCTCGATCGCGACGGCAGATTGCTGCGGCCCTTCACGACCTCGGAGGGTTATTGGCGGCTTCCGTCCAAACCGCAGGATGTCGACCGGCGTTTCCTCGCCATGCTGATCGCCTATGAGGACAAGCGCTTCTATTCGCACTACGGCGTCGATCCCGCGGCCATGCTGCGCGCCGCCTGGCAGATCGTGCGCCATGGCCGCGTTGTCTCGGGCGGCTCGACCATCACCATGCAGGTGGCGCGCCTGCTCGAGCCCCGGCCCGACCGCACGCTCGCCGCCAAATTTGCCGAGATGATCCGCGCCGTGCAGCTCGAGAGCCGGCTGAGCAAGGACGAAATCCTGTCGCTCTATCTGGCGCTGGCGCCCTATGGCGGCAATCTCGAAGGCACGCGCGCCGCGGCGCTTGCTTATTTCGGCAAGGAACCGGCGCGCCTGTCCACGGCCGAAGCCGCTTTGCTCGTGGCCTTGCCGCAGGCTCCGGAAACGCGCCGGCCGGACCGTTTCCCGCGCGCGGCGCGCGCCGCCCGCGACCGGGTGCTCGATCTTTTGATGGACAAGGGCATCATCAACGCGGATCAGGTCAAGGCGGCCGAGCTCGAGCCGGCGCCGGACGGACGCAAGCTTTTCCCTCTCCTTGCCGCGCATCTCGCCGAGCGCCTGGTGAAGCAGGACCGCATCGCAAAGAGGAAGGTCAATCTCGTCGAGACCACGACGATCTCGCGGCCCTTGCAGGAACAGCTCGAGGCGCTGGCGCGCGAACGCGCTGTGGCGCTCGGGGCTAAGATCTCGGTCGCCATCATCGCCGTCGACAATGCCACCGGCGAAGTCCGCGCCCATGTCGGCGGCGTCGGCTATTTCGACAAGGGCCGGGCCGGGCAGATCGATCTCGCGCAGTCGCTGCGCTCGCCGGGCTCGACGCTCAAGCCCTTCATCTATGGCCTCGCCTTCGAGGATGGCCTCGCTCATCCGGAGACGCTGGTCGACGACCGGCCGATGCGCTTCGGCATCTACCGGCCGGAAAATTTCGACGAGTCCTTCCAGGGCACTGTGACCATGCGAAGGGCGCTGCAGCAGTCGCTCAATGTGCCGGCGGTGCTGCTGCTCAATGCGATGGGGCCCAATCGCCTGATCGCGCGCATGAAGAATGCCGGTGCGGCGCCGAAACTGCCGGCCGATGCGGCGCCGGGCCTCGCGGTCGGCCTCGGCGGGGCAGGGGTGAAGCTCACCGATCTGGCGACGCTTTATCTCGCTCTGGCGCGCGACGGCGAAGCCTTGCCGCTGATCTGGCGTCCTAAAGATCGTGCCACTGCCGCAGCGCCACGCCGCCTCTTCGACAAGGCCGCGGCCTGGCAGGTCGGCGACGTGCTGATCGACGCGCCGCCACCGGTCAATGCGCTGCCGGGCAAGATCGCCTACAAGACCGGCACGTCCTACGGCTATCGCGATGCCTGGGCCGTCGGCTATGACGGCGCCCATACCGTGGCCGTCTGGGTCGGGCGGCCGGATGGCGAGCCGGTTTCCAATCTCATCGGGCGCACCGCCGCGGCGCCGATCCTCTTCGATGCCTTCACGCGTGTCGCCGAGAAACGCACACCCTTGCCGCCGGCCCCCGACGGCGTCGTCTTCGCCCGCACCTCCGATCTGCCGCCGGCCTTGCAACGCTTCCGCCCCGACAGCCTGCCCGAGATCGCCGCTTCGGGGCCGGGCGACGCGCCGCTCGTGATTTCCTTCCCGCCTAATGGCGCCAGGGTCGATATTTCGGGCGAGGCCAGCGATATCGGGCTGGCGCTCAAGGCCATGGGAGGTGCGCCGCCTTTCACCTGGTTCGCCGACGGCCTGCCGATCGTGATCGGCGAAGCCCGCCGCGAAACCTGGTGGGAGACGCCGGGCAAGGGCTTCGCGCGATTGTCGGTCATCGACGCGCAGGGACACACGGCCAGCGTGCAGGTGCGGCTGGATTAGCGCCTCCTAACTCAATCCATTACCCTCACCCTGAGGTGGCCGCGAAGCGGCCCTCGAAGGGTCCCCTGCGGCATTCTCACTCTATCCGGTTGGATGCTTCGAGGCTTCGCCTTCGGCGAAGCACCTCAGCATGAGGGGTAGAGAGCTGTTGTCGCCCTAAATCACATTGCGCTCGAAGAGCGGCGCCTTGTCGGCGATGCGCGCGAAGCCGAGGCGAGCGAGATCGATGCTGCGATAGCCGCCATGGATCACCAGTTCGGCGATGGCATTGCCGGCACCCGGCCCCTGCTGCAGGCCGTGGCCGGAGAAGCCGTTGGCGAAGAGGAAGTTCGAGAGATCGGGATGCGGCCCGATCACCGCATTCTGGTCGAGCGCGTTGTAGTCATAGTGACCGACCCAGGCATTTACGACCTTGATCGCCTCGAAGGCCGGCACGCGGCCTGCGAGCCTTTCCCAGATATGCTCCTCGAACCAGGTATAATCGACATCCCAGCTGAGATCTTGAGGTTCATCGGCTTCGTCGGGCGAGAGGCCGCAAATGAACTGCTGGCCCTCGGGGCGGAAATAGATGCCGGAAATATCGACGGTGAGCGGCGCCCTATGCAGGGCCTCGCTGGCGCCCGGGCAGTCGAGCACATAGACATAACGCTTGCGCGGGCCGACCGGCAGGTCGATGCCGGCCATGCGCGCGAGCGCGCCCGCGCCCGTGCCGCCGGCATTGACGAGGGTGCCGCAGCCGACCTCACGGCCATCGCCGAGCGTCACCGATGTCGCCTTGCCGGCAACGGTCTTCACCTGGGCGACCTCGCCCGCGATGATCTCGACACCTTGCGTGGCCGCGGCTTTGCGGAACAGGCTCATCAGCGAATAGGGATCAAGCCAGCCTTCGCCGCTCTTGCCGAAGCAGCCGAGCGCCAGCCCGTCGGTGACGAGCCAGGGGAATTGCTTGCCGAGACCTTCCGCGTCGAGCAGCACATTGTCGGCGCCATGCGCGATCTGCACGGCGTGGTTTTCCTCCAGAATGGCGCGCCCGTTCTCGGAGGCCAGGATCAGATAGCCTTGCTCGCGGAAGCCGACATCGGCCTCGGGGCCGAATTCGGCCTTCAGGTTGCGCAATACACCGAGCCCGAATTTCGACAGCTCGATATTCTCCGGCGTCGAGAATTGCTGGCGGATACCGCCGCAGGAGCGCGCCGTGCAGCATTGCGCATAGGTCGTGTCGCGCTCGATGAGCGCGATCGACCCGGTAAAGCCGTGTTTCTTGAGGAAATAGGCCGCACTGCTGCCGACAATGCCGCCCCCGACGATCACTACATCATAGGTCTTCATGGTGGCGGCACTCTGCCCAAAGCGCGCGCCGTGCTCAAGTCCCACGTGCTTTCAATTGGCTTGGCAGATATGAAGAGAATGAATAGGGTCACGCCGCAAAAGTCAGCGAAAGGTGACCATGACGATCAGACCTCGCCGCAGTGTTCTCTATATGCCGGGCGCCAATGACCGGGCGCTGGAGAAGGCCCGCTCGATTGCCGCCGACGCGTTCATCCTCGATCTTGAGGATTCGGTCGCCCCGGAGGCCAAATCCCAGGCCCGCGACAAAGTGGTCCAGGCGGTGAAAAGCGGCGGCTATAACCGGCGCGAGCTCGTAATCCGCGTCAATGCGCTGGAAACAGGCTGGGGCATGGACGACCTCAAGGCCGCGGCTTCGGCTGGGCCCGATGCGATCCTGGTGCCCAAGGTCTCGCATCCTGGCGACATCATCAGCGCCGCCAAGGTGCTGAAAGCGTGCGGTGCTCCCGCCAGGACACGGCTGTGGGCGATGATGGAGACGCCGCTCGCCATCCTCAACGCCCGCGACATCGCCGGCGCGGCGGCCGATGCGGATCAGCGTTTCTCCTGCCTGGTGCTCGGCACCAACGACCTGCTCAAGGAATCGCGCGCCCGTGCTCTGGGCGACCGTTTCGCCATCGTTCCCTGGCTCGCGATGAGCGTGCTGGCGGCCCGCGCCTTCGGCCTCGATGTCATTGACGGCGTCTACAACGACTTCAAGGATGACAGGGGCTTCCGCGCCGAATGCGAGCAGGGCCGCACGCTCGGCATGGACGGCAAGACGCTGATCCATCCCTCGCAGGTCGAGCCCTGCAACGAGATTTTCTCGCCGGGCGCCGACGAGGTCCAGTGGTCGCGCAAGGTCATCCAGGCCTTCACTCTGCCGGAACATGCCGGCAAGGGCGTCATCACCGTCGATGGCCGCATGGTGGAGCGCCTGCATCTGGCGATGGCCGAGCGCGTCGTCGCCATTTCGGAGGCGATAGCGACGTGACTTCGTCCAGTCTGATTGACCCCTTGGAGGTCGCCGATCTGCTCGCCGGAGAGATATCCGGCAGCAACGATCTGCCCGGCGACATTTCGAGGCTCATTCGCGCTCTCGATACGCTGGCCTATGCTATTCACTTCACCAGCCCGGAAACTCCGGATGGCAAAACGGGCGAATCGGATTCGCCACGACTTGACTATCGCCAGGTCTATGACGCCGTCAAAGAGCGCTATCCCCCTCTCGGGTGCTATTGGGTGGCGCTTCATCCCGTCATGCAGGATGGAGTCGAGGGAGAGGTCGCCGTCGCCGACGCGATCGACGATCTGGCGGATATTCTCATCGAGCTGAGCGACGTGAGGAGGATCCGTGACGGCGGCGGTCGAAAGGATGCGCTTGCGGCCTTGCGGGCGAGATACGATATGCATCTGTGGATGCATGTCCATTCCCTCCGCCAGTATCTCGAAGAGGTGAATCGCGATGACTGACAGCAAGACCAATCAGGGCAAGTTCTTCGAGGATTTCCGTATCGGCCAGGTTATCCGGCATGCTACGCCGCGCACGCTGACGGCGGGCGACCAGGCGCTCTATACGGCGCTCTACGGGCCGCGTTTCGCAGTCCAGTCCTCGGACGAGTTCGCCCGCGCCATCGGCTATGCCCAGGCTCCTGTCGATGATCTCCTCGTCTTTCACATCGTCTTCGGCAAGACGGTGCCCGACATCTCGCTCAATGCCGTGGCCAATCTCGGTTATGCCGAAGGCCAGTTCCTGAAGCCCGTCTATCCGGGCGACACGCTCAGGGCTCAGTCCGAAGTCATCGGGCTCAAGGAGAATTCCAACCGGAAGACCGGCACGGTCTATGTGCGCTCGACCGGCTTCAACCAGGCGGGTGAGCCGGTGCTGAGTTATGTGCGCTGGGTGATGGTGAGGAAGCGCGACGAGGCGGCGGATGCGCCGGAAACGCGGGTGCCGGACCTGGCGCCGGCGGTGTCGACTTCGGTGTTGGGCGCCGGTTGTCCCAAGATCGCCGGCAAATTGTGGGACGAGGCGCTCTCGGGCTCGTCGCATCGCTTCAAGGATTACAAAGCCGGCGAGCGCATCGATCATGTCGACGGCATGACGGTCGAAGAGGCCGAGCATATGCTGGCGACGCGGCTCTATCAGAACACCGCCAAGGTGCATTTCAACCAGTTCAGCGAGGCCAAGGGCCGCTTCGGCCGCCGGCTCATCTATGGCGGCCATGTCATCTCGCTTGCCCGCGCGCTTTCCTTCAACGGTCTCGGCAACGCCTTCCATGTCGCCGCCATCAACAGCGGACGCCATGTGGCGCCGCTTTTTGCCGGCGGCACGGTCTTCGCCTGGTCTGAAGTTATCGAGACCGCCGATGTGCCGGCGCAGTCCGATGTCGGCGCCTTGCGCATCCGCACAAGGGCGACGCGCGACCTGCCCTGCGGCGATTTCCCGGTGGCGGACGCGACGGCCGAGGAGCCGGGCATGATCCTCGAGTTCGACTATTGGGCGCTCATCCCGAGATAAGTCTCAAAGTAGAAGCAGCTTTTTCACGACCGACAAGAGCTCCTTATAGGGCAGCAGGGTCGCGCCGGCGGCGGCGAGCGGCAGCAGCGCCGCCGCGCCCAGCGGCACAAGAGCCGACCGGCTGAGCAGGAAGACCGACAATTTGCGCGCCGCCTCATAATGCTTGCTGGGATCGGCGATCTCTTCCGGCGCCTTCCCGTCCTCGGCTTCGGGAACGGCGACATTGACGCCGAGCAGCTTGCGCTCGGCGAGCCGCAAGGCGCGCGTCGCCTGGGCGCCGCTGGCGGCGAGCGTCCTGGCCTTGAGCGCCGACAAAGGTGGTGTAAAGACGAGCAGCGGCAATGCGAACAGCCCGAGCACGATGATCAGCCAGGCCGCCATGGCATAGCCATAGGTCGAGATCGCCAGAGTGTTCTTCTGGAGGAAATGGGCAAGCGCCGCGCCGACGACGCAGCTCATGCCGAACATGAAAACCGCATAGGCATTGGGATAGCGGCCGATAAAAGCCAGGCCGGCCTTGCCGTCGGGATGCGTCGCCACCAGTCTCAGCTTCTGGCGCGACAGGCCACGGAGCAGCATGGCCCAGACGAGATGGCGCCACAGGCCGCGGGCCAGCAGGAACCAGAAGATCGGACTGCTCACCACCAGGCACCACCATCCGGCGAGCGTGAGGCCGCCGTCGCCCGGTGGACCGCGCAGCGCCCAGGCGGCGGTGTCGCTATTCGCCAGGTTGAAGTAGGACAGGAGAGAGGCGAGGGCGGCGAGCGCCAGGCAAACCGCCTCGGCGAGGCCTGAATTGCGCCGCCTCAGGGCAGTCGTAACGAGCGCCGCCGCCTTGGCGGTCGAGTCCGGCGCGATCAGCGGCGCGCGGGTGAACTGCGCCAGGGTGGCGCGCAGTTGCACCTCGACCTGACGCTCGGCGAGGACGAAGGCGCCCACGGCAATGAAGAAGCGCGTCCAGACGCCGGGATCAAAGAGAAAGGGCGTTCCGGCACCCCGGACCAGATTGCCCTCGATGATGCTCAACAGAGCGGGGACGCCCCAGGCGAGGCCGACAAAGATGACAGCGCGCCGCTCCACCTTGAGCGCCTGTTCCTGCAGCAGGCCAAGGCGGCGCTGCAACTCAAAGAACGGTCCGCCATGGGCCGCGAGAAATTCACCGATTACCGTCTTGTCCGGCATGAGGCTTGCGCCCTTGTGAAGCTCAATCTGGGCAAGACTAGACTAGTCTCATCCGTGGCGGCCGGCGCGATGGACCAAGGTCCAACTAGATGAGCCCGGCATCCATGAGCAGGAAGAGACCGCTCAGGGATAAAAGCGACAAAGCGGTGCCGAGCGCGATGGCGCCCGAAACGGCGGCGGTGCCGGTATCGTAGCGCTGCGCGAACAGATAGGCATTGGCCCCGGTCGGCATGGCGGCGAGCATCAGCGCGATATGGGTCCAGAACGGATCAAGCCCGACCACGTAGCGCGCGATCAGCCAGACGACCACCGGCAGACAGATGAGCTTGAGTGTCATGAGCGTGAAGATGGCGTGCCACTGGCCCTTCAGGCTGTAACCGGCGAGCGACAATCCCAACGCCACCAGTGCCATCGGCACGCCCGCCTCGCCCAGCATCTCGAGAAAGCGGTCGGGCACCGGATGGAGACCCAGGCCCGTGACCCGCCACAGGGTGCCGAGAAGCAAAGCGACAACGATCGGGTTGCGGATGAGCTGGGTCGCCAGTTGCCGCAGCACCGCCATAACGGAGGGGAGCCGGCCTTGCCCCGAGGCTTCGATATGGATCACAGCGGCGAGCCACAGCATGGGGGCGTGGATCGAGAGGATGAGGCCAACGGGCAGCGCGGCGCGGTCGCCGAAATGGGCGAGCGCCAGCGGGAAGCCCAGCATCGCCAGATTGCCGAAGCTCGCCCCCATGGCGGCGGAAGCGGGCGCCGCCTCGATCAGGTTCGTGGTGCGGGCAATGAGGGTGGTGGCGATCCACACGATCGCGATGCCGCCGAACAGAGCGGCCCAGAGCGGCCAGGGCGACAGGCTCTGCTGGTCGATCACCGCCACGGTGCGGAACAGAAGCGCCGGCATGGCGAGGTTGAACACCACCTGGCTCAGCCCCTGGCCGGCGGCCGGGCCGATGAACCTGGTGCGCGCGCAGATGAAGCCGAGTGCGATCAGGCCGAAGACGGGCAGGATAGTGGTGAGGATGGAGGACATGGAAGGTGCCGGCACAGTAAAGCCGCTTCAGCCGGATGAAAACCGGATTCCGCAAAGATCGCTAGTGCCATCCACCCCAAGCTATCTTGCGGGGGCGAGGCTGTAGTTCTCGCCGAACCAGAGAAGCGAATGTTCATAAAGAGAGATTACGTCGCCCGTTGCGGGCGGCTGCCAACCATTCCAACCCTCGACCATGATTGTTTGGCCATCGGGAAGGTCGACGAAAACCTTGACCAAGGGTGGCCCTCCTTGATGGGATATGGCGGCCCAGCGGGCGAACCGGCCTTCGACAATCTGCGTCGAGACCGGCTCATTGGTGAACCACACGCCCATGAGGGCGGCCCCGAGACAGACAAAAATGAGGACGTTGCGATTGCGTCGGACGAAATCGCGCATAAGCCAAAGTCTGAAGCGCAGATTGCTCGGACGCCTCACGCCGCCTGCTCGCTGGCGCGCGCATCGATGAGTATAACGAGATCGCTCATGATCCGGTTCAGGTCGAAGTCCTTGGGCGTATAGACCTGGGCGACACCCAGTTGCTTGAGCACCAGCACATCCTCGGGAGGAATGATGCCGCCCGCCACCACCGGCACATGGCCGAGGCCCGCAGCGCGCATGCGGTTCATCACATCGCGCACCAAAGGCACATGCGAGCCCGAGAGGATCGAGAGGCCGACGACATTCACCTTTTGCTCGAGGGCGGCGCCTACGATCTGTTCCGGCGTCAGGCGGATGCCATCATAGGAAACCTCGAAGCCGCAATCGGCGGCGCGCACGGCGATCTGTTCGGCGCCGTTGGAATGGCCGTCGAGACCAGGCTTGCCGACCAGGAATTTCGGCGTCGCGCCGAGCTTGGCGGCGAGCGCTTCGACTTGTTGCCTAACCTCGGCGATCGATTGCG
Source organism: Nordella sp. HKS 07 (assembly GCF_011046735.1). Lineage (NCBI taxonomy): Bacteria > Pseudomonadati > Pseudomonadota > Alphaproteobacteria > Hyphomicrobiales > Nordella > Nordella sp. HKS 07. Next base: position 2,220,724 of record NZ_CP049258.1, on the reverse strand, counting down.
AGGCATCGCCGCGCATCAGAAGCGTGACGCCGGTGGGGGCGCGATATTCGCCGAAGACGCGGCGCAGGGTCTCGCCCCATTCGCCGGTGGTGACGCCGGCGCGGGCGCAGGCGATGGAGGGCTCCATGACATTGCGGCCCTCGCGCGCCGCCGCTTCGAGCGCCTTGAGCGTCGCGGCTACCGCCTTGGTATCGCGGGCGCTGCGCCAGGCCTTCAGTTTTTCGATCTGCTCATATTCGACCGTCTCGGGAACGGTGAGAATCGACTCGCCGTCCTCGGAGGCGAGCGGCGAGGGCTCACTCGACGTGAAAGCGTTGACACCGACGACCTTGGTCTCGCCCGCCTCGATGGCGATGAGGCGCAACGCGTTGGAGTCGACCAGCGCCTTTTTCATATAGCCGGTCTCGATCGCGGCGATAGCTCCGCCCATCGCGAGCACGCGGTCGAGCTCGAGACGCGCCTCGATCTTCAACTGCTCGACCTTCGTCTCGATCTCCTTCGAACCGTCGAAGATGTCGCCATAATCGAGAAGATCGGATTCATAGGCGACGATCTGCTGCATGCGCAAAGACCACTGCTGGTCCCAGGGACGCGGCAGGCCCAGCGCCTCGTTCCAGGCGGGAAGCTGCACGGCGCGGGCGCGGGCATTCTTCGACAGCACCACCGCCAGCATCTCGAGCAGGATGCGATAGACATTGTTCTCGGGCTGCTGCTCGGTGAGGCCCAGCGAATTCACCTGCACGCCATAGCGGAAGCGGCGCAGCTTCTCGTCCTTGACGCCATAGCGCTCGCGGCAGATCTCATCCCACAATTCGGTGAAGGCCCGCATCTTGCAGATTTCGGTGATGAAGCGGATGCCGGCATTGACGAAGAAGGATATGCGGCCGACGACCTCGGGGAATTCGTCCGCAGGGATCGTGCCGCTGGCCTTGACGCCGTCGAGCACCGCAATGGCGGTTGCGAGCGCAAAGCTCAATTCCTGCACCGGCGTGGCGCCCGCTTCCTGCAGATGATAGGAGCAGACATTCATCGGATTCCATTTCGGCAGTTCGGCGGCCGAGAAGGCGATGGTGTCGGTGATGAGCCGCATCGACGGCTTGGGCGGGAACACATAGGTGCCGCGCGAGAGATATTCCTTGATGATGTCGTTCTGGGTGGTGCCGGAAAGGCTTGCGCGGGCCGAGCCTTGCTCATCGGCGGCGGCGACATAAAGCGCCAGCAGCCAGGCCGCCGTCGCATTGATCGTCATCGAGGTGTTCATCGAGGCGAGCGGGATGCCTTCGAAGAGTGTCCGCATGTCGCCCAGATGCGAGACGGGCACGCCGACCTTGCCGACCTCGCCGCGCGCCAGGATATGGTCGCTGTCATAGCCGGTCTGGGTCGGCAGATCGAATGCGACCGACAGGCCCGTCTGGCCCTTGGCGAGATTGGTGCGGAACAAACGGTTGCTTTCGGCCGCAGTCGAATGGCCGGCATAGGTGCGGAAGATCCAGGGGCGGTCACGCGTCATACCCGGCATGAAAGCATGGCTTATGTTGCGGCGCAACAAGCCTCTGTCGATTCAGAGGCGCCGGAGCAACGCCATATTGACCAGTCCCATGACGGTCATGCCCGAAAACATGGCGAGAATGCCGTTGGTGACAAGATCGAGGGGCGGTGACCAGTTGGGGAACAAGAAGAGCCCCAGGGTCGCACCCACCGCCAGGGAGCAAAAATTGCCGACCATGCTCGGCAGATCTGAGACACCGGTCAGGAAATTGAGAATCATGGTGGCAAACAGCAGCAGGCACAGAAAGAAAAATGCGTCGCCATCTGCCAGTGGCGCACCAAGCCATGTCCATAAATGGGTAAGGAGATCTGACATGCGCCAACCCAGACTATCCATGAGATTATCAACTCGACGCCCGGTTGCGTAAAGTCCGGGTTGAGAAAGTCGTTAATCCGGCTTCTGCCCAAAACTGCGGCAAACTGTCATGATGGGGCTGTGAGCAGACGCAATGTGCTTTTGTTGCAATGCGAAATGACATAGCCTCATCGCTGAATTGGGGAACGGAGGAATACCCATGAGCGCCAAGCCCAAGACGAATGTCAGCGCGCCAGCCAATGCCAACCAGCCGGTGAAGGATCTTTACGAGATCGGTGAAATCCCGCCGCTGGGCCACGTGCCGGCGAAGATGTATGCCTGGACCATCCGCCAGGAGCGGCACGGGCCGCCGGACAGCGCCATGCAGATCGAGGTCGTGCCCACCTGGACGATCGGTGAAGACGAGGTGCTGGTGCTCGTGATGGCGGCCGGCGTCAATTACAACGGCGTATGGGCGGCGCTCGGCAAGCCGATCTCGCCGATCGACGGCCACAAGAATCCCTATCACATCGCGGGCTCCGACGCGTCCGGCATTGTCTATGCCGTCGGCTCGAAAGTGAAACGCTGGGCGGTGGGCGATGAGGTCGTCATCCACTGTAACCAGGACGATGGTGATGACGAGGAATGCAATGGCGGCGATCCGATGTTCTCGCCCTCCCAGCGCATCTGGGGCTATGAGACACCGGACGGCTCGTTTGCGCAATTCGCCCGCGTCCAGGCGCGCCAGTTGTTGCCGCGCCCGCGGCATCTCACCTGGGAAGAGTCGGCCTGCTACACGCTGACCCTTGCTACCGCCTATCGCATGCTGTTCGGGCACCGGCCGCATACGCTGAAGCCGGGACAGAATGTGCTGGTGTGGGGCGCCTCGGGCGGCCTCGGCTCGATGGCGGTGCAGCTCATCGCCACCGCCGGCGCCAATGCCATCGGCGTCATCTCGGATGACGACAAGGCGGAGTTCGTCATGTCGCTCGGCGCCAGGGGCGTCATCAACCGCAAGAACTTCAAATGCTGGGGCGAGATGCCGAAGGTCGGCACGCCCGACTACAATGAATGGCTGAAGAACGCGCGCGATTTCGGCAAGGCGATCTGGAACCTCACCGGCAAAGGCAACAATGTCGACATGGTGTTCGAGCATCCGGGCGAATCAACCTTCCCGGTCTCGGTGCTGGTGGTGAAGCGCGGCGGCATGGTGGTCATCTGCGCCGGCACAACCGGCTACAATCTGACCATGGATGCGCGCTATCTGTGGATGCATCAGAAGCGCGTGCAGGGCTCGCATTTCGCCAATCTCATGCAGGCCGCCAATGCCAACAAGCTGGTGCAGGCGCAACGCATCGATCCCTGCATGTCGGAGGTTTATGCCTGGAGCGACATCCCCAAGGCGCATATGAAGATGTGGAAGAACGAGCACCGGCCCGGCAATATGGCGGTGCTGGTGTCGGCGCCGCGCACAGGCCTCAAGACCTTCGAGGATGCGATCGAGGCGGCGCTCATTTGAACCCCCCTTCTCCCGCTTGCGGGAGAAGGTGGCGCGAAGCGCCGGATGAGGGTGTACTTCGCGCTGGGCGCGAGAAGCCTCACAGAGGATGCGTTGTTGGATCGAGCACCCTCACCCGCCCTATCGGGCACCCTCTCCCGCAGGCGGGAGAGGGGGAATATTTGGAGGGGCAGGTCATGAGCGAAGACCGAATGCCGGTCGCGCGACTGCGTAATCTCGGCCCCAAATCGGCGATGATGCTGGCCGAAGCCGGCATCAGGACCATCGCCGAATTGCGCCTGCTGGGTGCCGCCAAGGCCTATCGGCGGGTGAAGGACAAGGCGTCGCTCAATCTGTTGTGGGCGATTGCCGCCGGCCTCGAGGATCGCGACTGGCGCGATCTCGACGCGGATGAGAAAGCCTCACTCCTTGCTCAGATCCGCCGCCTCGGTTGAGGCTTCCTTGTTGTATTTGCGCGCCAGCACGATGACGCGGTTGAGCTCGCCGCCGAGGATGAGGGCCAGGGCGGAGAGATAGATCAGGAACATCGCCGCGAAGAGACCGGACAGGCCGACATAGGTCGAGGCAAAGGTCGCGAAATTGGCGAGGAAATACGAATAGACGCTGGAGAGGATGAGCCAGACGCAGACGGTGAGGATGACGCCGGGCATCAGGTAATAGAGCTTCACGCGCCTCGCGGGGAGAATCAGATGGGCGAGGAAAAGGCCCACCACCATGATGACGAGGGCCAGCGGATAGCGATAGCGGTCAAAGGTGGCGATGAGATCGTCGAAGGCCGGCGCATAGATGCTGATGAAATGGATGGCGGTCGGCGCGAAGACAATGAGCACCGCGAGCGCCAGCAGCAGCACGGCCGAGCCCACCACGAACAGCGCCATGAGGCCGTAAAGCAGGAAGGCGTTGCGGTCCTCGGTCAGGCCATAGGCGCGGTTGAGCGCGACGCGCACGCTGTCGACGCCGCCCATGGCGCTCCATATGGTGATGACGGCCGATATGCTGAGGAGGCCGGTGCGCGGCCGGGTCAGCAGCGAATTGATCTCGGGCGCGATCGGCCCCACGAATTCCTTGGGCGCCACGCTCAACAGATAGGTCACGACGCGCGAGGCGAGATCGGCGCTGCCGAAGAAGCCCGCAAGGGCGGTCAGGAAGATCAGGAAGGGAAAGATCGAGAACAGGACACGGAAGGCGATATTGCCGGCCAGCGGAATGGCCTCATCGGCGAACAGGCGCCGGATGGCTTCAAAAACGAGGAAAGGAATGGTCGGCCGCGGTTCGGTCATGCGCAAGCCATATCAGGGGCGAGGATTCGGTGAAAGGTCAGCGGCTCTCGCCCGTACTTCAATCCCCAGGATTGACTGGCATTTTCCCCACCTCCCGCAGGCGGGAGGGGGCAACCGCATAGAGCTGGGGCTAGACGTTATCCCGCGACGGACAGCTTGCGCGCTTCCGCATCGACGCTGGCCCTGAGGCCGGGATCGAGCTTGAGGCGCGAGGCCAGCATCGCCAGATAGGCCTGCTCGGCCGGATCGTCGGGATCGATGGCGAGCACGGATGCGGCGTAGATTTCGACGGCGCGCTCAGGGCTCGTGGCTTCCTTCACAACCGCGTCGATATCGAGTGGCTTGCGCAATTCGTCGATGACGAAGGCCTTGGCGTCATTGTCGAGGGCGAATTCGTCGAGCTTGTCGAAGATCGCCTTCTGTTCCGCAGCATCGATATGACCGTCGGCCTTGGCGGCAGCGATCATGGCGCGCAGCAGCACGAGGCTCAACTCGCTGCGTTCCTGAGGGGCTGACGGCAGGAACACGGTGCCCTCGGCCTGGGGCGTGATGTCCTTCATCGGCTGGTTCACCGGCGGCACCGTCGACTGGGCGCCCTTGGTCGCCTGGTAATTCTGCCAGGCCTTGTAGGCGAGCCCGCCCAGTACCGCGACGCCGCCCACTTTGAGCGCGCTGCCCGCGAGCTTCTTCCCGCCTTTCGAGCCGAGGAGGATGGAGACGAGGCCGCCCGCGGCGGCACCGCCGGCGAGACCCTTGAGCATGTCGGGCGAGAATCCCGATCTGCTCTTGGCCGGGGCATTCTGGCCCTGCTGCTGCTGTCCCTGGCCGCCCAGGAACTGTTCAAGAAGCTTTTGCGGATCGAACATATCTGCCCTTCTCAAGTCTTGCTCGCCAAACTCTCAGAAGGCGGGCAATACAACTCTCCCGCCTTCCACGAAAATGACCGACCCGACACTATGGCATCAGATAAACCACAGCCGAACTGGATTGCCGCCGCGTCCGCGTCATTCGTGGTGATATGGGCAACCGGCTTCATCGTTGCAAGGCTGTCGGCGCCCCATGTCGAGCCTTTGACGTTCCTCAGCGTCCGTTTCAGCATTGCCGGCCTGCTGCTGGTGGCCCTGGCGTTCGCCTTCAAGGCGCGCTGGCCCGGTCGTTCCGCTGCGTCATACGCCTTCATTGCAGGGACCTTGCTGCATGGCGGCTATCTGGGTGCCTGCTATTGGGCTGTGGCGCATGGCCTGCCGGCCGGCATCGCCGCCCTGATCGCCGGTTTGCAGCCCATCTTCACCGCGCTCCTCGCTGGAAGATTCCTCGGCGAACGCATCAGCTTGCGCCACTGGCTGGGCCTTGCCATCGCGCTGGCGGGCGTCGGCCTGGTGCTGGCCCCCAAGCTCGACTTCGCGGCCGTTCACGGCATCACCCCCGCCACGATCCTCGCCATGACCTTCGGCGCGCTGTCGATGACGCTCGGCAGCATCTATCAGAAGCGCTACGTCACTCATGTCGATCTCCTTGCCGGGACGGCCTGGAAATATGCCGGAGCCCTCGTCGTCGTTCTCCTCGGCGCCCTGCTGACGGAGAGTTTTCGCTTCGATGCGACTGCCGATGCCTGGATCGCGCTCGGCTGGTCGGTGATCGTGATGTCGATCGGCGCCATTCTTCTCCTGATGGCGCTCATCAGGCATGGTGATGTCTCGAAGGTCTCGGCCCTCATCTTCCTGGTGCCCGGCGTCGCCGCCCTTATGGCCTGGGGTTTGTTCGACGAGACATTGACGCCCGTACAGATCCTTGGAATGGCCGTCTGCGCGGTGGGTGTGCTTTTGGTCACACGGAGGAAAAGATGAAAGCGGTCCTGTGCAAGGTCCTTGGCGGACCGGAGACGCTCATCGTCGAGGAGATCGCAGCGCCGGAGCCCGGACCCGATGAGGTGGTGGTGAAGGTCAAGGCGGTCGGCCTCAATTTCTTCGACACGCTGATCATCGAGGGCAAATACCAGATCAAGCCTGACCTGCCCTTCTCGCCGGGCGGCGAGATTGCCGGCATCGTCGGCAGAACCGGCGCAGAGGTGCGCGGCCTCACGGAAGGCGACCGCGTGATGGGATATGTCGGCCATGGCGGCGCGCGCGCCGAGATCGCCGTGGCGGCAACGAAACTGGCGCGCATCCCCGACAGTCTCCGTGACGAGGCGGCGGCCGGCCTTTCCATCACCTATGGCACGACGCTCCATGCGCTGAAGGATCGCGCAAAAATCAGGCCCGGCGAGAGGCTGGCCGTGCTCGGCGCCTCGGGCGGCGTGGGGCAGGCGGCGATCGAAATCGGCAAGCTCCTGGGCGCTGAGGTGATCGCCTGCGCCTCGTCCGACGACAAGCTGGCTTTCTGCCGGGAGCTCGGCGCCGATCATTTGGTGAATTACACGGAACGCAATCTGAAGGAGGCGCTGAAGTCGTTGGCGCCGGGCGGGGTCGATGTCGTCTATGATCCGGTGGGCGGCGACTTCACCGAGCTTGGCGTGAGGGCGCTTGCCTGGAACGGCCGCCATCTGGTCGTCGGCTTCGCGCAGGGCGGCATCCCGAAGCTGCCGCTCAATCTGGTGCTGCTCAAGAGCGCCAATATATTGGGCGTCTTCTGGGGCGCGCATATCGATCGCGAACCGGAACGCCACCGCGCCAATATGGACCAGCTGCTCGCCTGGGCGGCTGAGGGCCGTCTCAGGCCTCATGTCCACGCCGTCTATCGTTTCGAGGAAATCGCCGGCGCGCTCAAGGCGATTGCCCGGCGCGAGGTGAAGGGCAAAGCGATACTGGTGCCTTGAGAGAGAGAGAACAACCGTGCCCGATGTCATCCGCGATACGCAGGCCATGCTGGCGAACATGACGCCGGTCCTCGAGCCGGGCGAGTTCGTCTTCTGCACGACGAGGGATGCGGATGTGCTGTCGCGCGCGCTGCCCTTGGCCGAGGGCTGGATCAAGGAGGAAGAAGGCACCACGCTGATCCTCGCCCGCGCCGATGCCGCGGCCTTCAGCTTCGATACCGCGATGCCGATGCGTCGCATCGTCCTCACGGTGTTCTCGGCGCTCGATGGCGTCGGACTGACTGCGGCGGTCGCTGGCGCGCTTGCCGCTAATGGCATCCCCTGCAACATGGTCGCGGCCTTCCATCACGATCATGTCTTCGTCCCGGCAGCGATGGCGGAGCGCGCCATCGCCGTCCTGCGCGATGTGCAGAAGCGCGCCTGACCCACAAATCTGCCGGCCGAGCGGCTCGCCAGAGTCCGCCATGCCCCGATACCGGCCAAATTCCGGAGCGCCGCGAAATGACGCGCTGGGCCATAAGCGATCATTGCGGCGCCCCGCTTGATCTTATGGAATTTTCGGGAAATTGGCGCTACCTTCTGTGTCGAGGTGGCTCTCATGGAACGCAGACTCACTGCCATCCTGATTGCTGATGTCGTCGGCTACAGCAGGCTCATGGGACTGGATGAGGAAGGCACTCTCCGTCGTCTCAGCGTGAACCGACGCGACATTATTGATCCAAAAATATCTGAACATCACGGTCGTCTCGTCAAGACCACTGGCGACGGTTTGCTTGTTGAATTCGCCAGTCCGGTTGAAGCAGTGCGCTGTGCAGTCGAGATTCAAAGATTAATGATCGATCGGAATCTCGGTTTGCCGCCTGACCAGCGAATTGAATTCCGAATGGGAGTAAACCTTGGGGATATTATTATTGAGGGAAATGACATTTATGGAGACGGAGTCAATGTCGCCGCAAGATTAGAGAGTCTGGCTGGGCCAGGTGGGCTTTGTATCTCAGGCATGGTTCGCGATTTAGTCCACGGGAAACTTGCATATTCTTTCGAAAATGCCGGGGAGCAAACGGTAAAGAACATCGCCCGCCCCGTACAGGTATATTCAATAAATCAAGCGGCCATTTCTGCGCTGGAAACCTCCGAGCCGCAAAATCGATTGAGCGTTCGTAAGACTGGGGCCCGTTGGGCGGTCGCCGCAGCAGCTATAGTAATTTCCCTCGTTGGAGTTGGCCTTTGGCAGTTTCTGGGCAACAGACATACGTCTGGTGAAAGCGCCCCCAGATATTCAATCGCTGTTCTCCCGTTTGCCAACCTGAGCAACGATTCGCAGCAAGATTACTTTGCTGACGGCATTACCGACGGTTTGACGACCGATCTATCGAGAATTCCGGATGCTTTTGTGATCGCGCGCAATTCTGCCTTCACTTACAAGGGAAAGGCTATTGATGCAAAGCAAGTCGGCGCCGAGTTAGGGGTGCGGTACCTCCTCGAAGGCAGTGTCCAGCGAAGTGATGATCAAGTTCGTGTGGATGCGCAACTGATAGACGCAGAGACCGGTGGCCAACTTTGGGCCGACCGTTTGGACTACAGCCTTGGAAATCTCTTCGAGCTGCAGAGCGAAGTCACCGGGCGGATTGCACGAGCGCTTGATCTGGAGTTGGTAGACGTTGAAAGCCGCCGTGGACTTGAAGAACGACCAGATGATCCAGACGCCGTAGATCTCGCATTGAGGGGGTTGTCGATATTCAATAAACCGAGGTCGCGAGAGAACAACGTCGAAGCGCGCCAGCTATTCAATCAGTCGCTTCTGAAGGAGAAAGATAACCTCAATGGTCTGCTGGGGCTCGCGGTAGTCAATGTAAATGACATGTTCAACAACTGGTGCGATAAACCCGACGAGCAGCTGCAACAGGCGCGTGAGCTGCTCAACAGGGCGCTGTCAATCGACCCGAAAAGCGCCCAAGCGTATTTTATCAAGAGCAGCGTTCTCACGCTGGAGAAGAAGCCTGAGGAAGCCGTGGATGCTGCTGAAATGGCTATTTCACTTAATCCCAGTCTTGCGCCGGCTTATGCATGGATCGGCAATCTGCAGATCCGATTGGGGCACGCAGAACAGACGGTTATGCATGTAGAAAAGGCGCTGCGACTCAGCCCGCGCGATCCAGCGTTAGCCAACTGGCTGTCATTTATCGGCAGGGCTCAATTCTATCTTGGCCGTGATAATGAGGCGATTGACACTCTCCACAGGGCAGCTGCTGCAAGTGGGACGGTCTCCGGAACCTACCTTCATCTTGCCGCGGCGTACGCGCTCACAAGTCGCTCTGCCGAGGCACACGACGCATTGGCAGAATTCGAAAAGCTAGAACCAAATACAACGATTTCGATGATTAAGGATGAAACCAAATCACAGTCTGACAATGCCACGTTTTTGAAGCAGCGCGAGCGCCTCTATGATGGCCTTCGGAAGGCCGGAATGTCGGAATGATTCTGTAATCACCATGCATAGCAATGTCTCAGTTGGGTCATTTGCTACCAGGTCGAACCGGCGGCAAGTCCGGCGATGTCGGCTTTGCCCAGATAGCGGCGGAATTTCCCCGGCGTAGCGAAATGATGCGAAGGGTGAGGCTTATTCTTCCCTTTCGACGCGCTTCAAAACTTCGCGGTAGCGGCTGCAGATCGCCGGGTCCTCAAAGAAATCCAATTCATTATCAGTGATCTCGTCGATGAGGAGTCCGGGCCAGTTTGCCTTGAGCCTCGCCAGGGTGTCTTGCGCCTGCTTGATCTCGCCCAACTCGAAATGGCAGACCGTGAGATGAGCGAGCGACCACGATGTTACAGCTTCCATTTTCGCGTAGCAGGCTGTTGCCTCGCGATATCGTCCAGCCGTCGTCAGTATGATGCCGCGAAAGTCCTCGTACCAGCCCAAGGCGAACGGGTCACGGCGCTGGGCTTCGTATATTTCACGAAGCCCCTCTTCCGGCCTGTTCGTGTAATTGAGCAGAAGAGCGCGGATGCTCAGAATGAATGGGTCGTTCGGGTTCAAGGCAACCGCACGGTCAAGACTGATTTCCGCCTGCCTGAATCGATGCAAATACAACAGAGCAAAGCCGGTGGCCAGATGTCCGTAGGCTTCGTCAGGGTCAAGCTGCAATGCGGTTTTTGCCATCTCCAACCCGGCATGCAGATGATCCGGATTGCAGTAGACCCAGTAGAACTTGATGGACTCGACAAAGCCGAGCATGGCGTGGGCCGCAGCAAACCGGGGATCGAGCTTTACGGCTTGGCGCAGAAAGGGTTCCGCCTTGTCAACCGTGTCGTAAGTGGCTGCCAGTTGCAGCGCCCGCAGGTAAAGGTCATAGGCCGACATGTTGTCGGTCGGTCGGGCCCTGGCGTGCGACGCAATCGCGGTTCTGGCCTGCCGGGCCAAGCGGGCCGCAATCATCTGGGTGATTTCGTCCTGGATGGCGAAAATGTCGGTGAGTTCACGGTCGTAGTGCTCGCCCCAGACATGGGCCGCTGAGGAGGCGTCGATCAGCTGCACGGTGACGCGGACCCGATTGCCGATCTTGCGCACGCTGCCTTCGACGACGTACTGGACGCCAAGCTTCTTCGCCACCTCGGCCACATCATTCGCCTTGCCGCGGAACCGGAAGGACGAGTTCCGCGCAATGACCAGAAATTCCCTGAACTTGCCAAGTTCGGCGATGATGTCTTCGGTGATCCCGTCGCTGAAATAATCCTGCTCCGGGTCGCCGCTCATGTTGTCGAAGGGCAGGACAGCTATGGACGGTTTGTGCGAGATTGGTTTCTCGCTTGCCGCCTCGGCCGCATCATTTGTCGCCTGAGCCAAGACAGGCCTCGGGCCGGCATACTTGTATCCGCGGCCGTGCACGGTCATGATCATGCCGGTCTCAAGCGCCTTGCGCAGCGCCGATATATGCACCTGGAGCGTGTTCTCCTCCACCACCATGCCAGGCCAGACCGTATCGAAGAGTTCAGTTTTGCCGATTACCTGGTCAGGCCTCTCCAGCAACAAAGCGAGGATGTCGAAGGATCGCGCCGAAAGCTCCACCGGCCCGTTGGGCCCCAGCAGCAGCCGTTCGGCACGCTTCAGGCGATAGCTCCCAAACTGCAAGTCCATTTGCCGAGAACCCGTTCCTAGGTGGGAGGATAACCTAAGTCGGTCCTGAAGGCGAACATCAGGGCCTTTTCAGAACTTTTCAGGTCCGAGCCAAGGACCTGAGTGGGAGGCGGTGTCATTCTTGTAATCACAGGAGGATGCCATGACCGACATCGTTCCCACTGCCCCGATATCCATCCGCTCCTCAAGCCTGCCACGGCTGCGCTTACCGAGAATTGGCATAGGCGCATCGCTGGACGCAATCGCCAGGCTTTTCGGCCACGCTCTCAATTTGGCCTATGTGGCTCCCTACACCAGCCGCGAGCGCCAGCCGCAGGTCATTCCGGACAATGACATCGAAGGCCGCGATCCAAATTGGTGAACTGCTCAGTCGGCGAGCGTCTCGCCACGCTTGAGGCGCGCCAAGGTCTCGCGCGCCCGGTCGTAATGGGCGGGCTTCATATGGGCGCGGATCATGCCGATGGCGGCGACGAGCACCGCCATGTCGTCGGTGAAGCCGAGGCCGAGCGCGAAATCGGGAATGGCGTCGAGGGGCAGCACGAAATAGGCGAGCGCGCCGAGGAGAATGCCCTTCGCCTTGAGCGGCGTGGCGCGGTCGAAGGCGCAGTAATACGCGGCGACAGCGTCCTCGGCGAAGGGGACCGAGGCCGCGACCCTGCCGAGCTTCGGCCAGAAGCCGGAACGCACTGTCTGCTCATTGCTGGTCAAGACCATGGGAGATCCCCTCATTTGCCTCAATCGCGCGTCGATATGGGAAAGGAAGTGTGGATTTTCAAGGTCACCTCCCCTTTGTCGAGGGGGGAAATCAGCTACCGTCCCGCGAACCAGATCGCGCCCATGATGATGATGATCGCGACGAACTGCAAAATCACGCGCCAGCGCATGAATTGCTGCGAGACATTGCCGGGGCCGCCGCGCATCATGTTCCACAGCCCCAGGCACAGGACAATGAAGACGGCAGCGATGGAAATCGGGACGAGATAGTCGAAGATATTCATTGGTCGGATGCCCTGTGGAGAAGCCGGTCGAGGGCCGGCGGCGGCAACAGCCGTCTGGCCCAGGCCATGACATAAGTCGGCACTGTCACATAATATCGCCGTCGCGGCTTGCGGCTTTCCAGCGCATGCAGGAGCTTGCGAGCCACCGCCTCGGGCGGAAGCTTGAAGCGCTTGGTGCCGCCGCCTGACAGCCGCCGGCGTTGGCCTACATAAATTTCCCTGTAATTTGAAAGCGTCTCGTCGACATTGCGGTCGAAGGCCTCGATCGCGTGCTCGACGAAGCGTGTGGCAATTGGCCCCGGCTCGATCAGCGACACATGTATATTGGTGCCCTGGAGCTCGAGCCTGAGAGTGTCGGACATCGCCTCGATGGCGAATTTCGTGGCGCAATAGGCGCCCCGCCATTTCATCGCCGTCAGCCCGAGCACCGAGGAGTTGTTGACGATCCGGCCGGCGCCATTGGCGCGCATCAGCTTCAGGCAGTCGCGCGTCAGCTCATGCCAGCCGAAGACATTGGCCTCGAACTGGGCGGTGAGTGCGGCGCGCGATATGTCCTCGAGCGCCCCCGGCTGGCCATAGGCGCCATTGTTGAAGAGCCCGAAGAGCTTGCCGCGCGTGCGTTCGGAAACCTCGGCGACGCATTCGGAAATGGTGATCGGATCGGTGTAGTCGAGGCGGAGCGTCTCGAAGCCTTCGCTTTCGAGACGGACGAGATCGGCGTCCTTGCGCACCGTCGCGAAGACGCGCCAGCCCTTCTCCTTCAGCAGCTTGGCCGAGGCATAACCTATCCCCGAAGAGCAGCCGGTGATCAGAACGGTGCGGTTGTCGCTCAATTGCCGCCCTCGAGGAGACGCCTGGCGATGACCTGCGCCTGGATCTCGGCGGCGCCCTCGAAGATGTTGAGGATGCGCGCGTCGCAGAGAAGGCGCGAGATCTGATATTCGAGCGCGAAGCCATTGCCGCCGTGGATCTGCAGCGCATTGTCGGCGGCGGCCCAGGCGACGCGGGCGCCCAAGAGCTTCGCCATGCCGGCCTCGAGATCGCAGCGCCGGCCGGCATCCTTCTCGCGGGCCGAGTGATAGACGAGCTGGCGCGCCGCCATGATCTCGGCCGCCATCAGCGCGAGCTTGTCGGCGATACGCGGGAAGGCGACGATCGGCTTGCCGAACTGGATGCGGCCCATGGCGTAGTCGAGGCCGACATCGAGGGCGTTCTGCGCCACGCCCAGAGCCCGCGCGGCTGTCTGGATGCGGGCCGATTCGAAGGTCTGCATCAATTGCTTGAAGCCCTGGCCTTCCTCGCCGCCTAAGAGATTGGCGGCCTTGACCTCGAAATCCTCGAAGCGGATCTCATATTCCTTCATGCCGCGATAGCCGAGCACCTCGATCTCGCCGCCCGACATGCCGTTGGCCGGGAAGGGATCGGCATCGCTGCCGCGCGGCTTCTCGGCGATGAACATCGAGAGGCCCTTGTAGCCGGGCTCATCCGCATTGGTGCGGGCGAGCAGCGTCATGATGTCGGCGCGCACCGGATGGGTGATCCAGGTCTTGTTGCCGGTCACCTTGTAGACGTCGCCGTCCCTGACCGCGCGGGTGCGCAGGCTGCCGAGATCGGAACCGGTATTGGGCTCGGTGAAGACGGCGGTCGGCAGTATCTCGCCCGCGGCGATGCGGGGAAGCCACGCCTGCTTCTGTGCCTCGGTGCCGCCGCCCAGTATGAGTTCGCAGGCGATCTCGGCGCGGGTGCCGAGCGAGCCGACGGCAATCCAGCCGCGCGACAATTCCTCCGAGACGACGCACATGGATTCCTTGCCGAGGCCGAGCCCGCCATATTGTTCGGGCAGCGTCAGCGCGAAGACGCCGAGCGCGGCCAGTTCCTCGACGATCTCCATCGGCACATAGGCGTTTTCGAGATGCCATTCATGCGCATTCGGTTTCACCTTGTCCTCGACAAAGCGGCGCATGCTGGCGCGCATCTCGTCCAGCGTGTCGTCGAGGCCGCAATCGCCATAGGTCGAGGCGCCCTTGGCCGCGATCATCAGCTCCACCAGGCGGGCCCGGGCCGGCGCCGTGTTGCCAGCGGTCATCAGGGACTGGACCGCCCGGCTCTCGAGCTGGGCGAGATCCGCCCGGGTGAGACCCAGATCACCGAGGCGGGCGAATTCCGACTGGTTCATCGGGATGCCGCCGGCGATCTGGTTGAGATATTCCCCGGCGGCGATCTGAACCAGGAGCTGCTCCAGCTCGCCGAATTTCTGACCTTGGGTCAGGCGTTCGGCATAGAAGGACAGCTCCCGCAGCACCGCTTCATAGGTGGCGAGCCAGGCGAGGCCATGGACGGCATGCTGCTCGCGGTCGATCAGATGGGAGGAGAGTTTGCGCTCGGCGGTCACCCGTGCCTGGACGCGCGCCCGGGCGAGCCCATAAAGGGCGCCGACGGCCCCGTGGGCCTCCGCCAGCGGACGGGTGAGATCTGCCAAAGCAGGTGTTCCGGGCGTGTTTTCGGCGGCAGCAACCATTCAGCAAGCTCCAAGCGCTATGAATTATCGGTTACATGAGCGCAACTGGTTGCGCAATCTGGCGAATTGGCTAGATCGTTTCACGTTCTGATTGAATCACCTGATTCGATCAAAACCGGTGGAAAAGGCTCGAAAACACGCTTATTTGGCGTGATTTCAAGGCCCCGAAGCCGCGTAATAGTGGCGGCAAGCGATCAAAAAGAATCGCCCAATTCCGGTCAGAATGTTCACGCAGTTAGTTCGCGAAAACGAGGCCGGCTCCGGTTCTTCCGGCCATTGGGACGTTACGATTGATCTCCGCAGGGTTTCATGGAAAAGGCC
This sequence comes from Nordella sp. HKS 07, assembly GCF_011046735.1. NCBI lineage: Bacteria > Pseudomonadati > Pseudomonadota > Alphaproteobacteria > Hyphomicrobiales > Nordella > Nordella sp. HKS 07. The sequence continues at coordinate 2,205,295 of NZ_CP049258.1, read as the reverse complement.
TGATCTTTTCGGGACATAGCGGTGGTGGGAATGAGGTTGTTCAGATGAAATTCAAGCCTGCGGCATGGGCCGTCGCCTTGGCGCCCTTCACGTTTCTGGCCGGGCTCGCGCCCGCTTTCGCGCAGACGCCCGAGCCCACCGAGCTCGGCAAATTCGGCGACTGGGCGGCCTATACCTACAAGTCGCAGGGCGGCAAGGTCTGCTACGTTTCCTCCCAGCCCAAGACCCAGACGCCCAAGAACGCCAAGCGTGATCCGGCCTTCCTGCTCGTCACCCACCGCCCGGGCCAGAGTGTCCGCAACGAGGTGTCGACCATCATCGGCTATCCGTTCAAGAAGGACGCTACCGTCCAGCTCTCCATCGACACGCAGAATTACGAGCTCTTCACCAATGGCGATGGCGCCTGGGCCGACACTACCGCCAAGGACAAGGAGATCGTGACGGCGATGAAGAAAGGCCAGAAGCTCACCGTCAAGGGCGCTTCCTGGCGCGGCACCGAGACACTCGATTCCTATTCGCTGAAAGGCATCGCCCAGGCGCTCGCCAAGATCGACGCCGCCTGCAAATAAACCCGTTTGTCAAAGCGCGGCCGAGTTCCCATATTCGGCCGGTCATTAGTTTGAGCGCTGACCGCCGAACGGCGTCCGCTTTGGCGGAGAGCGCGCCTGTGTTATGAGACCGTCACCATGACCGCCGTTACGCTGGATATCGCGCACAAGCCGCGCCCCGAAGCCCAGAGCCTTGACCCCGTCAAGCTGCCGCTCATCGGGCTGACACGCGCCGAGCTGACCGATGTGCTCGCCAAGGCCGGCGTGCCGGAGAAGCAGCGGCGCATGCGCATGCGCCAGATCTGGAGCTGGCTCTATCATCGCGGCGTCACCTCCTTCGCTCAGATGAGCGACATCTCGAAGGATCTGCGCCAGACGCTCGATGAGGTTTTCGTCATCGATCGCCTCGACGTCGTGACCGAACAGATATCGAGCGACGGCACGCGCAAATGGCTGCTCAAGCTGCCGCGCGACGAGCGCGGCCAGCGCCATGAAGTCGAGATGGTCTATATCCCCGAGGAAGACCGCGGCACTCTGTGTATCTCGAGCCAGGTCGGCTGCACGCTCACCTGCACCTTCTGCCACACCGGCACGCAGAAGCTGGTGCGCAACCTCACCGCCGCCGAGATCGTCGGCCAGGTGCTCATCGCGCGCGACCGGCTGCAGGAATGGCCGCATCAGCTCAGCGCCAATCCGACGCCGCCGATCGGCGGGCGCTATGTCACCAATGTCGTGCTGATGGGCATGGGCGAGCCGCTCTACAATTTCGACAATGTGAAGAACGCGATGGAGATCGTCTCCGACGGTGAGGGCATCTCGCTGTCGAAGCGGCGCATCACGCTGTCGACTTCGGGTGTCGTGCCGGAGATCGTGCGCGCCGGGGCCGAAATCGGCACCATGCTCGCCATCTCGCTGCATGGCACGACGGACGAGATCCGCACCAAGCTCGTGCCGATCAACAAGAAATATCCGATCAGCGAACTGCTCGACGCCTGCCGCGCCTATCCGGGACTCTCCAATGCGCGCCGCATCACTTTCGAATATGTGATGCTGAAGGACGTCAACGACACGCTCGACGACGCGAAAAGGCTGGTGAAGCTGCTGAAAGGTATCCCGGCCAAGGTCAATCTCATTCCGTTCAATCCCTGGCCCGGCACGCAATATGAATGCTCCGACTGGGACACGATCGAGCGCTTCGCCGAGGTGCTGAACCGTGCCGGCTATGCCTCACCGGTCCGGACGCCGCGCGGACGCGACATCATGGCCGCCTGCGGTCAGCTCAAATCGGAAAGCCAGCGGATGCGCGCCAAGGAACGCCTGGCAATGGATGCGGCGGCCGCTTCCGCCTAGCTTACCCCCTTGCCACCACGCGCGGCCCAGTCGAGCGCCATTTCCAGCCGGTCATTGCCCCAGAAGATCTCGCCGTCGGAAGTGACGAAACTCGGGGCGCCGAAAAGCTGCAGGCTCATCGCTTCATCCGTCGCCCGGCGCAGGCGCAGCTTCACCTTGTCCGAACGGGCGGCGTCGAGAATGCCGCGGTCGTCGAGATCGAGGCTTCGCAATATGCGGGCGAGCACGGCCTCGTCGTCGATCCGGGCACCTTGCGCGAATTCGGCGAGAAATACCCGGCGTGAATATTCGGCGCGGCGGGTCACGAGCTGATCGGTCAGGGCGATGCGCGCCGCGAGCAGGCTCGATTGCGGGAACGGGTCGGGCCTGTGGAACTCGAGACCTTGCGCGTCGCAGAGCCGTTGCAGGTCGCGCCACATATAGCTGCCCTTGGCCGGAAACAGATTGAAGGGCGACGTATTCCAGCCTTGCGCCTTGAAGACCGGCCCGAGCAGGAAGGGCCGCCAGGCGATGTCCACCTTTCGTTCCTTGGCAAGACCTTCGATCCTGAGTGCGGCCAGATAAGAATAGGTCGAGGCGAATTCGTACCAGAAATCGAGCTTTGGACGCATTGTGTTTGGCCTGTCCATCAGTATAGTGCCGGCGATTTTCACGGAAACGGATTACATCATGTCCAAACGCGGCAGCGTCAAGAAAGTCGTGCTCGCTTATTCCGGCGGCCTCGACACGTCGATCATCCTCAAATGGCTGCAGACCGAATATGACGCGGAGGTCGTGACCTTCACCGCCGATCTGGGCCAGGGCGGCGAGATCGAGCCGGCGCGCCAGAAGGCGCAGGCGATGGGCATCAAGGAAATCTTCATCGAGGATGTGCGCGAGGAATTCATCCGCGACTTCGTCTTCCCGATGTTCCGCGCCAATGCGCTCTATGAGGGCGTCTATCTGCTCGGCACCTCGATCGCCCGGCCGCTCATCGCCAAGCGGCTGATCGAGATCGCCAAAGAGACCGGTGCCGACGCCATCGCCCATGGCGCCACCGGCAAGGGCAATGACCAGGTGCGCTTCGAGCTCACCGCCTATGCGCTCAATCCCGATATCAAGGTGATCGCGCCCTGGCGCGAATGGGAGTTCAAGAGCCGCACCGACCTCATCGATTTCGCCGAGAAGCACCAGATCCAGGTGACCAAGGACAAGCGCGGCGAAGCGCCCTTCTCGGTCGACGCCAATCTGCTGCACTCCTCCTCCGAAGGCAAAGTGCTGGAGGATCCGTGGGTCGAACCGCCGCCTTATGTCTATCAGCGCACCATTTCGCCCGAAGAGGCGCCCGACAAGCCGACCTCGATCGAGATCGAATTCAAGAACGGTGACCCGATTGCGCTCAACGGCAAGGCCATGTCGCCGGCGACGCTTTTCACCGCCCTCAACGATCTCGGCCGCGACAATGGCATCGGCCGGCTCGACCTGGTCGAGAACCGCTTCGTCGGCATGAAGTCGCGTGGCGTCTATGAAACGCCGGGCGGTACCATCTTGCATGTGGCGCATCGCGCGATCGAGTCGATCACGCTCGACCGCGAGGCGGCGCATCTGAAGGACAGCTTCATGCCGCGTTATGCCGAGCTCATCTATTACGGCTTCTGGTTCGCGCCCGAGCGCGAGATGCTGCAGGCGATGATCGACAAGTCGCAGGAGAATGTCGAAGGCACCGTCCGGCTCAAGCTCTATAAGGGCAACGTCATCGTGACCGGACGCAAGTCGCCAAAGTCGCTCTACTCCAACGAGCTCGTCACCTTCGAGGACGATCGCGGCGCCTATGACCAGAAGGATGCCGCCGGCTTTATCCGTCTCAATGCGTTGCGCCTGCGCACGCTGGCGGCTCGCAAGCGGCTCGGCTGAGGCGGTAACGCTCCAGTTACTTGGTTTCACGCATTGGCAAGTTTGTATGGCCGCCTCAAAAGGGCGGCCATGGACTTTTCGGGTGGGTAAATTTGCGCATCGGCTGATCCGAAAGCCGCATCACACTTTTCGGGCCGATGTTCTCAATTTGCGCATCGGCTTGTCCGAAAGCCGCTTCGCACCTTTCGGGCCGATGCGTCTGACCTCAACGTCAGCTGACAGTTCCAAACATTCGACATCAATGGGGTGTTGACAATGAGTGTGCGGCTGCACACTTATCGTTGTCCTGATTTTGCCACTACACTGCCTGTCTTCGGCCATCTGGGACCCTAACATGTTCGTTCATGCCGCGCCGTTCACGCGCTCCGCCGTCGCCCTGATCTTCCTCTGGGCGGCCGCCGCCCCCGCTTTGGCCCAGGCCCCCGGTCCCGTGCCGGTCACCGTGGCCAAGCCGATCACCCGCGAGATCGTCGAGGACGACGAGTTCATCGGCCGCTTCGAGGCGGTGGACGAGGTCACGGTGCGCGCCCGCGTCGGCGGCTATCTCGACAAGGTGCATTTCCGGGATGGCGCCATCGTCAAGCAGGGCGACCTGCTCTTCACCATCGACCAGCGGCCTTTCCAGGCGGCGCTCGATGAGGCCAAGGCGCGGCTCGACGTCGCCCAGACACAGGTCGATTTTACCGAAAGCCAGTTCAAGCGCGCCGAAAAGCTGACCCAGACCGGCAACATCCCGACCGCGACGCTCGATGACCGGCGGCGCGAATATCTGGCGGCGCTGGCCGCGGTGCAAGGGGCCAAGGCCTCGCTGATCAGGGCCGAGCTCGATCTCGAATATACCGAGATCAAGGCGCCGCTTTCGGGGCGCATCGACCGCCGCCTCGTCTCGGTCGGCAATCTGGTCCAGGCCGACCAGACGGCGCTCACCACCGTCGTGTCGCTCGATCCGATCAATTTCTACTTCGATGTCGATGAACGGCAGTTCCTGGCCTATGCGCGTGACGCCCGCATCCGCAAGCAAAGCCTGCAGGAAGGTGCCGGCGGCATCGATGTCACGGTGCGGCTCGCCGACGACGCGGAATCGCCGGTCAAGGGCAGGCTCGATTTCGCCGAGAACCGCATCGACCAGGCGACCGGCACCATGCGCATCCGTGCCCAGATCCCCAATAAGGACCTGATCCTGCAGCCGGGCCTCTTTGGCCGGGTCAACATGCCAGGATCGCTGCCCTACAAGGGCATCCTCGTTCCCGACGACGCGATCGGCGCCGACCAGGACCGTCGCATCGTCTATGTGGTCGACGAAGCCGGCAAGGTCTCGGCCAAGCCGATCCGCATCGGGCCAAAAATCTACGGCTATCGCGTCGTGCGCGAAGGTCTTACCGGCGACGAGACGATCATCATCAACGGCTTGATGCGCGTGCGGCCCGGCGCCACCGTCAAGCCCGAGCTGGTGACGCTGCCCGACCAGGCCGGCGGAGCCGTCCAATGAGATTTTCACATTTCTTCGTCGACCGTCCGATCTTCGCGACGGTGCTCTCCCTCGTGCTGCTGATCGTCGGCGGCATCGCCTACACGCAGCTGCCGATCGCGCAGTACCCTGAGATCGCCCCGCCCACCATCGTCGTAAGAGCGACCTATCCGGGCGCTGACGCCGATACCGTCGCCAAGACCGTCGCCACGCCGATCGAGCAGGAAGTCAACGGCGTCGAGGGCATGCTCTATATGTCCTCCTATTCGACGGCCGACGGCGCCATGACGCTCACCATCACCTTCCGTCTCGGCACCGATCTCGATCAGGCACAGGTTCTGGTGCAGAACCGCGTGTCGATCGCCGAGCCCCGGCTGCCGGAAGAGGTGCGCCGCCTCGGCGTCGTCACCGCCAAGAGCTCGCCCGATCTCATGATGGTCGTGCATATGCTGTCCCCGGACGAGACCTACGACCAACTCTATGTCTCGAACTATGCCCGCTCCAGGGTGCGCGACGTGCTGCTGCGCCTCGACGGCGTCGGCGATCTCATCATCTTCGGCGAGCGCGAATATTCGCTGCGTATCTGGCTCGATCCCGACAAGCTCACCGCCTATGGCATGACGGCGAGCGACGTCGTCCAGGCGCTGCGCGAGCAGAATGTGCAGGTCTCGGGCGGCTCGATCGGCGCCCCGCCGAACCCCGGCAACAACGCTTTCCAATATACGGTGACGACACAGGGGCGCTTCGAGGACGCCCGCCAGTTCCGCTACATCATCGTCAAGTCGACCGAGCAGGGCCGGCTCATCGAATTGCAGGACGTGGCCCGCATCGAGCTCGGCGCCAAGGACTATGTCACCAATTCCTATCTGAACGGGAAGCCCGCGGTGGCGCTCGGCATCTTCCAGCGCCCCGGCACCAACGCGCTCGCCTCCGCCGCCGAGATCATATCGACGATGGAGCGGCTGAAGGCCGACTTCCCGCCCGGCCTCGCCTATCAGATCGTCTACAACCCGACCGAATTCATCTCGGACTCGATCAACGAGGTGTACAAGACGATCCTCGAGGCGGCCCTCCTTGTCGTCATTGTCGTGCTCGTCTTCCTGCAATCCTGGCGCACCGCCATCGTGCCGATCGTCGCCATTCCGGTGTCGCTCATTGGTACCTTCGCCGTCCTCTACGCCTTCGGCTTCTCGCTCAACATGCTGACCCTGTTCGGCCTGGTGCTCGCCATCGGCATCGTGGTCGACGACGCCATTGTCGTGGTGGAGAATGTCGAGCGCAATATCGGCCTGGGCTATGATCCGGCGACGGCGGCGCACCGCACCATGAACGAAGTGGGCGCGGCGGTCATCGCCATCTCGCTGGTGCTGATCGCGGTCTTCGTGCCGACCGCCTTCATCCCGGGTATTTCCGGGCAGTTCTACCAGCAATTCGCCATTACCATCGCGGTGGCGACGGTGATCTCGGCGATCAACTCGCTGACCCTGTCGCCGGCGCTTGCCGCCCTGCTGTTCCGTCCGCATAGCCACACAGCGCCGCGCTTCATCGTGACGCGCTGGCTCAAGGCCGCCGGCGACGGCTTCAACCGCGGCTTCGACCGGGTGTCGGAATATTACGGCCGGCTGGTGCGTTTCCTGGTCGGCAAATGGCTGGCGCTCATCGGCATGCTGGCGGTCTTCGTCGGCCTCATCGCGGCGACGGTCTATATGCTGCAGACAACGCCGCGCGGCTTCATCCCGACGATGGATCAGGGCTATGCGATCGTGGTGATCCAGCTGCCGGAAGGCGCCTCGCTGTCACGCACCGACCAGGTGGTGCAGCGCGCCTCCAAGATCATCGCGACGACGCCGGGCGTCACCGACGCGGTCGCCTTTGCCGGCTTCTCGGGCGCCACCTTCACCAATGCGTCGAATGCCGGCGTCGTCTTCGCGCGCTTCGATTCCTTCGCGAACCGCCTGAAGGAAGGCCACAATGCCAATGCCATCATCGGCGATCTCTATGGCCGTCTGCAGCAGATACAGGAGGCCTTCATCATCGCAGTGCCGCCGCCGCCCATCCGCGGCATCGGCAATTCCGGCGGCTTCAAGATCCAGCTGCAGGAGCGCGACAGCGCCGATGTGCGCCGCGTCCTCGGGCTTGCCTATGACATGATGCAGCAGGCGAATCAGACGCCTGGCCTGACCGGCGTCTACACCACCTTCTCGGCGTCGAGCCCGCAGCTCTTCCTCGAGATCGATCGCGACAAGGCGCGCATGCTGAATGTGCCGATCCCCAATATCTTCGACACGCTGTCGATCAATCTCGGCACGTCCTATGTGAATGACTTCAACGCCTTCGGCCGCGTCTACCAGGTGCGCGCCCAGGCGGATCAGGAACACCGGCTCGAGCGCGACGACATATTGCGGCTGAAGGTGCGCTCGGCCACCGGCGCCCTGGTGCCGATGGGAACGCTTGTCGCCATTCGCGACGTCACTGGCCCCTCGCTCATCCAGCGCTACAACATGTATGTGTCGGTGCCGCTGCAGGGCACCGCGGCGCCCGGCGTGTCGACGACGACCGCGCTCGATCTGATGGAGGGGCTCGCCGCCAAGGGGGCTGCCGCCCGGCACCTCCTTCGAATGGACCGAGCTGTCGCTGCAGGAGCGCCAGACCGGCAATACCGCCATCTTCATCTTCGCACTGTCGGTCTTGTTCGTCTTCCTGGCGCTCGCGGCCCAGTATGAAAGCTGGGTGCTGCCCTTCGCGATCATCCTGATCGTGCCGTTGAGCATTCTGGCCGCGCTGATCGGCGTCAATCTGCGTGGGCTCGACAACAACATCCTGACCCAGATCGGCCTCATCGTGCTCATCGGCCTCGCCGCCAAGAACGCGATCCTCATCGTCGAATTCGCGAGGCAGGCGGAGGAGCGCGGCGCCAACGCGATCGATGCGGTGGTCGAGGCCTGCCGCCTGCGTCTCAGGCCGATCCTGATGACCGCCTTCGCCTTCATCCTGGGCGTCGTGCCCTTGATGCTGGCGACCGGTCCGGGTGCGGAGATGCGTGAATCGCTCGGCACCGCGGTGTTCTCCGGCATGCTCGGCGTCACCTTCTTTGGTCTGTTCCTGACGCCGGTCTTCTTCGTGGCGCTGCGCAAGCTCTTCCCCTATCGTGTCGCCTCGCGGCCGACCTATTCGGAGGCGGTCGCGACCGATAACAAAATTTAGGATCAGTTTGTCTTCCACCCGTCAGCCCGGCGAAAAGTCGGGATGACGTAGAAAGGAAGAAACGAGTGGAGGACGTTCGACATGTATGATGGGCCGGTCATCGATCCGCATCATCATCTGTGGGATTACGGCATGGGCAAGCATCGCTGGCTCATGCCGGTCGATGGCGCGGTCGAGGCGCTCGGCGGCCTGGACTCGCTGCGGCGCGATTATCTGGTCGAGGATTACTTAAGGGATTGCGCCGGCCACAATATTGTCGGCACCGTCCATATCGAGGCGCTCTGGCAGGAAGACGACGCGCTCGGTGAGACGCTCTGGCTCGAAGGCCTCGACAAATCGCAAGGCGTGGCCTTGCGCTATGTGGCGCGCGCCCCTCTCGGATCACCGGAAGCCCGTGACGTCATCGCCAGGCAGGCGACGGTCAAGCGCGTCGTCGGGATCCGGGGCATATTGAGCCATCATCCGAGCGCGCCGCAGAAGAGCTTCATCCAGCGGCCCGATCTCGGTTTCGACAAGGACTGGCGGCGCGATGTCGGTTACGTCGGCGAGGCCGGGCTGCATCTCGAGCTGATGGCCTATCCCTATCAGGCGCAAGCGGTCTTCGAGCTGGCGCATGTCTTTCCAAAACTGCAGATCATCGTCAATCACTGCGCCAGCCCGATCGACCGCGACGAGGCCGGCATGGCGCGCTGGCGCGACGCGCTGACGCTTCTGGCCTCGCGCCCCAATATCGCGCTCAAGATCTCCAATCCGGGCGCCTATGATCCGCAATGGACGCCCGACAGCATCAAGGCCGTGGTGCATGACTGCCTCAATGCCTTCGGCGTCGGGCGCTCGATGTTCGGCACCGATTTTCCGGTCGCCGCCCTGCAGATGACCTTCGCGGAGATCTATACGAACTTCAAGGAAGCGGTGGCACATCTGCCGGCCGCCGACCAGCGCGCGCTGTTCCATGATAATGCGCGCCGCTTCTATAGATTCGATTAGAGCGTCATCGCTTTGTCCATCGCCTCCAGCACGATCTCTGCATGCTCGCGGGCGAAGGGCAGAGGCGGCCTGACCTTGAGGACATTGCCGTGTGGTCCGTCTATCCCGACCAGCACACCCAGCTCGCGCAAACCGTTGGTGATGCGCCGGGCTTCCTGCGGCGAGGGCGTGCGTGTGGCGCGATCGGCGACGATGTCGACGCCGGTCATCAATCCGCATCCGCGCACATCGCCGATCATCTGATGGCGTTGCCCGAGTGCCTTGATGCCGGCACGTAGGAAATCGCCCGTCGCGCGCGCTTTGTCCTGCAAGCGGTCGCGCTCGATGACGGTGAGGGTCGCGAGCGCCGCCGCGGCCGACACCGGATTGCCGCCGAAGGTCGAGAAAAAATCAACTCTGCCAGTGAAGTCGGCAAGGATGTCCTCGCGGGTGACGGCGAGGCCGACGGGATGACCATTGGCCATCGGCTTGCCCATGGTGACGATGTCCGGAACGATACCTTGTCCCGCGAAGCCCCAGAAGGCCTCGCCCAAACGGCCGAAGCCCGGCTGCACTTCATCGGCGATGACGAGGCCGCCTGAGGCGCGGATCTTTTGCGCGACCATGGCGAGCCAGCCCTCGGGCACGTCCAGAATGCCATGCGCGGTGTAGGCGGAATCGATCATCAGCGCGGCCGGCCGGTGGCCGCGCTCGGCCAGTGCCGCGATGGCGCGATCGGCATCCTCGGCATAGGCGCGTGCAGCATCGGGATGATCCTCGCGGAAGCGGCCGCGATAGATGTCGGGCGGCTCCAGCGTCTCGACATGCGGCGGCGAAGGAATAGCCAGCGGACCGCTATAGGGCGAGAGGGCGGCGATCGCATCCGAGATGCCGTGATAGGCATTGGCGATGATGATGGCGCCGGTATTGCCCGTGACCGCCTTGGCGATGCGCCAGGCCGCGTCATTGGCCTCGCTGCCGCTGTTGACGAAAAGGCATTTGTCGAGGCCATCCGGCATGGTGCGGGTGATGCGCTCGGCATAGGCGACCACCGTCTCATGCAGATAGCGGGTATTGGAGCAGATCCGGCTCGCCTGGCGCGCGATCGCGTCCGCGACCTCAGGGTTCGCATGACCGACCGAGGGCACGTTGTTATAGACATCGAGCAGGCGCGTGCCGTCCGGCTCCCACAGGAAGACGCCCCGGCCTTTCACCGCATGGACAGGCTTCACATAGGAAAGCTCGAGATTCCGGCCCATGACCTTGCGGCGGCGGGCGACGAGCGTCTCTGTCGCGGCCGTGTCGCCTAAACTTGCGGCCTGGAAGGCGGCCAGTGCCTTGTCCGGTCCGAGGCGCATCATCTCGGCCAGAATTGGCCCGTTCAGCGCGCAGTAAGTGTCGAGCTTCGCGGCCGCTTCGGGGTCGTGCTTGCCGCGCCAGCCATGGATGGCGAGCGTGAGGGCGTGACGCGCCAGGATCACATCATAAAGGATGCCGAGCTCCGCCTCTTCGAGCGGTGTGATGCCGGCATAGCCGGCAAGCACGGCAGCGGCGGAGCCGATAGGCGACAGGCCGGCGCCCTGCGTCTCGGCCATCGGCACGGCCAGATCGAAGGCGAGCGGCCCGTGGATGATATCGCCGAAATCGAGAAGCCCGGTGATTTTGCCGCTGGCGTGATCGACCAGGAGATTGCCCGGATGGCAATCATGATGGATCACCTGATGGCGGAGGCCTGCGAGCCGCGGCCCGATCTCGATGAAGCGGTCGAGCGCCTTATTGACGATCCCACGCATCTCGCGATCCGCGATGAGGCCCGTATGCGGGCGCAAAAGGGCCGCCTGGCGCGGATCCCAGGCGATGCGCCGTCCGGCAGCGGCATGAAAATAGCCGCGCAGAGCGAGGCCCAGGCGGGCGACGGTGCGGCCGATCTCCTGCAGGAGCTCAGGGCTCGCCGGCATGCCCTCCAGCATCTCGCCGGGCAGGAAAGAGAGCGCGTAAACGGCGTAGCGCGCGCCATCCGGCGCCTCGACCTGTGCCACGTCCTTGCCGTCACGCGCCGCGATGAGGCGCGGCACCGGCAAAGACGGGTCGGTCCGGGTCACATGCCGCAAGGCGGAGATCTGCAGGTCTATGACGTCGGCATTTTCGCGGGGATCGACGATCTTCAGGAGGATGTCCGGGCCGCCGGGCACGGCAATGTGGAAATTCTGGTCGCGTTCGCCATAAAGAAGGCGCGGATTGCCCTCGATGCCGAATATGTCGCGGGCTAGTCTGGCGGCTTGTTCGTCGGTGAAGCGGGGTGGCCGTCCGGCCAAGGCGGTCAAAGCGAGTTCCGCCGGATCTCTTTCATCTTTCGCCACGCTGCTCCACTACGGTTGTTCGCCATGGTCTGTACCGATCACATTATCGCGACTTCGGCTTCGATTTCCACCGGGATGTTGAAAGGAAGTTCCGCCATGCCGACGGCGCTTCTTGCATGGGCGCCGATCTCGGGGCCGAAGACATCGAGGATCAGGTCGGAGAAACCGTTGATGACACTGGGCTGGCTCGCGAAGCCAGGCGCCGAATTGACCATGCCGAAGACGCGGGTCCAGGCGGCGATGCGGTCGAGATCGCCGAGCGCGCGATGAAGGCTGCCGAGCATGGCCAAAGCGGTAAGGCGCGCCGCCTGATAACCCTGATCGATCGTGAGGTCGCGCCCCACTTTTCCAAGCGGCTCGGCGAGTGAGCCGTCATCCTTCGTGGGGCCGTGCCCGGAGATGAAGGCGCGCGTGCCCAGTATCCGCACAAACCGGAAGGGCAGCACGACGCCCGGCGGTCCCTTGACCGGTCCCGGCAGCCTGAGACCCAGCGCCGTCAGGCGTTCTTCGGCTTTCCCCATCATCATTCTCCCGAGATGCCTTGATTCATGGATGTTTATCCGAGAATATCGTGCCGATGAACCCCAGTCGTGAATACTGGCGTTCGCGTGGGGCATAGTGTGGGGCATTAAGAAGTGAGATGTCGCGGTCGCGACGGATCAAAAAACAGGCCAGGGAGGTCAGCCATGAAAATGAGATTATTCTCTGCAGCGTGCTTTCTCGCCGTGCTTTCAGTTCCAGCATTTGCGGATGACGTCACCGTCGTCTCCTGGGGCGGCGCCTATCAGGACAGCGTCCGCAAAGCCTTCTTCGAACCATTCATGAAGGAATCCACCGATAAGATCGTTGAAGAGGAGTTCAACGGCGAGATCGCCAAGATCCGCGCCATGGTCGAGACGGGCAATGTCACCTGGGACGTGGTTGAGAACGACTCGATGACCACCCTCGCCGCCTGCGCGGAAGGCATCGTGGAGAAGATCGACTGGGACAAGCTCGGCCTGAAGCGTGACGATTTCATCAGCGCCGATGCCAGCGAATGCGTCGTTCCCAGCATTCTCTACTCGACCGTGCTCGCCTATGACACCACGAAGGTGAAGGAGCCGCCGAAGTCGATCAGCGCCTTCTTCGATCTCGAAAAATATCCGGGCAAGCGCGGCCTGCAGAAGAGTCCCTTCATCAATCTCGAATGGGCGCTGATCGCCGACGGCGTGGACATCAAGGACGTGTACAATGTGCTCTCGACGCCCGAGGGCGTAGACCGCGCCTTCGCCAAGCTCGACACGATCAAGAAGGATGTCGTGTGGTGGGAAGCGGGCGCGCAGCCGCCGCAGCTGCTCGCCGACGGCCAGGTGATCCTGACCTCGGCCTGGAACGGCCGCATCTACAAGGCCGTGAACGAGGACAAGAAGCCCTTCGCCGTGATGTGGAACGATCAGGCCCTCGACTGGCAGGGATGGAATGTGGTCAAGGGCTCGAAGCATCGCGACACGGCCTATAAATTCATCGCCTTCGCCGGCCGTGCCGACCGTCAGGCCGACCAGACGAACTATATTTCCTATGGACCGGGCAACAAGGCAGCGATCGCCAACACCAACCCGAAGATCACGCCCGATCTGCCGACCAACCCCGAGAACCTGAAGGACGGCTTCATCGTCAATGCGAAGTTCTGGGGCGACAACATCGACGCATTGCGTGAACGCTTCAATGTCTGGGTCGCGCAGTAACTGAACAGGATCGCGGGGGCCGCAACGCCCCCGCTTTCTTGCAGCGGCCAGAATAATGACAGCGACCGTCGCGACCGCACCAAGATTGCCCTGGCAGTTCGCCGCCGCGCAGAGGAGAGGACATCTGCGCGCGATGATCCTCGTCCTGCCGCTGCTGCTCTTCGTGCTCGTCACCTTCGCGGCGCCGGTCGCCTTTCTGCTGACGCGCGCCGTCTACGATCCGAGCATCGCCCAGAACCTGCCGGCGACGATCGAGGCGCTGCGCAGCTGGGATGGCAAGGAGACGCCGGATGAGACCGCCTTTGCGGCGCTGGCGAACGACTTCAAGAATGTGGCGCAGGACAACAGCGCGGCTCTGATCGGCAAGCGGCTGAACTACGAAATCTCCGGCGTGCGCAGCAAGGTCATCGCGGCCGCCAACAAAGCCAAGGAGATGACCGGCCCGCCTTACAAGGAACAGTTCATCGCCCTCGACAAGATGTGGGGCGACCGGCTGATCTGGGTGAAAATCAAGCAGGCGGGCCGGCCTTTGACCGATTTCTACCTGCTGCGATCGCTCGATCTCGAGCGCAACGCCGACAACAGCATCGTGCCGGTGGCCAAGTCGCAGGCCGTCTATATCAATGTCCTGGCGCGGACCTTCTATATCAGCGCGCTGGTGACGCTCATCACGCTGGCGCTCGCTTATCCCGTTGCCTTCATGCTGGCCAACGCGCCGGAGCGCCTCGCCAATATCCTCCTCATCTTCATCCTGGTGCCGTTCTGGACATCGCTCCTGGTGCGGACCACGGCTTGGTTCGTGCTCCTGCAGGACAACGGCCCGGTCAACAACCTCATCCAGTTCATGCATCTCTCGGACGGGCCGCTCAAGCTGATCTTCAGCCGATTCGGAACGGTCACCGCCATGGTGCATATCCAGCTTCCATTCACACTGCTGCCGATCTATGGCGTGATGAAAGGCATATCGCCGTCCTATATGCGGGCCGCGCGCTCGCTCGGCGGCGGGCCGATCTATTCGTTCTTCCGCGTCTATCTTCCGCTGACGCTGCCCGGCATCGGCGCCGGCTGCCTCCTGACCTTCATCCTGAGCCTCGGCTATTACATCACCCCGGCGCTGGTCGGCGGCGCGTCCGACCAGATGGTCTCGGGCGTTATCGCCTCGGCGATGAATCAGGAGAACAACTGGGGCAAGGCCAGCGCCCTCAGCCTGATCCTGCTGGGGGCGACGCTCGTCCTCTTCTTCGTCTACAACCGCATCGTCGGCATCGACAAAGTGAAGCTCGGCTGAAGCCCATGTTGAAACCCGCTCCCTATGCCATGCCGATCGAAAAGGCGCTCTTCTATGGCGGCTGGATCTTCACCGCGCTGGTGCTCCTGTTTCTCATCGCGCCGATCCTGGTCATCATCCCGCTTTCCTTCAATTCCGAGCCCTATTTCAGCTATCCGATGCCGGGCCTGTCGCTCAAATGGTATGCGGACTTCTTCGGCAATGAGCGCTGGACCAGCGCCTTGTTCCTCAGCATCAAGCTCGCCGTCACGGTGACGATCGCCTCGACGGCGCTCGGCACGATGGCGGCGCTGGGGCTCGCCCGCGCGGGCCTGCCGGGACGCAGCATCGTGCTCGGCATATTGCTGCTGCCGATGATCGTGCCCGTCATCGTCGTGGCGGTCGCGGTCTTCATGTCCTTCGGCTATTTCGGGCTGATCGGCACCTTCGCCGGGCTTGCTCTGGCCCATACAGCGCTCGCGACCCCCTTCGTGGTGATCGCGGTGACCTCGACGCTCACCAATTTCGACTGGACGCTGCAGCGCGCCGCGCAGGGTCTCGGCGCGCCGCCGCTCACCGTCTTCCGGAAGGTTATTCTCCCGCTCATCCTGCCGGGTGTGATTTCCGGCGCGCTCTTCGCCTTTGT
Source organism: Nordella sp. HKS 07 (assembly GCF_011046735.1). Taxonomy (NCBI): domain Bacteria; kingdom Pseudomonadati; phylum Pseudomonadota; class Alphaproteobacteria; order Hyphomicrobiales; genus Nordella; species Nordella sp. HKS 07. The sequence continues at coordinate 2,189,869 of NZ_CP049258.1, read as the reverse complement.
GACATCCTTCGATGAAGTGGTCGTGGCGCTGTTCCTGTCGAGCGCCGAGCAGCGCACCTTGCCGAAACAGATGTTCAGCGGCATCCGCGAGATGATCAGCCCGACCATCACCGCCGCGGCGACGGTTCAGGTTCTGCTGTCGGTCTGCCTTCTCATCGGCGTCGAGCTCTTGCGGCGGCGCTCGCAAAGGCTGCGCGGGATAACTTAGTTCTTAGTCTGCGCAGGGGATTATCTGAAAACTGCTGCGAGTTTTTCGGTCCGATGCGCTAAACATCATCCAGCGCGCGGCAGTCCTCCGGTTCCCATCCGATCCTGACCGTGGTGCCTTCCTTGAGCGCGGGCCGCTCGGTGTTGTTGGGAATCTTGACGATGAAATCGGACTGGCCGGCCACCGCGAGGCGGGTTCGGACATGGTCGCCGAGATAGATGATCTCCTCGACGCTGCCCTGAATGACATTGGCGCCGCCGCTGTCGCCCGGATTGATCTTCACCCGCTCCGGGCGCAGCGACAGCAAGGTGCGGTCACCCTTCTTCGCGACCTTCACGGCCGACGCGTTGACCACCTCGCCGGAGGTGAGCTTCACCTTGCAGGTACCGTTGCCGGCCATGTCCTCGACGACGCCCTGCAAGCGGTTGTTCTCGCCGATGAACTGGGCGACGAAGGAATTCTGCGGGCGCTCATAAAGCTCGGCCGGGCTCGAGAGCTGCTGCACGATGCCGTCTTTGAAGACGGCGATGCGATCCGACATGGTCAAGGCTTCGCCTTGGTCATGGGTGACATAGACGACGGTGATGCCGAGCCGCTCATGCAGATGCCGGATTTCATACTGCATCTGCTCGCGCAGCTGCTTGTCGAGGGCGCCCAGGGGCTCGTCCATGAGCACGAGGTCGGGATCGAAGACGAGGGCGCGGGCGACGGCCACGCGCTGCTGCTGACCGCCCGACAGCTGGCTCGGGCGGCGATTGCCGAAGCCCGGGAGCTCCACCATTTCGAGGGCGGTCTTCACCCGGCTCTCGATCTCGCTTTTGCCCAGGCGGCGCACCTGGAGCGGAAAGGCGAGGTTCTCGTTGACGGTCATATGGGGAAACAGCGCATAGTTCTGGAAGACCATGCCGATGCCGCGCTTGTGCGGCGGCATCCCGCTGATCGGCTGGCCGTTCAGGAAGATCTCACCGCTGGTAGTGGGCTCGAAGCCGGCGAGCATCATGAGCGTCGTGGTCTTGCCCGAGCCCGAGGGGCCCAGCATGGTGACGAATTCGCCCTTGGCGATGTCCAGATTGAGATTCTTGACGACCAGCGTGGCGCCGTCATAGCTCTTCTGCACATTCACGAAGCGGACCATCGGGTCTGCGGATACGGAAGCCGTTGCGGTCAAACTCCCTCCCTCACCTAGAGCCTTCCCCGTTTTGATCGAATCAATAGATTCGATCAAAACGGGAGAAAAGGCTCGATTAAATATATCTGGAGCGCTTCCTTGTCGCGAAAGTCGAGCAACTTTCGCGGGAAGCGCTCTAGATCACGATGAGGTTGGATTGAGTCAATCCAAACTCATAAACGTGATCGGTTCTTATATATTGGCGCGGGATTCTTGCGAAAACCGGTGCCCACTTTTTCGCATCCCGCGCCTGCCTTGCAGTTTTGAGCCAAGGATATTCCGACGTCGCCAAAAGGCAAGGGCAGGATGGACAGTATTTGACCGGGCGTCGGACGAGGCGCAGGATCGGCGGGTTGAGCAGAATCAGACCAAAGAGGATCGATGCGCACACATCCCTGCGTTGTCGTCGGGCTCGCCCTCGATGCCGCCCGGTCTGTGCGCGAAGGCGACAGGCTGACTCTCGCGCGCAGGCCACAGGACGAGGACATCGTCGCCTGCATTCATGACGGCCAGCGCATCGGCCACATTCCGCCGGGACGAATCTGGGTCGCCCGGCTCCTCACTGAGGGCGCGCATCATGAGGTCACCGTCACTGGCTTCGATACCGATCCCGCCGGCGCGCTGGCCCATATCGAAATCGCGATATCCATCATAGGAGACGGACCGGAGCGTTCCGTCATCCGGTCGGTCATCTCCGAGATCGGCGATGAGTTGCGCATCCTGGCCATGATCGGCGCGACCGACGGCCGGCTCGAGCCCGCCGAACGCGGGGTGATGGAGCAGTTCGCGTCCGTCCGCGCGGCGGAACTCGGGCTTGAGACCGACCCTGGCGAAGTGGCCCATGCGGTACGCTGGGCGCGCCGGCATGTGCCCAATGTCCTCGATGTCGCGGGCATCGTGAAGAGATTGACGAAAGAACGACCGCAGGCACTGCCGCTGATCTGGGAAGCCTGCATGCTCGTCGCCGAGATCGACGGGCGGATCGCGCCAGAGGAGCGGCAGTCGATGACCACCCTTCATGCCTTGCTCGAGCAAGGCATGTCCGACGCCAAGCGGAACACTGCCGGTGGTTAGACTGGATCGCCGCAAGTTCCTGCTGTCGTCGGTGGCCGGCACACTGGCCTTGGGGCCTGGCCTCGCCATGCCCGCCATCAGCCACGCCGCCACGCGCCCGCAGCTGAGCCACGGCGTGCAATCGGGCGATGTCGATGCGCGTTCGGGTATGATCTGGGCCAGAAGCGACCGGCCGGCGCGGCTGCATGTCCAGGTCGCCACCACCGAGAGCTTCAAGGATGCCGTGCGGGTGGCGAGCCTCGATGCGCGGCCGGCGCGCGATCTGACCGTGAAGCATCTCCTCGTCGATCTGCCGCCCGATCAGACGATCTTCTATCGCCTGCGCTTCGCCAATCTCTCTTACACGAGCACCAAGAGCCAGCCGCTCATCGGCCGCTTCCGCACCGCGCCGCTCAGCCACCGTAATGTGCGCTTCGTGTGGTCGGGCGATACCGCCGGGCAGGGCTGGGGCATCAATACGGAAGATGGCGGCATGCGGACTTACGCCACCATGGCCACGCATGATCCGGACTTCTTCATCCATTCCGGCGACACGATCTATGCCGATGGGCCGATCAAGCCGGAAGTGCAGCTCCCCGGTGGTGGTGTATGGAAGAACATCGTCCAGGAAGGCGTCGGCAAGGTCGCGGAGACGCTCGACGAGTTTCGCGGACGCTGGAAATACAATCTGCTCGACGAGAATCTGCTGGGCTTCAATGCCACGGTGCCGACCTACTTCCAGTGGGACGATCATGATGTGCTCGACAACTGGTCGCCGGCCACCGATCTGCGCCAGGATGCCCGTTACAAGGAAAAGTCGATCGAGAAACTCGTCGAACGTGCCGCGCGCGCTTTCCACGAGATGACGCCGATCGTCTATTTTCCGGAAGAGCCGGGGCGCATCTATCGCCGGATATCCTATGGCCCGCTGCTCGACATCTTCTTCGTCGACCTGCGCAGCTATCGCGGGCCGAACGGCCCATCGCTCGAAACCGAGCTCACGCCCTCATCGCGCATCATCGGCGAGACCCAGATGCTGTGGCTCAAGCGCGAGCTCGCGGCATCGAAAGCGACCTGGAAGGTGATCGCCTGCGACATGCCGATCGGCCTCATCGTCTGGGACGATTGGAAGGAAAGAAAGGGTGTCGAGGCCGTCGCCAATGGCGATCAGGGCAAGCCGCTCGGACGCGAGCTCGAATTCGCCGATCTCCTGAAGTTCATCAAGGGATCGGAAATTCACAATGTCGTCTGGCTGACGGCGGATGTGCATTATACCGCCGCGCATTACTACAGTCCCGACAAGGCGCAGTTCCAGGATTTCGAGCCTTTCTGGGAATTCGTGTCGGGCCCGCTTCATGCCGGGACCTTCGGTCCCAATGAGCTCGACAGAACTTTCGGGCCGGACGTCAAATTCATGAAGGCGCCGAGCAGGGAGCAGGGCGTCAATCTGCCGCCTTCGGCCGGCCTGCAGTTCTTCGGCCTCGTCGATATCGACGGCAAGACGGAGCAGATGACGGTCAGGCTCATGGATCGTGGCGACGCTGAGCTCTACAAGGTGACGCTCGATCCCAAGCGCAGGGCTTAAGGCGTAGGCGTCTGAGGACCCACCGCGCAGCGTCCTGCGTGCTCGCCCACCGCGGTCAAAAAAAGTTCCGGCTTTGTGCCTTTTCGGACAATGTGTTTCGGCTCGACGGATAGATTTCGCCCGCGAAGAACACATGGGATGTTGCGCAGGCGCTAGGGGGCTGATGTGATTTTTGCTTCGGCGGGCGAAATGACGAAAATCGTCATTCGCGACGCGAAACCTTTGTGGAAAGCCGGGTTTGCAATTGCCGCGTTGACCGTGATGCAAGAGCCGGTGCTGGCCGATGAGGGAGGCGTCAGCTTCTGGCTTCCAGGACAATATGCGAGTCTCGTGGCAGTGCCGTCACAGCCTGGCTGGTCGCTTGGTCTCGTTTATTATCATGCCTCGGTCGATGCAGGCCGCGGCCTCGATTTTCCGCAAGGGGGAGAAATCAGAGCCGGTCTCGAGAGCGACGTGAATCTGTTGTTTGTCGCTCCGAGCTATACATTCGAGGAGGCGGTTCTGGGCGGACGGGCCACTCTCGGCTTGACCGGTGTGTTTGGCCGGAACGAAACCACGGCAGAGGCCACGCTCTCCGGCCCAGGCGGTGGAACGATTTCCGGTGATCGCACGGATATGCTCACGAGCGTCGGTGATCTCTATCCCGCATTCAGTCTGAAGTGGAATGCCGGCGTCAGCAACTATATGACCTATATCACCGGCGATATCCCGGTCGGCGACTATGAGGCTGGCCGCCTCGCGAATATCGGGATCGGACATGCGGCCATCGATGGCGGTGCCGGCTACACCTACTTCAACCCGGTGACCGGCCGGGAATTCTCCATTCTCGGTGGGCTCACTTACAATTTCGAGAATCCCGACACCAATTATCAGAACGGCGTTGACGGCCACATCGATTGGGCGGCAGCACAGTTTCTGTCGCCGCAGGCGCATGTGGGTATCGCGGGCTATGTCTACCAGCAGCTCACAGGCGACAGCGGACAGGGTGCCGTGCTCGGTGATTTCAAATCGCGCGTTTTGGGCATCGGACCTCAGGTCGGCTTCATGTTTCCCACCGGGACCATGCAGGGCTATCTGAATATTCGCGGCTATTACGAATTCGCGGCGGAGAATCGCGCCGAGGGATGGAATGCCCTGGTGACTTTAGCCCTATCCCCGCCGGCACAGGCGCAATAGCGGCCGTTTGGGACGGATTCCGGTAGTATTATGATTTTGCACAAGATTAACCGGTTGCTCCTCATCGGCGCCCTGGCGATGGTCCTTTCGGCATGCGCGGGCAGCAAAGATCTGCTTCGCGACCCGGTGCCCGAGACCCTTGCATCCCAATCGGTCGTGCCGGGTTACCCGCGCATACGTTATTGGGGAGATGACGCCACCGACATGGAGGCCGGGGCGCTTTCGCAAATGGCGGCCCAGCAGGCCAGCAGAAAGCTTTCGGAAGTCAGCTATCTCTCCGTGTCCGGCGGCGGCAGCAATGGCGCGTTCGGAGCCGGATTGCTGTTCGGCTGGACGGCCTCGAGGACACGCCCGGAATTCACCGTCGTTACGGGCATAAGCACCGGCTCCCTGATTGCTCCCTTCGCGTTCCTTGGGCCCCCATATGACGAAAACCTCAAGGCCGCCTATACCCGTATCTCGGGCAAGGACATCTATGAGCAGAAGGGCTTGCTCGAGATACTCGGTTCGGCATCGGCTGCCGACAACTCTCCCTTGCGCCGGCTGGTTGCCACCTATGTGACCGACCGGATGGTGTCGGATATCGCGCGCGAGCACGCAAAGGGCCGGCGGCTGCTTATCGGGACGACCAATCTGGACGCCGAGCGCCCGGTCGTATGGGACATCGGGGCGATTGCCACCAGCCAGGGGCCCAATCGGAGGCAGTTGATCCAGGATGTCCTGGTGGCATCCGCTTCAATTCCGGGTGTCTTCCCGCCGGTGAATATCAAGGTTGACGCCGGCGGGCGGTACTTTGACGAAATGCATGTCGATGGCGGGACGAGCAATCAGGCGTTTCTCTTCCCGTCGAATCTTTCGCTGAAGAACACGGACAAGAAGCTCGGCCTGAAGCGCACTAGGACGCTCTATGTGGTGCGGAACGGGAAAGTCACGCCGGAATACAGTGCCGTCAGACCCAAACTCGCGTCCATTGCGGGCAAGTCGATCGGCAGCTTGATCAAGACCCAGGGCATCGGCGACCTCTACCGGATGTATGCCAACGCCAGGCAGGAAGGGGTCGACTTCAACGCAATCTGGATTCCTCCCAGCTTTACGGTAAAGGAAACTTCCCCGTTCGATCACGGCTACATGAATCAGCTGTTCCAGATGGGATATGAGATGGGTCGCTCCGGCGTCAGGTGGAACAAGCGCCCGCCGTGACAGGGCCTGCTGATACCGGCGTTGCCTGGTGCTCATTCCTGCAATCGTAGCGTGTCTTTGCGTTGGCCGAGAGCCACGCTTTCGTCCCCCACATCTGCCGAGTGCAGTTTGATCGACCGATCGCTGAACGCCGATCCCGAAACCAGTATCCCCTCTTTCGCTTCCCGCGCTAGTTTAGGCCGAGCCACGATAATTGTCCTGATGGGGACGAAAGGGGAGGCAATCGATGGTGCGAATCACCCGTATGAAGGCGGAAAACACCATGAGCCAGCAAGGCTGGCTCTCCCAGCTGCCCGCGGCGTTCCGTTCGGAAGTGTTGCGACGGTCCGTCTTGATGCGTTTCTCTCCAGGTCAGACGGTGTTTCGTCTCGGAGATCCGATCGGTGGCATCTATGGCCTCGTCCATGGCATCCTCACGATCAATACGGCTCCTCCCACCGCCACGCCGCGGCTGATTCACCTGGGCGTGCCGGGTGCCTGGACGGGAGAGGGATGTTTCATGACCAGGCAACCTCGACGGGGTGAAATGCGCGCGATCACCGATACCTGGATGATGCATCTGCCGTTGGATGCAATGGATCAAATGGTGGCCCGTGAACCCGAGTTGTTGCGCTACTTCGGGTTCATTTCGATCTATGGGTGCGATGTCCTTATCCGTGTGATCCACGACCTTCAGAAACCCCGGGTTGATCGGCGCATCGCCTCCATCCTCCATCGTCTTACCTGGGTAGGCGCGGTATCGATCCCCCTCACACAGACCGAGCTCGGGCTGATGGCCAATGTCTCGCGCAAACAAGTGAATGCCGCCCTGAAACGTTTCGCTGCGGCCGGCTGGATTGCCAATACTTACCGGTCGATCATGATCAATGATGCCGAGGGCCTTCGCCGTTTCGCTTCCGAGGAAGACTGATCTTCTTCACTCAGTCCGCTAAATGCGATTCGGCGACGATCGCGTCGAATGTCATCTCGCTGTGTCTCGGGCCTCGGTGGCTGAACGCAAGCGGCGCAAGCACGCGCCCACGAGCGAGCAATCCCAGGAACTCTGCAAGCTTTGCCTCTATGGGAAGAGGCACGGCATTTGACAGATCACGGGTTGTGTCAAGGTGGAGCGCCTTCGCCCTGGTGGTTCATTTCCGATACTCGCCAAATTGTCCGGTTCGGGACAGACTCTTTTGCGGGCGATGAGTATCATTCCCCGCAGCGGAGCGAATTGGACTTGAAGGCGGGCCGATGAGCTTCCCCATTTGTCGATGTCATGCAAAGTGTCTGCGGCCGAGCAGCAGGGAGTATACCCGGAATGAATGCAAGTCTTTTGCGGTGCTTGTGCGCCGCCGGAATCTTGATCGCAGGTTTGGCCGCGAACGCATTCGGGGCGTTTGCGTCGGCCACCGGCCCGAACACTGACGAAGTCCGGGCAATCGCCAAGGAGGCAACGATCTACGGCTTTCCCTTGGTCGATAATTATCGGATTCTCCATTCATATTTTGTCGACCGGGACAGTACGGAATTCAAGGCGCCGTGGAACACGATCAACAATGTCGGCCGGGTCTTCACGCCTGATGACAAAGCCATCCAGACGCCGAACTCGGATACGCCCTATTCGCAACTCGGCGCGGACCTGCGCAGCGAGCCGCTCGTCATCTCGGTTCCGGCGGTCGAAGCGGATCGCTATTATTCGCTCCAGTTCATCGACCTCAATACATTCAATTTCGCTTATGTCGGCAGCCGCGCGACCGGCAATGAGGCCGGAAACTTTCTGCTCGCCGGACCGAACTGGAAAGGGGAGGCGCCCGCCGGCATCAAGCAGGTCATCCGCTCGGAAACCGAGCTTGCCTTCGTTCTCTTCCGCACGCAGCTGAAAGGGCCGGAAGATATCGAAAACGTGAAAGCCGTGCAGGCGGGCTATAAGGTCCAGCCGCTCTCCGCGTTCCTCGGCCAGCCGGCGCCGCCGGCCGCCCCCGCAATCACTTTCTTCCGTCCCTTGTCGCCGGAGGCGCAGCGCACTTCCCTCGACTTCTTCGACGAGTTGAACTTCGTCCTGCAGTTTGCGCCGACGCATCCGAGCGAGACGGATCTGCGCGCACGATTGGCCAAAATCGGCATCGTCCCGGGCCAGGCCTTCGAAGCGGACAAGCTCGCACCTGAACTTCGCGATGCGATCGCGGCCGGCATGGCGGATGCATGGCAGGCGCTGGCCGAGTTCAAGGCAGCCGTCGTCGACACAGGCAAGCGAACTGCCGCTGACGGTTTCGGGACGCGCGAGTTCCTGGCCAATGATTATCTCGCCCGCATGTCCTCGGCGGCCTTCGGTATCTATGGAAACTCCAAGGAAGAGGCGCTGTATCCCAACTATTTCGTCGATGCGGCGGGGCAGCCACTCGACGGCGCCAAGAACCGCTATATCCTGCGCTTCGCTCCCGGTGATCTGCCGCCGGTCAATTCGTTCTGGTCGCTGACAATGTATGAATTGCCGGCAAGCCTGCTCGTCGCCAACCCCATCAACCGCTATCTGATCAACTCTCCGATGCTTGCCGACCTGAAGCGCGACGCCGATGGCGGCATCACCATCTATCTGCAGCATGACTCCCCCGGAAAGGACAAGGAGACGAACTGGCTGCCCACGCCTAAAGGCCCGTTCTGGACGACGCTGCGGCTCTATTGGCCGAAGCCCGAAGCCCTTGACGGGCGGTGGAAGCAGCCGCCGCTCGAGCGCGTCGCCGACAAGGCCGGTGCGCAGGAGGTGCCGAGCGTGCCGGTCACCATCGAAAACTTCGCCCGCGCCGAGTCCGATCTCTATTTCGGCGGCGTCGTCAAGAATGGCGGTTTTGGCAAGTTCGATCACACGCGTGAGATGGCGCCGCTCGACAAGCAGTCGGTGATCAGGCTCAATCGCGATACGCTGTACTCATCCGCCGTCTTCGATCTCGACGCCGGCCCGGTCACGATCACGCTGCCGGATTCCGGCAAGCGCTTCCTGTCGATGCAAGTCATCGACGAGAACCAGTATACTTACGATGTGTATTATGGAGCGGGAACACATACCTTCGATCGCAAGAAGATCGGGACACGGTATTTCGTGGCCGCGATCCGCATCCTGGCCGATCCGGGCGATCCCGATGACCTCAGGAAGGTCCATGCGCTGCAGGATGCTGTCCGGGTAAAACAGAAGAAGATCGGCGCATTCGAGGTCCCGAACTGGGACATGGCGAGCCAGAAGAAGGTCCGTGATGCGCTGATCGTGCTGGCCGACACGCTGCCCGACAAGAACCGGATGTTCGGCAAAAAGAGCGACGTCGATCCGGTACGATTCCTGCTCGGCGCAGCGTCCGGCTGGGGCGGCAATCCGGACAAGGACGCCATATATCTGAACATCGTGCCTGAGAGAAACGACGGCAAGACCGTCTACAGGCTCAGGACGCGTGATGTCCCGGTTGGAAGCTTCTGGTCGGTCAGCGTGTACAATGCCGATGGCTATTATGTGCCCAATCCGCTCAATGTCTACACGCTGAATAACATCACGGCCAAGAAAGATAGCGATGGATCCGTCTCGGTCCAGTTCGGCGGCTGTGACGGCAAGATCGTGAACTGCATTCCGACCATGGAGGGCTGGAACTACATGGTCCGGCTCTACCGTCCCAAGGCCGAAATCCTGAGCGGCAAATGGAAGTTTCCGGAGGCGGAACCTCTGAACTGACGGATGAAGGACGGCGCCCGCGCTTCACGGCGCCGGCAGAAGCAGCGTATCGCGGAATTTCAAGATCTGCCTGACATCGTCCTTGTCGATGATCTCGATGCTCGTCACCTCGCCTCGATCCTGCTCGGCATAGACGGCCTTGGGGTCGCGGATCATGTGGTCGAGACCTTCGACGGCGATCTCCACCGAGTTGCTCTTCGGCTCATAGACGAGGCCCAGGACAGGAACCCATTGCGTCAGGATCTGATCGCCGAGGCCCAGCGCGGCAACCTCGATCTCCACCTGCTTGCCGGCGAGGCCCTGGAGACCCGGTCGAGAAATCTCTGCCATTCAGGCTTGTCGATGACATTGCGGGGCATGAGCTCCTCCTGAGCAACGGTTGATGGTCATGGCATCAACTGCGTGACCGGGCGGCGCGCTTGTGCGTGGTGGACACTTGCGGCGCATCGGCCGCCGGGGAGGTTTCGCCAGGTGCTTCCAACGCGGCCGCCACGGCGTCTTCGACCGTGTCGAGCCAAACGAAGCGGACATGCTGGCGGGCGCTTTCCGGAACGTCTTCCAGGTCTTTGCGATTGCGCGCCGGCAGCAGAACGGTGGTGATGCCGGCGCGTATCGCCGCCAGGACCTTCTCCTTCACGCCGCCGATGGGCAGTACCAGCCCGCGCAGCGAGATTTCGCCGGTCATCGCCGTATCGCTGCGCACGGTACGGCCGGTGAGAAGCGAGGCGAGCGCGGTGAACATGGCGACGCCCGCGCTCGGTCCGTCCTTGGGGATGGCGCCCGCGGGTACGTGAATGTGAATGTCCGATCTTTCGAAGCTGTCGATATCGACGCCGAGCTCCGCGGTGCGCCCCTTGGCCAGGGTCAAGGCGGCCTGCGCGCTCTCCTTCATGACATCGCCGAGCTGCCCGGTGAGGACGAGTCTGCCGTTGCCGGGCGTGCGCGTCGCCTCGATGAACAGGATGTCGCCGCCGACCGGTGTCCAGGCAAGGCCGGTGGCGACTCCAGGAATGCTGGTGCGCATCGCGCTCTCGCGTTCGAAACGCGCCGGTCCGAGTATGGTGGCCAGGGTCTCCCCGGTGACACGCAGCCTCTCGTCGCCTTTCTCTGCGATGCGCATGGCGGCATGCCGGCACACCGCGCCGATCTCGCGTTCGAGGTTCCTGACACCGGCCTCGCGCGTGTAGTCGCGGATGATGCCGCGGAGCGCTTCATCGGTGATCTCGCATTGTTCAGGCGTCAGCCCGGCTGCCGCGAGCTGCCGCTTGACCAGATAGCGCTTGGCGATCTCGAGCTTCTCCTCGTCGATATAGCTCGGGATCTCGATGATCTCCATGCGGTCGCGGACCGGTCCTGGAATGGTATCGGCGACATTTGCGGTTCCGATGAACAAAACTTTCGAAAGATCGAAGGGGACCGCGAGATAGTTGTCGCGGAAGGTCGAGTTCTGCTCAGGGTCCAGAACCTCGAGAAGGGCGGATGCGGGATCGCCCTGGAAGCCCGCGCCGAGCTTGTCCATCTCGTCCAGCATCAGGACCGGATTGCGGATCTCGGCCCGGCGCATGGCCTGGATGATGTTGCCGGGCAGGGCGCCGATATAGGTCCGGCGATGACCGCGGATCTCGGCCTCGTCATGCACGCCGCCGAGGCTGATGCGCGCGAATTTCCGGCCCGTCGCATGAGCGATGCTCTGCCCCAGCGAAGTCTTGCCGACACCCGGCGGTCCGATGAAGCAGAGGATCGGGCTCTTGCCGTCCGGATTCAGCTTGCGCACGGCGAGGAATTCGAGAATGCGCCGCTTCACCTTGTCGAGGCCGTAATGCTCCTCGTCGAGGATGCGCCGCGCTTCGGCGATGTCGATGCGTTCGGGCGCAAGCTTCGACCAGGGCAGGTCGATCAGCCAGTCGAGATAGGTGCGGATCATGGCATATTCGGCGGCGGCCTCCGGCATCCGCTCCAGCCTCTTCAATTCCTTGTCGGCCTGCTCCTTCGCCTCCTTGGGCATTTGCGCCTTTTCGACCCGCTCGCCGAGCTCGGCGATCTCGGCCGATTTCTCGTCGCCTTCGCCGAGTTCCTTCTGAATCTGGCGGAGCTGCTCGCGCAGAATGTGCTGACGCTGCTGCAAGGACAAAGAGTGCTGGGTCTGCTCGCCGATCTCCTTGGTCAGCCGCAGTACCTTGAGGCGCTCGCCAATGAGCACGAGCACCTTGTCGAGCCGCTCCATCACTTCGACCGCTTCGAGAATCTCCTGCTTCTCCGCGGGCTTCGCGTCGCTGACGCCGGCGACGAAATCGGCAAGGGCCGATGGCGAGTCGAGTCCTTCGATGGCCGCGCCCATTTCAGCCGGAAAGTTCGGCAGCAATTGCAGGGCTTCCTGGGCGCGCTGTTTCAGGAGCCGGACCCGTGCCTCGATCTCGGGCGTCATGACCTCGGATGTTCCGATCTCCTCGACCCGCGCCGCCAGGAAAGGATAGCCGGAAAGGAACTCCAGGATACGGATGCGCCGAACACCCCGGCAGATCAGGTGATGCGTCCCGTCCGGGGCGGTCACATAGCGCAATATCTCCGCCGCGGTTCCGACGCGATAGAGCTGCTCTGCGGTCGGCTCGTCGACCGCGGGATCGCGTTGCAAAAGAACCCCGATGTTCTTCTCGTGCCGGACCGCCTCCTGAGCGGCGGCGATCGACGCCGGCCGGTTGAGGGTCAGCGGCAGCACGATGCCGGGAAACAGAACGGCTTGACGCGCCGGAAGTAAAACCAGGGCATCATCAGGCAGTGGCGCAGTGCGTTCAGGTTGCCGCGCCGGATCCGGATTGGGGCGTGTGTCGGACATGATCCACCTGTCAGTCAGATTTCCTGTCTGGCGAAGAGCAGGGTCAGCAGGCCGTCTCTGAATTCCGTCCTGCCGGTAAGCCCCCAGCCGGACGGCATATGGACCCGCCGCTCAAATCCCCCATGGGGAATTTCGAGACGATGAATAAGGGCACGGCGGGCGAGCCGCGGCAGACGCTGCCGGCCGCGGATGACAACAGTGCCGTCTTCCATTCGGATGTCGAGATCATCAGGGGCGACGCCCGGCAGGGCCACCATCAGAATCACGTTGTCGTCGTCCTCGAATATGTCGATCGGGGGAATCCAGCTGGCCGCGGGCGCATCGGAGAGCTGAGGCTGGCGATGCAAATTTTCCGCGCGCTCGATGAAAGCGCAGGCTTCGTTCCACATCCAATTGCGGGGATCAATCGACATCGCCCGGCTCCTTCTCGCTGTGGTGGCGGCCCACGAACCTCCCGGGGAACCGGGAACTTCATGATGCCTGTATAAGAGACCCACGCTCCAATGCCTGTCAATTGTACGTGGCGGCATGGGATGACGGTAAGTCGAGCTCGCTTTTGCGATCGGGGGAGGCGTGTTACACCCGCTCATCCTCTCCACTAAACGTTCCCCCGTCTTGACCTCACTCGCCGTCACTGTCTTCATCCTCGTCTATGTCGGCATGGCGCTCGGCCGGGTGCCGGGGCTCGCCGTCGAGCGCACCGGCGTGGCGCTGCTCGGGCTCATCGTGCTGCTCGCCTTCGGCGAACTCAGCCTGGAGGAAGCCGGCCGTGCGGTCGACATGCCGACGATCGCGCTGCTCTTCGCCCTGATGATCCTTTCCGCTCAGTTCGAGCAATCGGGCTTCTATCGCCTCGTCGCGGCGCGGGTGACGCATGCCGCCCGGAATCCGAAGGTGCTGCTCGCCCTTCTCATCGCCGTCACCGGCCTTCTCTCGGCCATCCTTACCAATGACGTCATCGTCTTCGCCTTCACGCCGCTCATCTGTGCCGGCCTCCTCTCCCAGAAGCTCGATCCAAGGCCCTATCTCGTGGCGCTGGCAGGCGCGGCCAATGCCGGCTCGGCGGCAACCCTCATCGGCAATCCGCAGAATATCCTGATCGGCCAGGCGGGCGGGCTCGACTTCTGGCGCTATTTTCTCATCTCCCTGCCGCCGGTCCTCGCTTCGCTCGCTTTCGTCTATTGGGCGGTCCTGGCAACCTGGCGCAAAGCGCTCAGCGCACCGATTGCGGCCGCTCCCGTTGAGCCGGTGGCGATCGACCGGTTCCAGACCCTGAAGGGCCTCATCGCGGTCCTGGCCCTCATCGCTCTCTTCCTCACGCCGCTGCCGCGCGAACTGAGCGCGCTGGCGGTCGCCGGGTGCCTGCTCCTGTCGCGGCGGCTCTCCTCACACGAAATGATCGGCTCGGTCGACTGGCACCTGCTCTTGCTCTTCATCTGCCTGTTCGGCGTGACCGCCGCCTTCGGCAAGGCCGGTCTCGCCCAGGACGGGCTCGCCTGGCTCGCGGGGCTCGGCGTTCTTCCCGAACGCCTCTCAGTGATGCTGCCGGTGACGCTCGCCGCCTCCAACACGATCGGCAATGTGCCGGCGGTCATCCTGATCCTGCAGCTCCTTCCGGATTTGTCCCAGGGTGCGTTGGCGGGCCTGGCGCTGCTTTCCACCTTTGCCGGCAACCTGCTGCTCACCGGCTCGATGTGCAATATCATCGTCGCCGAGCGGGCGAGGGCTCAGGGCGCCTCTCTGAGCTTCATGGATTTCGCCCGCTCCGGCATTCCAATGACGCTGGCGAGCCTCGCCGTCACTACACTCTGGCTGTGGGCTACAGGGCTGATGGTGTTCTAGCTGCCGCGAAAATGCCCCGAAAATGGGCTCGCTTGAGGCCCCGACCTGTGCTAAGCCCCGGCCCGAATCCAGGGCAGGATGGCGGGAACAGGCCGGTTTCCGCGTGAATCCCGCTCTTTATCTATTGAAATTGGCCATGTTCCGGGCCTTAGGGGTTTCCTAAGGTCAGGGTGGCCTTGACAGATTTTTTCTGGAAAGTCACCGCGCCATGAAACTGCGCAATATCGCCATCATCGCCCATGTCGACCACGGCAAGACCACCATGATCGACCGGCTGCTCTCGCAGTCCGGCGCCTTCCGCGACAATCAGAAGGTCGCCGAGCGCGCGATGGATTCGAACGACCTCGAGCGCGAGCGCGGCATCACCATCCTCGCCAAGGTGACATCGCTCGTCTGGAAAGATACCCGCATCAATATCGTCGATACGCCGGGCCATGCTGATTTCGGCGGCGAGGTCGAGCGCATCCTCAATATGGTGGACGGCGCCGTGCTGCTCGTCGATGCCGCCGAAGGCCCGATGCCGCAGACCAAATTCGTGCTGCAGAAAGCGCTCAAGATCGGCCTCAAGCCGATCGTCGCCATCAACAAGATCGACCGTCCCGATCAGCGTCATGTCGAAGTGGTCAACGAGGTGTTCGATCTTTTCGCCGCCCTTGATGCGAGCGATGAGCAACTCGATTTTCCCATCCTTTACGGCTCAACCAAGCAAGGCTGGATGGCCGAAAAGCCGGAAGGCCCGCAGGATTCGATGGCGCCCCTGTTCGATCTGGTGGTCCGCCATGTGCCGGCGCCCACCGTCGAGGAAGGCCCGTTCCGCATGCTGGTGACGACCATCGAGGCCAATCCGTTTCTCGGCCGCATCCTCACCGGGCGCATAAGCTCCGGCAGTATCAAGGCGAACCAGGCGGTCAAGGCGCTGGCGCGCGACGGCCGGCTCGTTGAGCAGGGCCGCGCCTCGAAGGTGCTGGCCTTCCGCGGCCTCGAGCGTCAGCCGGTTGACGAGATCCAGGCCGGCGACATCGTCGCCCTTGCCGGACTGACCCAGGCGACAGTGGCGGACACGATCTGCGACGTCGCGGTGAGCGAACCGATCGCGGCGCAGCCGATCGATCCGCCGACACTGACCATGACCTTCCGCATCAATGACGGGCCGCTTGCCGGCAAGGAAGGCGACAAGGTGCAGAGCCGCGTCATCCGCGATCGCCTGTTCCGCGAGGCCGAAGGCAATGTCGCCTTGCGGGTGACGGCGTCGCCCAATGAGACCGATGCTTTCGAAGTGGCCGGCCGCGGCGAATTGCAGCTCGGCATCCTCATCGAGACCATGCGCCGCGAAGGCTTCGAATTGACCGTCGGCCGCCCGCGCGTGGTGTTCCGTACCGACGAGGCCACAGGTCAGAAGCTCGAGCCGATCGAGGAAGTGATCATCGACGTCGATGAGAATTTCACCGGCATCGTGGTGCAGAAACTGTCCGAGCGTCGCGCCGAGATGAAGGACATGCGGCCGTCAGGCGCCGGGCGCCAGCGCATCGTCTTCCATGCGCCGACCCGCGGCCTCATCGGCTATCAGTCGGAACTCCTGTCGGATACGCGCGGCACCGCGATCATGAACCGCATCTTCCATGATTACGCGCCGCATGTGGGCGAGATCCCCGGCCGCCATACAGGCGCCCTCATTTCCAATGGCGATGGTGAAGCGGTCGCCTATGCGATCTTCAACCTGCAGGATCGCGGGCCCATGTTCATCGATCCGGGCGCCAAGGTCTATGCCGGCATGATCATCGGCGAGCATACGCGCGGCAATGATCTCGAGCTCAATGTTCTCAAAGGCAAGAAGCTCAGCAACGTCCGTGCCGCCGGCAAGGACGATGCCTTGCTGCTCGTCCCGCCGATCCGCATGACGCTGGAAAAGGCGCTGGCCTATGTCGGCGAGGATGAACTTGTCGAGGTGACGCCGCAGTCGATCCGCCTGCGCAAGACGCTGCTCGACCCGCATGAGAGAAAGCGCGCCAGCCGCGCCAAGGAAGCCGAGAGCGCCGCGTAATTCGGAGCATTCCAGGAATCGTTGTCGCTCTGCCGGAAGGAGGTTAGACTTCCGGCATGACCGACCCTTATGAAATACTGGGCGTCGCCAAGAACGCCTCGGCGGACGATATCCAGAAGGCGTATCGCCGCCTCGCCAAAAAACATCATCCGGATCTCAATCCCGGCGACAAGAGCGCCGAGGAGAAATTCAAGGACGTCACGGCGGCCTATGATCTGCTTGGTGACGCCGAGAAGCGCGGCCGCTATGACCGTGGCGAGATCGACGCCTCGGGCGCGGAAAAACCGCAGCGGCGCTACTATCGGGACTTCGCCGAAAGCGGCCAGGCCGGCGGGCGGGGGTTCGAGCAGGGCTATGCCGATTTCGGCGACGAGGACATTCTGTCGGAAATATTCGGGCGGCGCGGCGCCAATGTCAAAATGCGCGGCGGCGATGTGCGCTATCATCTGGCCGTCGACTTTCTCAGTGCCGTCAATGGCGCGAAGCCGCAGCTGTCGCTTCCCGACGGCTCCGAGATCACCGTCACCATCCCGGCCGGGACGCGCGATGGGCAAACCCTGCGCCTCAAAGGCAAAGGCCGGCCCGGCTATAATGGCGGCGAGCCCGGCGACGCCCTGATCGAAATCGAAGTGCGTCCGCATCCCTTCTTCACGCGCGAGGACGACAATATCCGCATCGAGCTGCCGATCTCGCTCGCCGAAGCCGTGTTGGGCGGCAAGGTCAAGACGCCGACGCCTTCGGGCGACGTATTGCTGAACATCCCCAAGGGCGCCAATAGCGGCACGGTGCTCCGCCTCAAGGGCAAGGGCGTCGCCAAGGCCGGCGGCGGCCAGGGCGATCAATATGTGACACTGAAGGTGATGCTGCCCGAGAAGCCCGATCCGGAACTTGAAGAATTCATCGCGCGCTGGAGCAAGGCGAAAGCCTATGATCCGCGCCGGGCGATGGAGGTGTGAGATGCGCAAGAAGAGCACGGTGCTGTTCGCCGTCCGCTACAACGAGGACACTTTGCGCGAATGGGCGTCGGCAGGATGGATCACGATCGAGGAAAGTGCCATCGGCCAGCCTTTGTCGGAAGCCGATCAGGCGCGCTGCGATCTCATCTGCGACCTCAAACAGAATATGGGCGTCAATGACGACGGCATTGATGTGATCCTCAATCTGCTCGACCAGATCCACGGGCTGAGGCGCGTCCTGCGCGAGACGTTGGATCATGCGAAACGAAGTTGAGAATACCCTCTCCCCGCTGCGCGCAGGGCTGTCCGGGGAAACTTGCGACATGCCAGAGAAAATCACATAAAGATTGGGTTTCGAGACACGTCTTCTCTAGCGAGACTCAGAACTCACCTTCGTTCCCCTTCTCCCGCCTGCGGGAGAAGGGGAAAACAGGTAAGGCCTGATGTACTGCAATGAATTTCCCCGGACAGCCCTGCGCTGCGCGGGGCGAGGTATTGGTTCACTCTTCCCGATAAGGTCCGCCGGGGCAGGGCATGCCGCTCGCGTAGTCGGTGGCGCTGCCGCCGCGCGCCGAGAAGATCTCCGGCATGTCCTTGGCGCAGTCGAATGTCTGGGCGCGTTCGTCGGCGCGCTGGCGGGCTACTTCATTGGCATCGGTGTATTTCGTGTCGACATAGGCGATGTGGCACGCATCGGCGCCGTCGAGCTTGGTGACCACCAGCCAGTTCTGCTTGACCGGGGCGCCGTCATCGGCGCTCGATTCCGTAAACCAGCGCAGGATCGTGGCGAAGGGCTTGCCGTCCCTCATGCGCCACTCGACCCGGGGGCCTAAGGAGTTGAAGGCGCCGAATGTCTGCATCGCGGCGCATTGCGCCGGCGCTTGCCTGCCGAAGCCCACGAAGCTGCGCAGATCGCCCTCCCAGACACGCACGTCATAATCCCTGATGCCGCGGCACCGCCATTCGCCGCCCTCGTCCTCGGTCTCCTGGAGGGCCAGCTTTTCGCACTTCTTAAGGTCCAGCTCACTGTAAACACTGGAGATTTCCGCTGCCGCAACGGAAATAGGAAAGACGGTGAGAGCTATTGGAAAGAGTAGGCGTTTCATGCAAAGAAGGCCTCAACTGACGTCATTAGAGGTGCCTGCTCATGCGAATTGATGCCATATCGACCGGCAAATATCCACCCAAGGAGGTGAATGTCATCGTCGAGGTCCCGGTCGGCGGCGAACCCATCAAATATGAGATGGACAAGGCGGCGGGCACTCTGGTGGTCGACCGCTTCCTCTATACGTCGATGCGTTATCCCGGCAATTACGGTTTCATTCCGCACACTCTCTCGCTGGACGGCGATCCGTGCGACGTGTTGATCGCCAATCAGCGCGGCATCGTGCCGGGTGCCTTGGTCGCGGTGCGTCCCGTCGGCGTCCTCTTCATGCAGGACGAGGCGGGTGGTGATGAGAAGATCATCGCGGTGCCGGTGCCGAGGCTCACAAGGCGCTACGAGAATGTGCATAATTACACCGACCTGCCGGAGATCACGATCCAGCAGATCCAGCATTTCTTCGAGCACTACAAGGATCTCGAGACCGGCAAGTGGGTCAAGGTAACGGGTTGGGGCGACGCCGCGGCGGCCGAGCAGATGATCGTCGAGGCGATCGAGCGGGCCAAGCAGGCGAAAGCGTAGCACATCAATCGCCGGCGGGGTCGAACCGACTCCGCCGGTTGCCGGCCCGCCCTATCCCGCCTTCGCCAGCTTTACCGGCTCGGCGTCATAGACGCGCCCGAAGCGATTGGCGAGGAAGTCGGCAAGGGCTACCTCCTCCTGCCGCACGAAGCCTTGCCGGCGCAATCTGCCGTAGCTGAGAAGGTCGAGAAGGGTACAGATGCCGGCCGCGGTGGTGATCTGGATGGCGCTCATGTCTTCTCCCGCGACCGTGCCGGCATAGACCTTCTTGGCGTAGGTCTCCTGGAGATAGCGCGCGTCCTTCCAGCCGCAGACGGTGACGAAGATGACCACGACATCCTGCATCGTGGCGGGCAGCGCGTTCTCGAACAGATCCTTCAGCACGTCGCGGCGGTTCTTCAGGTTGAGATCGTTGAGGAGCGCCTTCATGATCGCCTGGTGGCCGGGATAGCGGATGGTGCGATAATTCATCGTGCGCACCCGGCCCTCCAGCGTCTTCGCCAGGGTGCCGAGGCCGCCCGAGGTGTTGAAGGCTTCGTAGGTGACGCCATCGAGCGAGAATTCCTCGCGCTCTTCCATGGCCGGCATCGCCACCAGCCGGCCTTCGACGATCGCCTCGCAGGGTTCGATATATTCGTTGATGAGCCCGTCGGTGCTCCAGGTGAGATTGTAATTGAGCGCGTTCGAGGGATATTGCGGCAAGGCGCCGACGCGCATGCGCACGCTGTCGAGCGTGTCGAAATGGCGCGTCAGATCATGGGCGACGATCGAAATGAAGCCGGGTGCCAGTCCGCATTGCGGGATGAGCGCCGTCCCGGCGCCCGCGGCGATCGCCTCGACCTTGCGCGTGGTGGCGACGTCCTCGGTCAGATCGAGATAATGCACCTGGGCCTTGGCGGCGATCTCGGCCACGCGGCCGGTGAGATGGAAAGGGGCGGCTGAGAGCACCGCGTAACGGCCGGCGAGCAGTGTTTCGAGCGCGCTGCCATCGGCGATATCCACCAACGAAGTCGATATCGCCTTATGGGGTGTGATGGCGGCCAGTTGCGCTTCGCTGCGGTCGGCGACAGTGGCGCGGTACTCGCCGCTTGCCGCCAGCATCCGCGCGATGGCGCCGCCGATCTTGCCGGCGCCCATGACCACGATGTCTTTCATTTGCTGACCCCCCCTGAGGCTTGTTTAATACTAGCAGGATGCTGGCCGTAGTTTTCGATTCCTAGTGGCGATTTATCCGGAATGCCGTATAAAAATAGGCAAATCGCCAAAGGTATATGGCAGAATGCAGGTATCGGAGAAGGATCGGAAGCTGCTGGCGCTCCTGGGCGAGGATGCCCGCATGCCGGTCGCGACGCTGGCCCGCCGGCTCGGCCTGTCGCGCACCACCGTCCAGGCCAGGATCGAGCGGCTGGAGCGGCAAGGCGTCATTGCCGGTTACGGCGTCAGGCTGTCGGATGCTTATCTGAGCGATCTCATCCGCGCTCACGTGCTCATCACCATCGCGCCGAAATCGCTGTCCGCGGTGACGGCCGAACTCAACGCGATCCATGAGGTGACGGCGCTTTACTCGGTCAACGGTCCCTATGACCTGATCGCCATCATCGCGGCTCCCTCGATCGCCGATCTCGACCGGCTGATCGACCGCATCGGCGAAACCGACGGGGTCGAGCGCACGCTGTCTTCGATCATCCTCTCGACCCGCATCGCGCGCTGAATAGGCGCAATCGCGAATGCGCCCCAGCTCGTCATGGCCGCCCTTGCGGCGGCCATCCAGCCTATCCACTCAACGACTGCATGACGAATGCTATGGATGGCCGGGTCGGGGCCCGGCCATGACGGAACGGAGAAGCTGATGTGTCGAGCTCCGGCTTCTGCGCGCCTCGCCTTTGCCTACATCTCCGGCACGGGCAGCGATTTCTGCGCGCAGGCGGCGCGCACCGTATTGTGCAGCAGGCAGGCGATGGTCATCGGGCCGACGCCACCCGGCACCGGCGTGATCGCGCCGGCCACTTGGGCGCAGGACGCATAATCGCAATCGCCGACCAGCTTGCCCTTGCCGTCGCGCTCGATACGGTTGATGCCGACATCGATGACGCAGGCGCCCGGCTTGATCCAGTCGCCTTTCACCATTTCGGGCCGGCCGACCGCGGCGATCACGAGATCGGCGCGGCGCACGACAGCGGGAAGGTCCTTCGTCTTCGAATGCGCAATGGTGACGGTGCAGTTCTCCTGCAACAGAAGCTGCGCCACCGGCTTGCCGACGATGTTCGAGCGGCCGATGATGACGGCCTCGAGCCCTTCGAGCTTGCCCAGCGCATCCTTGGCCAGCATCACCGAGCCGACCGGTGTGCAGGCAACGAGCGAATCTTGTCCGGTGGCGAGCTTGCCGGCATTCACGACATGGAAGCCGTCGACATCCTTCGCCGGATTGATGGCATTCAGCACCTTGGTCGAATCTATCTGCTTGGGCAGCGGCAATTGCACCAGAATGCCATGCACCGCCGGATCATTATTGAGCTTGTCGACGAGCGCCAAGAGATCCTTCTCCGAGGTCGCGGCGTCCAGCCGGTGCTCCCAGGAATTCATGCCGACCTCGACCGTCTGCTTCGCCTTGTTGGCGACATAGACCTTGCTCGCCGGGTCCTCGCCGACGAGGACGACGGCGAGGCCGGGTTTCAGCCCATGTTTGCTCTCGAGCTCCTTGACGGCCTTGGCGATGCGAGCGCGCAGTCCCTCGGCATAGGCTTTTCCGTCGATCACTTTGGCGGTCATGGTGTCTGGCCCTGAATGAGATGGGTGAGCGTCTGCTCGATGGCGGTGGGGTCTCCGGCGATATGGACCGTCTTCAGACGGCTCGTCTCGCCGGCGGTGAGGGTGAAAGCCTTGCGGGGAAGGCCTAAATACTCGGACAGCAGGTCGATAACCGCTTCGTTGGCCTTGCCCTTTTCCGGTTGCGCCGTGACCTTAACCTGAAGCGACACTTTTCCGTCGGCGCCGTGAAAGAGCCCGGCAAGCCCGGCCCGCGCCGATTTGGGTGTCACGCGCAAGAACAGCGACCCGCCTTGCGCCTCGGGCCTGAAGGGTAGCGGGCTCAAAAGAGGCGCACACCATAATACACGACAAGATAACGGATGAACTGCAGCGCGATGAGGGCCACGACCGGAGAGATATCGATGCCGCCGAGGTCAGGCAGGAAGCGCCTTATGGGCGCCAGGACGGGCTCGGTCAGGCGGTGGAGGGCATAGGAAACCTGCCGGACGATGTCATTCTGGCGGTTGATGATATTGAAGCCGGTCAGCCAGCTCATCACCACCATGGCGATCAAGATCCAGAAATAGATGTCAAGAATGGTGACGATTAGCCACAAAATGGGATGCATGCCGAAATCCTGAACCGGAGGAACCTGGCTGAGATGTAAAGGGCCTCACCCTTCCGTGCAAGGCGGCGAAAGCTTGACAGCCCGTTCGGCGAACCCTAAACAGCCCCGTCTCGCGTGGACGGGGCAGTAGCTCAGTTGGGAGAGCGCGGCGTTCGCAATGCCGAGGTCAGGGGTTCGATCCCCCTCTGCTCCACCAGTTCCCAGGCAAATCAGGCGTAAGGCATTATTCTAGCAAGGGAAATTTGACGGATTTCTTGCCAGTCTGCGTGTAATCCCGACCGGGCATTACGCTAGCGCCGCCATCCCGGCGACCGGATCTATTCCCCGCAGATACCCACCCCGTCGAAAGGGAATGCGGGCCGGACTGGGCCTCGTGCAAATGCCCTTGCGGCATGGGGACTCGCTGCCCAACCCCACATCTGCAACTTTACGAAAATTAATGGATTCAAGGGGAGCAAACGCCAGAGTCTTGTTTAAAGTAAAGTTTGAGAGGCCAAGATCCGGCAACACTCGCTCTCGGATCTCGGCGTCGGCAATACATGGAGGAGGAAGTCCGTCCAATGTTCTTGCCCATTCTCTTTGAAGCGCGCCCGCTAGGCATGGCTCATGCGACAACTGGACTGCCTGCGTGACGACGGGGAGAGCGGCGATGCGCATTCTCCCCTTCCTTGTCATCTTCCTGGGATCGCTGGCGCTTGCCATTCCCCTCGCCGCCCAAGACTGCACGGCGCCCTGCACCGGATATGAAGTTACCACGGAACTCGAGAATGACTGGATATTTGCAGCCGATCCCTCTTTCCTGAAATCCGATGTGTTGCAACCGACGATCACCGTCGATTATCTGCTCGCGCCGACGGATTATTTTCAAATGGCGGCCGAGATCATAACCGAGCCCGTCGTGGACCTGGAGCCCGGCGAAAGCGCGACTTTTGAGAGAATCGGCACCTATGCCGACGAACTCTATGCGGTGTTCGAGAAGGGGCCGGCCCTCCTGCAGGTGGGAAAATTCGATACGATCTTCGGTCTGGCCAGCGAAGTGCTGCCCGGCATCAACGCCGACAATATCGCATCGAATTTCGATGCCGACGAACGCATCGGCGCCGAGCTTATCCTCGGATTCGACAGCCTCGGCATCAACAACACGATTGCCGCGACAGCCTTCACGACCGATCGCACCGCGCTGAGCGGGTCCTTGTTTTTCCATCGACCACGGACGCAACTGTCTGATGGCGGCGCGGGCAATACGGAGGGCGTTTCCTCTTTCTCGATCGCCCTCAATGGCTGCAAGGGGGCCGAGCCCGAACTATGTTACGATGACGGCGATCTCGGATACCGGATCGGCTATCGTTTTCAGAAAGCTGGCCGCGCGATTGAAGAGCAAATTATCGACGAGGTGACGCCTGAGGACGAGCAAGTTGACGACCAGGCGCCACCGCAAGACGACCAGGCGACACCACAGGACGAGCAGGCGTTCCTTGCCGCGGGCTTCGCGAAATACGAGTTCGACAGCGATGCGGCCTTGCGACTCCTCGGTGAAGCGGCATATCTGCGTCATTTCGAAGGTGATCAGGATGATGCGTTGATTTTAACAGGCTCAGCCGCGCTGGAGCGCGATAACATGCTCTATATCGCGACATACTCACTGCAGAAGAACATCACCGCCGACGGACCTGATACCCGCGACTATATGGTCGATCTTGAGGCGATTTATTCATCCGAGGAAGATACGCCGATCGAGGACGGCAACTGGGATCTGGGCGCGGCCTATACGTTCGAGCGCGATGCCGAAGATCAGGAGGCCCACCTGTTCAGCGTGCGCCTCACTCTCTACTATGGCGGCGTCTGGGACATCGGCAAGTAGCCGTCGCTGGCGGCGCGCGGGGCAAACTCGCATGATCCGGGCGGCCTGAAAAAAGTCCGCCATCGGCCGCATGGTAATCTCGGCGCGGCGGGCAGAGGGTTCGAATAACAGAGACAACCCCCATGGTGGCTGACTGAGTTGACCGGGGCAGACCAATCGTTATCCGATGACGTCCGGCTGGTCGAGGCGGCGTTGCGAGACCGGCATGCTTATGCCGCTCTGGTGCGGCGCTATGAGCTTGTGCTCGGACGCTATGTACGGCGCCTGCTCGGCCCTCACCTGCAATCGGCGGACGATGTGTTGCAGGATGTTTTCATCAAGGCCTATGTGAACCTCAACGACTATGACAAGTCGCGGCCCTTCGGCGCCTGGATCTACCGGATCGCGCACAACGAGGCGATCAGCTTTCTGCGCCGGCAGCGCGCCGGCCTACAAATCGTCGACAGCGACGATGCGCGCCTTATCCTTGAACGTGTCGCCGACCACGACAGTCCGGAAGGCACGTTGCAAAGGTCCCGGACCGCGGAAGATGTCCGCAAGGCGCTGGCCGCGCTCGATCAGCGCTACCGGGATGTTCTCGTCTTGCGGTACCTCGAAGAAAAGAGCTACGACGAAATTGCCGATATTCTCGAAATGCCAATGGGAACCGTCGCGACGCTCATCAATCGTGGTCTGAAGCAACTGAGAGTAGGGCGCGCCATGAACCCGTCCTGGGCAGACAAATGACGGACCTGGAAAAAAAGGTCCTCGAAGCCATCCAGCGGCAGAACCTGGTTCCGCGGCCATATTATCTGTTTCTCGCAAAGCGGTCGGTGTTCTGGGGTCTCGCCGCACTGTCGATCGTCCTTGGCGCTCTGAGCATTGCCGTTCTGCTCTTTGCAATTTCCGACTACTACGCCACGGGAGGGCGGGATTTCGACAATATGCCGCTCGACGACCTGCTCGCCAGCATTCCATTCATCTGGCTGCTTTCGATGCCGCTCTTCGTGGCAAGTGCCTATTACGGCGTGCGCCGCACGCGGCGCGGCTATCGGCTTCGGCCCATACAGATCATCGCACTGTGCCTGGCCGCAAGCCTGGGGCTCGGGACGCTGCTTCACTTCGTCGAAGCGGGACGCTTGGTCAACGATTTTCTTGCCGCGCATATCGCCGCCTACCGGGAGGAGACCGATGTGCCCTATGACAAGTGGAGCCGGCCGGACCAGGGATATCTCGGCGGAAACGCGGATAAGCTGCTCGACAAGAATACCCTTCAGCTGACGGATTTTAAACGCAAAGTGTGGACGGTGGACATATCGCACGCCACCATAAATCTGGACGGCGCGCTCGAGGACGAAGGCGACGTCGCTATTCGCGGTGTGAGAACCGGACCCGCATCTTTCCGCGCCGAAACGATCGAAGCATTCGATTGATCCTGGATCGCGACGAGTTTGGAATGAATCAATCCAACTCATAAACGTGATCGATTCTTATATGTTAGCGCATTTGAGTTTTTTTGCCGACGATCCTGAAAGAAAAAGAATGTCGACGGCGTAAGTGAGCTTTGTGAGATTTCAATCCGATGGCGATCGCTTCTCGGAGGTGGGGATTTGCATTGCATGGAGCAGGAGGCTTGAATGTCACAGATGAACATACCCTTCGACGCAAATAATTTCACCGGCGGTCCGATCACCAACCGGTACATGCCGCTCGCGGTCGGAAACACGTGGGTCTACTCAGACAGCGATGGGTCCATTGACACTGTCATCGTCACAAATCAGGCGATCACGATCGATGGTGTGCAGTGCGTCGTCGTCTCGGATATCGTCATGAAAGACGGGAAAGCAACCGAGATCACCAAGGACTATTTTGCCCAGGATAAAGCCGGCAATGTCTGGTATTTCGGCGAGGATACGAAAGAGTTCCTGCCCAGTGGCGGCGTAAGCACCGAGGGCACCTGGCGAGCCGGCGTGAACAACGCGATGCCCGGCATTATCATGCTCGCGAATCCCGCGGAAGGTAACAGCTATTTCGAGGAGCATGCGGCCAACGTCGCGGAAGACCAGGCGAAGGTGCTCACCGCGAAGACTTCGGCGGCCGTGCCATTTGGAAAGTTCAAGAATAACGTTCTGGAGACGAGGAACTTTTCAGCCCTCTCCCCAGGTGACATCGAATTCAAATTCTATGCGCCTGGAATTGGCAGTGTCCTTGAAGTCGACGCCGATGGCAATCTCCAGCGGCTCGTATCGTTCAATGGGCAGACCAGCAACGAAGCCCTGGTCCAGGCGATGGCAAGCTTTGGCGGCGGGCAGTCCGGCCTGGCTCAAGGGCATGCAACGCCTGACCAGGAAAATACGAACTTGGACCGTGTGCTGGCGGCGCATAATCAACATGCCTGACGCCTGTTTCGGCGGGGATAAGAGAATACTCAACATGGCAGAGTGGCTCGCGAGGGTACACGGAGGCAGGTACTGGCAGTAGCTGCTCCGAGGAAGACGCGCTTCTCTCAAAGAATGTTGAAAGGCGTGCTCGCTGATGCAGAACGATGCAAATGATGCCGGGCTTGCCGTGTTCGTCGCGCTCCTGCGTTTTCACGGCGTCGCCGCCGACGCCGAGCAGATTCGCCACTGCATCGCGCCTGGAGACCTCATCGGCGTGTCCGACATGCTCCGCCACGCCAAATCCTGCGGGGTCAAGGCGCGATGCCTCACGAGCAATTGGAAGCGCCTGGAGAAGACTCCGCTTCCGGCGATTGCCAGTCGCCGTGACGGGCGGTTCTTCATCCTGGCAAAGGTCGCCGACGATCGCGCGCTCATACAGGAACCGTTCGAGCGGCAACCGATGGTCGTGGACCGCGGTGAATTGGAGGCAATGTGGGATGGTCGTCTCGTCCTCCTGGCCCGGCGCGCGAGTCTTTCCGATCTGTCGCGGCGCTTTGACATCACCTGGTTCATGCAGGCGATGCACAAGTATCGCCGTCTTCTCGGCGAGGTACTGATCGCCTCATTGTTCCTGCAGATATTCGCCTTGGTGACGCCGCTCTTTTTTCAGGTGGTGATCGACAAAGTGCTCGTGCAGCAGAGCCTGCCCACGCTCGACATCCTGGTGTTCGGGCTGGTTACCGTTTCGATCTTCGAGGCAGTTCTCGGGGCGCTGCGAACCTACGTTTTCTCCCATACGACCAACCGGATCGACGTCGAGCTGGGCGCGCGGCTGTTCCGGCATCTGGTGGCCTTGCCGCTCGCCTATTTTGAGGCGCGGCGGGCGGGCGATTCGGTGGCGCGGGTGCGCGAGCTCGAAAACATCCGCAATTTCCTCACGGGCTCGACGCTGACGCTGATCGTGGACCTGGTTTTCACGACGGTGTTCCTCGCGGTGATGGTCTACTACTCGCGTCTGCTGACCGGGATCGTGATCGTCGCCTTTCCCTTCTATATCGCGCTTTCAGCCGGTCTGACGCCAATCTTTCGCCGACGGCTCGACGAACGCTTCGCGCGCGGCGCCGAAAATCAGGCGTTCCTCGTCGAAACGGTCACAGGAATAGAGACCCTGAAAGCCATGGCGGTTGAGCCGCAGATGCAGAGGCGCTGGGAAGATCAGCTCGCCGGCTATGTGCGGGCAAGCTTCAGGGTCGCCAATCTTGGCAATGTCGCGAGCCAGGTGGTCCAGCTGATCAGCAAGCTGGTCACGGCCGCGACGCTCTATTTCGGCGCGCGGCTGGTGATCGACGGAAATCTCAGCGTCGGCGAACTCGTCGCCTTCAACATGCTGGCCGGCCGGGTGATGAACCCGGTCTTGCGTCTCGCCCAGCTGTGGCAGGACTTCCATCAGGCGCGGCTGTCGATTGCGCGCCTCGGTGACATACTCAATACCCCTGCTGAGCCTTCGCATAGTGTGGCGCGCGCCAGTTTGCCGGCGATCCGCGGCGAAGTCGCCCTTGAACGCGTGACATTCCGCTATCGGCCGAACGGGCCGGCGGTTCTGACAGAGGTCGACTTCCGGATTCCCGTCGGGCAGATCGTCGGGATCGTCGGCCCGTCGGGCTCGGGTAAGTCGACGCTGGCCAAGCTGATCCAGCGACTCTATGTCCCCGAAAGCGGGAGGGTGCTGATCGACGGCATCGATGTCTCGCTTGTCGATGTCGCTTGGCTCAGACGTCAGATCGGCGTCGTCCTGCAAGAGGATATCCTGTTCAACCGGTCGGTCCGCGACAACATCGCAATCACCGATCCGGCGACGCCGATGGAGCGGGTGATGGCGGCGGCGCGGCTTGCCGGCGCACACGATTTCATTCTCGAGCTCCCGGAGGGCTACGACACCTGCGTCGGCGAGCGCGGCATGTTGCTGTCCGGCGGGCAACGCCAGCGCATTGCCATCGCGCGTGCTCTGGTCGCCAATCCCCGGATACTGATCTTTGATGAGGCAACAAGCGCCCTCGATTACGAAAGCGAGCGGATCATCCAGCAGAACATGCAGGGCATCTGTGCCGGGCGCACCGTCTTCATCATCGCTCATCGCCTCTCTGCCTTACGGCAAACCGACCGGATATTGGCGATCGAGCACGGCCGGGTCGTCGAAGACGGCTCGCATGACGAACTCATGCTCTGCGATGGACAATACGCCATGCTCTATCGCGCGCAGACGGGACTGCGGGAGGTGGGGTGACATGGTCGCATCGATCCAAAGGCTTCCGCTTCTTTACACGCCCCACGACGAGCGCGAGTTTCTTCCGGCAGCCCTGGAAATCATAGAGACGCCGGCCTCGCCTGCCGGTCGTGCGATTGCCGGCGCGATTATCGTATTCTTTGTACTGGCCTTGGCCTGGTCGGTGCTGGGTTGGGTCGATATCGTGGCGACTGCTCCGGGCAAGATCGTGCCTACCGGGCGTAGCAAGCTTATCCAATCGCTCGACAGCGGCATCGTTCACGCGATTCACGTTCAGAATGGGCAGATGGTGAAGGCAGGCGATTCGTTGATCGAGCTCGATCCAACGGAGAGCGAGGCCGACCGAAACCGACTGGCCGGCGAACTCCTCGTTGCTCGCCTCGAAGTGGCGCGACTGGAGGCGATGCTGTCGGGGGCGCCAGATCCGGCCGCCGCCTTCGTCGCATCCCCGGGTACCGACGGAGTGCAGGCGGCACTCAGTCGCCAGCTGGTCGGCAGCGCAATGTCTGAATTCCGCGCCAAGCTCGCCGGGCTTGATCAGCAGGCGGCCCAGTCAGAAGCCAATCGCGTCGCGGTCGCTGCCACAATCGAGAAGCTGAACGCCGTGCTGCCGCTATTGCGGGAGGAACTCGACATGCGCCAGGTACTCTATAAAGGCAATGTCGGGTCGAAGCTTGCCTATCTCGACGCCCAGGAAAAGGTGCTCGAGATGGAGCACGAATTGGCGGTGCAGCAGGGCCGTTTGAGCGAAGCGCAGGCGGCGGCGGCGGCGGTCGCCGAGTCGCGGCGTGAAGCCGAAGCCGAAAAGCGGCGCAGCTGGCTTGCCGCCCTTGCCGATGCACGAGCCAAGGTGCAGACGCTGACGCAGGATCTCGTCAAGGCCGAGGAACGCATGAAGCGGCAAATCCTGGCGGCGCCGATCGATGGCATCGTGCAGGAGCTCGCCATCCACACGATCGGCGGCGTGGTGAAGCCGGCCGATACACTTATGGTGCTGGTTCCGACAGACACCCGGCTTGAGATCGAGGCGTTGATAGCCAACACCGACATCGGATTCGTGCATGCCGACCAGCCTGCGAAGATCAAGGTCGATACGTTCACCTTCACCCGCTATGGGTTGATCGATGGCAAGCTTCTGAGTGTTTCACCCGACTCAACACCAGATCCGGCGACGAGCAATGCATCGGAAGCACGCAGCCGCGAGCCCGGCTTCGCCGCCCGGGTCAGTCTGGATCGCACCTCGATGAAGATCGGCGATCAGGTCGTGCCGCTAAGGCCCGGCATGGCCGTGACCGTCGAAATCAACACCGGCGAACGCCGCATCATCGACTATCTGCTTTCACCGCTGCTGCGCCATACGCAGGAGAGCTTGCGGGAGCGTTAAAGCATCGGACCGAGGAGTGCGTGCGAGGCGCGCTTGCTAAGGGGCGCGGCGGCATGGTTACATGGCTGCGGGAGAGACAATACCATGCTCAATTTCGACGCCGACCGCTTCCTCAAGATCCAGGGAGGTGCGGTAGCCCTCCATGACGAGATTCATGCCGTGCTCGGGCGCTATGTGGCGGAGGGCCTCGACAGCGTATTTTTCCTCGGCACCGGCGGTGCCGCAATATTGATGTATCCGGCGGCGGCGCTGCTCGCCCGGCGCTCAGGCCTCCAGGTCTTCACCGACAGGTCGGCCGAGCTCGTCCTCACCGACCATCACGCGCTCGGACCGGACTCGCTGGTGATCATTCCCTCGCTCTCCGGCACGACGCGGGAGAGCATCGCGGCGCTCGACTTCTGCCGCGCCAGGGGCGCCCGCATCATCACTCTGGTCGGCCATGCGGACTCAGCCCTCGGCAAGGCGGCTGATCATGCTTTCGTCAATTACGCGCAGGACGACACATCGTCGGAATCCTTCTATGTGCAAAGCCTGCTGATCGCGCTGTCGCTGCTCCAGCATCGCGGCGAATCGAGCCTTTATACGGAAGTTGCGCCGGCGCTCGCGCAATTGCCCGCCGCACTCCTCAAGGCGAAGTCCGGTTTCGAGGCGCGTGCCGCGACGCTCGCCGCGCAACTCAAGGATGAACCCTATCACATCATCACCGGCGCCGGGTCGGTCTGGCCCGAGGCCTTTTATTACGGCATGTGCATCCTGGAAGAGATGCAATGGATCCGAACCCGGCCGGTGCATGCCTCGGATTTCTTCCATGGCACGCTCGAAGTGGTGGAAAAAGGCGTGAGCGTCATCCTCTTTCACAGCGAGGACGAGTTCCGGCCGCTCGGTGAAAGAGTGGAGAAGTTCGCGCGGCAATATACCGACAAGCTCACCATCCTCGATCCGCGCGATGCCGAGCTTCCCGGCATTCCGGCGGTGCTGCGGTCGCTTCTGTCGCCCGCCATTCTCGCCACCGAGCTCGAGCGTCTTTCCGCTCATCTCGAGCATCTGCGCAACCATCCGTTGACGACCCGGCGCTACTACAAACGTGTCGCCTATTAGGACCCACGACGGTGACCGTCCGGATCGCCACGGTCGGTGACAATTGCATCGACCGCTATCTGCCGCCGGTCGATCGCCAGCTGGTTGGTGGCAATGCCGTCAATGTCGCGGTTAATCTCCGCCGTCTCGGACATGACGCAGCCTATTTCGGCGCCGTCGGCGACGATGCGGAGGGCCGGCGCGTCAGGGCGGTACTAGCGAAGATCGGCGTCGACATCGCTGCGCTCAAGACCGTCTCTTCGGGACGGACATCGCTCACCACCATCGCAACGGGGCCGGATGGCGAGCGGCATTTCATGGCGGAGGATTTCGGCGTCTGTCGCGGCTACCGCCCTGATGCGATTGACCTCGCGCGGCTGAAGACGATGCGCCATGTGCATATCGGCTGGCTCGACGACGGCGGCTCGACGAAACGCGCACTCGCTGACGAGGGGATCAGCGTCTCGCAGGATCTCTCCGTCAATGCCGCGCCTGAGAACATCTCGCCGGACGCTTTGTCGATCGCCTTTGCTTCCTGTGACGGCAGCGCGGCAGAGGGCATGCGTCTCGCGCGTCAGATTTGCCGGAAAGGTGCTCGCCTCGCAGTGATCCTGCGTGGAGCGCAAGGGTCGCTTGCGCTTGCCGGTGACGACATCGTCAGTGGCGAGGCGCTGCCGGTCGCAGTCAGCGATACGACCGGCGCCGGCGACAGTTTCATCGCGGGCTTCCTTTCAGCGCATCTCAACGACTTACCCATCACCCAATGCCTCGCAAGGGGTCACCGGGAAGCGGCGCGGACCTGTCAGTTCTTCGGTGGCTTCATCCAGGATTGAGTGTTAGCCTTATCGGCGCCATCAGCGAGCGAGGATCCGGATCATGCTCCATGTCGATCTGCCGACGGCCGAAGACTTGACACGCCTGGCTGCCGCGCGCGGCGAGGGCTCGGTCACCATCGTACTGCCGACGACCCGGCTCACGCAGGAGATCGGCGCCAGCATCATCGAGCTGAAGAATCTCGCCAAGGAAGCGACCCGCCAGCTGAAAGATGCCGGATTCGACAAGCGCAAGATCTCCGCCATCGAAGAACAGATCGAGCATCTCTCGGAGGATGAGGATTTCTGGGCGCATCAGGCGACAAGCCTCGTCCTCTATGTCACGCCCGAGAACCTGACGAGCTTTCGCCTTCCGACGCGTCTGGCGGCGCTCGTCGAGGTGGCCGACCGCTTTCATGTCAAGCCGCTGATACGCGCCGCGGCCTTCCCCGATGTCGCTTTCATTCTCGCTCTGTCCGAGAACAGCGCCAGGCTCATCGAGATGCATGGCGATCTGCCGGCGGAGGCCGTCGCCGTCCAGGACATGCCGAAAAACATGGATGCGTCAGGTGCCCGCGCCAAGAGCCGCGACACATCGCCCGGCGGGCGCTTCCAGGGAGGTGCGGGCGAGACGTTTCATCGCCGCAATTACAGCCGCAAGATCGATGCCGCTTTGCGGCCGCTGCTGGCCGGTCGCGATATTCCCCTGATCCTGGCGTCGGTCGATGATTTCGATACGATCTATCGCTCGGTGAACAGCTACGAGCATCTCGCCCCAGAGACGATCAAAGGCAATCCCGACCGGATGTCGGCGGGCGAACTCGCCGAGTTCGCGCGACCGATCCTGCAGCGCCTTCATGCCGGACGCATCCAGGCGCTCAATGAGCAATATCGCCTGCGCGAAGACCAGGGCCGCGCCGGAGCCGATCTCGCGCAAGTGGCGCGCGCCGCGGCGAATGGCGCCGTCGACACCTTGCTCGTCGAGATCGACAGCGTCGTCGACGGCACGATCGATGAGACCACGGGGGCCATCGACGTGGCCAAGGGGGCGAGTGCCGACACCTATGACATCATCGATGAGATCGCCGGATTGACGCTGCGCGCCGGTGGCCGCGTTCTGGGCCTCAGGCAGGCGGATCTGCCGGTGGCGACATCGCCGGTCGCCGCGCTCTACCGCTATCCGGCGTGATCGGATAAACCACTTCCTACAAATCCAGGACCGACTCGCTCCATGTCCAACTCGTTCGATGTAATCGTCATCGGCGCCGGCATATTCGGCCTCGCGACAGCAGCCGAACTCGCGGCGCGCCGGCGGCGCGTGGCGGTGATCGACCGTTTCGGCAGCGGCCACCCGGCGACGTCATCGACCGGGCGCTCGCGCGGCATCCGCATCGCCTATGACCATCCTTTCTATGTGGAGCTCGCTTTGGACGCGATCCACCGCTGGCGCGCTCTCGAAAAAGCGGGCGGCCGTCAGATCCTGCATCTCACCGGACAGGTCGATTTCGGTCTCGACACCAAGCTCGCCGCCATTGCGTCAGCGGTGCGCGAAGCAGGCGGCGTGATTGATGAGCTCGATGCCGCGGGTCTACGCCGCAAGCTGCCGCATCTTCTGACCGCGCCCGGAGATATCGGCCTTTTCCACGCGCAGGCCGGCACGGTGCTGTCCGACACCGGCATGGCGGCCCTCAAGGCCAAGGTTCTTGGCGACGGTGTGAAGCTGTTCGAACCCGAGCGCGTCATCGCGATCGAGCCCGGAAACCTCACGCAGGTGGTGACAGAGAAGCGCCGGCTCGAGGCTGGAACAGTGGTCGTGGCCGCCGGGCCGTGGACCGGTGCCTTGCTCGCGACGCTCGACATCCATATGCCGCTGGCGCCGTCCATCGCGCAGGTCACCTTCATCGCGGCCCAGGAACTCGTCGATCGGCCGGGCATCGGCGAATGGGGCGGTGAGGGCGAAGGGCTCGGTGGCGTCTATGGCCATCCCGTCCCCGGCATCGGCTACAAGCTCGCTTTCAGCACGGGCCAGGAGGGCTGGGTTCCGGATGTCGACCAGTGGCAGCCGGATTACGAAGAACAGGCACGCCTTTTCGCCTGGCTCGACCGACGCATGCCCGACTTCCCGCGTCAGGTGCAACTGGTGCAGCGACACCCCTGGACCATGACGCCCGATGGGGACTTCATCGTCGACCGCGTCGGGCCGGTGGTGCTCGCCTGCGGCTGCTCGGGCCATGCCTTCAAATTCGGGCCGGCGCTCGGGCCGCTTGTCGCCGATGTGGTCGACGGGAAGCCTGCACATCCTTTGCTCAGGCGCGATAGGCCCTCGCTTGTCGGAAAAAAAGCGGCGGCGGGCGACGCCATTTCACGGTGAGGCGCGGCCTGCATCAGAGGGCTTGCAATCCGCCGCGATGTCAGGCTCGATATATCATACAAAAGGGAGATGGGTGGAGCGATGGCTACTTCCGACTATTACGAGATTCTCGATGCCCGCTTCGGGCGGCTGTTCAACGGCAGTGCACAGGTCGACAAATTGTTCACCGGCTGCCGCTGGGCCGAGGGGCCGGTCTACTTTCCGGCCGGGCGCTATCTTGTCTGGTCCGACATACCGAATGACCGCATGCTGCGCTACGACGAGACCGATGGCTCGGTCAGCGTCTTCCGGCAGCCGGCCGGCAACAGCAACGGCAACACCACCGACCGCGAGGGCCGCCTCGTCACTTGCGAGCATGGCGGACGGCGCGTGAGCCGTACCGAGCCTGACGGATCGATCACCACTCTTGCCGACAAGTGGAAGGGCAAGCGTCTCAATTCGCCGAACGACGTGGTGGTGAAATCGGACGGCTCGATCTGGTTCACCGATCCCTCCTATGGCATCGACACCGACTATGAGGGCAACAAGGCCGAGAGCGAGATCGGCGCGTGCCATGTCTATCGCATCGATCCGAAGAGCGGTGAGGTCGACGCGGTGATCACCGATATGGTGCGGCCGAACGGTATCGCTTTTTCGCCGGACGAAAGTCTCCTCTATGTCGTCGATACCGGCCGTACCCATGGGCCGCAGAATCCCGCGCATATGCGGGTGTTCAAGGTCAACAGCAAAAACAAGGTCTCGGGCGGCGACGTGTTTGCTGATTGCACCTCCGGCCTGTTCGATGGATTCCGCCTCGATACCGACGGGCGCATCTGGACCAGCGCCGCCGATGGAATCCATTGCTACGATCCGGACGGCACGCTGATCGGCAAGGTAAAGGTGCCGGAAGTGGTGGCCAACTGCGCCTGGGGCGGGCCGAAGCGCAATGTCCTCTATATCTGCGGAACGACGTCGCTCTACTCAGTCCGTCTGATGGTCAATGGCGTGAAGATCTGCTGAGAGGAGGCTTGCATGCCCTTCGTCAATATCCGCATCGTCAAGGAAGTCATCGCCGCCGATCCCAAGGGGAAGAAGGCCGAGATCAGCAAGGCCGTCACGGCCGCGATCACCAAGGCGACCGGACTGACACAGAACGACGTCTGGGTCGTGTTCGAGGAAGTCGCCGCCCGCGACTGGTATGTGGGCGAAACCGATGTCGAGACATTGCGCTCGAAATCCTGATCGAGCGTGAAACCTAGCGCGTGATCAGGAAAAGTGGGTACCGGTTTTCCGTCCGATCACGCGCTAAACTAAAGATTCCAATCACGTTTATCACTTCAGGTCGATTCGACCTGAAGTGATCGTGATCTAGAAAAACGGGGAGGCCCACCGGCACTCCCCGCTTTCAGAAATTCCGCCGGGTACGCAATACCTGATCCCGGCAGCGGCCCCGCTATTCACCCTCGAGAGCCTTGGTCGAGGATGATGACCCAACGAAGTTTCCAAATAGCTAAAAATTGAACTTTTTCAGCTGGTTAACAGATTGTGAAGAGGGTGGCGCGGAAGGGGTCAGGCAGCCCGCGCGGCGGCCGTCGCTTCGGGCTTGAGCCAGGCGTCGAGAAAGCCTGACAGCCAGTCGCGCACCGGCGCATCATGAAGCATCTGGCCGGCGAGATGTTCGGCGCCGTTCTGGGCACCCTTGAGCGCGAAGCGATGGGCGCCCCTGACCGACCAGCGATGCATCATGAGGCGCGTCACTTCCGGATGAAACTGCAGGCCGAAGGCGGTATCGCCATAACGAAAGGCCTGGTTGGCGAAAGTCTCTCCGGTCGCCAGAAGCTCGCAGCCTTCGGTGAGCGTGAAGCCCTCGCGGTGCCAATGATAGACCTGGCCCGGCCAGTCGCCGAGCTTGCGGCCAGCCTCGGTGGGAATGAGAGGATAATAGCCGATCTCGACAAAACCCTCCTCATGCGGACCGACCTTGCCGCCGAGATGCCGCGAAAGCATCTGGGCGCCAAGGCAGATGCCGAGAAAGGGTTTGCTTTCCTTGAGCGGCACGCCGATCCAGTCGGTCTCGTCGCGGATGAACGCGTCGCAGTCATTGGCGCTCATCGGGCCGCCGAAAATAGCCGCGCCCGCGTGATCCTCCAGCGTTTCCGGCAGGCTGTCACCGAGACAGGGACGGCGAATGTCCAGTCTGTAGCCCTTCTGCTCGAGCATGTGACCGATCCGCCCCGGCGAGGAGGTTTCGGAATGCAGCACGACCAGGATTTTGCCGGCAGGCATGATTCGCAAGCGTGACATAGAGCCGATCAACCGTCGAGAGGGTAGGCTTTGCGTTTGCACATCGGCCCGATGCGCTCACTTGTCCTTGGCCGCGCCCATGGCGCGCCGGATCACCGGCAGGATCATGCGGCGCGGCGCGGCGCGCAGCGCATAGGCGGCGAGCTTGTTCATCGTGCCCGGCACGACCAGCCTCTCGCCGGCCTTGAAGCCGGCCCAGCCGGCCTGGGCCACCGCCATGGCGCTTTTACTCAAGGCGCGGGACTGCTTCATCCCGGCACGGCGCTGGAAGTCGGTCTCGACCGGCCCCGGACTCAAGGTGGTGAGGGTCACGCCCGTCCCCTTGGACTCCTCATAGAGCGCATCCGTGAAGGAGACGACGAAGGCCTTGGAGGCGAAATAGACTGCCATATTGGGTCCCGGCATGAAGGCCGCGGTCGAGGCGACATTGATGATGCCGCCGCTTCCCCTGGCGAGCATCTGTGGCAGGAAGCGCAAGGTGATGTCGGCAAGGCCGCGGACATTGAGGTCGATCATCCTGAGCTGCTCCTCGCGCGAAAGATCGGCCGCCTTGCCGATAAGCCCGAAGCCGGCATTGTTGATCACGATATCGGCGTCAAGCTTGCGGGCCTCGAGCTCATTGGCCAGCGTGTCAGCGGCTCCCGGCTTGCCCAGATCGAGCACGATGACCGAAACCGGCACGGCATAGCGCGCGATCACCACGCCGCGCACCCGGTGCAACTCGGCCTCGCTCCTCGCCACCAGGATGAGGGGATGGCCTTCGCCCGCCGCGACATGGGCAAAAGCTTCGCCGATGCCACTCGAGGCGCCGGTGATCAGAACCGTCGGAAAAGGGGATTTATCGACCATAGCCCCTGTCTATAGGGCAATTGGGGCAGAGAAAAGATGGTCCGTATACGCCGTTTTTGCCTGCCTCCACGACGCCGCGCTTGCGGCGGCGGCGGCTAGCCCAGCCCCAGCTTCTTGCCGGCGGCGAAGGCCACGGGGCTCAAAGCGCCGGCGTCCTTGGCCATCAGCTCGGCCAGTTGCCTGCGCATGCGCGGGTCCCAGTAGGACTTGATATGATTGGCCGTCTCCTTGACGGCCTCTTCTTCCGGGCAGGTCGCAAATGCCCTGGCGATCTGATTGGCCATGCGCTTGATGTCGCTGAACTGGTCCATACTCTGGGTCTGCCTGATCAATGAAAACACACAATGCCGTCGGGGGCTCGGCTCGCCAGCGTGATGCCCGCCCCTTGCGCCAGATGCAGCGCCAGGCTCGTCGGCGCCGAGATCGTCACCAGATGGGCGATCCCAAGCTGGGCGCATTTCTGCACCAGCTCGAAGCTGCAGCGGCTGGTCATGGCGACGAAGCCCGCTTTCCTGTCGAGCCCCTGACGGATCACCGCGCCCAGCAGCTTGTCGAGCGCATTGTGGCGGCCGATATCCTCGCGCGCCAGCAGGATCCCGCCCTCGGGGCTCACCCAGGCGGCGGCATGCACGGAATGATTGTGCCGGTTCATCGGCTGATGCGCGGGAAATTCGGCAAAAGCCTTCAGCACGGCGCCCGGATCGAGCGCGAAGCGAGGGCTCACCGGCGCTGTCGGCTTGACGACATCGGCGATGTCCTCGACACCGCACAAGCCGCAGCCGGTGCGCCCTTCGAGCGCGCGTGCCGAACGCGGCTTTAGTGCCGCCTCATCGACAGCGATATCGACACAGAAGCCATTGTCGACGGGCAGCGCCACCACATTGCGGATGGCGGACGCCTCGGTGACGAAGCCCTCCGACAGCGAGAAGCCGACGCCGAAATCCTCGAGATCGGCAGGCGTCGCCATCATCACCGCGGTCGATACCGAGTTATGCATGATCGCCACCGGAACCTCCTCCGGCAACTGCCAGACGAGGCCCGCACTCGTGCCGTCGGCGCGATAGTGGCGCCCCTCGGCCGGCCGTGAGGTCGCAGGCTCGGCTGCCCGGATGGGATCGGGCCTGGCGGTCACGGCATCACTCCGCCGCGACAAGCGGCTCGATGGCCACGCGCTTGTGCTCGTTTTCGCGCTGCTCCCATTCCACCTGCCAGTCGGAGGGCTGGTTGGAGATCGTCACCTGCACCGCGGTCACCTTGTATTCCGGGCAGTTGGTCGCCCAGTCGGAATTCTCGGTTGTGATCACATTGGCGCCGGTCACCGGGTGATGGAATGTGGTGTAGACCACACCCTGCGGCATGCGGTCGGTGATCATGGCGCGCAAGGAGGTGGCGCCGACGCGGCTCGACAGCGAGACCATTGCGCCGTCCTTGATGCCGCGCACTTCGGCGTCATGCGGGTGGATCTCCAGCACATCCTCGGGATGCCAGGCGACATTGGCGGTGCGCCGCGTCTGGGCGCCGACATTGTACTGGCTGAGGATGCGCCCGGTGGTCAGGATCAGCGGGAAGAAGCGGTTGGTGCGCTCATCCGTCGGTACGAATTCGGTGACCATGAAGCGGCCCTTGCCGCGCACGAACTTCTCGACATGCATGATCGGCGTGCCTTCGGGTGCCGCGTCATTGCACGGCCACTGCACCGAGCCCAGACGGTCGAGCTTCTCGAAGCTGACGCCGGCGAAGGTCGGCGTGACATGGGCGATCTCGTCCATGATCTCGGCGCCCGAGGAATAGCTCATCGGATAGCCCATGGCGGTCGCGATGCGCGCGACGACTTCCCATTCCTGCATTCCCTGCTTCGCCGCCATCACCGGGCGCACGCGGTTGATGCGGCGCTCGGCATTGGTGAAGGTGCCGTCCTTCTCGAGGAAGGACGTGCCCGGCAGGAAGACATGGGCGAAGGCGGCCGTCTCGTTGAGGAAGAGATCCTGCACCACGAGGCATTCGAGCGATTCGAGCGCCGCGTTCACATGATTGGTGTTGGGATCGGACTGGGCGATGTCCTCGCCCTGAACGAAGAGGCCCTTGAAGCTGCCTTCGACGGCGGCCGTGAACATATTCGGGATGCGCAGGCCGGGCTCCGGATCGAGCCCGACATTCCATACTTTCTCGAACAGATCGCGCACCGTGTTGTCGGAGATGTGGCGGTAGCCCGAGAATTCATGCGGGAACGATCCCATGTCGCAGGAGCCCTGGACATTGTTCTGACCGCGCAAAGGATTGATGCCGACGCCGTCGCGCCCGATATTGCCGGTGGCCATGGCGAGGTTGGCCATGGCCATGACCATGGTCGAGCCCTGGCTGTGCTCGGTGACGCCGAGGCCATAATAGATGGCGCTGTTGCCGCCCGTCGCATAGAGACGCGCCGCGGCGCGCACGTCGGCGGCGGGAACACCGGTGATGTTCTCGAGCGCTTCCGGCGAATGCTTCGGATCGGCGATGAACTTCTCCCAGCGTGCGAAATCCTCGGGCTCGCAGCGTTCGGCCACGAAGTCGCGCTTCACCAGGCCCTCGGTCACCACGACATGAGCGAAGGCGTTGAAGATCGCGACATTGGTGCCGGGCAGCAGCGGCAGATGATAGTCGGCCTCGATATGGGGCGAGCGCACGATGTCGATGCGCCGTGGGTCGATGACGATGAGCCTGGCGCCCTCGCGCAGGCGCTTCTTCATGCGCGAGGCGAAGACCGGATGGCCGTCGGTCGGATTGGCGCCGATGACGACCATCACATCGCATTGGTCGACCGACTTGAAATCCTGGGTGCCGGCGGAGGTGCCGAAAGTCTGCCTCAGGCCATAGCCGGTGGGCGAATGACAGACGCGGGCGCAGGTATCGACATTGTTGTTGTGGAAGGCGGCGCGGATCATCTTCTGCACCACATAGACTTCCTCATTGGTGCAGCGCGACGAGGTGATGCCGCCGATCGAGCCCACGCCGTGCCTGGCCTGAATGTCCAGGAATCGCTTGGCGGTGAAGTCGATCGCCTCGTCCCAGGAAACTTCGCGCCAGGGATCGGTGATCTTCTCGCGCAGCATCGGCTTCATCATGCGGTCCTGATGCGTCGCATAGCCCCAGGCGAAGCGGCCCTTCACGCAGGAGTGGCCTTCATTGGCGCCGCCATCCTTGTAAGGCATCATGCGGACGACCTCGTCGCCCTTCATCTCGGCCTTGAAAGAGCAGCCCACACCGCAATAGGCGCAGGTCGTCACCACCGAATGATCGGGCTGCCCCTTGTCGATGATCGACTTCTCGGTCAGCGTCGCGGTCGGGCAGGCCTGCACGCAGGCGCCGCAGGAGACGCATTCGG
The DNA here is from genome assembly GCF_011046735.1 of Nordella sp. HKS 07. Classification (NCBI taxonomy): domain Bacteria; kingdom Pseudomonadati; phylum Pseudomonadota; class Alphaproteobacteria; order Hyphomicrobiales; genus Nordella; species Nordella sp. HKS 07. Next base: position 2,148,408 of record NZ_CP049258.1, on the reverse strand, counting down.
AGGCAAGGAAATCCTCGTCCATGCCGGCCGAGACATGCGAGGCGAAGCCGCGTCCGTCGATGGTCAGCGCAAATGTGCCCTGCACCTCCTCGCAAGCCCGCACGCAGCGCGAGCAGACGATGCATTTCGCCGGATCGAAGGTGAAGTAGGGATTGCTCTCGTCCTTCGGCTTGTAGCGGAAATTCTCCGAGCCGTTGTTCTTGGCGAAGACGTGATTGTCGCCCTCATAGCCATAGCGTACTTCGCGCAGGCCGACCGCACCCGCCATGTCCTGCAACTCGCAGTCGCCATTGGCGGCACAGGTGAGGCAGTCGAGCGGATGGTCGGAGATATAGAGCTCCATCACGCCCTTGCGCAGTTGCGCCAGATGATCGGTCTCGGTCTTGACCTTGAGGCCCGGCGCCACCGGCGTGGTGCAGGAGGCCGGCGTGCCCTTGCGGCCTTCGATCTCGACCAGGCAGAGCCGGCAGGAGCCGAAGCTCTTCATCGAATCCGTGGCGCACAGCTTTGGGATCTTGGTGCCAAGCTCCATCGCGGCGCGCATGATCGATGTGCCTTCCGGCACCGTGACCGACTGGCCGTCGATCTCGAGCGTCACCATTTTGGCGGCGTCGGATTTGGGCGTGCCGTAGTCGATTTCCTTGATGAGCGTATGCATCTCGCTCTCTCCTATTCTGCGGCCTTGGCCACGGGAGGCCGGTCGAAATCCTCGGGAAAATGCTTGACGGCGCTCTGCACCGGCATGGGCGTCAAGCCGCCCATGGCGCAGAGCGAGCCTTCGGTCATGGTCTGGCAGAGGTCGTCGAGGACGATCAGGTTCTTGTCGCGCTCGACGCCGGCAATGATACGGTCGATCACCTCGACACCGCGTACAGCACCTATTCGGCAGGGCGTGCACTTGCCGCAGGATTCGATGGCGCAGAACTCCATGGCGAAACGCGCCTGGCGCGCCATGTCGACCGTGTCGTCGAACACCACGATGCCGCCATGGCCGACCATGGCGCCATTGGCGGCGAAGGTCTCGTAATCCATGGCCATGTCGAATTGCGATGCCGGCACATAGGAGCCCAAAGGCCCGCCCACTTGTATGGCCCGCGCCGGCCGGCCGGAAAAAGTGCCGCCGCCGAAGTCCTCGAGAAGCTGGCGCAAGGTGATGCCAAAAGCCTTCTCGACCAGACCGCCCTGCCTGATATTGCCGGCGAGCTGGAACGGGAGCGTGCCGCGCGAGCGGCCCATGCCGTAATTCCTGTAGAATTCCGCGCCATGGCTGAGGATATCCGGCACCGCGGCGAAGCTCAGGACATTGTTGATCACGGTCGGCTTGCCGAACAGGCCTTCGAGCGCCGGGATCGGCGGCTTGGGCCTCACCATGCCGCGCTTGCCTTCGAGGCTTTCGAGCATGGAGGTCTCTTCGCCGCAGATATAGGCGCCGGCACCGGTGCGCACGGCGAGCGCGAAGGATTTGCCCGAGCCCTGGATGTTGTCGCCGAGGAAGCCGGCCGCGAGCAGCACGGCGATCGCCTGTTTCATCTTAGCGATGGCATGGGGATATTCGGAGCGGATATAGACATAGCCCTGGGTGGCGCCGGTGGCGATGCCGGCGATGGTCATGCCTTCGATCAAGGTGAAGGGGTCGCCTTCCATCAGCATGCGATCGGCGAAGGTGCCGCTGTCGCCCTCATCGGCATTGCAGCAGACATATTTCTGATCGGCCCTGGCGTCGTGGACCGTCTTCCATTTGATGCCGGTCGGGAAGCCGGCGCCGCCGCGGCCGCGCAAACCTGACTCGGTGACGTCCTTGCAGATGTCGGCGCCGGATTTCTTGAGCGCCGCGGCGAGCCCGGCAAAGCCGCCATGCGCCTTGTACTCCGCGACCGACAGCGGATCGATGATACCGCAGCGCGCGAAAGTGAGGCGCTCCTGCTTCTTGAGGTAGTCGATCTCCTCGGTGAGGCCGTGGCCGAGACGATGCTTGCCGCCATTCAGGAAATCGGCCTCGAAGAGCGAGGCGGCATCCTTGACCGCAACCGGCCCATAGGCGACACGGCCGGCGGACGTCTCGACTTCGACCAAGGGCTCCAGATAGAGGAGTCCGCGCGAGCCGTTGCGGATGATCTCGATGTTGAGATTGCGTTTGTCCGCTTCGGCCTTGAGGGCGGACGCGACCTTGTCGGCACCCATCGAAAGAGCGGCGGCGTCGTCCGGTACGAAGACGCGGGTCATTGCGCGGCCTCGCTCAGCGTTTCGCTCATGATCTCGTCGAAGCGGCGGGCGTCGACGCGGCCATGCAACTGGCCGTCGACCATCATCGCCGGCGACAGGGCGCAGTTGCCGAGGCAGTAGACGGCTTCGAGAGTGACGGCGCCATCGGCTGTCGTCTCTCCGAAGCCCGCTTTCAGGCTTGCCTTGGCGTGACTGCACAATGCCTCCCCCGCCATCGACTGGCATGACTCGGCACGGCAGATCTTCACCACATGGCGGCCGGCCGGTTCGCGCCGGAAGTCATGATAGAAAGTCACGACACCATGGACTTCCGCGCGGGAGAGATTGATGGTTTTCGCGATGACCGGAATGACGCTTTCGGGCACATAGCCCAACTCATCCTGCAACTCGTGCAGAATTTCGATCAACTCGTCCGGGCGGTTGCCGTGGCGGCTGCAGACGTCACGGGCGCGCTCGCTTTCCGGTGACAATTCGGGCTTCGTCAGCATCGAGCCAAACCTTCCTGGCCGGATGACCGGCGCCGGGTACCAACATTATATAATCATTCCCGTTTGCCGGAACAGGCGGATCCCGGCAAATCGGTAGTTCCGATCAGATGATTGCTACTCCCGATGAAGCGGCGGAGGCTTGCGCAAAGCGGCGGGATCGAAGCCAAGGGCGACTTGCTGCAATGCAGCAATAATCGGCGCCAGAGGTTCGCGGTCGACCACGAGCAGGCCGACGGCATGTTCCACATGAGGATCCGCCAGCGGAACGGCGGAGACTCCGGTCGCGGGGCCGAGCGCGTCGAGGAAATATTCCGGCATGATGCTGGCAAGGCAGGCAAAACGCACATTGGACCACAGATTGATCACCGAATTGGTCTCGAGGCGCGGTTGCGGCTGGCAGTTGGCGCTGCGGAAAGCGCGGTCGATGATGCGGCGGTTCTGCATATTGGGGGTGAGGAGGCACAGAGGCTCCTGGGCCGCCTCGAACCAGGACACGCTCTCGCGGCTGGCAAGCGGATGAGCCGAGGCGACGAAAAGGCAATAGCGCTCGCGATAGAGCGGCGAGGCGGTGAGACCGTCGATCGGCTCATTGTCGAGATAGGCGATGCCGACATCGAGCGAGAAATCGTTGAGGCCGCGCAGGATCTCGGCGGTCGAATGGGACAGAACGGTGAAATCGACGCCCGGATGCTGAGCCTGCATGGTCTGCGTCAGAAGCGGCGCCATGGGAAGTGCTGAGGGCACCGCGCCGATCATCAGCCGGCCGGTCAATTGTTCCTTGCGCCCCTTGATCGAAGCGAGCTCCTGCTGCATCGCCTGCCAGTTGTCGAGGATGGTATGGGCCCATTTGAGCACCCTTTCGCCTTCCGGCGTGAGCCCGTGATAGCGCTGGCCACGCTCGACGATCGGAACGCCGAGTTCCTGCTCGAGCTGGCGGATGCGCCCGGACAAGGTCGGCTGCGAAATGTTGCAGGCCTGGGCGGCGCGGGTGAAGTGCTTCTCGCGGGCGAGAGCCGACAGATAGGAAAGCTGACGGATATCCATAGGACCCGATAGCAGATCGCCGGCCTTTATATGAAGAGGGGCCTTTGGCGAAGGCAAATCAGTCAAAAAATACACGCAAAAATTGTTGGTCAAGAAATATTCGCGTGATTTAGGGCCAATTTTATTCACGTTACAAAGCGTTACTCATGGGCGTATAGTCGCAGTCGGGGACGGTGACATTGCCCCCGGATCCGCACCCCGCGAGAGCCCTCGCCATCAGGCGAGGGCTTTCATGTGTTCAGGGCAAAATTTACCTAAAGTGATCCGGTGAGGGAGGCGATCGGGGGCATATGCCCCTGCTCGAGCAAAAGCCAGGCGCCCGCAGCCAGGACAGCCAGCAGACCCAGAGGAATGACGACCGGCCAGCGGGGCAAGGGGGCGTAAACAATGTGGGGTGCCCAGGGGGCGGTTCCTGGTGCTGGCGGCTTCTCGGCCACGTGTTTGCTCACGACGAAACCCTCGGTCAACGCATGCTAACCGAGGGCACTATAACCGACACCGTAACCCAGCGATAGGCCGCCCGATCAGGCGGCCCGCCCGTGTCAGCGCTTGGCTTTCTTGGCAGCCCTGCGCGGAGCGCTCTGACCGGCAACTTTCTTCGACATGCCGGGCGAAAGCTTGGTCTTGAAACGCTTGTCCACCGCGGTGAACTGGTAAGGCTCGCGGCCCAGCCACAGAAGCAGGGATATCAAGTGCTCAACAGCAACAGGCGTGGCGCGTTCAAGCCGGAAAATGACAGTGTGGTCGCAATCGACTTCACGGGCGAGGTCACGAATCGTGAAATGCCGGGCAAGCCGCGCGGCCCGAAGTTCGGCCGCAACCGAAGCCCAGCCGAAGGTTACAGGTGACCACACGCGGGAGGCCGGCCGTTTCTTGTTCGCGGGAGAAACGGATCTTTTTGATTTAGGAGAAGTCAGCATTTTCCACCATAGCCGCCCCCGTTGAATACGCACTGCACATGCAGAGGTTTCATACCTACAAGAGGCTTCATTTAAAAGTGACAAATTGGAGAGGAATCACGAATTCCAGCTCATCCGGGTTTACTGGAGGGATCAGCACGGGCAGGGCGTAGCAGTAATGAGACCGCGCGCCCGGCGGCATCGGCTGATCGTCCAGAAGACGCGATAAACGGCCGATTTCATTACTGTATCCTCGTCGTTTGAGGGCTATATCGAAGCGCACCGACGCGACTTCGCGGGCGCTGTCGTTCACCACGTTTGCCGAAACAGGTGTCTGTGGCGCACAGGCTACGGGATCGTACAGGGCGGTGATCTTAACCTTTTCCTCATCGGCCAGGTTCTGCCTGTTCAAAAGTGATTCGTAGAGGGCCCAGCCGCCCAATAGGACCAACGCGACCAGCAGCATGTAGCCGACGGCGCGTGGAAAAAACACCAGCGGGACAATAAAAACGATTGCAGCGATCAACCAGGCCATCGTCCTCCTTCCATCGCGCAACCTCATAGCGTTAACGCCCCGCCAGATCCGCGCGACGTCGAATTGAATATAGGACGGGCTCCGGCCGCCATACAGAGTGTCGGATGCAATGAAGCCTTGCGGGCGCATCTGCTCCTTATGCACCGGTTCTATCGGAAGACGTGCATTTATCTTCAGCGGATGCATCGAAATTGCGCAACAAGACCCATATCGCACGTCCGGCCTCGGCAGCGCGCATCGACATTGTCGTAGTACATGTGGAACCAGTCGTGAACCTATTTTCTCACAATCGGTTCCTGGCGCGGGATGCGAAATAGTGACACCGGTTTTCCGTCCGATCACGCGCTGAATTTAACGTTCCGATCATGATCGTTTCAGGCCAAACCGGCCTGAAGCGATCCTGGTCCAGGCGCCTCGGCCGCGCTGCCGACAAACTTCAGTGTACGGTCAATCGAAGATATCGCTGAGGCCGGCGAGCGGATTGCGCCGCTTCTGGCCTTTGCTCTTGCGCGGCGTGTATTCGAAGAAGTCCGAATCGGAAGAGGAGAAGAAATCGAAGTCGAAGCCGCCTTTGAGGACGACACGCGTGTTCTTCATGCCATTCTTCTGTACCAGTGCGAAGAGTATCGCGGCATTGTTAGGCGCCAGGCGCACGCAGCCATGCGAGGCGCGCGTTCCCAGCCGCTTGGTGTAGGGACTGCCATGGATGGCATGGCCCTGCGGGGTGAAGAAGATCGAATACGGCATGGGCGCGTCGTCCCATTCCTTGGAGAAGTGATCGCGCTCCATGCGGAAGGGCTGGTAAGTCCCGCTCGGCGTCGTGTAGCCGCTGACACCGGTCGATACCGGCCAGACATAGGTCTTCTCGCCGTCGATCGAAACCGTCATCTTCTGGTTGGACTTGTTGATCGAGATCAGCACATTGGCGGCGAAGGCATTCCCGGCACCGAGCATGCCCAGCAGCATGACCGCGGCCACAACGAGCCTCAAACGCATGGACTTCTCCCCTGAAGCCAGGACGATACCCCATTCTAGCCATTTGCGCGGCCACGTCCACGATCTATTCCACCTAAGGCTGCGACCGCCTGCCTTGTCATCCTACCGGCGGCGCCAGGCGATCAGCGACAGGAGCTCGAACATCATTACCATGGCGACCTGGGCGGTGATCTGGTTCGGGCTGTCCTTGGTCGGCATCAAGCAGACGACGTCGGCGCCGATAATGTCGAGGCCCTTCAGGCCCTGCAACATCCGGGTCGCCTCGCGGATGGTAAAGCCCGAGAAGCCGGGCTCCAGATTGGAGACACCTGGCGCCACGCTCGGATCGAGGCAGTCGAGATCGAAAGTGATATAAGCGGGGCCGTCGCCGACCCGTTCACGGATCATCTCGACGGTTTTGGCGACACCGAGTTCCTCGAATTCCGCCATCTTGACCACGCGGTAGCCGAGTTCCTCGCTGGAGGAGCCGACCTTGCCCTGATGGATCGCCGCCGAGGGGTGGCCGCGCATGCCGATCTGGAGGCCGCGCGACGGATCGACCGCCTGTTCCCTGGCGGTATAGGCGGCCCAATGCGCGGCCGAGCGGCGCGCGCCCAGCCAATGCGGGATGTTCTCGTAGGAATCGGTATGGGCGTCGAAATGGATGAGCGCCGCCGGCCGGCCATTGGAGAGCTTGCGGCCGGGGCCCGCCAGGGCTTTCAGGATCGGCCCGGTGATCGAATGATCGCCGCCGATCGAGACGGGGCGGGTGCCGGCCTCGTCCAGCCTGGCGTAGAAGGCCTCGATGTCGCGCACGCAGGCCTCGTTGTTCATCGCCTCGGGCAGCGGCACGTCGCCCAGATCGTGGATACGCGCCGTGTCGAAGGGCGCGAAATCATGGATGCCGTGCGCGCGGCGATAGTAGCCCGAGACATTGCGGACGGCGCGCGGGCCCAGATGCTGGTCGCGTTCGGTCGAGCCGTTGCCGGAACTATGCGGCACCCCGACCAAAGCGATATCGCAGGCCGCCGGATCCTCGTTCCAGGGGCAGCGGAAGAAGGTCGGGATCCCCCACCAATACCAGGATTGCGAACTGGCCTTGGCTTCCTCTAATGCGTTGCCGGTCATGGAGCAGCCTCCTCGATTGAAAGGCTGAGAATAATGATCAGTTTTGTATAGGTCAACAAAGTTAGGCTGTGATAAACTCGACCTTATGACAACTTCGCCCCCGATCCGCAACTCGCCGCGCATCGGCGCCATGCTGCGACTCAAGCGCCGGCAGCTCGACTTGACCCTGGAGCAGGTCGCGGCAGCCGCCGACGTCACCAAGGGCTTCCTCAGCGAGGTCGAGCGCGACAAGGCCTCCCCGTCGGTCGCCCTCCTGGTCAGGTTGTGCGATGTGCTGTCCCTGCCGGTCGGCAGTCTCTTCTCGACTGTCGGGTCCGCGGTGGTGCGCAAGGCCGAGCGCATGCCGATCAAATTCGGCGGCGCGCGGATCAGCGATTACCTCCTGTCGCCGAGCAGCGCCGTCAAAGCCAAAGTCATCATGTCGGATCTGGCGCCCGGTGGCAGCGGGGGCGAAGCCCTCTACAGCCTCAATTGCGAAGAGGAATTCGTCTTCGTCCTCAAAGGTCGGCTCCTCGTCAGGGTCGATGACGAGGAAACGGCCCTCGATGAAGGCGATGCGATGACCTTCGATCCGCGCCGGCCGCATACATTTCGCAACGCCTCCGAGAGCCTGCCGGCGCAAGCTCTGTTCATGCTGATGCCGCCGCCGGCGTGAGCCGCATCCTTATTCCCGCTTTATGCCGGACGTCCCGAATCCACATCGTTTTCCGATGGCGGGATGACTAGATGAGAACCGATCGAAGGTTCCGAGCACACCACCATGACCAGGATCCATGCCCGCAAATGGGGACCGCCGCTGTCGCGGGCGGCAGTCGGCTTCGCTCTCGCGCCGGCGCTGGTGGTGTTGATCGCCTCGCTCGCGCCACTCGTCTTCAAGAATATCCCTGAAACGCCGAAATCGGGCATTGCCGAATGCCGGGCGACCGAGGAGGCGCGAAGCCGGCTCGCCTGTTACGACGCATTCGCAAAGCAGCCTGCGCCAGTCCCGGCGAAGGGTGGCGAACCCATTCTTACGCAGCACTGATTTCGCTCGTGTTGATCACATCAAACGGGTGCCGCGGATGTCGAGGCCCTTAGCGCAAGATCGTGATCTGTTTCATCAGATATCCTGTGCTATTGCACGTCCACCGGCATAGTGCCGGCGAATTGGGAATGGAATGTCTGAAGTCTTGAAATTATCACGGCGCGGCGCTCTCGCTTTCTGCGCTCTCATGGTCGGTGGTCTGCCGGTGCGCGGCCAACTGGTCGACAAGGACCCTTATGCGCTGAAGCCCGGCGAGTTCACCTGGCATCCCGAGCGCGCTGAGGCGGGTCCCCTGGCCATCATCGTGTCACTGCCCGAGCAGTGCGTCTTCGTCTATCGCAATGGCACCCGGATCGGGAGCTCGACCTGCTCGACCGGCAAGCCCGGCCATGAGACGCCGACCGGTGTCTTCCACATCCTGCAGAAGGACAAGAACCACCACTCCACGACCTATAATAATGCGCCGATGCCGAACATGAACCGGCTGACCTGGTCGGGCATCGCGCTGCATGCCGGTCAGCTTCCCGGCTACCCGGCGAGCCATGGCTGCGTGCGTCTGCCGCTTGCATTCTCTGACCTCCTATTCGGGATCACACATGTCGGCATGACCGTGATCATCGCCAATGCCGCCACGCAGCCACAGGACATCGTCCATCCCGGCATGGTGCTGAGCGAGTATGTGGAGGAGGAGTTCGGCGAGACTGCCGCCCGGCTCAAGAAGACGCCGCTGCCAGCCACGGCGCCCGGCGACCAGACAGTCCTGCCGCTGGCGGTCGTCATCAGCTCGGCCGACAAACAGGGCTATCTCTATGAGAATGGGGTCCTTATCGCCGAGGGCAGTGTCATCATCGCCAATCCCGGCAAGCCGCTCGGCTCGCATATTTACGTGCTCGCCGGCACCCATGACGGCTCCAAGGGGCTGGCATGGCAGGCGATGGGCTATCACCGGCAGACGCCCGGCGGCGCGTCAGATCCCTCGCTCGATGTCATCAAGCGCATCAGGGCGAATTCGACGCTTCTCGACGCGATGAAGTCGCGTATGCATCCGGGCATGGCCCTGGTGCTGACGGATGAGCCCGCCAACAGCGCGGCGCGCAGCGAGAAAGGTTTTGTGATCATTACCGACGATCCGAAAACGACCTGAGCGCGCCTGCAGCCGCCGCCTCAAAGGGCGGCGGTTCGGCGCAGCGTCTTGCTTGTCAGAGCTTCAATTTGAAAATCATGTCGGCGCAAGCCTGGGCAACCTTGGAATCAGGTGCCGTGCTCCCGGGCATTGTCGCCCAGCCGGCTTTCTCGACGAATGAATTGCGGTCATAGAGACCGATCTTCTTCAGCTCGTCCTGTTTTGCCGTGGCATCGGCAGTGAGCTGGAACTGGCTGACGCAGATCGGCGCCAGGGCGGCGACAACGGCGCTCGAGGCCTTTTGCTCTGCCGTACGCTCGGCAGTGCCGGCGGTCACCCAGCCGCCCCAGGTGAAACCCACGATGGCCAGAAGCACTGCGCCGCCGGCGGCACCCCACAATGCGGGCGCGAGAGATGAAGGAATTTTGGGAGCGCTCATGACTATGCCTTTCGTTCAGATGGTTCTCGGCGGATTCTGGGCGTAACGCGACCGTTGCCGTGCCGAGATGGCCGGCGCCGATGGGATCGGGCAGTTTCAGCTGTCAGTACTGGTAGCGAGGAAATACGGATTCGGTTGGAAAGATGGCACCGGCAGAGCTGAACCGCCTGCGCCGTTTCGAATCCTGATCCTCCTGAACGTCATTGTTGCATTCGTTTTCCAGCCTGAACCGCCTCGTAAAGAGGCGCTCATAGCGAGCGGCGAGCAACATACGAAGAGTGGAGAGCTTCATGAATAGCTTCCAGTGCCAACGGGCGGGAGCAGCTATCTCTCTGTCACCAACATGCCAGGAGGTCGAAGCCGGTGATGCCATTACACATACGCTCTTCCTGATGAATCACCTAACTAATTCACCGGTCGACGAGAACTATCGCACTGTGCAGACGCCTTTGTACTTGTTTGTGGCGCAAAGCTCCTCATATTGACAGTACTTCCACGGCAATGGTCCGGGAGCCCATCCATGTTCAATCGCATCAAGCGGTTCACCTATAATTTTCCTACGCCGTTTCAACTGACCGGCATGAACGAGATTTGCGCCGCCGGCGACTACGAAATCACGACCGAGGACGAACAGATCGGGGATTTCATCGTCCCGGCCTATCGGCGGATATCGACCACGATCTACATCCCGCCGCCACTTGGCAGTCCCGGCATTGGACAGATCATCGAGATCAATCCGGAACAGCTCATGGTGCCAGTACTCAAGTCTTCATCGTGAAGCCGCTCGTGGCCGAGGAAGTGGTATTCGACGCGGACGAACTGCGCCTATTGATCATGATCCTGCGGCAGGCTTGCGAGGATATCGGCCCCGTCGACGACAAGCTTAGATCCGAGATCGCAAACCGCATCCTGAGCATGGCTTGCCACGGTGAAAGAGATTTTGAAACACTGAGAAACCATGCGACCCTGGGCATTGCCGGGCGCAGCAGAGCATGATCTGGAAGAGTGGCAGCCGCCCGCGATGTCTCCGGCGGCGGGATGCTTGTGTTTCTTGTCAGTGTGGAGGGTTGTTACTTTGAAAAAGTACGAGGAATTGCCGGCAGCGACCGATTTTGTGGTGGTTTTGCTTACGCCGCAGCTCCTGCGCGCGCTTGATCGCTATATCGATGAGGAAACCGACGGTACGCCGCGGCCCGCGGCATTGCGCGCCGTCTTCGAAGATTGGTGCATCGCGATGGGATATATTTCTCCCCATGAGATGAACAGGCGGCTGAACTGAGAAAACTGCGGTCTCATTCGGCGCATCAAATTCACCGACGCGGGCCTTCCGCCGTCCTATATAGCCTTCGTCGTAAGGGGGCGCTAAGCGTGGACCCTCCGATGGGTCATTTGGGCTTCTCTATCGCCGTCTGGCCGAGGCCCCTGGCCGGGCTGCCGTCCGCCAGCTGGCGCCAGGCTGCCAAAAACCCGTTTTCCCTCGCCATCGATTATTGCTTGAATATTCGGCAAAACGCGCCCATATAGGCGGCTTCGAGTTTCGGCCGCATTGATTATCGGTCTCGCGTCTTGGGCAAACCCGGCGCGCTTACTGACGACCTCTCTCCAGAACATCGATCGTTTGAGCGGACGCAATAGTGTGTCCCGCGCTACCATATGAAAGGCACAAGCATGCCGGTTGGCATAGTTAAATTCTTCAATACCCAGAAGGGTTTCGGCTTCATTCAGCCGGAAGACGGAAGCAAGGACGTCTTCGTCCATATCAGCGCTGTCGAGCGCTCGAATATGGGCACTCTCAAGGAAGGGCAAAAAGTCCAGTTCGAAGCGGTCACGGATCGCCGCACTGGTAAGACCTCGGCCGAGAATCTCGCGAAACCGGCGTAATCGTCGGCTTGGCAGAGCAGACCGCGGATGTACCGGCTGTTCTGCCAGCCATAGAAGTTCACTCATTCCAAGCGCGAGGTGCCGATGCAAGTCTTCGTACGCGACAACAATGTCGACCAAGCCCTCAGGGTCCTGAAGAAGAAAATGCAGCGCGAAGGCGTCTTCAGGGAACTGAAGAGGCGTTCGGCCTATGAAAAGCCCTCCGAGCGCAAGGCGCGCGAGAAGGGAGAGGCGATCCGTCGGATGAGAAAGCTGGCGCGCAAGAAGTTGCAGCGCGAAGGATTGCTGCCGCCGCCGAAGCCCAAGGAGAAGCCCGTCAGACGCCCTGATACTTTCCGCTCGCCCGCCCCGGCCGGCGCATCTGCGGTTCCAGAGGCCGGCAAGACGCAAGCCTCATAATCGGCTGAGTCGATCGCATCGACATCGCTGCAACGTGCCCTGGCGCGGGATGCGAAAAAGTGGGCACCGGTTTTTCGCAAGAATCCCGCGCCAACATATAAGAATCGATCACGTTTATGAGTTTGGATTGACTCAATCCAAACTCATCGTGATCTATGCGCCGATATGGCGCCGGGGCTCAGCTCGGCAGCACCTTGCCGGGATTAAGAATACCATGGGGATCGAGCGCCAGCTTGATGCGGCGCATGACCTCGAGCTCCTCCGGCTTACGGGAAAACCCGAGATAATCCCTTTTGAGCGTGCCGATGCCGTGCTCGGCCGAGACTGATCCGCCAAAGCTGGCGACGAGCCGATAGACAATCTCGTCGATTTCATGAAGGTCGCTGTCACCCGCAGCCTCGACCGAGACGGCGATATGCAGGTTGCTGTCGCCGATATGGCCGAAAAACGAGACATGGGCGGCGGGAAAGCGCGCCTTCAGCGCCGCGTCGCAGCTTTCTGCGAAAGCACCCAAACTGCCGATCGCGAGGCTCACATCGAGATTGACGAGCGCCGGCAGGCGGTCCAGCGACCGGCCCTCGCGGACCATCCAGAATGACTGTCTCTCTTTCTCCGACTGCGCGATGAGCGCGTCGGCAATCAGCCCGTCACCGAGAACGCCTTCGAGAAAGGCCTCCAGCGGAGCACTCTGCTCGGCGCCTTCCGTCTCGATGATGACGGCGAAGTCCGGCTCGCTGTCGAAGAGGCGGATATTCTCGGCCGCGGCGGTGAAGCTGAAATAGCTTCGCCACATGGCTTCGAAGGCGGAGAGCCCGGAGAGCTCGCGCTGTGCCCGCTGCAGCAGCCTGATCACATCGTCATAGGTGTTGAGCGCACAGAGCGCGGTCGCGCGGCCCTGGGGCAACGGCTTCAAGCGCAGAACGGCACGGGTGATCACACCGAGCGTTCCCTCAGCACCGATGAAGAGCTGGCGCAGGTCGTAGCCGGTGTTGTTCTTGACCATCTTGTTCAGCATGGTCAGCACCGTCCCGTCGGCGAGTACCGCTTCGAGGCCCAATACATTGTCGCGGGTGACGCCGTTGCGGATCACGCGGATGCCGCCGGCATTGGTCGAGAGATTGCCGCCGATCTGGCAGCTGCCGCGGGCGCCGAGATCGATCGCCAGCAGAAATCCCGCCGCTTCCGCCGCCTTCTGCGCCGCTTCGAGCGGCGTTCCCGCCTTGACCGTCATGGTCTGCGCGGCCGCGTCGATCTCCTCGACGCCGGCGAGGCGCTCGAGCGACAGCGCGAAATCGCCCGTGGCTGGATTGGCGCCGCCGGCGAGACCGGTCATTCCACCTTGCGGCACGACGCTCTGCCGGTGCGCATTGCAGATACGCAGTGCCGCCGCGACCGCCTCGACGCTCGCCGGGCGCAGCACGGCCTTCGGCAGGCTCAGGCCCGTGCGGCTCGCATCGCTCTTGTGGCGATCGCCGATCTCGCCGCCGGTGAGCACGGCGTCGTCGCCCAAGGCGCGCTTCAGTTCGTCGATGATGTGTGTTGTCTCAGCGGACATAGCTCGCGCCGTTGATGTCGAAAGTGGCGCCGGTCATATGGCGCACCTGGTCGGTGCAGAGGAAGGCGACAAGAGCGCCCACTTCCTCCGCACTCGCCATGCTGCCGAGGGGGATTTCGGAGAGAATGCGGCGGATATCGGCGTCCGTCATGCCGACATAGGCCATGTCGGTCTCGGTGAAGCCCGGCGCCACGGCGAAGGCCAGGATGTTCTCCGCCGCATAGCCGCGCGCGATGGTCTTGGTCAGCGCCACCAGGGCGCCCTTCGAGGCGGCATAGGGCCATTGATCGGGCGCGTCGCCGCGATGGGCGGCGCGGCTGGCGATATTGACGATCTTGCCACCGCCTTTTCCGCGGAAATGCGCCACCGCCAGCTTGCACAATTCGGCCGGGGCGGTGAGGTTCACCTGCATCACGTGAGCAAAGCTGCGTTGCCAGTCGGCCATGGGCGCTGTGATCGGCGCAGGTGCGAAGATGCCGGCATTGTTGACCAGCACATCGATGCGCGGCGCGGCCGTCTCGGCCTGGTGCCACAGATCGCTTGCCGCATCGGCCAAAGCAAGATCGGCCGCGAGGAGCTGGCAGGAGGCGGGGCCAATCTCGTCGCGCAATCTCTCCGCCGCTTCCCGGCTCTTCGCGAAGTGAAGCAGCACGCGGGCGCCCGCCGCCGCGGTCGCCCGCGCGATGGCGGCACCAATGCCGCGCGATCCGCCCGTCACCAGGACGGTCTTTCCTTTGAGATCGATCATGATGGGGTTCCCCTTTGAGGCCGGTATTCTGTCAGGCCTGCAGGTGTGTCGGCAAGGCGCCCTGGCAAGTATTTCAATCTGGTCGGAAGGGACCGCCGGTCAGTCGGAAAAGCGTTTCACTGTAAGGCAGGCGCAGGAGGATGACACCACGCTTGCTGATCTGGGCCGCGGCCACCGTCCATATCAAGGAGGAGCGTGCTCTGATGCGGGGCGTGCCAGTCGAGTCGTAGAGCAAATCTGGAACAACGACGCCACGGCCAAGGGTGTGATGCTCGACGCCGTCATAAAGTTCTTCGACCGTCCGGGCGCCAAGGATGATCCCACGTGTTTGGTATGGACGTGGTCACGGATCGTGTGGCTATCAGTCGGGACTAATGACGTTGTCCGGTCAGGCGATCAGAAAGCGCGGCCATAGGGCCGGCAGAATGGCGGTATCCAGCCGTCGTAGGTATCGAAGTAGAAGATGCAGCGGTCGTCCCAACCCGCATTGGGTTCGCCCCACGGGTAATTCTTTTGTCCGTGCGGGTGCTGTTGCTGCTTCTTCTGGTTCTGGCTTGGCTTCTTCTCTTTCTTTTTAACGGTGGTTTGCGCGGCCTCCGCGTGTTGTGGAGTGACGGGCACGATGGCGAGAACGAGGCTTCCCAGGATCGCGCCAATGAGCAGATGCCGGATACCCATGCTTCAGTCCCTCCTTCTCATCACCCGATATCACTGGTGACGGCGGCCCGGCTCGCGGGGATGCCTACCCCTTTATGCAACAAAATCCTGATAACGAGAAGAAGCCGGTGCCGTCTAGCGCGGGATGAGATTAGGCGGGGTTATATCCGTCATTTGTGAAGTAGTCTGCGCATACGTACGCGCCACGGTGGGCGCTTGACATCGTGGGCCAGACGGCAGGATTTTGGAAATATCAAGTTCAGGAGTTGCGTTCGGACGTCAACTCCTGAGTCTGACCGGACAGGCTCCTCTATCCGAACTCCGATAGGATCAACCGAATGGCTCTCGGCCTCCGAATAATCCGTGAAATCGTGCAAGTTTTGCTACGCGTGTGGAACAAGGAGGATGAGGGTAATCTCCTCGAGAATGTCGCACAAACCAGCACGGCGTCTGGCGATGGAGCTGCGAGTCAAGCGCCCGGGACTCCATCACGGCTGGCGAATGTACAGACCATCCATGGCCGGCCATTGAATGCGGCCGGAGGATTGCGTGCCGCTGAGCGCGCAACACAATTGGTCTTTGGCGGAACAGGGTCGCATCAACGCCCCGAGAATACAAACAAGGGATTAAGTGATCCCGGAGTTCACATCGATATGGCCAAGAAAGCTCCGCACCTGGAGAAGCAGTTGCCGGAAATTCGCTGCAGAAGGTCCGGCGAAGTCAATTGGCAAGGGCTGCCAGATCAAGTCTGCAGGCAGGTGTCGCCACGTAGATTACGCAACGCGGGCTAGTTGTCCGGATGCGAAAAAGTAGATACCGGCTTTCGCAGGAATCCCACGCCACGGATCGATAAGAGGCTCCGCGGTAACTCGCAGCAGGCGCGCGGTCGCACATCATCGCCACAAGTCACCCTTCCGCCACCGTCAGTGGTAAGAAAGCAACGCGACGATCAAATGCGCCACACCAGACAGCTCGACCAGACTCGTCTGGTCGAGCCGCCAGGATTCAGAGTCTATTTATACGGAATAACCCAGGAATGCCTTGGCCTTGGAAACTTCCGCATCCCACTTCGTCAGCTGCTCCGGCGTCAGGAATGCTACCACACGCGCGCGTAGGGGGTCACGAGCACCTTTCAGCTTCGCAATCACGTCGGCCTTTGTGATATCCGGATTGTTCTTGCGAATTTCATCAAGTTTCTCGCGGGCATTCTCCAGCGCAGACTTCAGTCGGGTCTTTTGGTCATCTGACAGATTCAGATCGGCTGCGAAACGCTTCAGCTCACTCTGGACTGCTTGGGTTGCTTCAGGGGAGAGGTTCATTTCACTGCTCCTTTCATGGATATGGTCGCAAACGCATCTTCGCGTCGGGCCATGAACAGGAATGAAGGAGCGAGAGCTTCTCTGGTGATTGTGTTCTTAGTATGGATGTAGTCTGGAATCTGCGATGAGAAGACGTGATGATTGCGATGCTCGAACGGGCGATCTGCGAGCCGCTGAGTTTAAACTAGTGTTCCGACCGCCGGTCAACCGCCGGCTTAGTTCAAGGCTGCGAGTTCTATGATAAGAATTGATCATGTTTAAGAGTTTGGATTGATTCAATCCAAACTCACCATGATCTAGGCACTGCCTGCGGGGTCGCAGAAAAGGAGTGCATCCAGCTGTTCAGGGGCAAGTTTCTTGGCCAACTCGGCGGCGGCGTCCATCTCTGCTGAACTCAGACGCTCTGTGGTGCCAGCCATCGGGAGACACTTATAGTCGTCGGGATGGTTCCAGCGCAGCTCCAGGATGTCACGCACCTCCTTGGGGGGAACGCGACGATACATCCAGGCAACATTCGGCATGGTGTAGGACATTCCCCTTTCCTCCAAGGCAAGGGTGGCAGCCACATGCATGGCATCCGAGAAGATGACGTCCTCATGCAGGTTGTCGCGCTTTCCGATCTCGGCAGCGAATTGCCTCGCCTCGTGATACTCGGTGAATCCATCGAATATGATTGGCGGTGATTTGCTCGTCTCTCTACGTTCCCCCAAACGGATCTCCCCAGATGCAGTGGCCGAATCGGACTCCCTCCAACATATAGTGCAGGATTTGTAGTCAACCGCAAATGCCGGCCAGCACAGCTAACCGTCTTATGCACGATCATGGCCACCGGGACGGCAATGGCAGCCTAGTACAATCTTCTGTTCCAACCGGCATGACCGGGCCGGGGTACCGCCCCTGCCTTCGGGACAGCTCGGAAAATGCCGGAGCAAGGGCCATGCCGAGAACTTGTTCCACACTGGCGATCACTCCGCCGACTGGCGGCCCTTCGCTAGGCGACGAAAATCGCAATCCTCTGTGAATTTGATCCGGACGAAACATGGTGCCATCCTCGCGAATGAGTAAAATTCCTACTCAATTTTACAATAGTATTGTTAAATTCCGACCATTATACTGAGAAAACGCACCGCAATATTGTCCAGCTCCAGGGAAAAATTGGTGGACATGAGCCAGCAGAGGCGCGCGGAGTTTCCCCAGCGGGGTGTTCTCGCGGCGCTCCAGTTGCTCTTCTCATTACGGTTCTCCGTCAATGCATCGGCCATCGGGACACTAACGCGATCGGCTACGCAAGTGTGGCGCGTCGCGGCTCGGGGAAGTGGCTGCTGTCTATCGCGCGACGCTGGAAGAGAGGAAACGCGAGCACCTTCCGTTTGAATGCGACATGATCCGAAACCCTGTCGGAACGGCGAGACTCGAGGAAGTGGTTGCTGCCTGCCGCGCCGCGCTGGAGGAAAAGACGCGCGAGCGGGTGCCGCTCGACTGGGCCAGGATGCAAAACAATCTCGGCGTTGCGCTTTCGAGGCTCGGCGAACACAGGGGTGATGTGGCCCGGCTCGAGGAAGCAATTACCACTTTTCGCGCGGCGCTGAAGGAATCGGACCGCGAGCGGTTGCCTCTCCTTTGGGCCACGGCCCAGAACAACCTCGGCAATACGCTTCGGACGCTCGGCGGGCGCGAAAGTGATCCAGCACATCTCAAGGAAGCGATTGCAGCCTATCGCGCGGCGCTGGAGGAGTGGACCCGCGAGCGGATGCCGCTTCAATGGGCCGGCACACAGAACAATCTTGGCCTGGCGCTTTGGACACTGGGCGAGCGCGAGAGTGGCACGGCTCGGCTCGAGGAGTCGGTTGCCGCCTTTCGCGCGGCGCTGAAGGAGAGGACACGCGAGGAGGTGCCGCTCGACTGGGCACTGACTCAGAACAATCTCGGCAATGCTCTATTGACGCTCGGCCGGCGCGAGAGCGGGACGGCGCGGCTCGGTGAAGCGGTTGTCGCCTATCGCTCGGCGCTGGAGGAATGGACCCGCGAGCGCGTACCGCTCCGTTGGGCTGCAGCGCAGAACAATCTCGGCACTGCGCTTCGGAAGCTCGGCGAGCGCGAGGACAGCCAGGCGCGGCTCGAGGAGGCGGTTGCTGCCTTTCGCGCGGCGCTGAAGGAGAGGATACGCGAGCAGGTGCCGCTCGACTGGGCAGTGACTCAGAACAATCTCGGCAATGCTCTTTTGACGCTCGGCCGGCGCGAGAGCGGTACGGCGCGGCTCGAGGAAGCGGTTACCGTCTTTCGCGCGGCGCTGACGGAATGGACCCGCGAGCGATTGCCGCTTCTCTGGGCCACGGCCCAGGGCAATCTCGGAAATGCGCTTCGAACGCTGGGCGAGCGCGAGAGTGGCCCGGAGCGGCTTGTGAAGGCGGTTGCCGCCTATCGCGCGGCACTCGAGGAACAGACCCGCGAGCGGGTGCCGCTTGAATGGGCCAGGACACAGAACAATCTCGGCACTGCGCTTGTGACGCTCGGTCGGCGCGAGAAGGGAACGGCGCGGCTGGAGGAGGCTGTTGTCGTATATCGCGCGGCACTGGAGGAGAGAACGCGCGAGCGCGTGCCGCCCGATTGGGTGGCGACCCAGAACAATCTCGGCACCGCGCTTCTTATTCTTGGGGTTCGTGTGCGCTCAAGAGATCTCGTCACAGAGGCAAAGCATGCGGTACAGCTTGCATGGGAGTGCCTGCGGTCAGAGGACATCAGCAAATACGATGCATATCTTGCCAACAGGGTGGCGCGGATCGACGCCGAGCTCAGCAAATTGGGCTCCGCTATAGATGCTGGCAACTGATGACGAGAACCTCAGGGATAACTCGACTCGACTAGACGCCAGCGCGTTCGAGTTGCCGAGAGGCTGGAACGTGACCCGCAAACACGTGACTATAGTGCTTAGGAAAATGGTGCCGCCTAGGTGACTCGAACACCTGACCTACGCATTACGAATGCGCCGCTCTACCGACTGAGCTAAGGCGGCCCGCCTTGAATGGGGCGGACTGATACAGCGTTCGCCCGGCCATTTCAACCATTTGTCGATGGTTCAGCCTTCGGCAGGCGATCGGCGGGTGGATAGCTCCGGATCGTCTTCCGGCAGGCCCGGATCGTCGGGCGGGCGGACCGGCTCGACGATACGCGGCTTGGCCGGTTTGCGGGCCACAGGCGGGGCTGGGGGCGGGGACGGAACAGGCGTGGGGGCTGGGGGTTCCGGCGCCGGGGGAGGCTCCGCGGGGACCGCTGGGGCCGCCAGCGCCGGCGCTTCTTCGGCCACCACGTATTCTGACTCCGGGGCAGGCGCCTGGGGCTCGGGGCCCGTCCGGCGCGGCAACTGATCGTAAGGCACCTTCCACTCGGCGAAGGCGATCTCGCCGGTCATCGGGGAAATCGGCGTCCAGTAAGGCGAAGCGGCGCCGTCGATCACCCACATGGGATCCGAGGGCGCCCGGACCGCTCGCGCCAGCCATTCGCGCGCCCGGCCCTTGTCGCCGCGGCCCTCCTCGACCTCCGCCATGGTGGCGCAGACACGCGCCTGAGGCTCGCTTGAAAGAAGCGGCTCCAGCGCCTTGGCGGCGTCGTCCCATTGGCGCGCCTCGGCAGCCGCCCGGCCGAGGGCAAAAGCACCCTCGATGCCGCCGGCATAGGAGCCGATCAGCCGGCGCACCCGTTCGTAGCGCTCCTGTGCCGGGCTCGTCGGGCGGGCATAGGCATAGGCTTCGGCGAGATCGGGATGGGGCTGCAGCGCCCAGGTCCTGGAAGCGACGCGCCAGGCCCGGCGCAGCGCGCCATCGGCGCCGTAGAGACGGACCGCCATGGCGGCCGCCGGCACCAGAGACGGGTCGAGCTTGTGGGCTTCGAGCGCCCAATCGAGCGCCGCGTTGCGGTCGCCCGTCTCGGCAGCCAGCGCCTTGGCCGCGAGCAGTACTGCCTTCACGCGCTTGACCTTGTCGGCCGGCGCCTGGCCCGCTTTGCGTTGGGTTTCGAGCGTCACAAGTGCTGAATCCCAGTCCCGCGCCTGCGACTGGATGGCCAGCAGCGCGGATGAGGCCCAGCCATGCGCCACGTTGAGCTTCAAAGCGCGCTCGGCGTAACCGCGCGCAGCGACGAGGTCGCCGGCCTGGCGCGCCTCGGCGAAGAGGCCGCGCAGGCCCAGGGCCTCCGTCTCCGGCGAATTGAGCATCGCCTCGAACCCCTGGCGCACTTTGCCGCGGTCGCCCTTGAGCTGGGCCGCCTGTACTTCGAGCAGCTTGAGCAACGGCTCGTCGGTCAGCGACTTGGCGGCGATGGTGGCGAAGCGCTGGGCGCTGGCGCCGTCGCCAGCGCCCGCCGCGATGATGCCGCGCGACAGGCTCTCATAGCCGCGGCGCGCCTTGCGGAAGCGGAAATAGCCGCCAATGGCGCCAGGTGTGCCGATCAGCCGGCGCAGCAGACCCAAGAGGAACCACAGAGCGAGCATGGCGAGGATAAGGCCGGCCAAGCCCGCCACCACGGATGTCTCGATCTCGTGGTTCAGCCAGCGGATGACGATGGTGCCCGGCCGGTCGGCGATCCAGGCGAAGCCCGCTGCGGCGGCGGCGAGAAGCAGGAAACGGAAGAGCAGTCGGGTCATGGCGTGCCCGAAATGACGGCGGTGAGCGCGGCGGAGAGTTGCGCCATCGCCCCTTCGGCCTTGAGACGCTGGCTCGCCTTGTCGCGCCATTGCGCGAGCTCGGGTGGCAGGTCGCCGCCCGGCTCCTCGAGCCTGGCAATGGCCGATCTAAGATCGCCGGACCTTGCGGTGAGGGCGGCAGCCTGCGCGAGATCGGCCCAGTTCAGCGTCTTGAGGTCGCGGATCTTCACCACCGTGCCGAACCAGGCCCAGAAGCCGCCCGTGTCGCCAGAAGGCCCATCGGCCGCACCCGGCTGCGACAGGCTGGGGACCAGCGCTTCCAAAGCCGTGGCCAACCCCTCCGGATTGACGATGCCGGTTGCCGCAATGGGCTGGAGCGCGGCGAAATCCGGATTGCCAGGCACATAGATGGCGATGCGATCGAGCTCTTCCTTGAAGGGGAAGCCCGGCGGCGAACTTCGCCTTGAGGTCGGCGAGCGCCTGCGCCAACTGTGTGAAATCCTGGCCGCCTCCGGTGGTGGTTGTGGTCGTCGTGGTCGCGCCACCTGATTGGCCGAGCGCGGCGACCGCCTGTTCGAGCTTCGCGACACGCTCGGTGAGGGCGATGAGCGCCGTTGGATCGGCGGTGGCGCCGCCGCCCGTCGTCTGACCGAGTGCCGCGACAGATTGGCGAAGCTCGGCCACCGCCTTGTCGAGATCACCGAGACGGGTCTCGACACTCGCCGCGGCGTTCGTGTTGTCCTCGGCGCGCTTGGCGATATCGGCCTTCAGCGTATCGAGCGTGCCGCTGAGCGCTAAGAGCTGATCATTGACGGTGCGGTTCGAGGCTTCGAGCGTCGCCAGCCGTTCGGCCATGGAGGAGGGTGGCCACAGATCGGAGATGAAAGTGCGATAGAGCCAGGCGCCGAGCAGAATGGCGATGATCGCCGCAGCGATGGCGCCCAGATTGCGTGACCAGAAAGAGGGCTGTTTTT
The DNA here is from genome assembly GCF_011046735.1 of Nordella sp. HKS 07. Lineage (NCBI taxonomy): Bacteria > Pseudomonadati > Pseudomonadota > Alphaproteobacteria > Hyphomicrobiales > Nordella > Nordella sp. HKS 07. The sequence goes on along the minus strand of NZ_CP049258.1, from coordinate 2,126,358 downwards.
TGGGTGGAGGCGGTGGCGGCGCGGCGGGTTCTTCCGTCTGCTTCTGCGGTTCGGTGTCGCCGGTATCGGAGGGCGGGGAGATGTCCTCCGCTTCGAGGTCGATGACGGGGCTCCTGGCCTTCGAGCCTTGCGATTCGTTTTCGATGTTGCTGTTCATCGGCACTCATTCATCTCGTGGCTGTACCCGTCATGCTATTCCAATCACTAGAGCAAATCCCGCCAAAGTTGAAGACTTTGGCGATGAGGATTTGCTCCAACATATTGATTTGGCGCGTATCCTTATCGGCGAAGTGAATTCACTTCGCCGGGATGCGCGCTAGGCGTGGCCAATGACTTCCAGTAAGGCGTCATCCACCGGCCGCGCCGCCACCCGTCTGGCAAAGGCGTCGGGCAGAATCGCGGCAATATTCGCCGAAAGACAATAATGTACCATGGCGCCGGCCGGAATCGCGTGACGCTGGACGAGATCGAGCCAGATCTTCGCGGAGCGCGGCGAATAGAGCAGCACGCCTTGCGCCTTTGCGGCCTCAGGGGCGAGCGCGCCCGCGGGTTTCGCCTCATAAACGACGACCCGCCGGGCATTGAGCCCGCCTCTTTCGAGAAGTCCGGTGAAGTCGCTCGCCGTGTCCTGCCCTGAGAGATAGAGAACCGGGCCGGCATTCGGATCGAGCGAGGCGATCACGTGGCGGGCCAGGCCGACGCCGTCGCCGCCCGCTTCGGTGATCTGGGCGAAGCCTGCCTGGCGCGCCGCTGTCGCCGATTGCGGCCCCACGGCCATCACCGGCAGATGGCGCAAGCCGTCGAGATGGGGGCCGCCTTCGAGGGAGCGCACAGCATTGGCGCTGGTGAGGGCGACGGCTTGATAGTTCTCCGCCGGGATGGTGATGGCCGGGCGTGGTGCGATGACGAGCAGCGGCGATAGGATCACCTCATGACCGAGCGCTTCAAGCCGCTGCTTGAGAGGCTCGGCGTCTTCGACGGGACGGGTGACGAGAAGCCGCATGGTTCAGGCTAGATGCAGCAGATGCCCGCCGCCCTTGGCTTTCACCTCCTCGCCGGCCTCGCGGCCGAGACGCGCCGCATCGGCCAGGGCGCCAGTGCGCTCGGCAACAAAGGTCATGCGGCCATCGAGGGTCAGCGCCTCGCCGCGGAAGGAGATCACGCCGTTCTTCAGCGTGGCATGGCCGGCGATCGGCGTGCGGCAGGAGCCGTCGAGCGTGGCGAGGAAAGCACGCTCGCAGGTGACGGCGATTTCCGTTGCCGCGTCGTTTACCGCGGCGAGCAGTTCGCGCATGCGCATATCGTCCTTGCGGATCTCTATGCCGATCGCGCCTTGCGCGACGGCGGGAAGCATCTCGTCCTCGGGCACGGGGGCGGTGATGCGGTGGCTGAGGCCGAGGCGGTTCAGGCCGGCGCAGGCGAGAAAAGTCGCCGCCACTTCCCCGCGGTCGAGCTTGGCGAGACGCGTTTCGACATTGCCGCGCAAACTCACCACGGTGATGTCAGGGCGCAGCCGCTTCAATTGCGCCGCGCGGCGTACCGAAGCCGAGCCCACGGTGCAGCCTTGCTGCAGATCGCCGATGCGGGCGCAGAGATTGCTGATGAAAGCGTCACGGGCGTCCTCGCGCGGCAGATAGGCCGTGATGGCGAGAGATGCCGGCAGCACCGCCGGCATGTCCTTCATCGAATGGACGGCGAGATCGACGGCACCCGAGACCAGCGCCTCCTCGATCTCCTTGGTGAACAGGCCCTTGCCGCCGATCTCGCTCAGAGGACGGTCGCGGATACGGTCGCCGGTGGTGGTGATGGCGACGATCTCGATGTCCGCCGGCGCCCACCCATGCGCGGCAGCGAGGCGCGCCCGCGTCTCTTCCGCTTGGGCAAGGGCCAGGCGCGAACCGCGCGTTCCGATCTTCAGTCTCGGTGTATGCAAGTCGACTCCACAAGATACTGAAGCGCCAGGGCCCGGATTGGCCATCACGCTTTATCTCATTGTTTGCGCATGATCTTTCTGGAAAATCGGTATCCCCTTTTCCAGATCATGCTATATCACGGCTCCTCTTAATCTCTAACGCGCGAAACGTCATTGGCATTCATGGCCGCACCGGATCAGACCATTCTTGGCATCGAAACCTCCTGCGACGAGACCGCGGCGGCGCTGGTGCGCCGCCATGCCGACGGGTCAGGCGAGATCCTGGCCAATATCGTCCTGTCGCAGATCAAGGACCATGCGCCCTATGGCGGCGTGGTCCCGGAAATCGCCGCGCGCGCCCATGCCCGCCATCTCGACCGGCTGATCGGCGACGCGCTGGCGGAGGCCGGCTTGCGCCTCTCCGACATCGACGGCGTGGCGGCCACCGCCGGGCCGGGCCTGATCGGCGGGCTTCTGGTCGGCCTCACCACCGCCAAGGCGTTGGCGCTCGCTACCGACAAGCCGCTCGCCGCCATCAACCATCTCGAAGCCCATGCGCTCACCCCGAGGCTGCTCGGCCGCGTCGATTTTCCTTATCTGCTGCTCCTGATCTCGGGCGGCCATACGCAGATCCAGATTGTCGAAGGAGTCGGGCGCTACCGTCGCATCGGGACGACCATCGACGATGCCTTGGGCGAGGCCTTCGACAAGACGGCGAAGCTGTTAGGCCTTCCCTATCCCGGCGGCCCTAAGGTCGAGCAGCTGGCGCGCCAGGGCAATCCCAAACGCTTCGATTTCCCGCGCCCGCTGAAAGGGCGCGAGGGCTGCAATTTCTCCTTCTCCGGCCTCAAGACCGCCGTGCGCGAAACGGTGGAGGAACTGCGCCCGCTCAGTGATCAGGACATCGCCGATATCTGCGCCGGTTTCGAGGCCGCCGTCGCCGAGACGATGCGCGACCGGCTCGGCCGCGCGCTCAAATTCTTCAAGGACGAGTTTCCCGAGGTGCGTTCTCCGGTGCTGGTGGTAGCGGGCGGCGTCGCCGCCAACCGCACGCTGAAGGTCGCCTTCGAGGAGGTCTGCGCGCGCTCGGGCTTCAGCCTGATGGTGCCGCCGGCTCATCTGTGTACGGACAATGCCGCGATGGTGGCCTGGGCCGGGGCGGAGCGCCTGGCGCTGGGTCTCGCCGATCCGCTCGACGCGCCGGCCAAAGCACGCTGGCCGCTCGACCCCGACGCAAAGCGTCTCACCGGTGCGGGGGTGAAGGCATGAGCCGCATCGGCGTTCTGGGCGCCGGCGCCTGGGGCATGGCGCTCGCCAGCGTCGCTGAGCGCGCCGGCCACGACGTCACCGTCTGGGCGCGCAAGCCTGAAACGGCGGCTCTCATCAACGGCACGCACCGGCTCGAAGTGCGTCTCCCGGGCATAGAATTCGGAAAGAAACTTCGCGCCACCAGCGACCCGTCCGACCTTTCGGGCGTCGATGCCGTGCTGGCGATGGTGCCGGCGCAGGTTCTGCGCGGCGTGCTGGCGCAATTTCAGCACCTTAAGGTGCCGGTCGTGCTGTGCGCCAAGGGCATCGAGGCGGACAGCGGTCTCCTGATGAACGAGGTCCTGGCGCAGTGCCTGCCCGAGGTGCCGGGCCTCATCCTGTCGGGCCCGAGCTTCGCGGCGGATGTGGCGCGCGGACTGCCGACGGCGGTGACCCTGGCGTCGTCCGATCTCAGGCTCGCCAAGGACTGGGCCCAGGCTTTGAGCCTGCCCACCTTCCGCATCTATCCCTCGGACGATCCGCGCGGCGTCGAACTCGGCGGCGCGGTCAAGAACGTGCTGGCGATCGCCTGCGGCATCGCCGCCGGCAAGAATCTCGGCGACAGCGCCCGTGCGGCGCTGACGACGCGGGCCTTCACCGAGCTCACGCGTTTCGGCAAGGCGTTGGGCGGGCGGCCTGAGACGCTGACCGGCCTGTCAGGATTGGGCGATCTGCTGCTGACCTGTTCGAGCCGCCAATCGCGCAACTATTCCTTCGGTCTGGCGCTGGGCGAGGGCAAGAGCGCAGAGGCGGCGCTCGCCGAAGCCCGCGGAACGGTCGAAGGCATCGCCACCGCGAGGATCGTCGCCCGGCTGGCGCGCGAGCAAAGTATCGACATGCCGATCTCGGTCGCGGTCGCCGCGGTTATTGACGGCGCCTCCGATCCTGAGACAGAAATCGCCAGACTGCTCGCCCGTCCCATCAACCCAGAATTTCACAGAGGGTAGAAAATGCTGTACGCCTTGATCTGCACGGACAAGTCCAATTCAGTCGATCTGCGCCTGAAGGAACGTCCCGGCCATATCGATTATCTCAACGGTCTCGGCAACGCGCTCAAGGCGGCCGGACCTTTCACCGACGAAGCGGGCAGCCCGATCGGTTCGCTCGTCATCGTCGAGGCGAAGGACCGCGCCGGCGCCGAGGAGATCGCCAAAAACGATCCCTATGCCAAGGCCGGGCTCTTCGCCGCCGTGGAGATCCGGGCGTGGAAATGGGGTCTCAAGAATCCGGAGGATAAGTGATGGCATATTGGCTGTTCAAATCGGAACCCGATGCCTGGTCGTGGGATCAGCAGAAGAAAGCCGGAGCCAAGGGCACCGAATGGACCGGCGTGCGCAATTTCCAGGCGCGCAACAACATGCGGGCGATGAAGCTCGGCGACAAGGGCTTCTTCTATCATTCCAACGAGGGCAAGGACATCGTCGGCATCGTCGAGGTGGCGAAGCTCGCGCATCCGGATTCGACCGCCAAGGAAGGCAATTGGGAATGCGTCGACATCCGCGCCGTCACCGATGTGCCGAAGCCGGTAACGCTCGATTATATCAAGACCGACAAGCAGCTGAAGGACATGGTGCTGGTCAATAATTCGCGGCTTTCCGTCCAGCCGGTGTCGGCGGAAGAGTGGAAGATCATCTGCGATCTCGGCGGCGTGAAGAAGGCATAGGGTTAGTTAGGCTAGTCTAACCCATCCTGATGGACGCTTCGAGGGCCGCACGCGCGGCCACCTCAGCGTGAGGGTACTTTGGAGAGATCAAGCCAGTATGCTGAAGCTCATCGATCATCTGGAATTCATCCGGCAGAATACCAGCCTGCTGGCGCCGCCTCTGGTGCCGGAGGTGACGCTCCATCTCGCCCATGAAGCGGTGCCGATCTGGCAGAAGACCGAAGAAGAATTGGGCGAGATCGGTCTGCCGCCGCCTTTCTGGGCCTTTGCCTGGGCGGGCGGCCAGGCGCTGGCGCGTTATGTGCTCGACCATCCTGAACTCGTGGCGGGCAAGCGCGTGCTCGATCTCGCCACCGGATCGGGTCTTGTCGCCATTGCGGCGAAGAAGGCCGGCGCGAAGGAAGTGCTTGCCGCCGATATCGATCTCTTCGCCTGCGCCGCGACGAGGCTCAATGCGCGCGCGAATGATATCACGCTCGAGATCATGGACGACGATCTGCTGCGAAATAAGCCCCAAAGCTTCGACGTCATCCTGGTCGGCGATCTGTTCTACGAGAAGGATCTGGCGGCGCGTGTTCATGCATGGCTCGACCAGGCGCGGGAGCAGGGCGCCCTGGTGCTGATCGGCGATCCCGGCCGCTCCTATTTGCGGAAATCGACGCTCGTCCATGTCGTCGATTACAATGTGCCGGTGACGCGCGAGCTCGAGGATTCCGAGATCAAGCGCACTGCCGTGTGGCGACTAAGAAACGTCGTTTAATTTGCCCTCCCCCTTGTGGGATCCTCGTGGGAGGGTAGATTCATAACGCCACCCGTCGCGTGCTGTTGTTGAGCCACAGCGCCGCCATCAGGATGGCGAGGCTCGCCCAGATCCACGCATCGGCGGGTTTGCTGAAGATCACGATCGCCCACAACACAGCGGCGGGCGTCGACACATAGATGGCCTGGATGGTGTAGAGCGCGCCCTTCTCGCGGATCAGGGTGAAGAAGGCGATGCGCTCGACGATCCACAAAGCCGATGCCGCGAGCGCTGTCCAATAGGCCCAGAGAGGCGGGGTGGCATCGCTCCAGAGCGGCGCCAGGACGAGCATGAAAGGAATGGCCAGCAGGCCGGAAAATACCGATTCCAGGGCGCCTACCGTCATGGTGTCGGCCTGCTTCGGCCAGTATTCGGCGGCGAAGGAATTATAGGCGCTGTAGATGATCGGCACGATGAAGGCGGCGGCGAGCCACCAGGAAATGACCGCTTGCGAGCCATGGTCGCGCGTCAGGATGAGGACGGCGCTCGACAGAAAGCCGAGCAGGAGGGCGCCGATGCGGCGCGGATGGGCGGTTTCGCGCCGCCGCGCGAGCGCCAGCACGTAGTTCCAGAAGGGGGCAGTCGACACGACCAGGGCATATTCGGTCGCCGGCACATGGCGCGCGAAGAACAGGCTCAAGGAAAAGGGGATATTGAGGAGCGTCGCGCAGCCGAGGCCATAGAGAAGGGTCTCGCGGGTAAGCGTGAGCCGGCCGCGCGCCAGGGGGACGAGCGCCAGCGCGGCGCCGACGATGAGCCCGGTATAGACAATGATATGACTGACCGGCAGGCCCGCCTCGCCCATGAGTTTGTAAAAGGAGGGGGTGAGACCCCAGAAACAGCCAAGGACGAGGAACCAGATGAGATGGACGGGCATGGCTGTCATGGGCCGATTTTCTTAGACACTTGTCGGATTGCAGGATAGGACTCTGCGCCGTCATATTGCTTGCCCGAACCCGGCATGAGAGGGAGGATTTTGCCTATGTCCGAGAAGGTTTACCCGGTCCCGGCCCAGTGGAAGAAGCGGGCCTTGGTGAACGACGACCAGTACAAGAAGATGTATGCGGAGTCGATTGCCGCGCCCGACAAGTTCTGGGCCAAGCATGCCAAGCGGGTGGACTGGTTCAAGGCGCCGAAGAAGATCAAGAACACCAGCTTCGCCCATGACTATGTGTCGATCAAGTGGTTCGAGGACGGCATCCTCAACGTCTCGGTCAACTGCATCGACCGCCATCTGAAGAAGCGCGCCAACCAAACGGCGATCATCTGGGAGGGCGACGACCCCTATTACGACAAGAAGATCACCTATCGCGAGCTCTATGAGCAGGTCTGCCGCTTCGCCAATGTGCTGAAGGCGCATGGCGTCAAGAAGGGCGACCGGGTCACGATCTACATGCCGATGATCCCGGAAGCGGCCTATGCGATGCTCGCCTGCACCCGCATCGGCGCCGTGCATTCGGTGGTATTCGGCGGCTTCTCGCCGGATTCGCTCGCCGGGCGGATCAACGATGCGGATTCGAAATTCGTCATCACCGCCGATGAAGGACTGCGCGGCGGCAAGAAGATCCCGCTCAAGCTCAATACCGACGAGGCGTTGAAGAAGTGCTCCGGCGACGAAAAGGTCATCGTGGTCAGGCGCACCGGCGGCCAGGTACCGATGGAGGAGGGCCGGGACTTCTGGTATCACGTCGAGGCGGCAAAGGTGCCGGCCGAGTGTAAGCCGGAAAAGATGAAGGCGGAAGATCCGCTCTTCATCCTCTACACGTCAGGCTCGACCGGCAAGCCGAAGGGCGTGCTGCACACGACGGGCGGCTATCTCGTCTATGCGGCGATGACGCATCAATATGTCTTCGACTATCACGACGGTGACATCTACTGGTGCACGGCGGATGTGGGCTGGGTCACCGGCCATTCCTATATCGTCTATGGTCCGCTCGCCAATGGCGCCATCACCTTGATGTTCGAAGGTGTGCCGAATTATCCGACCGCCTCGCGCTTCTGGGAGGTGATCGACAAGCACCAGGTCAACATCTTCTACACCGCGCCGACCGCCATCCGGGCACTCATGGGCGCCGGCGAGGATCTGGTGACGCGCACCTCGCGCAAGTCGCTCCGGCTGCTCGGCAGTGTCGGCGAGCCGATCAATCCGGAAGCCTGGGAATGGTATCACCGCGTGGTGGGCGACGGGCGCTGCCCGATCGTCGACACCTGGTGGCAGACCGAGACCGGCGGCATTCTGATCACGCCGCTCCCAGGCGCCACCAAGCTCAAGCCCGGCTCGGCGACGCGGCCGTTCTTCGGCTGCAAGCCGGCGCTGGTCGATGATAGGGGCGAGTTCCTGAAAGGCGAAGCTTCCGGCAATCTGGTCATCCTCGATTCGTGGCCCGGCCAGATGCGTACCGTCTATGGCGATCACGAGCGCTTCGTGCAGACCTATTTCTCCGCCTATAAGGGCACGTACTTCACCGGCGACGGCTGCCGGCGCGACAAGGACGGCTTCTACTGGATCACCGGCCGCGTCGATGACGTGCTCAACGTCTCGGGCCACCGGCTCGGCACCGCGGAAGTCGAATCGGCCCTCGTCTCGCATGTCAAAGTGTCCGAGGCCGCGGTGGTCGGCTATCCGCATGACATCAAGGGTACCGGTATCTATTGCTATGTGACCTTGATGGCCGGCGAGCAGGGCTCGGATATTCTGCGCAAGGAGCTCGTCGCCCATGTGAGGAAGGAGATCGGCCCGATCGCCTCTCCCGACCTCATCCAGTTCTCGCCGGGCCTGCCCAAGACACGCTCAGGCAAGATCATGCGGCGTATCCTGCGCAAGATCGCCGAGGACGAATTCGGCAATCTCGGCGACACCTCGACGCTCGCCGATCCCGCCGTGGTCGAAGACCTCATCGCCAACCGTCAGAACAAGAGATAGGACTCCCCAAGAATGTCCCGCCTGTCGAACATGGCCGTCCGCGACATCGAGACGGTCATCCACCCCTATACGAATCTCGCCCGCCACCGCGAGACCGGCCCGCTCATACTTAATGAGGGCCGCGGCATCCATCTCTATGACGACAAGGGCAAGCGCTATATCGAGGGCCTCGCCGGCCTGTGGTGCACCTCGCTCGGCTATGGCAATGAGGAGCTTGTCGAAGCCGCCGCGCAGGCCATGCGCAAGCTCTCTTATACGAGCATCTTCTCCGGCAAGTCGCATGACTCGGCGATCGAACTCTCCGAGAAGCTCAAGGAGATAGCACCTTGCCCCACCTCCAAGGTGCTGTTCGGCGGCTCGGGCTCGGAAGCCAATGACATGCAGATCAAGCTCACCTGGTACATGAGCAATGCCAGGGGCCTGCCAAAAAAGAAGAAGATCATCTCGCGCCAGCGCGCCTATCACGGCGTCACCATCGCCAGTGCGTCGCTCACCGGATTGCCCTGGGTGCATGCCGATTTCGATCTGCCGATCGCCAATATCCTGCATACTTCCTGTCCGCATCACTATCGCTTCGCGGAAGCCGGCGAAACGGAAGAGCAGTTCGCCGATCGCCTCGCCCAGGATCTCGACGATCTCATCCAGAAGGAGGGCCCCGACACGGTTGCCGCCTTCATCGCCGAGCCGATCATGGGGGCGGGCGGCGTCATCATTCCGCCCGCGACCTACTTCGCCAAGATCAATGCGGTGCTCGCCAAATATGACGTGCGCTATATCGCCGATGAAGTGATCTGCGGCTTCGGGCGTACCGGCGACTGGTTCGGCACCACCACCATGGGCATGAAGCCCTCCTCGATCTCGATGGCGAAGGCCATCACCTCGGCCTATTTCCCGATGGGCGCCATCACCATCGAGGAAGAGCTCTACCAGGCGATGCTGGACGAAAGCCGCAAGCTCGGCACCTTCGGCCATGGCTTCACCTACACCGCGCATCCGGTCGGCTGCGCGGTGGCGCTGAAGACGATCGAGATCTATGAGCGCGACAAGACCGTGGAGCATGTGCGCCGGGTGGCGCCGGTGTTCGAAAAGCGCATCGCCGAGTTCGCCGATCACCCCTTGGTCGGCAATGCCCGCGCCAAGGGCCTCATCGGCGCGCTCGAGCTCGTCGCCGACAAGAAGACCAAGCGCCCCTTCGATCCGAAGAAGGCGGTGGGGGCGCTGTGCGCCGACATCTTCCAGGAGAACGGTCTCATCGTGCGCGCCATGGGCGATGCGGTCGCCTTCTGCCCGCCGCTCGTCATCACGGCGGATGAGATCAACGAGATGTTCGACATCGTGGCCAAGGGCCTCAAGATTCTCGAGGAGCGCGTGCTCAAGGAGAATCTGCGGAGCTAGATCGGGGAAAGAAATGAGTCGGATCGCGGAAAAGAGCGTCCTCAGAGCCAAGATGGGTGAGGTCGGCGAGCTTGCCGCCGGCAAGACCCTCAAGCGCATAGACAAATATGCGCGGACCTATATCGAGCGCTCGCCCTTCCTGTGCATCGGCACGGCGGATGAGAACGGCAATGCCGACGTCTCGCCGCGCGGCGATCCGCCAGGCTTCGTGCGCGTCGTCGATGATCGCACGCTGATCATCCCGGACCGGCCGGGTAACAACCGGGTCGACACGATGGCGAATATCATCGCTAATCCGAAGATCGGCATCCTGTTTCTTATTCCAGGGATAGACGACACTCTGCGCGTGAATGGCACGGCCGAGATCATCGACGATCCGGCCGAGCTGGCACCTGCCGCCGTCAATGGCCGGCCGCCCAAGATCGGCATCCGCGTGCGTGTGGAGGAAGTGTTCTTCCACTGCGCCAAGGCTTTCCGCCGCTCGAAGCTGTGGGATCCCGCGGCGCAGCAGGATCGCTCCTTCCTGCCCGGCCTCGCCCATATGGTGATGGAGCAGGCGCGCGCCTGCGAGATCGAAACGGACGAGTCCGACAAGGTCGAGGCGGAGATCCAGGAAGAATACAAGACCGGGCTTTACTGATGACGAACGCAACCGATCTCAAGCATATCCGCCGGGCGGTGGAACTCGCGCGCGAGGCGCTGGAGGTGGGCGATGAGCCTTTCGGCTCGGTCCTCGTCGCGGGCGACGGCCAAGTGCTGGCCGAGGACCGCAACCGCGTCGCGGGCGGTGACCAGACGCGCCATCCCGAATTCGACCTGGCGCGCTGGGCCGGCGAGAACATGACGCCGGCCGAGCGCGCCCGGGCCACTGTCTACACGTCGGGCGAGCATTGCCCGATGTGCGCGGCGGCGCATGGCTGGGTCGGGTTGGGCCGCATCGTTTATGCGGTGTCGTCGCGCCAGTTCACCCAGTGGCGCAAGGAAATGGGCGCCACCGGTGAATCGGCAGTGCGGCCGCTGCCGATCCAGGAGATCGCGCCCTTCGTAAAGGTCGAAGGGCCGGTGCCCGAAGTCGAGGACGAGGTGCATGAGCTGCACCGCCGTGCCTTCGCGCGCGACACGGCCTGAGAGTTACCGGAAAGGACCAAATGAGTGAGGCGGCGCGCCTTTGAAGAGCGCCAGCCTTCCCGCGCCCGTTACCGCGACAAGCAAAAAGCCGCCGGCCATCACCAGGTTCTTGAAGAGTTGCGTCGCGTCGCCGCCATGGATGAGAATGCCGGTCGCCACGCACCATAATGCCAGAAGGATGCCGGCGAGCCGGATGGGAAAGCCGATTACCACCGCGATGCCGCCCACCAGCTCGAACAGACTGATCAGATAGGCGAGCAGGAGCGGCGCCGGCAGTCCCATCTGGGTCAGGCCGCCCGACAGACCCACCGCGCCGCCAGCCAGCTTGAGCGCCCCCCAGATCACGAAGGGCACGCCCAGGAGAAGCCGCGCAAGCAATAGGCCTTCATTGTTCATCTCAGCGCCTCTCCACCGGCACAATGAAACGTTCGCGCAATTCGCCGCGCCGCAGGACCGTGACGCGCGTTTCATGGCCGACGCGCTCGTGGTTGAGCAGCCGCAGCATATCGTCGATTCCCGCCACCGGCTGGCCATCTATGGCGATGATGAGGTCGCCCGATTTGATGCCGCCATCATCCGCCGGACTCTTCTCGACCACTTTCATGACGCGCACACCCATCTCCTGGTCGATGCCGGCAAAGCGCGCGACGTGACGCGGTACCACGGTCTGCTGGCCCTCGATGCCGATGGCGGCGCGGCGCACGCGGCCATGCTGCAGGATCTGGCTCAGCACGTAAAGCGCGGTATTGCTGGCGACCGAGAAGCAGATGCCCTGGGCGCCGACGATGACGGCGGTGTTGACGCCGATCACCCGGCCTTTCGAATCGACCAGCGGCCCACCGGAATTGCCTGGATTGAGCGCGGCGTCGGTCTGGATCACATCGTCGATCAGGCGGCCCGTCGAGGCTCTTAGCGAACGGCCGATGGCGCTGATGACGCCGGTCGTCACCGTCTGCTCGAAGCCCAGAGGGTTGCCGATGGCGATGGCGAGCTGGCCGCGTTTGATCGCCTTGGAATCATGCAAGGCGAGCGGCGGAACCTGCAGGTTCTCGTCGGTGCGGATCACGGCGATGTCGCTGTCGGGATCCTCGCCGATGATGCGCGCCGTGGCGCGCTGGCCGTCGGGCAGGCCGACCATGATGGCCTTGGCGCCCGAGACGACATGGCTGTTAGTGAAGATGAGGCCGTCGGAGGCGACGACGAAACCCGAGCCGCCACCCTGGCGGCCCTGGCCGTTCTTCACCGCAATATGGACGACGGACGGTCCGGCCTTGTCGACCGCGCCGATCACCGCCGTGGAATAGGCGTCAAAAATTTCGCCGTCGGACACCGGGTGGGTGACCTCCGGCAGGGACTGGCCCTGTTCATCCAGATCAAGCATGAGAGTTCTCCGCCAAAGCATATGGGGAGAAGAGGTGGGCGGTTCCAGAGGGGGCATAAGGCGTCGTCCACCCCCTGCCGTCATCCCGGCGCAAGCCGGGATCCAGTAAATTCCTCAGCCCAGCGCCTGGTCGAGATCTGCTATGAGGTCGTCGGCATGCTCGATGCCGATCGACAGGCGGATGAGATTGTCGGGAACCGGGCTTTCCGGACCCTCCACCGTCTTCCTGTGCTCGGCGAGGCTTTCGACACCGCCCAGGGACGTCGCGGGCACGATGACCTTGAGGCGGGTGCAGACGCGGACCGCTTCCCCCGCATCGCCCTTGATCAGCAGTGAAATCATGCCGCCGAAGCCGTCGGTCATCTGGCGGCTGGCGATCGCATGGCCGCGATGCGAGGCGAGGCCCGGATACAGCACCCGCTCGATCCTCGGATGCTTCTCGAAATGGCGTGCGATGGCGAGCGCATTGGCCGATGCCTGGCGATAGCGCACATACAGCGTGCGCAGGCCGCGGATGAGTAGCCAGCATTCGAACGGCGCCAGCGGCGATCCGATCTTGGTGCGCAAGGCCTGGATCTCCTTCCAGCGCGCATTGGCCTGCCGGGTGACGAGCGCGCCGGCGAGCACGTCGGAATGGCCGTTGAGATATTTCGTCGCCGAATGGAAGACGATATCGGCGCCGAGGGTGAGCGGCCGGGTGGTGACGGCGGCGCTGGCGGTGGCATCGACGGCGAGGATGGCGCCCACGGCATGCGCGGCCTCGGCGGCCTTGGCAATGTCGATCACATCCCAGGTCGGGTTGAGCGGTGTCTCGATCCAGACAAGATCGGTCTTGCCCTTGCGCAGTGCGCCGGCAAGCGCCTTGGGGTCGGCGGCGTCGAACAGGGTCAGCTCGATGCGGCCCTTGGCCTCCAGCCGCTTCAGCCAGTCGCGCGTGCCGTAATACATGACATCGGGGGCGGCGACATGGGCACCTTGCGGCACCGTCTCCAGGAGCGTCGTGATCGCCGCCATGCCGGATGCGAAGAGCAGCGCTTCCTCGCCCAGTTCCAGAGCCGCCACCGCCTCCTCGGCATGCCACAGCGTGGGATTGCCGCTGCGGATGTAGTTCTCCTTGAGCTTCGGCGTGTAGGTTTCATCGCGCGCATAAGTGGACGCAGTGTAAAGCGGCGGGGCGACCGATCCCGTCGTGGCGTCGGTCGCCTTCAGCGCATGCGCCGCAATAGTCTCAGGACGCAGATTACGATTAGACATGCTGGCCGCCATTGATGTGCAACTCGGCGCCGGTCACATAGCTCGACGCGTCGGTGCACAGGAAATAGATCGACTTCGCCACTTCCTCGGGCTGGCCCAAGCGATGCAGCGGGATCTGGGCGACGATCTTCTCGGTGCCGGGCGACAGAATCGAAGTTTCGATCTCGCCCGGCGAGATGGCGTTCACGCGGACGCCGAAGGGGCCGAAATCGGTGGCCATCTCGCGCGTCAGAGCGGCAAGTGCCGCTTTCGAGGTGGCATAGGCAGCACCGGCAAAGGGATGCACGCGCGAACCGGCGATAGAGGTGACATTGACGACGGCGCCCTTGGCGCGGGTGAGTTCGTCGATGAGGCCGCGGGCCAGCATGATCGGGGCGTAGAAGTTGACCTGAAAGACCGTCTTCCAGTCGTCTTCCGACGTCTCGATGGAATTGAGGCGGCCGCCGCCCGGCTTCTTGGGCGAGATGGCGGCGTTGTTGACGAGCGCATAAAGGCGCGAGCCCTGCGCCTTGAGGCGTTCCTTGATCTGGGCGATTGCCCCGACCGTCTCTTGCGGATCGGCGAGATCGGCCTGGATGTGATCCTCAGGTCCCGCATCCCAGGGGCAATCCTCCGGGAAGGGATGGCGCGACACCGTGATCGCCCGCCAACCGGCGGTCGAGAAGCGCTTCGCCGTTGCATGGCCGATGCCGCGCGAGGCGCCGGTGAGAATCAGAGTCTTGCGTTCGCTGTCGGGAATATTGGTCATGACCTGCTTTTCTTTAGAGCATCGGGCCGAAAAGTGCGCGTGGTTTTCGGACAACTCGCATCGGCGATGCGATGCTCATGGGTATAGCGGAGTTTTGCTCCAGCCACCCTGCGGTATCTCGCGGCGGAAAACGACGCGGTCATGCAGGCGGAAAGGCCGGTCGTGCCAGAACTCGATGGAGCTCGGCAGCAAGCGGAAACCCGACCAGTAAGGCGGGCGCGGCACCTCACCGATGGCGTAGCGCGCGCCATAGAGCGCGACCTGGGCCTCGAGCTCGAAGCGGCCCTTCAACGGTCTCGACTGTTGCGAGGCCCAGGCGCCGATGCGGCTGTCGCGCGGGCGCGAGGCGAAATAGGCATCCGCCTCGGCGTCGCTCACGGTCTCGACCGGGCCTCTGACCCTGACCTGACGACGCAGCGACTTCCAGTGGAAGCAGAGCGCGGCTTTCTTCGCCGACAGGAGCTCATGGCCCTTCTGGCTTTCGTAGTTCGTGTAGAAGACGAAGCCGCGGCCATCCACCGCCTTCAGCAGCACCATGCGCACATTGGGCAGGCCCTCTTCATCGACGGTGGCGAGTGCCATCGCATTGGGGTCGTTGGGCTCGCTCTTGCCGGCATCCTTCAGCCATTCCTCGAACAGCGAGATCGGTTCCGCGCGCTCGGTGAAACCTTGGGCTGCCATTAGGGTAGGAAGATCGCTCAGTGACATCTGGTTAACCGCTCGTTGCTATGCCTCAGACTTACCATATTTCGCCCGTCTTGCCGCCATTGCCTGGGCTTAGTCAGGCATGCGCCCATCGGGGTGGGTTTCTAGTTTCTTTAGAGTGCTGGGGAAGTCGAATGCAATCCAAGTGTGTTGTCGTCATTGTCGCCACGGGTCTTCTGCTCGCGGGCTGCGCCAATTCGGGCCCGAAGGAAACCGGCGGCGCCGTCATCGGCGGTGTGGCGGGCGGTCTGCTCGGCAATACGATCGGCGGCGGCAAGGGCCGAGCGGCGGCGACGATCCTGGGCGCCGCTTTGGGCGCGGTGGTCGGCGGTGCGGTCGGGCGCAATCTTGACGATGCCGACCGCGAGCGCGCTTATTATGCCGCCGACCGTTCCTTCCGCACCGGCCGCGAAGCCTCTTGGGAGAATCCCAACAACGGCCATCGCGGCCGCATCAAGCCGCGCCGCTCTTATCGCGACGATGATGACCGCATGTGCCGCGATTTCGAGCACACGATCTGGGTCGAGGGCGAGCCGGAGTTGATCGAAGGCACGGCCTGCGAGATGCGCGACGGCAGCTGGCGCGTCGTCGGCTAATTCGCCACCGTCTCGGATACCGCAATATCTCTCTGCGCTCTTATCCAGTAGGGGAAGTAGGCAAACCCCAGGTTGATGAAGGCGCGGAGAGCGATCAGCGCATCGCCAAATAGTGAGGGGCGAAAGCGCGGCGGCCGGAATTTCCATCGACTTGACACAAACCGTCTGGACGGTACAGTTGCCTTAAGAGGAAACTGGCCATGGCGTCCCCCTGCCGCTCGCGACACCCGTGCCCTGCTTCTCGACGCCGCCGAGGCGGTCGTCGCCCGTGACGGCGTGCGCGCCTTGACCCTCGATGCGGTCGCCGCCCGTTCGGGCATCTCGAAAGGCGGGCTTCTCTATCATTTCCGCTCCAAGGAAGATCTCGCCGCGGCGATGATCGAGCGCTCGATCGCCTGGTTCGACGACGCGCTCGTCGAGGCCGGCGCCGATGATCCGGACACCAAGGGCCGCGCCACCCGCGCCTATGTCAAAGCGAGTCTCGGCATGACGCCGCTGACCGGGGCGGGCTTCGACAATCTCTGCGCCGCCATCACCACCGCACTGCTCGCTTTCCCGGAAAGGCTGGCGCCGGTGCAGGATCAGGGTGCCCGCACCCAGGCCGATGTCGAAAGTGACGGGCTCGATCCGGTGCTGGCGACCATCATCCGTCTCGCCATTGACGGCCTGTGGCTTGCCGAAAATTTCAACCTGATGCGTTTCGACCCGGACCTGAAGTCCAAGGTCGCGGCGCGTCTTCTCGAATGGACCCGCAATGAACCAAAGTAAGTTCAAGCCGCAAGGCCCCGAAGGCATATCCTATGACCGCCCGACCCTGATCAAGGCGCATGAGACGCCGCGCTTCCTGTGGGGCGATGAGAAGGCGCGATATGTGTCGGACTGGATCTATGGCTCGAGCCCGAAGATCCACATGATGAGCTTCGAGATGTCGGTGGGCGCGCGGTTCGGCAATTCGCCCGACTTCAAGACCTATTACAATTGCGCCGAGACCTATCACTGCCTCAAGGGCGAGTTCACCTTCCATTGCCCGGAGACCGGCGAGGTGCATGTGCTGAGGAAAGGCGACACGCTCTATTTCCCGCCCAATACCTGGCACTGGGGCTATAATTTCGGCGCCGAGACCTCGCATATCCTCGAATGCCTGACGCCGCGCACGCTGGAGGCAGTCGAGGCCTATGCGGTGAAACAGCCCTGGCTCGACAATATCAAGCTCAGTCCCCGCGAAGCCCTGGGCAGCTTCCCGCCGGCGAAAGCCTCACCCCAGCAGCGCGCCGCGCTCGTGCGTGAGGGCGAGTATGTCTATGAGATCGTCGGCGAGACGCGCCCGATGCGCGTCGGCCTCGTCTGCGCCAATGAAAAACTGACCGTCGGTATTATTGACCTTCACGCCGGACAGGAGTGTGAATGGATCAGCCACAAGGGCGACAAGGTCATCTACAATCTCGACGGAAGGAGTAACATCTATCTACCCGACGAAACGCCGAACTGGTGGGAACTCAATCCGGGCGACGCCGCCTTCATTCCGGGTGGCACGCGCCATGCGTTCTTCAACACGTCGGACGGGAGATCGAAGGTGATCTTCGGCGTGGCGCCGGATTATTGAGCCGGAGCCATGACACGCAACGAGAACAGTCATCAGGGAGAAAAGCCATGGCATTGCATAAGGATGATCTCGCTCTTCTATTGAAGATGGACCGCCGCCAATTCCTGGCGGCGATGGCCGCGGCCTCGGGCACGCTGGCCTTTGGCGGGTCCGCTCTCGCCGACACGACAGTGAACTGGGTCGGCTGGCAGGGCTATGACGAGCCGCTGAAGATCGGCTCGTTTCTGAAGGACAACGGCATCGCGCTGGCCACCACCTATATCAACACCAATGAGGAAATCATCACGCGGCTGCAGGCGGGCGGCGCCGGCCAGATCGATTTCATCACCATCTATTACGGGCACATCCCGATCCTGATCGCCGCCGATTTGATCGAGCCAATCGACGAGAGCAAGGTCTCCGGTATCGCCGACATCTTCCCGGAATTCCTCAATGTCGAGACGATCCGCAAGGACGGCAAGCTCTATGCGGTGCCGTTCAGCTGGGGCACGCTGTCGATGGTCTATGACCCGGCGGCGACGGCCAAGCCGACCTCATGGAAGGATGCGCTGAAGGATGACGTCAAAGGCAAGGTCGCCATGGTCGACGACATGACCGGGCTCCTCGCCACCTGGTCGCCGATCGTCACCGGCGCCAAGATTGCAACGCGCCTTACCATGGACGAGCTCAAGAAGACGATCGATTTCCTGATCACCGTCAAGAAGAACCATGCGCGCACCTTCTCGGCCTCCTATGGCGAGGCTGTCGATCTCTTCGCCAGGGGCGAGGTGGTGACCTCGGTGATCGGCTGGGACGCGATGGTCGGTTTCGCCGCCGCCAAGAACAAGGTACTCGACTTCGTCGTGCCGGAAGAGGGCGCCATGGTTTTCATGGACACGCTCGCTATTCCCAAGGGTGCGCCTAACCGCGATCTCGCCTACAAGCTCCTCAGCCAGTCGATCTCGCCCGAGGGCCAAAAGCAGATCGCCGATGCGCTCACCCAAGCCATCATCACCAAGGCGGCGCTGCCCTTGGTCGATGAGAAGAACAAGAAGATCTATCAGTATGACAATCTGCCGAAGCTGTTCGAGAAGGCGCGGTTCTATCCGTTCTGGCCGATCGAGCCGGAAGGCGACTTCGTCACCCATGCGCAGGTGATGGAGGAATATCAGCGCTTCTTGAAGGCGTGATGCCAATCCCCTCTCCCCCCGCGGGGGAGAGGGCTAGGGTGAGGGGGAAACGGCGGAGAGATTATCAGTGAAACATAAAAGGCTTCACCGTCAGTTCCCCCTCACCCTCCCAATGCTGCGCATTGGGTCCCTCCCTCTCCCCCGTTGGGGGCGAGGGTAAGTGTGAAATTGCTTTGCTATGACCGCTCCGTCCACTCCGCTCCTCAAGCTCTCCGGTCTCTCCAAATCCTTCGGCGCGGCGCGCGCGGTCGAGCCGCTCGATCTCGATGTCCAGGCGGGGGACTTCTGCGCCATATTGGGCCCGTCGGGCTGCGGCAAGTCCACGCTGCTGCGCATGATCGCGGGCTTCATCGAGCCGTCCTCCGGATCGATCGCCATCGAAGGCCGTGACGTCACCAGGCTCGGTCCGGAGAAGCGTCCGACCAACATGGTGTTCCAGAGCTATGGGCTGTTTCCGCATCTGACCGTATCCCAGAATGTCGGCTTCGGACTCGCGCTGCAGAAGATGCCGCGCGCGGAGATCGCAGAGCGGACGCAGGATGCGCTGCGCCTCGTCAGGCTCGAGGCCTTCGGCGAGCGCATGATCGACCGCCTCTCCGGCGGTCAGCAACAGCGCGTGGCGCTCGCCCGCGCCCTCATCATGCGGCCCAAGATCCTGCTGCTCGACGAGCCACTCGCGGCGCTCGACCTCAAGCTGCGTCACCAGATGCAGGAGGAGCTGCGCCGCATCCATCAGGAGATCGGCGGCACCTTCATCTTCGTCACCCATGACCAGAGCGAGGCCTTCGCGCTCGCCAGTCTGGTGGCGGTGATGAATCAGGGCCGGGTCGAGCAGATCGGCAGTCCGGCGCAGGTCTATCTCGAGCCCGCCACCTTGTTCGTCGCCGATTTCGTCGGCGAGACGAGCCTGCTCGAAGGCGAGCGGCGGCAGGGGCGCGTGACGCTCAAGGCCGGCCCTCACTTCACGAGTCCGGGTCCCGATGGACCGGTGCGCGCCGTGGTGCGCCCCGAACGCGTGCTGCCCCGGCCCAAAGGAGTACCGGCAGTCGTCACGGATGCGGTCTTCTTCGGCGCCTCGCTCAAAGTGGCGCTGCGGCTGGCGAGCGGCGAAACCCTCATTCTGCGCAGCAGCGAGGCCGATGCCGGCGAGCGCTATCGCATCGGTGCGCAACTCAATGTCGGCTGGGAGGACCAGCAGGTCATCGATATGGGACAAAGATGATGCGCCGCCTCATCCTGTTGCTCGTCCCTTCCTTCGCCGTGCTGATCGGCATCTTCGCGATCCCGGTGATGCTGCTTTTCGCGGTGAGCTTCTGGTCGGTGAAGAGCTTCAAGCTGCAGCCCGACTTCTCATTTGCCGCCTGGCAGCGTTTCCTCAGCGTCTATGGCGACCTGACGATCTACACGCTGGCGATCGGTCTCGCGGTCGGTTTCCTGTGCACCTCGCTCGGCTTCGTTTTTGCCTATGCGGCGCGCTTCAAGGCCGGGCGCTTCGGCGATCTCCTGCTCGTCGCCACACTCATCACACTGTTCGGCGGCTATCTGGTCAAGATCTATGCCTGGAAGTCGATCCTCGGCGCCGATGGTCTTCTCAACCAGGCGCTGATGGGGCTGGGCCTCACCGACCAGCCGCTCGCCATCCTCATCTATAGCCGCGGCGCCGTCATCGTGGCGCTCGTGCATTTCCTGCTGCCCTTCGCCATCCTGCCGATCTATGCCGCGCTGCGGAACGTCTCGGAAGCGACCGTCGAAGCGGCGCGGGACCTGGGCGCATCGGGCGCACAGGTGCTGAGCCGGGTCATCGTGCCGCAATGCCTGTCGGGTCTGTTCTCCGCCTTCGCCTTCTGTTTCCTGCTCGCCGCCGGCGACTATGTGACGCCGATGCTTCTCGGCGGCACCTCGGGCAGCATGCTCGGCCAGTTCGTGCTTCTCGAATTCTCGACGAATTTCAACTGGCCGGCCGGGTCGGCCATGTCCTTCGGCCTGCTTTTCGCCTGCCTCCTGGTGATAGGCGCGCTGGCGGCGCTCGGCAGCCGGATGATGCGGCACCGGCAAGGAGGAGCTGCGTCATGATCTGGCGTCTCGTCGTCGCGGCGTTTCTTCTCTTCATGCTGGGGCCGATCCTGCTCGTCGTGCTGTTCTCCTTCGGATCGAATGCGCTGATCGGCTTTCCGATGGGCGAGCTCACTTTCGACTGGTATGCGAAGCTCGCGCGCGACACGGGCTTCCATTCCGCCTTCTGGACCAGCCTGATCGTCGCGCTGGCGACGGCGATCCTCGCCACCGTCACCGGCACCTGCGCGGCGCTCGCCTTGACGAAGGCGGCGCCCAATGTGGTGAAGAGCGCCCTTGCCGCTCTGTCGCTGCCGGTGCTGTTGCCGCCGCTGGTGGTGGCGATCGCCATCGTGGTGCTCTTCGTGCGCGGCCTAGGGCTGGGGCTTGGCCTGCCGGTCGTCATCCTGGGCCACATTCTGGTGGCGCAGCCCTTCGTCATCCTGATCGTCATGGCGAGACTGGCACGCTTCGATCAGGCGACCGTCGATGCGGCGCGCGATCTCGGCGCCTCGCGCTGGAACGCTTTCCGGCTCGTCACGCTGCCGCAGATCGCCAGCGCCCTCATCGGCGCCGCGCTCGTCAGTGCCGCCATCTCGCTCGATGATTTCATCATCGCCTCCTTCACCATCGGCGGCGGCAATACGATCTCGACCTTCGTCTGGGGCAAGATGCGCACCACGCTCGATCCCTCGATCAACGCGATCGCGACTATCCTTCTGGTGCTGACGGTGGGGCTCTCGGCGCTGGCGCTCAAAGTGAGCAAGTATAAGGGGTGAGTTGTTGCAATACCCTCACGCTGAGGCGCCCGGCGTAGCCGGGCCTCGAAGCGTCCCTCAGGATAGAGCGAAATGGCTGGAACACACCCTTCGAGGCTCGCTTCGCTCGCACCTCAGGGTGAGGGTAGTCGTCAGAGCCGCCGCTCGACCATCATCTTCTTGATCTCGGCGATGGCCTTGGCCGGGTTCAGATGCTTCGGGCAGGCTTTGGCGCAGTTCATGATCGTGTGGCAGCGATAGAGCCGGAACGGATCCTCGAGATTGTCCAGGCGCTCGCCGGTCGCCTCGTCGCGGCTGTCGATCAGCCAGCGATAGGCCTGGAGCAGGACGGCGGGGCCGAGATAGCGATCGCCGTTCCACCAGTAGCTCGGGCACGAGGTCGAGCAGCAGGCACACAGAATGCACTCATAGAGGCCGTCGAGCTTGGCGCGGTCGGGGCGCGACTGCTTCCATTCGGCCTGCGGCGTCGGCGTGGTGGTCTTGAGCCAGGGCTCGATCGAACGGTGCTGGGCATAGAAGCGGGTGAGGTCGGGCACCAGGTCCTTGACCACCGGCATATGCGGCAGCGGATAGATCTTCACCGGCCCCTTCACGTCCTCGATCGATTTGAGGCAGGCGAGCGTGTTGGTGCCGTCGATATTCATGGCGCAGGAGCCGCAGATGCCTTCGCGGCAGGACCGGCGGAAGGTCAGCGTCGCATCCTGCTCGTTCTTGATCTTGATCAGCGCGTCGAGGACCATCGGCCCGCAGGACTTCATGTCGACATGGTAGGTGTCGATGTGCGGATTCTGATTGTCGTCCGGCGACCAGCGATAGATGCGGAATTCCCTGAGATCGCCACTCGCGGGCTTGGGCCAGGATTTGCCCGTCTCGATCTTGGAGTTCCGCGGCAGGCTGAAGGCAACCATCTATTCCATAACTCCTAGTAAACCCGCGCCTTCGGCTTGATATAGGCGATATCGTTGGACATCGTGTAATCATGCACCGGGCGATAGCCGAGCTTCACCTCGCGCTTGGCATCGTCGGCCCAGGCGAGAGTGTGCTTCATCCAGTCCTTGTCGTTGCGCTCGGGGAAGTCTTCTCTTGCGTGGGCGCCGCGGCTTTCCTCGCGCGCCAGGGCGCCCTCGACGGTCACCGCCGCCTGCAGAATGAGATTGTCATATTCGAGCGTCTCGACGAGATCCGAATTCCAGATCAGCGAGCGGTCGGAAACCTTGATGTCGTCGCCCGCCTGCCAGACATCGGCAATGAGCTGTTTGCCCTGTGCAAGCACCTCGCCGGTGCGGAACACCGCGCAGTCGTTCTGCATGGCGCGCTGCATGCGGTTGCGCAATTGCGCGGTCGGCGTTCCGCCATTGGCGAAGCGATAATGGTCGAGGCGCGCGATCGAGGCCTCGCCGGCATCCTTCGGCAATTCGGCATGCGGCATGTTGGGCTCGATCTCCTCGGCGCATTTAAGTGCCGCGGCGCGGCCGAAGACGACGAGATCGATGAGCGAGTTGGAGCCGAGCCGGTTGGCGCCATGGACGGAGACGCAGGCGGCTTCGCCGACCGCATAAAGGCCCGGCACCACCTTTTCGGGATCGGTGGGATCGCCGGCCAGCGCCTGGCCATGATAATTGGTCGGCACGCCGCCCATATTGTAATGCACCGTCGGCACGATCGGGATCGGATCGCGGGTGACGTCGACATTGGCGAAGATCTTGGCCGATTCGCTGATGCCGGGCAGGCGCTCTTCCAGGATCTTGGGATCGAGATGCTCGAGATGGAGATGGATATGGTCCTTCTCCGGCCCGATGCCGCGGCCCTCGCGGATCTCGATGGTCATCGAGCGCGAGACGACGTCGCGGGACGCCAAATCCTTGGCGGATGGCGCGTAGCGCTCCATGAAGCGTTCGCCCGCCGAATTGGTGAGATAGCCGCCTTCGCCGCGCGCCCCCTCGGTGATGAGGACGCCCACGCCATAGATGCCGGTCGGATGGAACTGCACGAATTCCATGTCCTGCAAGGGCAGCCCGGCGCGCAGCACCATGGCATTGCCGTCGCCAGTGCAGGTATGCGCGGACGTGGCGGAGAAATAAGCGCGGCCATAGCCGCCGCTGGCGAGGATGACGCGATGGGCGCGGAAACGATGTAGCGAGCCGTCTTCCAAAGAGAGCGCCATCACGCCGCGGCAGGCGCCGTTCTCCATGATGAGATCGAGGGCGAAATATTCGATGAAGAACTCGGTCGAATAGCGCAACGACTGGCCATAGAGCGTATGCAGCATGGCATGGCCGGTGCGGTCGGCGACCGCGCAGGTGCGCTGCACCGGCGGGCCGTCACCGAAATTCATCATATGGCCGCCGAAGGGCCGCTGATAGATCTTGCCTTCCTCGGTGCGCGAGAAGGGCATGCCGAAATGCTCGAGCTCATAGACCGCGACCGGCGCATTGCGGCACATATATTCGATGGCGTCCTGGTCGCCGAGCCAGTCGGCGCCCTTGACGGTGTCATACATGTGCCAGCGCCAGTTGTCGGGGCCCATATTGCCGAGCGAGGCGGCGATGCCGCCCTGTGCGGCCACCGTGTGCGAGCGGGTCGGGAACACCTTGCTGATGCAGGCGGTCTTAAGGCCCGCCTGCGAGGCGCCGAGTGCGGCGCGAAGGCCTGAGCCGCCGGCGCCGACGACAACGACGTCGAAACTATGATCAATGATGGGATAGGCGCGACCGCCGATGGTGAAGGATTTCGGCGCGGTTGCGGTGTTTTCAGGCGCGGCCATGCGCTCAGGCTCCAAAGCTCATGGACAGGATCGCATAGAGAGCGGCGACGCCCAGAGCGATGGTGAAGAAGGCATTGCCGATCAGGCAGGCGATGCGCCAGCCGCCATGGATGTAGTCCTCGATAACGACCTGCATGCCGAGACGCATATGCCAGAGGATCGACAGGAAGGATGCGATCAACGCGATGGCGATGAGCGGATGCTTGACGCTGGCGACCAAAGCGGCGTGATCGGCGCCCAGATGAGAGAGGATGAAGACGACGAGGAAGAGGACAAGCGGGATATTGGCAACCGCCGTCACGCGCTGCAGCCACCAATGTTCGGTGCCGGTCTTGGCGGACCCTAAGCCCCGCACCATGCCGAGAGGTGTTCTCATAGCGTGCCCCGCGCGAGATAGACGCCGATCCACAGAGCGAGCGTCAGGACGATCGAAAGGATGAGATTGGCGCGGGCCATGAATTCGACAGCGGGGAGCTTGAAGCCGTGGCCGGTATCCCAGAGGAGATGGCGCAGGCCTCCCAGCATGTGGTGGATCAGCGCCCAGGTGAAACCGAACAGGATGATCTTGCTCAGCCAGTGGCCGAAGACCGCCTGCGTCATGGCGAAATCTCCGCCGAAACGGCGCCGGCGATGAGCCACCAGACGAGGAGAATAATGCCGAAATAGAGGGCGATGCCGGTGATGCGATGGACGATGGACATCGCCGTTGTCAGCATCGGCCGGTAGATCTGCAGATGCGGCGACAGGGGCCGCTTGTCGGTATGTGTTTCAGCCATTGGTCGTATTTGGTCTCAGCTAGGTTGGCCTTTTAGCCCGGTCCATGCTGCACCGCAATGATCGATACGGCATGGCGTATGTGCAGGAACGCGGGGCGCACTTTGCCGTCCATCTGTGCGTTAAGTATTTGAACCCGATCATGTTTGTCGCTTCCGAGGCGCCAGGGGTGACAGGGCGGGGTTGAGGTGCTAGGGACCGGCCGGAAAAGAGCCCAAAATCATGAACATCATGCAAACATCGGCCGCTGCCGAAGTGGCGCGGCGGCGCACTTTCGCGGTCATCTCGCATCCGGACGCCGGCAAGACCACCTTGACCGAGAAATTCCTGCTGTTCGGCGGCGCGATCCAACTCGCCGGCGAAGTCAAGGCGAAGAAGAACCGCATCTCGACGCGCTCCGACTGGATGGCGATCGAGCGCCAGCGCGGCATTTCCGTCGTCACCTCGGTGATGACCTTCGAATATGGCGGCCATGTCTTCAATCTGCTCGACACGCCGGGCCATGCCGACTTCTCCGAGGACACCTACCGCACCCTGACCGCGGTCGATTCCGCCATCATGGTCATCGACGCCGCCAAGGGCATCGAGGCGCGTACCCGCAAGCTCTTCGAGGTCTGCCGTCTGCGCGACATCCCGATCGTCACCTTCATCAACAAGATGGATCGCGAGACGCGCGATCCTTTCGACCTTCTCGACGAGATCGAAAAGACGCTCGCGCTCGACGTCACGCCGATGACCTGGCCGGTCGGGCGGGGCCGCAGCTTCGCCGCCACCTATGATCTCGCCCGCAATACGTTGCGCGGCCTCGATTCCGAGGAAACGCCCCGCCAGCTCTCCGGCCCTGATGATCCTGTGATCGCCAGCCTCCTGCCGGCGGACGAAGCGAGCTCTTTCCACGACGAAGTGGTGCTGGCGCGCGACGGCTCGAAGCCCTTCGAACTGACATCCTTCCGCGAGGGCCATCTGACCCCGGTCTTCTGGGGCTCGGCGTTGCGCAATTACGGCGTGCGCGATCTCATCAACGGACTGGGCGCCTATGCGCCTTCGCCGCGCAACCAGCAGGCGCAAAGCCGCATGGTGGAAGCCAGCGAACCCAAAATGGCGGGCTTCGTCTTCAAGATCCAGGCCAATATGGATCCCAATCACCGCGACCGTATCGCCTTCCTGCGCGTCTGCGCCGGCAAGCTGCAGCGCGGCATGAAGGCCAAGCTGGTGCGCACCGGCAAGCCGATCAGCCTGTCGGCGCCGCAATTCTTCTTCGCTCAGGATCGCGCGCTGGCGGACGAGGCCTATGCCGGCGATGTCGTCGGCATTCCCAATCACGGTACCTTGCGCATCGGCGACACGCTCACCGAGGGCGAGGACCTGGTATTCCGCGGCGTGCCGAGCTTCGCCCCGGAAATCCTGCGCCGCATCAAGCTGCAGGACGCGATGAAGGCGAAGAAGCTGCGCGAAGCGCTGCAGCAGATGGCGGAAGAGGGCGTGGTGCAATTGTTCCTGCCCTTTGACGGTTCGAACGCCATGGTGGGCGTGGTCGGCGCGTTGCAGCTCGACGTGCTGGCCGAGCGCCTGCAAGGCGAATATGGTTTGCCGATCGCCTATGAGACGCCACGTTTCTCGATCTGCCGCTGGATATCGTCGGACGATACGAGCGAGCTCGAGCGCTTCATCGAAGCCAATCGCTCCAGCATGGCGTATGATCTCGACCAGGCGCCGGTGTTTCTCGCCGGCAGCGCCTTTCTGCTGCAATATGAGCAGGAGCGCTGGCCCAAGATCGCGTTTGCGGACGTGAAGGATTATCAGAAGCAGGCCTGACGTAAATGTGCCGGCAGGTGGAGCGAGATTCACCGAGCTCTGGGAGGAAAGCGGCATGACGAAGGATGCACTGAAGTTCTATCCCATCAAGGGCGGAGAAATCGGGCGGTCCCGACTCGCGGTGCTGGCGCAAGTGCTGGCGCCGACCACCGAGCTGCACTTGCAGCGAGCCGGGCCTCTCGCCGGCCTCACCGCCATCGATGTCGGCTGTGGCGGTGGCGATGTGACCTTCGCCTTGGCAAGGCATGTCGGCCCCAAGGGTCAAGTCATCGGCATCGATCTCGATGAGGAGAAACTGGGCTGGGCTCGTTCCGAAGCCCAGGCGCAGGGCCTCGGCCATCTCCGCTTCGAGGCTTGCGACGTCACGCAAGCCTGGCCCGTGCCTTCGGCTGATCTCGTCTATGCCCGCTTCATCCTCACCCACCTGCGAACGCCGCAGGATCTGCTGACGCAGGCTAAGCGCGCACTCAAGCCCGGCGCCATGATCCTTGTCGAGGACATCGATATCGCCGGACGCTTCACCTACCCGGAAAGTCCGGCGCTCAATACCGCCTCGGATCTCTATATGGCCCTGTCACGGCGGCGCGGCGGCGACCCAATCATCGGGCGGCGCCTGGACCTGGTCCTGGAACAGGCCGGGTTCCGGGATGTCGGGACCACCGTGGTGCAACCCTTCTCGCGCCAGGGCGGCGCCAAGGATGTCGCCGCACTCACCTTCGCGGCGATCGGCGATGGCCTCAAGGCGGAAGGACTCGCCAGCGCCGAGGACATTGCCCGGATCAGCCGGGAGATCGAGGAGTTCAACTCCCGCCCCGACACGGTTGTCTCAATGCCGCGCATTTTCCAGGCCTGGGGCCGCAAAGTGTAGGTCCCAGGCCGGGCTTAATACTCCTGCGTCATCGCCGCATTTCATGTTCAACGACAAGGAGAAGACGGAAGATCTGGTGGATGATTCGTCGGAAGGCGATTTCGCGAAACTGGAAGATCTCTTCGTCCTCCGCGCCGGCCCGAATTTCCACTTCTGAGATTGAAGAATCTCTCGCCGAAAGGGCCCCGTCAGGGGCCCTTTTTTGCCGCGCACACCTATTGCTTTGCCGGGGCTTCAGTAAGGAAGCGCGCCTTCGCCCCCGCTGGAAGGGTCATGCAAACATCGCGCTTGCCGAACCATTTGTAGCGGTTGCGCGCCAGGAGATCGTAGAGCGGGTCGCGTATGAAACGCGGCACGATCCATCCCAACGAAGCCCAGCGCCAATAGGGAAGCCGTTGCATGATGGCGATGGCGGCGTCCGATTTGAACAGGATGTAGCCTTTGTCGACGAAAGCGAAGGTCTCGGCGAAATCGCGGTCGATGCCGTAGCGCGCCATGATCTCATAACCCCAGGGCGACTGGCACGGGACGTAGGAAAACTGCTGGATTTTATCGCGTGCCCACAGAAATTGCACGCCGCCCGAACAGACATGGCAATAGCCGTCGAACAGGACGAGGCCGTCCGGCAGGTCTGGGGCGGGCTCAGGCTTCCAGCTCTTTCCCGGCATGATGTGCTCCGGAATATAATGTGGGACATCCGTTGCGCGGCATCCCTGAGGCGCAGCGCCGCAGCTAGAGCAAATCCCGCCAAAGTTGAAGACTTTGGCGATAAGGATTTGCTCCAGCATATTGAACTGGCGCGAATCCTTATCGGCGAAGTGATTCCACTTCGCCGGGATGCGCGCTACAGCACGATCACCTTGGCGCCGACCGGCACCCTTTCATAGAGCTCGGTGACCTCTTCATTGAGCATGCGGATGCAACCTGAGGAGGCGGCGGTGCCGATCGACTGCGGTTCGTTGGTGCCGTGAATGCGGAATAGCGTGTCGCGGCCGTTGTCGAAGAGATAGAGGGCGCGGGCGCCCAGAGGGTTGTTGGGGCCGCCCGGCATGCCATTGGCGAATTTGGCGAGCTCCGGCTTGCGCTTGATCATCGAGGCGGGCGGCGTCCAGCGCGGCCATTCGGTCTTGCGTCCGATCTTGGCGATGCCGGCCCAGGAGAAACCTTCCTTGCCGACGGCGACGCCATACCGGATCGCTTCGCTTTCGCTCAGTATATAGAAGAGGGCGCGCTTGCCGGTATCGACGATGATTGTGCCCGGCTGCTCATAGCTTTCGAAATAGACCACTTCGGCACCGCGATAGCGCTGGCGATTCTGTTTGGCCGCCTCGGCGAGCCCAGGAAAGGCCGCGGCTCCCAGGCTCGAGGCGAGAGCGGACAGGAACAGGCGGCGATGCATGAAGAATCTCCCGAGGCTATACATAGTCTAGACGGATTGCGAAGCCGGTTCCGTCGCTTGTTTCGGATCAGCGCCAAAAAAGAAGCGGCGACCGGATGATCGCCGCCTCATTGCAATCTCAGGAGTAGAAGTTAGTTGCCCAAAATGGCGGATTCGAGGATGTCGAGGCCTTCCTTCAGGATGGCTTCCGACGCGGTGAGCGGGGTCAGGAGGCGGATCGTGTCGCCATAGACGCCGCAGCTCAGGATCATGAGGCCACGCTCCAGGCACTTGGCGACCAGCGCCTTGGCGGCGGCGGCATCCGGCTTGTTGCCGCCACGCTCGGTCACCAGCTCGAAGGCGACCATGGCGCCCAAAGCGCGAATGTCGCCGATCGGCATGCCCTGGTTCTTGGCCTTGATGGCCTTGAGCCGCTCGACCATGAGCTTGCCCTGCTTCTCCGCCTTTTCGAGGAGCTTGTCCTGTTCGAAGGCGTCGAAGACACCGAGAGCGGCAGCACAGGACACCGGGTTGCCGGCATAGGTGCCGCCGAGGCCGCCGGGCTCCGGCGCGTCCATCATCTTGGCGCGGCCGACGACGCCGGCCAGCGGGAAACCGCCGGCGAGCGACTTGGCGACCGTCATCAGATCGGGCTCGACGCCCATATGCTCCATGGCGAACCACTTGCCGGTGCGTCCGAAGCCCGACTGGATCTCATCGGCGATGAGCACGATGCCATGATCGTCGCAGATCTTGCGCAGCGCCTTCATGAGCTCCTTGGGAGCCACATAGAAGCCGCCTTCACCCTGCACCGGCTCGATGACGATGGCCGCCACGCGCGACGGCTCGACATCGGCCTTGAACAGCCATTCGATAGCATGGATCGAATCCTCGACCGTGATGCCCTTATGGGCGACCGGGAAGGGCACATGCCACACGCCGCCCGGCATCGGGCCGAACTTCGTCTTGTAGGGGACGACCTTGCCGGTCATCGCCATGGTGAGCAAAGTGCGGCCATGGAAGCTGCCCTGGAAACAGATGATGTCGCTGCGGCCGGTATGGGCGCGGGCGATCTTGATGGCGTTTTCGACCGCCTCGGCACCGGTGGTGACGAACAGGCTCTTCTTGTCGCCCGAGATCGGGGCGATGGCGTTGAGCTTCTCGGCGAGCTCGATGAAGGGCGCATAGGGCGCCACCATGAAGCAGGTATGGGTGAAGGCGTTGAGCTGCTCCTGCACGCGCTTCATCACCGCCGGATGGCGATGGCCGGTGTTGAGCACCGCGATGCCGCCGCCGAAATCGATATAGCGGCGGCCTTCGATGTCCCACATCTCGGAATCTTCGGCGCGCGCCGCGATCACCGGCGCGGCCATGCCGACGCCGCGTGAAACCGCTTTGGCGCGTCTTTCAACCCAAGCTTCGTTGAGGCCCTTGGCCGATGCCTTGACGTTCATGTTATGGTCTCCTGACGGGAAATGCTGCGGCGTTCTACCTCCATTGACCCCCGGGCGGCAAATGGATTCAAATCGATCAAGCAGAGGGGCGACACCATGACCGACCTGATTCGAGAATCCGCCAATGACATCGTGGCTTTGCTGAAGGCCGGCGAAATCACCCCGCTCGATTGTCTCGCGGCGCTCGAGGGCAGAATCGCCCAGGTCGACAAGGCGGTCAACGCGCTGCCGACCTTGTGCTTCGAGCGCGCGCGCGACCATGCGCTGGCGCTGATGAAGAACCCCGTCGCGGAGCGCGGACCGCTCGCCGGACTGCCGGTCCCGATCAAGGACCTGAATGACGTAGCGGGCGTTCGCTCGACGCAAGGCTCACCCATTTTCGCGAATCACGTGCCGGCAAAGTCCGACATCCTTGTCGAGAATCTCGAAGCCCAGGGCGGCATCGTCTATGCGATGTCGAACACACCGGAATTCGGCGCCGGCGCCAATACTTTCAACGAAGTGTTCGGGCGCACGCTCAATCCGTGGAATCTGTCGCGCTCGGCGGCGGGGTCGTCGGGCGGTGCCGCAGCGGCACTCGCCACCGGCATGGCGTGGATCGCCCATGGCTCCGACATGGGCGGCTCGCTGCGCAATCCGGCGAGCTTCTGCGGCGTCGTCGGCATGCGCCCTTCGCCTGGCAGAGTGGCGATGAGCGTCTACGGAAAGATCGATGGCACGCTCGGTGTCGATGGGCCGATGGCGCGCAATGTCGAAGACCTCGCTCTGCTCTTCGATGCGATGGTCGGTGCCAATCCGGCCGATCCGCTGTCGCTGCCGCGCGAGGACGTTTCCTATCTCGCCCAGACGCGCACCGGCCCCAAGCCAAAGCGCGTCGCCTTCAGCCGCGATCTCGGCATCACGCCGGTCGACCGCGAAGTCGCCACGATCGTCGAGAAGGCGGCGCTCAAACTTCAGGATGTCGGCGTCATTGTCGAGGAAGCGCATCCGGATTTCCGCGAGGCGCATGAGTGCTTCCAGGTGCTTCGGGCTCTCTCTTTCGCTACCGGCCTCAAGACGCTCTATGAGAATCACCGCGACAAGCTGAAACCCGATGTCATCTGGAATGTCGAGAAGGGCCTCAAGCTCACCGGCGCCGAGATCGCCCGCGCCGAGATGCAGCGCGGCGTCATGTTCGCGCGGGCGCGTGAGTTCTTCAGCCGATATGATCTCATATTGTGTCCCGCCACGATCGTGGCGCCTTTCCCCGTCGAACAGCGCTATGTCACCGAATGCGACGGACACAAATTCTCGAACTATGTCGAATGGCTCGCCATCGTCTATGCCTTCACCAATGTCGCTTCGCCCGCTATCTCCATCCCGGCCGGCTTCACCTCTGAGAACCTCCCCGTCGGGCTTCAGATCGCTGCCCCATGCCGCGGAGAAGGCCGCCTGCTTGCCGCCGCAAAGCTCATGGAAGATATTCTCGGCCTCGGCCGGATCACCCCGATCGATCCCAGGTCAAGCGCTTGAAAAGAGAAACAAGAGTTGAATTTGATGAGAATCCTGAAGAACTCGCTGTACTGCGCTCCTGTGCTCCTCGCTTTGGGCGTCCAGCCAGCTGTGGCCTTCGATTGCGCCAAGGCGCAGAGCCCGGTTGAAAAAGCAATCTGCGCCGATCAGAAGCTCAAGGCGGCGGATGATGCGATGGCGGCCGCCTATTCAAGCCTGCGCGGGACGCTCGGCGCCGCGGAGCGCAAGGGGCTCGCCGCCTCGCAGCGGAAATGGATCAAGAGCCGTGAAGACATTTGCGGGTATCAGGAGGGCGCGGAGCGTTCGAGTTGCATCCTGGATCGGACCGAGGAGCGCCGCCGGCTGTTCCTGGCCGAGCCCGCAAGCGGGCCCGGCACGGGATCGCGCATGGTGCCGATCTTCGTCCAGCAGGATCCCGATCCCTATCGCTTCGATATCGACTATGCTCTGATCCATTTCGCGGCGCCCAAGTCGCCCGGGGAAAATCTGTTCAACGCCGAAGTGGACAAGATGGTCAAGGACGCGCCGGTGAAGCGCCAGGACGAGCCGGCCCCGGAAGGCATGAACTACGCCTCCTATGCGGCGATGGACATCACCTATGCGTCGCCGAAATTCCTCTCCGCCAAGGTCGAAGGCTGGGAGAATACCGGCGGCGCGCACGGCAATGGCGGCACGTCGGCGCTCAATATCGATCTGGCGCGCGGCGTCGTATTGAAGGCGGACGACCTCTTTGACGACAAGGGGCTGGCGGCGCTCAAGACCGACTGCGTCGCCCAGATCGCCGTGCAGAAGAAGGCGCGGAATGACGGTCAGGATTTTGATCCGGCGAATGATCCGAACTACCAGGAGAGCACGGTGGCCGACATTCTGAAGTCGCTCGATGCCTGGAGCTTCTGGCAGGACAAGGCGCTCGTCACCTTCAACGCCTATGCGATCGGCTCCTATGCCGAAGGCGCCTATGAATGCGAGTTCCCGATGGCGAAAGTCAAATCCTTGGCCAAGGCTGGAGCGCCTTTGCCGGAATAGAGCGCTTCCCGCCAAAGTTGCTCGACTTTGGCGATAAGGAAGCGCTCCAGATTAGGAGATCAGCATGCTCGACCATGTCGGATTTGCCGTGACGGACTACAAGACGTCCAAGGCCTTCTATGAGAAGGCCTTGCTGCCGCTCGGCATCGGCCTTGTGATGGAGGTGACGCCGGAGCAGACGGGCGGCGATGCCCATGCGGGCTTCGGCGAGGGCCGCAAGCCCTATTTCTGGATCGGCACCGGCGCCAAGCCGAAAGGTGGGCAGCATGTCGCTTTCGCTGCGGCGGACCGCAAGTCGGTGGACGCGTTCTACACAGCGGCGATCGCCGCCGGCGGGCGCGACAATGGCAAACCGGGCCTCCGGCCGATCTATCATCCCGATTATTACGGCGCCTTCGTCCTCGATCCCGACGGCAACAATATCGAGGCCGTATGCCACAACCCGGCGTGAATGCGCAGCTGTCGCGGCCTCACTACCAGGCATTGCTGCGTCTCGCCGCGTTTCACTCACGCCGCCGTGACGAGGCGGAGGATCTGCTTCATGACGCGCTGATCGACGCCATCGCGGAAGGTCGCCTGCCGTGGCAGGAAGGCACGGCATGGTTTCGCGGCATGCTGCGCCGGAAAGCGGCCATGGCGGCGCGCGGCGCCATCCGTCAGCGCCGGCGCGAGGGGCTGGCGGCGGTGCCGGATGTCGCACAAGCGGACGCCTTGCCGGAGCCCTGGAAGGCCGTGGCGGCCTTGCCGCGCGGCCAGCGGATCGTGGCTCTCCTGATTCTCACCGGCCACACCCGGGCGGAGATATGTCATTTGCTGCGCATTGCGGACGAGACGCTGCGCCAGCGTCTCGCGGCCCTGAAGCGCAAGCTCGCCGAGATCGGCCCCCGCGAGCCTCTGGTGGAGTTCACCCGTCTGAATGGCGGCCTGGCGGCGGGCGCGCTGCGGCGGGCGCACCTGCCGGCGATACAGCGGGGGCAGGCCTCCTTCGGCAGCTACGATCCCGACGGGCATCTCTTCACCGTAAAAATCGTGAAAGACCGACCTCACAAATCGCGAGGCAGCGGCAACTAGAGCGTTTTCGTGATTGATGGAATCTGGGGGATTCTCAGGGGGAGGGTTTTCTGATTCCTTGTTCTTGTGGTTGATTCGGCACGAGGACCCCATGGGCAAGCCCTATTCCCAGGATTTACGTGATCGCGTGTTGGCGGCGGTTGACGGCGGGCTGAAGCCCGGCGCGGTGGCTGAGCTGTTTCATGTCGATGTGTCCTACGTCTATAAGATTCTGATCCGGCGTCGGACCAGCGGAATGACGACAGCGCTGCCGTGGGCTGGTGGTCCCCAGCCCAAGCTCAAGGGCCATCATGAAGTTCTACGCCAGCATGTGAGTGAGAACTGTGATGCCACGCTAGCGGAGATCCGGACCTTCTTACTGGCTGAGCATGGTATCGAGGTCAGTGTTGGTTGCCTTTGGAATGCTCTCAAGCAGTTGAAGCTGCCGCTCAAAAAAAGACACAACGCGCCACCGAGCAGGAGCGCGAAGACATCGCCGAAGCGCGCCGAGCCTGGCACGAGGCTCAGAGCGATCTAAACGCGGCGCGCCTTGTCTTCATCGATGAGACCGGCGCTCAAACTAACATGGCACGCCGCTATGGCCGCGCTCCCCGCGGACAGCGCCTGCTGTGCAAAGTCCCGTGGGGACATTGGAAAACGATAACCTTCGTCGCCGCTCTCAGATGCGACGGTATCACCGCACCTGCCGTCTTCGATGGTCCGATGGATGGCGAGTGCTTCCGCGCCTATGTCGAACAGATCCTTGCGCCCACACTCTCAACCGGCGACATCGTCATCATGGACAATCTCGCCAGCCACAAGGTTCCCGGCATCAAGGATGCGATCGAAGCCGCCGGTGCTGCTCTGCGTTACCTGCCCCCTTACTCACCCGATCTCAACCCCATCGAGCAGGCAATCGCCAAGTTCAAATCACACCTGCGAAAGGAAGCTGCCCGTACTCTCGAAACCCTCATCCAGGCTATCGCCCGCACTCTCAACACCTTCACACTGAAAGAGTGCGAAAACTATATCCGCGCCGCTGGCTATCGCCATCAACTATGAAAATGCTCTAGCGCGTATCCCGGCGAAGTGGAATCACTTCGCCGAAAAGGATTCGCGCCAGATCAATATGCTGGAGCAAATCCTTATCGCCAAAGTCTTCAACTTTGGCGGGATTTGCTCAAGGACTGTTTCAACTCCAAGAGGGGCTAAAGCCATGCTCAAGAACTGCCGAATCGGGAATATCTGCTTCTTTGTCAAAGATGTCGCCCGCACCGAAGCCTTTTACCGCGATGTGATGGGCCTCGAGGTCCAGCAGATGGGCGATGACGGCAGCGGCAATGACTGGATCATGATCACGATCGAAAACAACATCGACCTGATCTTCTTCAAGGGCGACAGCCGGCCCGGCACCACGCCGATCATCGTCTTCGATCTCAAGGAAGGCCTGATTGACGATGTGATCGAGGGTCTGGCGCAGAAGGGTGCCAGCATCGTGACACCGGTAAGCCATGCGCCGGGTGGCTGGTCGGCCGAATTCAGCGATCCGGACGGACACCAGATCTCGGTCTATCAGAGCGAGGAGATGCCGCGCCGCCGCGCGTGATGGTTACAGGATCCGCTTGCCGAAAGCGGAGAGCGCGAAATGGACGACCAGCGAGGCGAGGCGCGGCTCCGCCTCGCCTTCGAGCCCGGTAATGTCCATGCCGCGCATCGCCTTGCTCTGGTGAATGGCCTCCATCGCCTGATGGGTCTCTCGTACGGTGATGCCGCCCGAACCCGGCAGATAGGCCGGTATGTCGGTCACGGCGGGATTGTAGCTGACATGGAAGCCCTGCATGCCGGCGGCGGCGATCTGCACGGCCTGGCGGATCACCTCGCGCATGCCGAGCGCGTCGATATCGGCAATGGTGAAGATCTTGAGACGCGCCGCTCTCAGGATCTCTACTTCCTCGGGCGCCGTCTCGCGCAGGCCGATGAGCACGACATTCTCGGGCGAAAGCCTGGGCACAATTGGCTCATCGCCGGCGCCCAGTCCGAGCGCGCGATAGAGTGCCGATTCACTGGTCGCCGGCCGGTCCGGCTGCTCGGGCAGCATGCCCGCCACCGCATCGAGCCAGATGAGACCGAAGGCGTCGAAGGTGCGCGTGAGCGCCTTCATCGCGGTGAAGCTCGCGCGGTGATCGGCGCCGAAGACGAGAGGCGTAGCCCGCCGCTCCAGCGCCGCGGCGATATCATCGGCGGATGTCGCAGTGGTGAAATCGACGTCATAACCGATATTGGCAAGCCTTCCGTCGAGCGTCTGTTTGCGCAGCACGGGCGCCACTGCCTCATCAGCGAAGATGCTGACGCGCGATGCGGGTGTGGCGGCATGGCGGTCATACATGGGGATCTTCTCCACATATTCTGATGTCATGGCGGCGAGCAAGGCGCCATAGCTCATGCGGAAATTCACGCGGTCGCCGACCACGGGCGGTGTCGCCGCCTCGGTGACGTCGAGGATCAGATGGTCGCTCGAGGCGCCGAGCACCGTGATGCCCGGCGCCAGCGGCAGGAGGCCTTCGATATTCGCATCCTCGCGTCCGATGTTGACGATGCCGCGCAGGCGCTCGCCGATATCCTGGAAGACCGGGCGCCCGCCAAAGGCGTCGACGCCCGATATGCCGATCGGCATCGACGGCTTCATCTTCACTTCCAGCAACTCGCCGGACAGGAGGAAGACGTCACGGTCGAGCTCCGCTCGCGGCGTATCGAGAAACGTGTCGCGGCCGCCCTGCAATATAGCCTCGCCGATGCGCAAATTGTTGATGCCCTTGGGCATGCCGCCGGCGAGCAGCAAAGGCAGTGAGCTTGAATTGCCGCCCGAAATGTATTTGAGGTCGAGGGTGAAAGTCTCTCGTACTTTGTCGGCGAGCTCGGTGAGCTGGCCGAGATTGACCTCGGTCGGGATGATGGCGCCGAAACAAGTGAGATTGGTGCCGAGGCCGGCGATACGGATGCCGGGCAGTTCGAGGATCTGCTCGACCGTCGGGACGAGATCGTCGGGCCAGATGCCTTCGCGCAGATCGCCGAGATCGACCATCAGGATGATATCATGCAGGCGGCCCATGCGCTCGGCGACGCGCGACAATTCACGGATGACGGCCAGTTCGGAATTGAGACTGATGTCGACCGAACGGATGACCTCGTCGATCAGCGAAAGAGGCGGCGAGCGCAGCAGCATGATCGGCGCGTCGATGCCGGCTTCGCGCAGCCGCTTGATGTTCTCGAAGCGCGACTCAGCGAGACCCGAAACACCGCCGCGCAGCATCGCGCGCGCCACTTGCGGCATGCCGCAGGCGCCCTTGGTGACGCCGAAGGTCGAGATGCCCGCCTTCTCACACCAGGAGACGACGGTCCTGGCATTGCGCTCTATCCGTTCGAGGTCGATGGTAACTTGCGGTCCTGGCATTGCGCCTACTCTCCCTCCCACGCGCCGTCAGGCGTGGGGGAGGGTGGTCGAAGCGCAGCGGAGACCGGGTGGGGGGCGTTCCACCTGCGAGACAGGATTGCGGAGAAGCTTCGTTTCATCCTAATTCACATACAGAAGGCCGTCCGTGTCGATCTCCGGCTTGCGGCCGGAAACGAGATCGGCGACGAATTTCCCCGATCCGCAGGCCATCGTCCAGCCGACATGGCCATGGCCGCAATCGAGGAAGAGATTGGCGTAACGGGCGCGTCCCAATATCGGCACCGAAGCCGGCGTCATTGGCCTGAAGCCTGCCCAATATTCGGCGTGGGCCCGGTCGAAGGCGCCAGGGAAAAGATCCTCGGCGGTGGCGAGAAGCCGCGCGAAATCCGAAGGCCGGTGGCTTTTGTCATAGCCGGCGAATTCCGCGGTGCTCGCCACGCGCAGGCGCTCGCCCAATCGCGAATAGGCGATGAGCCGGTCCTCATCGACGCCGCCCATGGTGGGTGCGCGCGACGGATCGCTGAGCGGCAGAGTGGCGGAGTAGCCTTTCACCGGATAGATCGGGACATCGAGGCCGAGCTTGCGGGTGAGCAGCGGCGTCTCGGGGCCGAGAGCGATCACGATCGCATCGCAGGCATGCCGGCCCTTGTCGGTCAGGACGGTGGTCACGCGGTCGCCATCGGTTTCGATGCCGATCGCCGTCGTGCCGTAGTGGAAGCGGGCGCCGAGATTCTGTTCGCACCAGGCGGCCAGGCTGCGCGAAAATTTGCAGCAATCACCTGTCTGGTCGATCGGCGAATAGACGGCGCCGGCGATCTCATGCGCCGCCGCCTTGAGGCCGGGCTCGAGCTCCACCAGGCGCTCGCGGCCGATCACCTCGAGGGTGAGGCCATTGTCGGCGAGGATCTGCATATGTTTGGCGCCGGCATCGAGGCTTTCCTGAGAGCGGTAGAAATACAGAATGCCTTTGCCGCCAGCATCATAGGCGACCTTCGTCGCTTCGGCGATCTCGTTGATGCAGGTCTTGGAGTAGAAAGCGAGGCGGAGCTTGCGCAGCGTGTTGATGCGCGCGCGCGCATGGGTGCATTCGAACAGAAACTTCCAGCTCCAGGCGATGAAATGCGGATCGAGATTGAAACGCACCTTGATGCCGAGATCGCGCCGGTAGAGCGACTTGATAAAGACGACAAGGGCCGAGGGCGAAGCCCAGGCATAGGAATCGCCCGGCGATACCAGGCCGGCATTGCCATAGCTTGTCTCGCTCGCCGCCTTGTCGTTTCGCTCGACGATCTCGACCTCATGGCCGTCGCGGCTTAGATAATAGGCGGCGGCCACGCCGACCACGCCGCCGCCGAGCACCAGCACTTTCATAGGATGCCTCCTCTGATGGCCATGCCTTTGGGCGGCCGCAAGCGCGGCGGCATCGTGCCCTCGGCAAAATTAATGCTGCGTGTTCCTTCCTCGAAAACGGCGCAGGACTGCCGCCAGCGCGCGACCGGCCAGACGAGCTCCGCCGATGCATCCTCGGGACAATAGAGCGCGGTATAGATCGTACCATAGCCGCGCCCATAAGCGGTCTGATAGACCGGCGGATGCAGGAAGGTCTTGAGCAGCGCCTCCGCATCCGGCTCGT
The DNA here is from genome assembly GCF_011046735.1 of Nordella sp. HKS 07. Taxonomy (NCBI): domain Bacteria; kingdom Pseudomonadati; phylum Pseudomonadota; class Alphaproteobacteria; order Hyphomicrobiales; genus Nordella; species Nordella sp. HKS 07. The sequence continues at coordinate 2,087,218 of NZ_CP049258.1, read as the reverse complement.
CGAGCATCGCCTCGTCGAGGCTGTCGGCGCGCTCCTGTGAGCGGGTCGCCGCGGCATGGCGCGGCCATTCGATCTCATGCTGATGGTTGGTGCTGATGCGCCGGTCGAGAACCTCGGTCGGCCGGTCCGGCGCCACGAAGACGGTGGCATGACGGCCTTTGCGGTCGAGAAGGGCGATGGAATAGGACATATGCACCGGCACGCGCTTGAGGATCTTCACCGCCTCGGCGACGCTGGAGGAGAATTCCAGTACATAGCGCATGACGATCGGGATGCCGAAACCGTCGCCCACCGCGGTGCGCCCGCCAAAGGCGAGCGACACGGCAAGGCCGTCCTCATTGATGCCGTCGAGTGCGCCCCACAGGCAGTCGACCACCGCCAGGACGCGGCGGCCATGGAGCCTGGAGGCGAGCCAGGTCCCTTCCAGAAGCTCGGGACTGTAGTCGTAATTACGCAGGAGGGCGGGCGTGCTTCCCGCCACCACGGCCTGCGAACAGCCGCCGACATACATGGGCGGGCACCACATCGACAGGAAGCGCGCCTCGAGATCGCCGCCGCCAGCCGTTTCCGCGACGCGCTCATAAGCGGGTAGAAGCTCCGGCATATGCTGGCGCAGCGCGCGCAGGCTCGCCAGATAGGTCGGCCTCGGCTTCATCCCGTCACGCATGAACCAGCGGCTATAGGCATGCCAATGACGGTCATAGACCGCCCGCCATTTCGGTCCCGGCTGGTCTTCCGCGATCGCTTCGAAGATGAGGTTCATCTGCTTCCACTGCCCTTCATCCTCACCCTGAGGTGCCCGCCGAAGGCGGGCCTCGAAGGGTCTGTTGTAGCGAGCACGTTCTATCCTGATGGATGCTTCGAGGCTCGCTTCGCTCGCACCTCAGCATGAGGGTGTATCTTAGAGTATCTTGAACGATCCCGGCGCCGGCGCTTCCTCTCTCTGCACTTCGGTCAAGGGCTTTGCCGCATAGAGGCGCTTGATGCCCTTGATCCAGTCGCGCGCCCGGTCGTTCAAGTCGAAATCGTCGCTCATCACGCGTCCGCGGGTGATCAATATGCCGAGATCGGCGCCCTCATAGCGATAGTCGCCGGGACCGGTGATGCGCAGGAAGAAGGCTTCGCGCTCGGACTCGATCGCCTGCCGGTTATAGTCGAAGCGGTCATAGGAGACCGAGCCGTCGCTCGCCATGCGATAGACGCCGGTCGGCGGCGCATGGGTCACGATATCGACCGTCTCGTCGGTCGCCTTGATGACGAGCTGCGACCAGGAATCGATGAACTCCTTGCGCGCCCAGCGCTCGTTCAGTTCCTCGACATCGATCTTGTATTTGAGGCCGGAGAACTCGAGCAGATGGAAAAGGAAGAGCGGCGCGTCGGCATAGGCGAAGGCCGCGTGGTTGGTCATCGAAGAGGCGCCGCAGATGCGCGGATTGAGCTCGCCCAGATAGACCTCGCCGTCGGTCTCGTCGATCAGGAAGTCGAGATCGAAATAGCCGCGATAACCTTCTTTGATCAGCCGGTTGCCGAAGCGGAACGCCATGTCGCGCGCCTTGTCGCGCACCTTCTCGCTGAAGGCGCCGGGGAAGATCTCGTTGCCGCACCAGCCGCCTTTGTAAGGGGTGAGCTCCTTGCGGCCGACCACCTCGGTCAGGAGCGGGCCGACCAGCGTGCCGGAACGGGTGGCGCAGGCCTCCATCGTGGCACCGCGGCACTTGATCCGCTTCATGATCTTCACTTCCTTCTCGCCCGTGATGTCCTTCGCATGGCGGGCGAAGTCCTGCTCATTGGCGATGAAGAAGGTGGTGTGGCCGGAATCGCCAAAGGCGCTCTGCACCACGAGATCGCGGCCGATCTTGGCCTTGTCGGCGGCCTTGATCAGCTCGTCATAGCTCGAGGCTCTCGCCAGCGTGTTCGGCACCGAGGCGACGCCCGCCTTGTTGCCGATGCGGACGGTCTCCATCTTGTTGTCGCAGCGCGATCTGAGCTCGGCTTGCGGAAACCAGACATCGATGCCGAGCTCGTCGCACAGACCTTCGGTCTCTTCATCGAACATGAGGAAGGTGGCGGCCGGTGTGCCGCCGCGCTTCGTCACATGATCGACCACATCCTTGTGCTGGAGCATGTGGTTGTTGATGTCCTCGATGGACTCGAACTCGTCATGCGGCGCCTTGGACGGCACGAAGACATTAGGATGGCGGCCGTCGAAGCAGTCGATATAGGAGATGAATTTCAGATTGCGTACCCACTGGTCGATGCCGAGCAGATTGAAATTCGTCGCCGAGATGAAATAGATCGGCCGCTCGTTGCGGTGCATGACATTGCGCAAATCCGAAACGTTCCTGACCGTCTGCATCGCTCCCCCTTTAAGCCGCGGAACTTATCCGCCGGGTCTTGTGCTTGACTTCGAGATAGGCATCGAGGCCCCAGGGTCCGAGTTCGCGGCCGATGCCGCTCGCCTTGAAGCCGCCCCAGGAGGTCTCGACGAAAATCACTTGCGGACTGTTGATCCAGACGAGACCGGTCTCGATCGCATCGGCGACGCGCTCGGCCTTAGCTGAGTCGCGCGTCACCACCGTCGCCACCAGGCCGAAATCGCTGTCATTGGCGAGCGCCACCGCCTCTTCCTCGCTGGCGAAGGTCTTCACGCACAGGACAGGGCCGAAGATCTCCTCGCGCCAGAGCGGGCTCGAAGTCGGGACGTCGCCGAAGATTGTCGGTGCGATGAACCAGCCGGTCGCGAGTCCGCCCGGCCTGTCGCCGCCGAGGACCAGATCGAGGCCTTCGGCTTTGCCCTTGGCGATATAGGACAAAACCTTGTCATATTGCGCTTTCGTGGTGAGCGGTCCCAGTGTCGTTGACGGATCGAGCGGATCGCCGGGCTTCAGCGCCTTGGCCGCCGCGATGACGCGCTCCAAGAGGCTCGGTGCGATCGATTTCTCGACCAGCAGCCTGGATGTCGCCGAGCACATCTGGCCGGCGTTGAAGAAGATCCCGTTCACCACGCATTCGGTGGCGATGTCGAGATCGGCGTCGGCGAAGACGACGATCGGCGACTTACCGCCGAGCTCGAGGCTCACCGCCTTGGGGCCGGCCGCAGCCGCAGCCATCACCCGCGATCCCACCCCATTGCTGCCGGTGAAGGAGATCTTGGCGACATCCTTGTGGGTGGTGAGCGGGGCGCCGACATCGGGACCTGAGCCGGTGACGAGATTGAGCACGCCCTTGGGCAGACCCACCTCGTCGGCAATGGCGCCGAGCTCGAGCTCGACGATCGGCGTCACCTCTGAAGGCTTCAGCACCACGGTGCAGCCGGCGGCGAGTGCGGGCGCCACTTTCCACGCGGTCGTCACCATCGGGAAATTCCACGGCACGATCAGCCCCGCGACGCCGATCGGCTCGCGCCTCAGGCTGGCGCGGAAAGCGCTGTCCGGCACGGGGACGGACTGGTCCTGCTCGCGGTCGAGAGCCGCGGCAAGGCCGCCATAATAGTCGAAGCAGGCGGCGACATCCTGCATGTCGATGAGCGCCTCGGCGAGCGGCTTGCCGTTGTTGAACGACGACAGACGGGCGAGCTCGTCCTTGCGCTGGCGTATCTTCTCCGCGATGGCGCGCAGGAATTGCCCGCGGACCGCGCCCGAGATGCGCCGCCAGATCGGAAAGGCCCGCGCCGCCGCCTCGACCGCCAGGTCGACATCCTCAGACCCGCCCGCCGCGACATGGTGGATGACCTGTTCGGTATAGGGATCGAAGACGGGCAACTTGCCGCCTTTCACGGGGGCGCGCCATTCGCCGTCGATATAGAGCTTGTCCCGCATCACTTGGCCAGCTCGCGGGCGAGGCTGTCGCCAGCGCGGATCTCGATGATGGTCGGGACTTTGCGCTTCGCCGACTGCACGAGTTCCTTGTGCAAGGCGGCGATCGTGGCGGGCCGCGAGGCCTTGCAGCCGAGCCCTGAGGCGATCGCGACGAAGTCTGGCGTGTAGATATCGACGCCGATCTCGGGGATCTGGCGCTCCATCATGTAGGCTTTGATCTCGCCATAGCCGGTGTTGTTCCAGATCACAACCGCGAGCGGCACCTGCGCTTCAACAGCCGAGGCAAGCTCCGGCAGCGAGAATTGCAGGCCGCCATCGCCGATGAGGCAGACCGAGGGACGGTCCGGCTGGCCGAGCTTGGCGCCGATCGCGGCGGGCAGCCCATAGCCCAGCGTACCGTAGCCGGTGCTCGAATTGAAATAGGAGCGCGGCTTCGGCGCCTCATAGGTCTGGTTCGAGGCATAGACCGGCTCGGTCTGGTCGCCGGCGATGATGACATCGGGCAGGGCCTTGCCGATCACCTCGAGCAGGCGGCCATGCGTCTTGCAGGCGGGCCAGAGTTTGGCGGCGATTTTCTTGCGGGTGGCGGCCGCACGCTCAGTGCCCTTGCGCGCCTGGCCGGCGGCGGAGCCCAGAGCATCATTGAGCGCTGAAACCGCAAGCGCGCTGTCGGCGGTGATGGCGATATCGGCGGGCAACTGATTGACGATCTGCAATGGATCGATGTCGATGCGGATAAGCTTGCCCTTGATTTCAATCTGCCTGGCGGCCGGATACATCTCGGTCTCGCCGAATTCGGTGCCGATGGCGAGGACGACGTCACTCGCTTCCAGTTCGGCCTGCGCCGCATCCATGCCGAGATTGCCGGCGAGCGCCAGCCTGTGGCCGGGCGGCAGGATGCCCTTGCCGTTGATGGTGGTGAAAACCGGCGCGTCGAGCGTCTCGGCGAGCTTCTGAATGCCCTGCGCTGCGTCCGCCGCACCGCCGCCACCGATGACAAGCGGCGTCTTCGCCGCCTTGAGCAGCTTCGCCGCCGCGGCGATCAGCTTGGGCTCCGGCGCCGGGCGCGAGGGCAAGGTCCAGGCCTTGGCCCTTCCGTTCATCCTGGCGGTGATGACGTCGAGCGGGATCTCGATATGGACGGGACGCGGCCGGGCACTGGCGAAGACCGCGAAAGCGCGCGCCAGCACTTCCGGCAGCTGCCTGGGATCGAGCAGCGTGTGGCTGAAGGCGGCAACGCCCGAAATGAGATTGCGCTGCGATGGCAGCTCATGCAGGCGGCCCTGCGCCATGCCGAGATGCGTCCTGTCATTGACGCTCGAGATCACCAGCATGGGGATCGAATCGGCATAGGCCTGGCCCATGGCGGTGGCGATATTGGTCATGCCGGGGCCGGTGATGATGAAGCACACGCCGGGCTTTCCGGTGCTGCGGGCATAACCATCGGCCATGAAGCCGGCGCCCTGCTCATGGCGCGGCGTCACGTGGCGAATGCGCGTCTGCGGCAGGCCACGATAGAGCTCGACGGTGTGGACGCCCGGTATGCCGAAAATGGTGTCGACACCATAGGCTTCGAGGATTTTGACGAGGAATTCACCACAGGTAGGCACGTTCAATTCTCCTTGCAGATGGCGGCGTGTGAGCAGTACTGGGGTTCGGGCGCCGAGGCCATCTCATTCGTCATCCGAAAATTCGGCGGTGCGCGGCACGACGATGATCGGCACCGGCACGTTGCGGATGATGCGGTTGCCATTGGAGCCGAGAAAAACCTGCGCCAGGGGGACCGATGCGGCCGGAGCCGATCACCAGCATCTCGCCTGATTTCCAGCCGATGGAAGACAGCGCTTCCTTCCAGTTGGCGCCATCGCCGATCTCGGTCTTCACCGCCATGTCGCTGCCGATTTCGGCAAGGAGCGCTTTCTGCGCCGCGATGGCCTGGCTGCGCCATTGATTGGCGACGAGATTTTCGACCTGGTAGCCGGCACCTGTCGGATACATCTGCTTGTCGCGCACCACGAATGTGGCGAGCCTCAGGGGCACCTGATATTTGCGGCAGAATTTGACGCAGTAGTCGACGGTCGCCCTGGACTTGGGCGTCGCGGCGAAAGCACAGGTCAGCCGGGTCAGCACCGTCTTCGGCCCTGCGTCGAAGCCGCGGGTCGCGAGCGCCACCGGCAGCTTCGATAGATGCAGGAGATTGCGGGTGACGCTGCCTTCGAGGAATTTTCCCGACGAGGCACTGCGCGATGAGCCGAGCACGATCATGTCGGCGCCGAGCTCCCCGGCGGTGGCGATCAGCCCTTCTTCGGCCGAATTGTGGCTGCGGGAGATGAACTGCGCAGATAATTGACTGCCGACAGCGGCCCGGGCCTTGTCCAGCGTCTTCTGCGCGTATTTGTCGAGGAAGGCGGCATATTCCGCGTCGACGCGGGCCATCGAGGGATAGCCCCAGGTCCTCGGCAGAATGAGGCAGATGACGAGCTTCGCCTTGTCGCGCCGCGACAGCATCATGCCGAGCGAGAGCGCTTCCTGTCCGCCGCGATCGGCCGAATAGCCAACCAGATATTTCATGTGGCGCCTCCGTGCGTTCAGGATCTGGTGACACGAGCCTTGGGTTCGAGCCGGGATTTCTTCACGCTGTAGAGGAAGTAGAAGATGGCCGCGAGGAACAGCCATATGCCGAAGAGCTCGTAGACCTGCACCTTGAGATTGGAGATCAGGTAGAGCGAAGAGAGAATGCTGAGGATGGGCAGTACCGGATAGAACGGCACCTTGAAGCCGCGCGGCATGTCGGGCTTAGTTCGGCGCAGGATCATGACGCCGGCCGAGACGACGATGAAGGCGGTGAGCGTTCCAAGGCTCGTCAGATCCCACAGGATGTCGTTCGGGATGAAGGCGGCGATGGCGCCGACGAACAGTGCCACCGCGATGGTGTTGGCGACCGGCGAGAGCGTGCGCGGATTGACTTGGTTGAACAGTTCGGGGATCAGCCCGTCGCGTGACATGGCGAAGAGGATACGGGTCTGGCCGTAGAGCACGACCAGCGTCACGCTGAACACCGAGATGACCGCGCCGATGGCGAGAATCAGCGCCGGCCAGTCGGAGCCGGTGAGATTCTGCAGAATGGTGGCGAGGCCCGCTTCCTGGCCCTCGAAGGCGGCGGGCGCCTGGACGCCGATCGCTGTCACCGCGGTCAGCACATAGAGCGTGGTCACGATGATGAGGGCCGCAATGATGGCGAGCGGCAGATTGCGCTTCGGATTCTCCACTTCCTCGCCCGCCGTCGAGACCGCATCGAGGCCGACAAAGGTGAAAAAGATTGTGCCTGCGGCGGCGCTGATGCCGGCGAAACCGGCGGGCGCGAAGGGCTGAAAATTGGCGGAGGAGAAGCCGGTGGCGGCGATGGCGATGAAGAGGATGAGGACGCCGATCTTGATCATCACCATGATGGCATTGGCCCTGGCCGATTCCTTGGTGCCGCGGATAAGCATCAGGCAGCACAGGAAGACCAGGATGGCGGCCGGCAGGTTGATATAGCCATCCCCGCCCACGGCGAGCCGGTGGTTGTCAGAGATGAGGGGAGCTGAGGAGAGCGCCGCCGGAAGCCCTGAGCCGAAGACGATCTCGAACAGCTTGTTGAGATAGCCGCTCCAGCCGATGGCGACGGCCGACGCCGAGATGCCATATTCGAGGACGAGGCAGGCGCCGACGAAATAGGCGACGATCTCGCCCAGCGTCGCATAGGCATAGGAATAGGACGAGCCCGAGACCGGGATCATCGAGGCCATTTCCGCATAGCAGAGCGCGGTGAGACCCGCGACGACACCCGCCAGGAGGAAGGAGATGACGACTCCCGGACCGGCGGTCGGCACGGTCTCAGAGAGGACGAAGAATATGCCTGTGCCGATGGTGGCGCCGACGCCGAACATCACGAGCTGGAAGAGGGTGATCGAGCGGCTCAGATGGCCATGCTCCGAATCGGCCCCTTGCGTCTCGCTGAGCAGTTTCTCGACCGGCTTCTTGCGCAGCAGGCGAAAACCCAGCGTTTGCTGTTCCGACATATGCGTTCCTCCCAATCCCGTCGATGGCAACCGGTCTCGCGGAGTGCGCGGCCGGGCTTATTCTTCGATTTCTTCGAGGCGCGAAGACGCGCTTTCTTTGACGGCGCTTTTACAGTGAAACGGCCAAAATGTGCTGCCGTAGTTGATGCCGGGGACAAGCGAAGCTATCGGCACGTCTCCCCGGCAAAGCGGTTTCTGCTGTCCTACTCGACAGCATCCGCCCTTCGGTGTCAAATGGTAGGGCGGGGAGGGTGGATGATGAAAGACAATGTGAGGCTCGATCAGCTCGACCTCAAGATACTGGCCAAGCTCCAGACCGATGCCCGCATCACCAACCAGGAACTGGCCGATGCCGTGGGCCTGTCGCCGAGCCCGTGCCTGCAGCGCGTCAAGAGGTTGGAGCGGGCGGGCATCATCGCCATGTACCAGGCGCAGATCGACCTCAATAAAGTCTGCCGGCATGTCGATGTCATCGCCGCCGTCACCCTGAACAGCCACGGGCTCGAGGATTTCAACGATTTCGAGAGGATGGTCGCCGACATGCGCTATGTCGTCGAGTGCACGAAGGTCTCAGGCACCATCGACTATCTGGTGCGCTTCATCTGTCCCGATATCGGCTCCTATCAGATGCTGTCCGACGAACTCCTCAAGCTCGGCCCGAAAGTGGGAAATCTGAGCTCCTATATCGTGCTGAAGGCGGTGAAGCCTTTCCGCGGCGTGGTGCTCGACGATCTGGTGTCGACGACCTGAAGCACGCTGGCACCTCCTTAGCCCGGGATTCTTGCGAAAAACCGCTGCCCACTTTTCGCATCCCGCGCCAAGGCTTCGTACAAAACAGCGTCTTCCCGGCGAGAGCCCCTATCGGATTCACACATCTGATGATGGCCTGCCGCTTTACCCTCGCCCTGCAAGCGAAGCGCAGCGGGGAGAGGGAAGGGGCCCGACGCGCAGCGGCGGGAAGGGTGAGGGGCACGGCCACCGACGCAATGAGGGCATGCTTGTCGTGAGAGAGTTCAGTTGTCTGAGGTCGAACTCAATCTCGTAAAGGCCCCTCACCCTCCCATTGCTACGCAATGGGCCCCTCCCTCTCCCCGCTAAAGCGGGGCGAGGTAAAGGGCCGGCTTTCGTCGGGATGACAGGTTGCTGGTGCGGTATCGGGCGTTGCGCGCGGGCCGGGCCGCTTCTATCGTCGTCGCTTTGCAAGCCGTGAGCGTGAGTCCTTCATGAAAGCCGTCTATTACGAAACCTTCGGGCAACCGCCCGTCGTCGCAAAACTCGCCGATCCGACGCCTGGCCCACACGGCGTGGTCGTCAAGGTGGAGGCGACCGGTCTCTGCCGCAGCGACTGGCATGGCTGGATGGGGCATGATCCCGATATCGTGCTGCCGCATGTGCCGGGCCACGAGCTTGCCGGCGTGATCGTCGCGGTCGGCCCTGACGTGCGGCGCTGGCGTCCGGGCGAGCGGGTGACGGTCCCCTTTGTCGGCGGCTGCGGGGCGTGCCCCGAATGCACCAGCGGCAACCAGCAGGTTTGCGAAAGGCAGTTCCAGCCGGGCTTCACCGCCTGGGGCTCCTTCGCCGATTACGTCGCCGTCGATTATGCCGACACCAATCTGGTCAGGCTTCCCGAAGAGCTCGATTTCGCCACCGCCGCGAGCCTTGGCTGCCGGTTCGTCACCTCGTTTCGCGCCATCGTCGATCAGGGCCGCGTCGGGCCAGGTGAATGGGTGGCGGTGCATGGCGCCGGCGGCGTCGGCCTCTCGGCCATCATGATCGCCTCTGCCATGGGCGCCAATGTCATCGCCGTCGATCTCTCGCCCCGGAAACTCGCTCTGGCGATCGACTGCGGCGCCAAGGTCGGCATCGACGCGGCGAAGACGGAGGACGTGCCGGCGGCGATCCGCGACCTGACGCAAGGCGGCGCCCATGTCTCGATGGATGCGCTCGGATCGCCCGTCACCTGCTTCAACTCGATCGCCTGTCTGCGCCGGCGCGGCCGGCATCTGCAGGTCGGCCTGATGCTCGCCGATCACGCGCGTCCTGCCATCCCGATGGACAAGGTCATCGCGCATGAGATCGAGATCAGGGGCAGCCACGGCATGCAGGCGCATCGCTATCCGGCAATGATGGCGATGATCCTCGCGGGCAAGCTCAGGCCGCAGAAGCTCATCGGCCAGACGCTCCGCCTCGATGAGGCGCCGGCGGCGCTGATGGCGATGGACAAGTTCACCGGCACCGGCATCAGCATCATCGTGCCATAAAGCGGCCCGGTATGGTTAACGGCTTGTAAAGGTCGTGGGCGCAGACTGGACCGACATCCAGGAAAGTGCCGCGCCATGCCGACGACCGCAGTGCCCGAAGTCCCCGCTTTCACCTTGACCTGTCCGGCCAAGGACAGTCCCGATCACGAAGTGCGGGCGATAAGGGCGCGCGGCAACCTGCCCTTGATGATCGACGACCGGCTCCTGGCCGAGATTGCCCAGGGCGATCTGGCGGAGGGCTGGGAAACGGCGGTGCATCTGCCGACGAGCGTGCTTGCCGATATGAGCCGGCTCGCCGGTACGCGTCTCGCTTCCGTGCTCGACGCCAATATCGATTCCGCCGACCTCACCGATGTGGTGAGCGACGCGGCGGTGCTGTTCCTTCTCGCTATGCGCCGCGCCGGCGTCAAAAGCCCCGACGAGATCGGGCCCTGCACTTTATTGTTTGACGAAGAGCACCCCCAGGAGCTCATCCTCAAACGCGGGTGACTCATGGAAGATGATAACGGCTTCATGCCGGCGCCCGAGCTGGCCGGTCTTTCCGGCCGGGACTTGGCGTCAATCTTCTGATGCGTGATGTCGGCGAAGGCGTGCGTTTCGCCAGGGAAGTCCTCGGCGCCACCATTCTCCATGCCGATCAGGATTTCGCCGCCATCCGTTTCGGCGAAAGCGTGTGGATGCTGCATCACGACCGTACCTATCGCGGCAATGCGCTGCGCGGCGTGGTCGATGGCCTCGAAGGCCGTGGTGCCGGCGTCGAGCTCCGGCTCTATGGCTGTTCACCCGATGTGGCGGAAGAGCGCGCCCGGGCCCAGGGTTTCACCGTACTGGCGGGATCGATCGACAAGCCGCATGGGCTGCGCGAATGCGTCATTCTCGATCATGAAGGTTATGCATGGGTGCCGGGCATCGGTATTCCCGACAAGCAAGGATAAGAACCGGCGGATTGACAGTGCCGGTCCAGCGCAGCCTTGTGCGTTCCTGTTCGGGAAAGCCCGCGCGGACCGGTTGCCAGTATGCTTGCGCGATCATCAGCGCCGCCAGTCGAACACCGCGGTGACGAAGCCCTGCGCGTCATGGACGAACTCGTCGAGCAGCGACATGGGCGTCGGGCCGGGCGGTGTCATCTCGCCCGCCACCTCACCCTCGGCGAAGGTCAGCCGCGCGCCGAACTTGCCGGCGATATGGCGCATGCGGGCATTCTCGGTGAGGCAGATCATGTGCAGCCGTGCCACGCCGCGATTCTGCGCGGCGGTGAGGATGCGATCCATGAGCTCACTGCCGAGGCCCTGATCCTGCCAGCCGGCCTCGACCGCGAAGGCCGCTTCCGCGTCGGGCGAAGGTCCGCCGAAGATGCCGCGCAATTCGGCGGAGGCGCGGATCTCGCCGTCGATGACGACCCCGAAAATGGTGGCATCGAGCCGGAAGGCGGTGTCGACATAGGCGTCGATGAAGTCGTCGGTGGTGACGGCGCCGAAGCGCAGCCGTCTGGCTTCGGGGTCGAGGCGTTTCAGATGGGCGCGCAGCGCCGCCAGATCGCCAATCCACAGTTTGCGTAGGGTCTTGTGCATAATATCGGTCCGGTCTCACGAGGTGATCCCGACCTGGACTGTCCATCCCTTATATTACAGTTATGCTGCATCGCATCAAATTCAAGGAGATTTTTTGTGCAGTGCATGATATAAATTCCGGCAATGCAGGGCTCTCGCACAGGGCAATTTGGCGCATGAATTCAGGGTGCAAGGCGTCTATAGAGCCATCAGGGAATTAGGTTACGCCAGTTGGGCGCCGCGGGCGCCATCCGGAGGAGCTCATGACCAAGACAATCGGACATTTCATCGGCGGCAAACGGGTCGACGGCAAGTCGGGCCGCTTCGGCGATATTTTCAACCCTAATACCGGCGAGCTGCAGGCCAAGGTCGCGCTCGCCTCAGCCGCCGAAGTGCATGAGGCGGTGCTCAATGCCAAGGCGGCGCAGCCGGCCTGGGCGGCGAAGAACCCGCAAGTGCGGGCGCGTGTGATGATGAAGTTCCTCGAGCTCGCCAATGCGCATCGCGAGGAGCTGGCGATGCTGATCTCGATGGAGCATGGCAAAACCATACCCGACGCTCTGGGTGACCTGCAGCGCGGCCTCGAAGTGGCGGAATTCTGCACCGGCATCCCGCATCTCCTCAAAGGCGACTTCAGCGACAGCGCCGGTCCCGGCATCGACATGTATTCGATGCGCCAGCCGATCGGCGTCGCCGCCGGCATCACGCCGTTCAATTTCCCGGCGATGATCCCCTTATGGAAGGCGGCACCCGCCATCGCCTGCGGCAACGCCTTCATCCTCAAGCCGTCGGAGCGCGACCCGTCCTGCCCGATGCGTCTTGCCGAGCTCTTCGTCGAAGCTGGCCTGCCGCCGGGCATCCTCAATGTCGTCAATGGCGACAAGGAAGCCGTCGATGCGGTGCTCGATGATCCCGATATCGGCGCCGTCGGCTTCGTCGGCTCGACGCCGATCGCCGAATATGTCTATTCGCGCGGCACATCGCACGGCAAGCGCGTGCAGTGCTTCGGCGGCGCCAAGAACCACATGATCGTGATGCCCGATGCCGACATGGACAAGGCGGTCGATGCGCTGATCGGCGCCGGCTACGGCTCGGCGGGCGAGCGCTGCATGGCGATCTCGGTCGCCGTGCCGGTGGGCGAGGCGACCGCCAATGCGCTGGTCGAGAAGCTCATACCGCGCGTCGAGAAGCTCAAAGTCGGGCTCTCCACCGACCGCGAGGCCGATTACGGCCCGCTCGTCACCAAGGCGCATCTCGACAAGGTGAAGTCCTATATCGATCTCGGCGTCAAGGAAGGGGCGAGCCTCAAGGTCGACGGCCGCGGATTCAAGATGCAGGGCTATGAGAACGGCTTCTTCCTCGGCGGCTCGCTGTTCGACAATGTCACCAAGGACATGCGCATCTACAAGGAAGAGATCTTCGGTCCCGTGCTCTCGGTGGTGCGCGCCAAGACCTATGAAGAGGGCTTGGCGCTTGCCAACGACCATGAATATGGCAATGGCGTCGCCATCTACACGCGCGACGGCGATGCGGCGCGCGATTTTGCCGCGCGCGTCCAGGTCGGCATGATCGGCATCAATGTGCCGATCCCGGTGCCGCTCGCCTATCACACCTTCGGCGGCTGGAAGCGCTCGGCCTTCGGCGATCTCAACCAGCATGGGCCCGACGCGGTGCGCTTCTATACGCGCACGAAGACGGTGACCTCGCGCTGGCCATCCGGCATCAAGGAGGGCGCGCAGTTCTCCATTCCGACGATGCGCTGATCATGAGAGAGATCGAAAACGCCATCGCCGCCGCCCAGGTCCTGAGCTTCAGGCTGCCGATGCTGTGGGCGATGGCATTCTCGCCGACACCCGAAAGGCGGGCCGAGGCGGTCCGCATGATCGCCGAGAAGCAAATGGCGGTGGCGGAAGGTCTCAACGCCGCCGCCCTCTCGGCGCTTGCCACCTGGATGAAGCTCGCCAGCGGACAATCCGTCTCGGCCAGCACGGCCGCAAGCCGGATGGTCAAGGCGGCGACGCGCCCGGGAGAGCGACGGATGCGCGCCAATGCGCGCCGGCTCAGCCGTCGGCGGAAGGTGTGACCTGCGTTTACGACTGGAACGCGATCTTCATCTTTCGGTAACCATTCGGTGGGAGTCTGGAAAGTCTAGCGCGGAGCGTCGTTTGATGCTCCGGGGCTCCGCCTGACCGATAGTGTGGCGCAAGACCTCCGGCCAAACGGCGTCTCGGACCGAGATGGAGGCTTGCATGTTGCCGAGAACCCTCCGGCGCACCGCGTTCATCACCCTTGCGGCCGGTCTATATCTCCTCGCTCCCGTCGTCGCGCGCGCGCAATTCGCCATGTGCGGCGAGCGCGCCCCGATCGTCGAGGGCCTGAAATCGAAATACAACGAAACGCGCCAGGCGGTTGGCCTTATCGCCAGCAGCGGCGTGGCGGAGCTCTATGTGTCCGAAGCCGGCACCTGGACGATGCTGGTGACGCTGGAAAACGGCAAGAGCTGCATCATCGCCGCCGGCCACTCCTGGGATCCCTCGCCGAGCCTCGCGCAGGGCAGTGGTATCTGACCGGCGGATGTGACGGAACCTTTGACGGCTACCGCCTGACGGCCATGGGCCCGCCAGCTGAGCTGAACAAATCGCCCGCCCAATAGAGTCTGGTTGCCATTTCCACCGCGCGCTGGCAATTGAAGCAGCCATTGCATATCGGCGAACCTTCATCATCCGTGGACGCATTATAGGCGCATCGGCTTCAGCGATCCGCGGCCGGGTGTGTTCGCCGCCGGCAACCTAAAATAAGCGGGGCACTTCGATGCGTTCGATCAAAGGCTGCGAATTCGGATCACACCGGGCCAATGGCGTCATGCCGCAACCGGCCCGGGAGATCGACGCATCGCCGGATATCTGGTCCAACGAGGTCCTGCTGGAGGTCGAGTTTCTCAATCTCGATTCCTCAAGCATGCGCCAGCTGGCGAGCGAGGCGGGAGGCAGCGCCGAAAAAGTGGCGCAGCGGATTCTCGAGATCGTCCGGACACGCGGCAAGATGCACAATCCCGTCACCGGTTCGGGCGGCGTCGTGGTCGGCCGGGCGCTAGAGATCGGACCCGATCATCCGGCGCGGTATCTGAAGGCGGGCCAGCTGGTGTGTCCCAGCGTATCGCTGTCGCTGATGCCCCTGACCCTCGACCGCATCGAGCATGTCGATATCGCGACGACGCAGGTGCGGGCAAGCGGCAAGGCCGTTTTGTTCGAGAGCGCCACCATTGGCCTGATACCCGAAGACTTTCCCGTCCGTCTCGCCGTCGGCATCATCGATGTCTGCGGCGCCCCCACCACCGTGCATCGCTCCCTCGAACGCGGCCAGTCAGTCGCCATCATGGGCGCCGGCAAGGCCGGGCTCGTCTCGGCGGTCGCGGCGCGCGCGGCGGTCGGCCCCGAGGGTCGCATCGTGAGCTTCGATGTGGACGAGAAGTCGCTCGCCGAGATGGCGTCGCTCGGCGTCGTCGACGAAGTGATCGTCGCCGATCTGACCAACCCCATCGAAACCTATCGCCTGGCGCAGGCGGCGAGCGACGGCCGTCTCTTCGATTTCGCCGTGAATGTCACCAATGTCGGCGGCACGGAAGTCGCGACCATTCTCTCGACACGCCAGCGCGGCCGCATCTTCTTCTTCGGCATGGCAACATCGTTCCAGGTCGCGGCACTCAGTGCCGAAGGTGCGGGCAAGGATATCGACATGATCATCGGTAACGGATTTGCCGAAGGGTGCATCGACTTCGGCTTTGACGTGGTCCGCCGCAGCCCGGCACTGAGAACGTGCCTGGAGCGAAAATTTGCCTGATATGCCTCAGGCCGGTTGTGTATTCGCCGGGGCAGTCTGCAGTGCTTCCCGGAAGGAGACCAAGCGCCGCTTCTTCTCGTCCCACAGCACCAGTCGCACCGAGCGCAAACTGTCAAGCAGGGTCAGGCGGCCGACATCGCGAAGTTCGGGATGGTCGCGCAGGACTTCCGGCAGGCGGTAATAGGGAATCCGGCTCGACAGATGATGCACATGATGCACGCCGATATTGGCGGTGAACCAGCGCAGGATGGGCGGCAAGTCGTAATGCGAGCTGCCCCGCAGCGCCGCCTCGTGGAATTTCCAGTCGCCGTCGTGGTCCCACAGCGTCTCCTCGAACTGGTGCTGGACATAGAATAGCCAGACGCCGATTGCCGCCGCGAGAAGCGTAATCGGCAGATGCACCAGCAGGAATGGTACAAGGCCGACCAGCCAGATCGCCGCCCAGGCCAATAGGGCGATCGCGGCGTTTGTCGCCATGGCGCTCACCCAGGGCCGCCAGCCTTTGCGCATCAGACCCATCGGGAGCCGGTGGCGCAGCACGAACAGATAGGCCGGTCCGATGCCGAACATCACGATCGGGTGCCGATAGAGGCGATAGAGGCGTTGGCGCCACGGTGTCCGCGCCCGAAACTCGTCCACGGTCAGCGTGTCGATGTCGCCGATGCCGCGATGATCGAGATTGCCCGATGTCGCGTGATGCAAGGCATGGGAGTGCCGCCAGTAATCATAGGGGGTCAAGGTGAGTACGCCGAGCACGCGCCCGACCCAGTCGTTGGTGAGCCGATGGGAGAAGAATGAGCCATGACCGCAATCATGCTGGATCAGGAAGAGACGAACGAGGAAACCGGCCGCCGGCACGGCCAGAAGCAAGCCGATCCAGTAGCCCGCATCCACGGCAGCCCATATCAGCACCCAGATGAGCAGGAACGGCACTATCGTGGTCGCCAGCTCGAACAGACTGCGCATGCTGCTGGGCGCGCGATAGCGAGCCAGACCCTTCATCAGCCGGCGTGAATCGGGCGCGGCTCCGGCAATTGGGGATTGTTCAAGCATGAGAAGGCTCCTGACCGGCTGGAAGGCGTGAAGCAGTTCTTCCATCCGGGATGGGAACCTTGCACCGCGCCGCTTACTGTTTCCATCGGTGGGAGTTGCTTCCCGATATTGAAGCCAATGGGGCGATATCGCAATCGCCTGGAGATGCCCATTAGACATTCCAACGCCCGGCGTCCATTCAATATTGGGTGTGATTAGTGCGTTATCGGGTCTACCGGTTTCCCGCCCGATCACGCGCAAAACTCAGGATTCCGATCACATTAGATCACGTTGAGTTTGGATCGAATCGATCCAAACTCATAAACGTGATCGATTCTTATATGTTAGCGCGGGATTCTCGCGAAAGACCGGTGCCCACTTTTTCGCATCCCGCGCTAGGCCGTTCGGACCGGAAGTTATCTCGATTCAAGGGGCCGCCACCGTGATGCGGCCCTTCATATTGGGATGCAGGCGGCAATAATAATCGAACGTGCCGGCCTTATCGACGACGATGCTGCCCGATTTCTTCACCGGCAGCATCACCTCCCAGCCGCCCTTCACCGTCGCGGTATGGACGAAAGCATCCTTGTTGATCCATTCGATCGTGTCGCCGACTTTCGCCTCGATCGCGGCAGGCGAGAAGGCCATCTTGTCGATCGTGATCTCGATGGTCGCGGCGTGCGTCATGCCGGCGCCCAGCATCAGCGCCGGCACGATGGTTATCAGGAGACGATGTCTCATCGTCTCTACTTCAACTCGGCCGCGACATGCTCGGCATGCTGCTGGTGGCCCTGGAACAACTTCAGGCCGGTTTCGAGCAAGGCCTTCAGTTCAGCATTCTCCGCCGAAGGAATGAGCAGGGTTGCGAGCGCGTTGTTCACCTCTTTGTGGTAAGCCACCTCATTGTTGACGTAGGCCTTGTCGAAAGCGGCACCCTTGAGACCGTCCAGCTTGCCGCGCTCCTTCGTCGCCGCCTTTGACAACGCCTGGCTCGTCGCATTGTCCTCCGGCGTCACATTGAGCTTCTTCACAAGCGCCAGCGCCTGCTGGTTGACCGCCTCGTGATCGCGCACCATGGTTTCGGCAAAGGCGACCACTTCCTTGTTCTTGGATTTGGCGATGGCCTGTTTGGCCGCCTCGATGTCGATGACGCCGGCGGTGTAGGCGATATGGGCGATCTGCGGATCGGTCGGCTTGTCGGCCGCGTAGGTCAAGGACAGCGAGCTGAACAGGCCGAGAGCGGCGAGTGCCGCTAGTGATCTCAAACGCATGGGAGTTCTCCTTCGCCCGACGCTCAGCGCCGGGTCCGTTGCAAGTGACAAAGATTGGATGCGGAGAAGTGGGAAACGTTCCCGAGATCTTAGTCGCCGAAGCCGAGACGCTTCATCACTGCCGCGGTCAGCCGCTCGCAGCGCCGGCCGGCAAAGGGAAAGGCATCGAGCATCAAGGGACCGATCTGTTCGTCCAGGCGGCGGCGCACCAGCGCGCGGGCGCGATGCAGCCTGGTCTTCACCGTCTGCGGCTTGATGCGCAAGAGATCGGCCGTCTCCTCGAGGCTCAAGCCCTCGATCACGCGGGCGACGAAGACGGTGCGATAGACATCGGGAAGCGCGTCGGTCGCCTGTTCGACCAGCGCCAGGATCTGTCTCTGTGCCATGGTTCGTTCCGGATCGTCGCTGCCGGCATTGAGCGGGAAGGGAATGATATGGGCGTCGCCCGCCGGTTCATCCGAGATCAGGGCCGTCTGGCGCCGTCTCTTGCGCAGGCGGCCCAAAGCCTCGTTGATCGCGATGCGGGACAGCCAGGTCGCCAGGCTTGCCTCGCCCCGGAAGGTCCCCAGATGCGCGAAAGCCGTGACATAAGTCTCCTGGACAATGTCTTCGGCCTCGCTGTCGTTGCGGACGATGCTGCGCGCGAGGCGGTAGAGCTTCTGATTATGCCGGCGGAGGATGGCACGGAAGGCCTCGGCGTCGCCGGCCTGCGCCCTGCGGGCGAGATCGAGGTCATCCGGCGCGGCAACGTCGCGATGAAGCTGCAACATGATCAATCTCCTTAGCATTGGACGAAGTTCGAGGGAAAAGGTTCCCGGAAATCTCATCGCATGCCGAGCGAGGCCAGGAATTCGCCACGCAGCCCGGCATCGTCTTGAAATGCGCCGCGCATGCACCTCGTCACCATGCGCGTCCCGTGGGCGCGCACCCCTCTCGTCGTCATGCAGGCATGCTCGGCCACCAGAATCACCGCCACCCCGGCCGGACGGAGGGCGCGATCGATGGCTGATGCGATGTCGCCGGTCAGGCGCTCCTGTATTTGCAGGCGGCGGGCGCAGGCTTCAACGAGGCGGGCGAGCTTTGAAATGCCGACCACGCGGTGGTGCGGCAAATAGGCGACATGCGCCTTGCCGGTGATCGCGGCCATATGATGCTCGCAGACCGAATGGAACGGAATATCGTGTAGCTCGACCATCTGGTCATAGCCCCCCGTTTCCTCGAAAGTGCGCTCCAGCAAGGCGGCCGGATCCGCTTCGTAACCGCCGAACCACTCTTCATAGGCGCGGACGACCCGCTGCGGCGTCTCGCTCAAGCCCGGCCGTGCCGGATTGTCACCCGCCCAGCGGATGAGCGTGCGGACGGCCGCCTCGGCCTCGGCGCGAGTCGGGCGCTCTTGGGCGGATATTCCTTCTTTGCGCTGACCCGCTACATTCCCCGGCATATCCATCGGCTTCTCCCATCGTGGCCCGATTGATTGGATGCCGGCGAGCCGGTTTGGTTTCCGTCCTTCGCCCGGGCCGCTGTTGCGCTCGCAAGTGCGCCACGCCATAAGGCGGCATGGGGTTCTGGGCGGATTATCTGGAAAAGATCGAAAGCGGGACGCTCAAGCCGGACGAGGCGCAGGCTGACGTCGCGCGCCGGCTCGGCCGCCTGGCGGATGAGCTCAAGGACTATTCCCCCAGGCCTGCCGGCTTTTTCTCGAGGCTGATCAAGCCCAGGAACGGCCCGCCGCCGCAAGGCCTCTATATCCAGGGCGACGTCGGGCGCGGCAAGACGATGCTGATGGACCTGTTCGTAGCCGATGCGGAGATCGCGCCGAAGCGACGGGTGCATTTCCACGCCTTCATGCAGGATATCCATGCGCGCCTGCATGAGGCGCGTCGCGGCGCCAAGGATCCGCTTGTCACAGTCGCCTATGCGGTGGCGGCGGAGGCGCGCCTCCTTTGCCTCGATGAAATGCAGATCGTCGATATCGCCGATGCGATGATCGTCGGCCGGCTGTTCGGCATCCTGTTCGAGCGCGGCAGCGTCATCGTGACGACCTCCAATCTCAAGCCCGCCGATCTCTACAAGGACGGGCTCAACCGCCAGCTTTTCCTGCCCTTCATCAAGCTTTTGGAAGAGAAGCTCGAGGTGGTGACGCTCGACAGCCCGACCGATTACCGCCTCGGCCGCGTGAAGGGTCGCGAGACCTTTATCCATCCTTTGGGGCCTGAGGCGGACCGCAAGCTCCAGGATCTTTGGGAAAAGCTCACCGACACGGAGAAGGGCGAGGCTTCGACGCTCGACGTGCTCGGCCGCAAGCTTATCGTGCCGCAGGCGGCCCATGGCGCGGCGCGCTTCAGCTTTGCCGATCTCTGCGAGGCCCCGCTCGGGCCCCCCGACTATCTGGCGTTGGCGCAGAATTTCCGCACCTTGTTCATCGAGCATATTCCCCAGCTGACGCAGCGGCATCGCAATCCCTCGAAGCGCTTCATCCTGTTGATCGACACGCTCTATGACGCGCATGTGAGGCTGGTCGCCTCGGCCGCCGCACAGCCTGAGGCGCTCTACAGCGAAGGTCACCACGCCCAGGAATTCCTGCGCACGGTCTCACGTCTGCAGGAAATGCAGTCGGCGTCCTGGTGGGGCGCAAAAATCGTCGAAACTTGACGTTTTGGTCAAGAATTTTTCAATGATTTCTTGAACCTCCCAGCCTAGGGGAGTACAGGTTCCGTCGCTTTCGCACTGCAAAAAGGCGCGCATAACGCGTTGACCTGCACGTCACAGGGAAAATACTAAATGGCAAGAAACAAAATTGCGCTGATCGGCGGTGGCATGATCGGTGGGACTCTCGCACATCTGGCCTCCTTGCGGGAGCTGGGCGACATCACGGTGTTCGACATCGCGGAAGGCCTGCCGCAGGGCAAATCGCTCGACATCGCGCAATCGGGACCGGTCGAAGGCTTCGATGCCAAGCTCACCGGCACCAACAAATATGAAGCCATCGAGGGGGCGGATGTCGTCATCGTCACCGCTGGCGTGCCGCGCAAGCCCGGCATGAGCCGCGACGATCTGCTCGAGATCAATCTCAAGGTCATGGCCCAGGTCGGCGCCGGCATCGCCAAATACGCGCCCAAGGCCTTCGTCATCTGCATCACCAACCCGCTCGACGTCATGGTATGGGCGCTGCAGAAATATTCGGGTCTGCCCGCCAATAAGGTGATCGGCATGGCGGGCGTCCTCGATTCGTCCCGCTTCCGTCATTTCCTCGCCGAGGAGTTCAATGTGTCGGTCGAGGACGTCACCGCCTTCGTGCTCGGCGGCCATGGCGATACGATGGTGCCGCTGACGCGCTATTCGACCGTCGCCGGCATCCCGGTGCCGGATCTCGTCCAGATGAAATGGACGACGCAGCAGCGCATCGACCAGATCGTGCAGCGCACCCGCGACGGCGGTGCCGAGATCGTCGGCCTGCTCAAGACCGGCTCCGCCTATTACGCGCCCGCCACCTCGGCGATCGCGATGGCCGAATCCTATCTCAAGGACAAGAAGCGCGTGCTGCCCTGCGCCGCCCAGCTCACCGGCCAGTATGGCATCGACAATCTCTATGTCGGCGTGCCGGTGGTGATCGGTGCGAACGGCGTCGAGCGCATCGTCGAGATCAAGCTCGATCCGGATGAGAAGACCGCCTTCAAGAAGTCGGTCGACGCGGTGAAGGGCCTGATGGATGCGGCGAAGAAGATCGCCCCTGATCTCGCCTGATGTGAGCCACATGCGGAAGCTTCATTGGAACGACAACCCGTCATTCCCGGCGAAAGCCGGGATCCAATGAACCGGTGAAGCGCGGCAACCGCCGCCCGCTCTTTATCTATTATGGGGATCCCGGCTTTCGCCGGGATGACGACGTGAGGAAGATGCCATGAACATTCACGAATACCAGGCCAAGCAGGTTTTGAAGGCCTATGGCGTGCCGGTGGCCAAGGGCCTCCCGGCCTTCACGGTGGACGAAGCGGCGAAAGCCGGCGAGACGCTGGGCGGCCCGGTCTGGGTCGTCAAGGCGCAGATCCATGCCGGCGGGCGTGGCAAGGCCGGCGGCGTCAAGGTGGTGAAGTCGATCGACGAGGTAAAGAGCGAGGCCAAGCGGCTGCTTGGCTCGACCCTCGTCACCCATCAGACAGGCCCGCAGGGCAAGGTGGTGCAGCGCCTCTATATCGAAGAGGGCTCAGGCATCGAGAAGGAATTCTATCTGGCGCTCCTCGTCGACCGCGAGACATCCAGGCTCGCTTTCGTCGTCTCGACCGAAGGCGGCATGGACATCGAAAAGGTCGCCCATGACACGCCCGAGAAGATCGTCAATGTCTCGATCGATCCCGCCACCAATATCTGCCCGCATCATGTGCGCGCCATCGCCAAGGCGCTGAAGCTACCCTTGGGCGGCCCGCAACAGAAGCAGCTCGCCAAGCTCGTCACCGATCTTTATCGCGCCTTTGTCGAGAAGGATATGAGCCTGCTCGAGATCAATCCGCTGATCGTGACCAAGGCGGGCGACATTCTCTGCCTCGACGCCAAGATCAATTTCGACAGCAACGCGCTCGACCGTCATCCCGACATCAAGGAACTGCGCGACGTCAGCGAAGAGGATCCCAAGGAGATCGAGGCCTCGAAATTCGATCTTTCCTATATCGCGCTGGACGGCACGATCGGCTGCATGGTGAATGGCGCCGGTCTCGCCATGGCGACGATGGACATCATCAAGCTCTATGGCTCGGAGCCGGCCAACTTCCTCGATGTCGGTGGCGGCGCCTCGAAAGAGAAAGTCGCGGCGGCGTTCAAGATCATCACCGCTGATCCGAAGGTGAAGGGCATCCTGGTCAACATCTTCGGCGGCATCATGAAATGCGACATCATCGCCGAAGGCGTGGTCGCGGCGGTGAAGGAAGTGGGCCTCAAAGTGCCTCTCGTCGTCCGTCTCGAAGGCACCAATGTCGAGCTCGGCAAGCAGATCCTGCGCGACTCGAAGCTCAATGTCATCCCCGCCGATGATCTCGACGACGCGGCGCAGAAGATCGTCAAGGCCGTCAAGGAAGCCCATTAATGTCCATCCTGATCGACAAGAACACCAAGGTCATCTGCCAGGGCATCACCGGCAATAACGGCACGTTCCATACCGAGCAGGCCATCGCCTACGGCACGATGATGGTGGCCGGCGTCACGCCGGGCAAAGGCGGCATTACGCATGTCGGTCTCCCCGTCTATGACACGGTAGTGGAAGCGCGCGATGCGACGGGGGCGGACGCCACTGTCATCTATGTGCCGCCGGCTTTCGCGGCGGACGCCATCTCGGAGGCGATCGAGGCGGAGATCCCGCTCATCGTCTGCATCACCGAAGGCATCCCGGTGATGGACATGGTCAAGGTCAAACGCGCGCTCACCGGATCGAAGTCGCGCCTCATCGGGCCCAATTGCCCGGGCATCCTGACGCCAGGCGAATGCAAGATCGGCATCATGCCGGGCAACATCTTCCAGAAGGGCTCGGTCGGCATCGTCTCGCGCTCGGGCACCCTCACATATGAAGCGGTGTTCCAGACGACGCAGGAAGGCTTGGGCCAGACCACCGCGGTGGGCATCGGCGGCGATCCGGTGAAAGGCACAGAATTCATCGATGTGCTCGAGATGTTCCTCGCCGATCCCAAGACCGAATCCATCATCATGATTGGCGAGATCGGCGGCTCGGCCGAAGAGGACGCCGCGGAATTCATCCGCAAATCGAAGGTGAAGAAGCCGATGGCCGGCTTCATCGCCGGACGCACGGCGCCGCCCGGACGGCGCATGGGCCATGCCGGCGCCATCATCTCCGGCGGCAAAGGCAAGGCCGAAACGAAGATCGAGGCCATGAAGCGCGCAGGGATAGCGATATCGGATTCCCCGGCCGCCCTCGGAAAGACATTAAAGCATGTCTTGAAAGGCAAGTGACGCGTTCTATGTTGAACATGAGGAGGGCCGGACAGGGTTCCCGGTTCTTGGTGGAAATGAACAAGACAGATCTCACGACTGCTTTCGAGCAAACATCCTTCCTTTATGGCGGCAACGCCCAGTTCATCGAGCAGCTTTACGACAAGTTTCTCACCGACCCGGCTTCGGTCGATCCGGCATGGCGGCAGTTCTTCGCCACACTGGCCGATGACAAGGACGCGGTGAGGAAGCAGTTGAAAGGCCCGTCCTGGGCGCGGCCCGACTGGCCGCAGCCGCAGAATGGCGAGCTGATCTCGGCGCTCGACGGCAACTGGCCGGCGGCGGAAGCGCAGGTCGGTGCCAAGATCGCCGCCAAGGCGAAGGAAAAGGGTCAGGCGCTCTCGATCGAGGAAGTGCGCAAGGCGACGATGGACTCGGTGCGGGCGCTCATGATGATCCGCGCCTATCGCATGCGCGGTCATCTCGCCGCCGATCTCGATCCGCTCAGACTGCGCGAGCCGACACCGCAGCCCGAGCTCGATCCCAAATCCTATGGCTTCACCGAGGCCGATCTCGACCGGCCGATCTTCATCGACAAGGTTCTGGGTCTCGAGCAGGCGACCATCCGCCAGATGGTCGACATCCTGCAGCGCACCTATTGCAACACGCTCGGCGTCGAGTTCATGCACATCTCCGATCCCGACCAGAAGGCGTGGATCCAGGAGCGCATCGAGGGCCCCGACAAGGAGATCTCCTTCACACCCGAAGGCAAGATCGCCATATTGGGCAAGCTCATCGCGGCGGAAGGCTTCGAGCATTTCCTCAATGTGAAATATACCGGCACCAAGCGCTTCGGCCTCGATGGCGGCGAATCGATGATTCCGGCGCTCGAGCAGATCGTCAAGCGCGGCGGCCAGCTCGGCATGCAGGAGATCGTGCTCGGCATGGCGCATAGAGGCCGCCTCAACGTGCTCGCCAATCTGATGTCGAAGCCGTTCTCGGCGATCTTCCACGAATTCAAGGGCGGCTCCTCGACGCCCGACGAGGTGGAAGGCTCGGGCGACGTCAAATACCATCTCGGCTCGTCGTCCGATCGCGAATTCGACGGCAACCAGGTGCATCTCTCGCTCACCGCCAATCCCTCGCATCTCGAGATCGTCGATCCGGTGGTGCTCGGCAAGGCGCGCGCCAAGCAGGACCAGCGCGGCGACAAGGAGCGTACCAGCGTGCTGCCGCTCCTCATCCATGGCGATGCGGCCTTTGCCGGCCAGGGCGTGGTGGCCGAGTGCTTCGGGCTTTCGGGCCTCAGGGGCCACCGCTCGGGCGGCTCAATCCATTTCATCGTCAACAACCAGATCGGCTTCACCACGAGCCCGCTCTGGGCGCGTTCCTCGCCCTATCCGTCCGACGTCGCCAAGATGATCGAGGCGCCGATTTTCCACGTGAATGGCGATGATCCGGAAGCGGTGGTGTTCGCGGCGAAGATCGCCATCGAATTCCGCCAGAAGTTCAAGAAGCCGGTGGTCATCGACATGTTCTGCTATCGCCGATTCGGACACAACGAATCGGACGAGCCGTCCTTCACCCAGCCCTTGATGTACAAGCGAGTCGCGGCGCATCAGACGGCCGTTGCTCTCTACGGCAAGCGCCTCATCGATGCGGGCGTGCTGACGCAGGAACAGCTCGATGCGATGAAGGCCGAATACCGCAAGCATCTCGATGATGATTTCGCGGCATCGGAATCCTACAAGGCCAACAAGGCCGACTGGCTCGACGGACGCTGGTCGCATCTGAGCTATGCCAAGGACCATGAGGACCCGCGTCGTGGCCAGACGGGCTATGACCTGACCAAGCTCAAGGAGATCGGCCTCAAGCTCAACAAGGTGCCGAAGAGCTTCAAGCTGCACCGCACCTTGCAGCGCGTGCTCGATGCGAGGCGCAAGACGATCGAGGAAGGCCAGGGCATCGACTGGGCGATGGGCGAACAGCTCGCCTTCGGCACGCTGCTTCAGGAAGGTTTCCCGGTCAGATTGTCGGGCCAGGACGTGCAGCGCGGCACCTTCTCGCAGCGCCACGCCGTGCTGGTCGACCAGGACACGGAGAAGCGCTACACGCCGCTCAATCACCTGGTGAAGCAGCAAGCGGTCAGGATCAACGTCATCAACTCGATGCTGTCGGAAGAGGCTGTGCTCGGTTTCGAATACGGCTATTCGCTGGCCGAGCCCAACACGCTGGTTCTGTGGGAAGCGCAGTTCGGTGATTTCGCCAACGGCGCGCAGGTGGTGTTCGATCAGTTCCTGTCGTCGGGCGAGCGCAAATGGCTGCGCATGTCGGGCCTCGTCTGCCTCCTGCCGCACGGCTATGAGGGCCAGGGACCGGAACATTCCTCCGCCAGGCTCGAGCGCTATCTGCAGATGTGCGCCGAGGACAATATGCAGGTGGCGAACTGCACGACGCCCGCCAACTACTTCCATATCCTCAGGCGCCAGCTCAAGCGCGACATCCGCAAGCCGCTCATCCTGATGACGCCGAAATCGCTTTTGCGCCACAAGCGCGTGGTTTCGACGCTCGCCGAGATGGGGCCTGAGAGCAGCTTCCACCGGCTGCTTTGGGATGATGCGCAATATACGGGCGCGCTCGTCGCCGACGAGCAGATCCGCCGCGTGGTGATGTGCTCGGGCAAGGTCTATTACGACCTCTTCGAGGAGCGCGAGAAGCGTGGCCTGAAGGACATCTATCTGCTGCGCGTCGAGCAGCTCTATCCGTGGCCGCACAAGGCCCTGATCCAGGAGCTTGGACGTTTCAAGCAGGCGGAGATGGTGTGGTGCCAGGAAGAGCCGCAGAATATGGGCGCCTGGACCTTCGTGCAGCCCGGCATCGAACGGGCGCTCGACTATCTCGGCGCCCAGCACCGGCGCCCGCGCTACACCGGCAGGCCCGCGTCGGCCGCCACCGCGACGGGCCTGATGAGCAAACATCAAAGAGAACTGAAGGCGTTTCTCGAAGACGCGCTAGGGGAAAAATAGACGATGGCAAAGGAAATCCGCGTGCCGCAGCTCGGTGAATCGGTCACCGAGGCGACGATCGGCAAATGGTTCAAGGCGCAAGGCGAAGCGGTGAAGGTGGATGAGCCGCTGGTCGAGCTCGAAACCGACAAGGTGACGGTGGAAGTGCCGGCACCCGCGGCGGGCGTGCTCGCCACGATCGCGGCGCAGCCCGGCCAGACCGTGAATGTCGGCGCCCTTCTCGGCGCCATCGAGGAAGGTGCTGTTGCGGCCGCCGCGGCGCCGAAGGCGGCCGAAGCCAAGCCCGCGAAAGCGCCCGAGCCCGCGCCGCAGGCGCCGGCTGCCCCCGCTCAGGCGGCGGAAGCCAGGCCGCTTTCGCCGGCGGTGCGCAAGATCGTCGAAGAGAACAAGCTTGATCCCACTGCCATTGCCGGCACCGGCAAGGACGGCCGCCTGACCAAGGGCGATGTGCTGGAGCAGGTGGGCAAGCCCGCCGCTCCTGCGCCTCAGGTCTATGTGCCGCCCGCCGCACCCGCGCCGGCTGCGCCGCGTGCGCCCTCGCCGCAGGCCGATGCCGAGCGCGAGGAGCGTGTGCGCATGTCGAGGCTTCGCCTCACCATCGCGCGCCGCCTCAAGGATGCGCAGAACACCGCCGCGATGCTCACCACCTTCAACGAGGTGGATATGAGCCACGTGATGGCGCTGCGCAACCACTACAAGGAAGTGTTCGAGAAGAAGCACGGCGTCAAGCTCGGCTTCATGAGCTTCTTCGTGAAGGCGATCATCCAGGCGCTGAAGGAGATCCCGGCGGTCAATGCCGAGATCGACGGTGACGACATCGTCTACAAGAACTACTATCACATCGGCGTGGCGGTCGGCACCGACAAGGGCCTCGTCGTGCCGGTGGTGCGCGATGCCGACCGGCTTTCCTTCGCCGGCATCGAGAAGACGATCAATGATTACGGCAAGCGGGCGCGCGACGGGCAGCTGCAGATCGCCGAGATGCAGGGCGGCACCTTCACCATCTCCAATGGCGGCGTCTATGGCTCCTTGATGTCGACGCCGATCCTCAACGCGCCGCAATCGGGCATTCTCGGCATGCACAAGATCCAGGAGCGCCCGGTGGCGGTGGGCGGCCAGGTGGTGGTGCGGCCGATGATGTATCTGGCGCTCTCCTATGATCATCGCATCGTCGACGGCAAGGAAGCGGTGACCTTCCTCGTCCGCGTCAAGGAAGGGCTCGAAGACCCGCAGCGCGCGCTGCTCGATCTCTAATCCCCCGAACTCGTCATGGCCGCCTCCATGGCCGGGCTTGACCCGGCCACCCAGTACATAGAAAGGCAACCATAAAATGGCTGATCCCTTCGACATCACCATCATCGGCACCGGTCCTGCCGGCTATGTCTGCGCCATCCGCGCGGCTCAGCTCGGCATGAAGGTGGCGGTGATCGAGAAACGCGCCACCCATGGCGGCACCTGTCTCAATGTCGGCTGCATTCCGTCGAAGGCGTTGCTGCATGCCTCCGAGCTCTTCGCCGAGGCCGGGCATTCTTTCGCCAAGATGGGCATCGGCGTCTCGCCGACCCTCGATCTCAAGCAGATGATGGCCTTCCGCCAGGAAGCCATCGACGGCAATACCAAGGGCATCGACTTCCTGTTCAAGAAGAACAAGATCACGCCCATTCGCGGCACGGCCAGGATCGTGGCGCCCGGCAAGATCCAGGTCGACGGCAAGGACATCGTCGAGACGAAGAACATTGTCATCGCCACCGGCTCCGACGTGGCGGGATTGAAAGGCGTCGAGGTCGACGAGAAGCAGATCGTTTCCTCGACCGGCGCGCTGGTCCTCGACAAGGTGCCGGAGACGCTCGTGGTGATCGGCGCCGGGGTGATCGGGCTCGAGCTCGGCTCGGTCTGGGCGCGACTCGACGCCAAGGTCACGGTGATCGAATATCTCGACCGCATCCTGCCCGGCATGGACCTGGAGACGGCGAAGAATTTCCAGCGCCTTCTCACCAAGCAGGGCTTCACCTTCAAGCTCGCCAGCAAGGTGACAGGGGCCGAAAAGACGAAATCCAAAGTGAAGCTTTCGGTCGAGCCGGCCGCCGGCGGCGCGGCGGAGACGATCGAGGCCGACACTGTGCTGCTCGCCATCGGCCGCGTGCCTTATACGAACGGCCTCGGCCTCGATGAGGTCGGCGTCAAGCGCGACGCCAAGGGCCGTGTCGAAGTCGGCGATCATTTCGAAACCAATGTGCCCGGCATCTATGCGATCGGCGACGTCATTCGCGGCCCCATGCTGGCGCATAAGGGCGAAGACGAAGGTGTCGCTCTGGCGGAGCTGCTCGCCGGCCAGGCGGGTCATGTGAATTACGGCGTCATTCCGAGCGTCGTCTATACGACGCCGGAGATCGCCGCGATCGGCAAGACCGAGGAAGAGCTCAAGGCGGAAGGCGTCGACTACAAGGCCGGCAAGTTCCTGTTCCTCGCCAATGGCCGCGCCAAGGCCAATCAGACGACCGACGGTTTCGTGAAGATCCTCGCCGATGCGAAAACCGACCGCGTGCTCGGCGCCCATATATTGGGTGCGCAAGCAGGCGAGCTCATCCACGAGGTTGCGGTGCTGATGGAATTCGGCGGCTCGGCGGAAGATCTGGCACGCACCACCCACGCGCACCCGACGCTCGCCGAAGCGGTGAAGGAAGCCGCGATGGCGGTTGCGGGACGAGCTATACATTCGTAGCAATTGCCGCGCATCTGACCCAATATTGGTGGAGTCTATTGGGCCCCCGGCTGTCGCCGGGGTGGAAGGTGGGAGAAGTGGAGCCTGTCTACCCCCCTACTGTCATCCCGGCGAAAGCCGGGATCCATTAGGCTTGTTGCATATACGCAGCAGTACGTTATCTTGCGGGGGTGCGCGAGGAGAAGGTTCCGGCCGTCTATATTCTTGCGAGCAAGCGCTACGGCACGCTCTATATCGGCGTGACGAGCGACCTTTGCAGCCGTGTCGCGGCGCATAAGCAGGGTGAGCTTGCCGGCTTCATAAGGCAGTATAGCGTGAAGACACTCGTCTGGTACGAGTTCCTCGGATCCATGGAGGAGGCCATCAAGCGCGAAAAGCAGCTCAAGGAATGGCAACGGAAGTGGAAGATCGAGCTGATCGAGAAGCTCAATCCAACCTGGCGCGATCTCTTCGACGAAACCTGTGGCGCCTGGATCGCGTAAATACGCACGCAGTGTGTCAGCGGATGGAGTTTAGTGGATCCCGGCTTTCGCCGGGATGACGAGTTGAGAGAAGGAGCGCGAATACCCCTCCACCGTCATCCCGGCGGAAGCCGGGATCCATTAAAATCGTTGGAGGACTCAAAACCCCGTGGTCGGCTGCGGCTTGGTGCCGTCGAAATAGCGCGTGTAGCGGAAGGGCGCGGGATCGACACAAGGGGTGGCACCGGTGACGAGATCGGCCATCAGCCTGCCGGCGCCCGGACCTAAGCCGAAGCCATGGCCGGAGAAGCCGGTTGCGAGATAGAGCCCCGGCAGCTGCGCGATCGGCGACATCACCGGCACCGCATCGGGGGTCGCATCGATCACGCCACCCCAACGCTGGACGATCTCGATATCGCGGAAGACCGGGAAAAACTCCTTGAGACTTTCCGATGCCTCGTCGAGGATCGATGTCACGGGCTCGGGATCAAGAACGCGCACTTCTTCGAAAGGCGATGTCTCGTCCAGCGCCCAGCGGCGCTTGAGCCGCGCTTCGTCGAAGAAGCGCCTGCCGAAGCGCAAACGCAGGCCGCTCCAGTCGACTTTCAAGGCGGGCAGGAATTCGCGGAACAGGAGGACGGAATCAGGCACGATGTCGGCCACCGACAGATGCCGGTGTGTGATTGTATAGCCGCCGTCGAGGCGCTTGCGGATGGCGAATTTGCCGGCCGAGCAGGAGCGCTCGAGCGGCGTCTCGATCGGCGCCGACCGCATCACCGAATTGACGACGGAAAGCTGCGGGAAGGGAATGTCGAGATTGCCGAGGAAGCGGCGCGACCAGGCGCCGCCCGCCAGCACCACCGTGTCACAGGCGATGCGGCCCTTTTCGGTGACGACCGCCGACACTTTGCCGGCAGAGGTTTCAAGTCCCCGCACCGCGCAGTGGGTGAAAATCTTCGCGCCCTTCGCGCGGGCGCCCCGGGCCATGGCGGGCGCGGCCATGAAAGGCTCGGCGCGGCCGTCGGCGGAGGTGAAGAGCGCTCCTTTCCAGCGCCGCGTGGCGCCGGGCTGCAGGCTCTCCGCCTCTTCGCCCGAGATAAGCCGGGTGTCGAGGCCGAAGGGCTTCGCGTTGCGCTCATACCAGGTCTCACGCGCCGCCAGTTCCGCGTCGGTCTCGCAGAGATAGAGGATGCCGGATTGCCGGAAGCCGGTCTCGGCGCCGATCCTGGCATTCATGCCGCGCCACGCCTCGAGCGCGGTCAGGATCAGCGGGATCTCGCGGGGATCGCGGCCCATCTGCCGGCACCAGCCCCAATTGCGGCTCGACTGCTCGCCGGCGATGACGCCCTTCTCGAGCAGGGTTACGTCGACGCCGCGCTCGGCCAGTTCGAGCGCCGTCGCGACGCCGATGATGCCGCCGCCGATGATGGCGACGGTTGTCTTCTTGGGGATATCCGTGTCGGAATAGACGTGATCGGGCGTGACGGGCATGGCGAGGATGAGGCGATCAGTTGACGGGCGTCACTTCGTAGCCGGCTTTGCGAAAGAGCTCCACAAGACCTTGGTCGCCCGGCAGATGCGCCGCGCCCACGGCGATGAAGGCATTGCCGTCGGTCAGCAGCGGCAGGGCGCGCTCGGCCATGATCCGGTTGCGCTTGTCGATCAATTCATTCTTCATGAAGGCCGATAATTCGGCGTCCGTCTGATCCGTCGGCACGCCCTGTATCGACAACAGCAGCATGCTCGACAGCCGGCGGCCGGCATGGAGTTGCACGAAGGTTTCCGCCATGTCCTCGATCTTACTCCCGTATCGCGCCGTCATGACGAGGAAACGTGCCTGCTGCTCGAGCGGCGCGCCCGCGAGGATCGCCATCTGCTCCTCGACCTTTTCCAGGCCAACCACGGCAACTCCATGCGCGGAAGCGAGCTGGCCGATCGCCCGGTCGAGAACCGGGAGGTCCGCCTTCTGCCGCGCGACTTCGCACATCGGGTAGGACAGAGTGAAGGCTACCATCCAGGGCTGGACGGCACCCAGCGTGATCATCCGCTCCGGTGGAATCTGCGGTGCTTCGCGAATGAAGCGTTCATCTTCGTCCGGAATGAGGTCCCACATATCCTGGCCGAGCGGCATCGCCGTGAAACGGGCGTTGCGGTAATACGCGCGTATATGCGCGCGCGGATCGACTACTTCCTTGACTTCCAAGGCGACGACGCGGGCTTTCGCGATGGCGTTGCGGGCTTCCTCGGACAAGGCATGCACACGCGGATCGGTCAGATGAATCGTTCCGAAAAGATGCGAAGGTTCGGCCTGGCCGGTCTTGTCGATGATCCGCCAGAGGACCGCCTCACCGTTCGGGATGTCCTTCTCCGCGCTCGCGAGCCTGGCGCTCAGTTCGGGCGCGGTGCTTGCAAGCTCCGGCAGGATGCTCTTGCCGGCGCAGGCCGGCGGCTCGGCCGCTGAAGAAATCTCGATGCCGAAGAGAAGAGCGGCGATGGCGGCGAAAAGGCGGTTCGGCATCAGGCCCTCGGATGCGCCTTGGCATATTGCTCGAGCAGATGGGTGGTGTTGATCTCCGTATAGACCTGGGTGGTCGACAGCGAGGAGTGGCCGAGCAATTCCTGGATAGTGCGCAAATTGGCGCCGCCGGCCAGGAGATGGCTGGCGAAGGAGTGGCGCAGCGCATGCGGCGTCGCGGTATCGGGCAGGCCCAACGCGCTGCGCAATCTGGCGATCAGGAGCTGGATGTTGCGGGCATTGAGCGGACCGCCTTTCACGCCCCGGAACAACGGCGCCTTGGGATCGAGCGCCAGCGGGCAGAGTGCCAGGTAACGATCAAGCGCCGCGCGCGCCGCCTGAATGACCGGCACGATGCGGGTCTTGCCGCCCTTGCCGAGAATGGTCAGCGGATCCTGGCGCGCCTGCTGCGGCGTGAGGCTCAAGGCCTCCGAAATGCGCAAGCCACAGCCATAGAGCAAGGTGAGCACGGCGGCATCGCGGGCGGTGACCCAGGCCGGCGTCTCCTCACCGGCAAGCGTGTCGGCCTTGACGAGATCGCGCGCCGCGACCGCCGTCAGAGGTTTCGGCACGCCATGGGGGATTTTCGGCGCCCTGATCACGCTCAAGGCGGCGTTAGTGAGGATCTTGCGCCGCTCGAGGAACCGGAAATAGGTGCGGATCGCGGAAAGCTGGCGGGCGAGGCTGCGGCTGCCGCTGCCTTCGTTGCGCCGGCGCGCCAGGAAGGCGCGGAAATCGGATGGCGTCAGCCCAGCGAGGTCATCGAGCGTCGGAGAGCCGCCCAGATGATCGGCGAGAAAGGCCATGAACTGGCCGATGTCGCGGCCATAGGCATCGAGCGTGTGGGCGGAAGCGCGCCGTTCCGTCTTGAAATAGGAAAGCCACGCCGCGACGGTCTTGGCCGTGTCGGGCGCGGCATGGAACAGCTCGAGATCGCTCGCCTGGGACATGGTCCCAGACTAGCGCCGAAATGGTTACGAGATCACCTACTGCCGTCATCCCGGCGAAAGCCGGGATCCACTAGGTCAGTGCAAGCGGGTGACGGATCAAATCGCCTGGCCGGTCTTCTTCCAGTCGGCGAGGAAGGACTCGATACCCTTGTCGGTCAGAGGATGCTTGATCAGACCTTTCAGCACCGCGGGCGGAACGGTCGCCACATCGGCGCCGATGAGAGCCGCTTCCTTCACATGATTGGCGGTGCGGATCGAGGCAGCCAGGATCTCGGTGCCGAAATCGTAATTATCATAGATCTGGCGGATCTCGCGGATGAGCTCCATGCCGTCGATATTGATGTCGTCGAGACGGCCGATGAACGGCGAGATGAAGGTGGCGCCGGACTTGGCGGCGAGCAGCGCCTGATTGGCCGAGAAGCACAGGGTGACATTGACCATGGTGCCGGCCTGGGTCAGCGTCCGGCAGGCCTTGAGTCCATCGAGGGTGAGCGGCACTTTCACCGCGACATTCTTGGCGATCTTGGCGAGCTTCTTGCCCTCGGCGACCATGCCGTCGGCATCGAGCGCCGTCACTTCGGCGCTTACCGGCCCCTCCACCGCGGCGCAGATCTCGGCGATCACTTCCTTGAAATCGCGTCCGGATTTGGCGATCAGCGAGGGATTGGTGGTCACGCCGTCGAGGAGGCCGGTGGCGGCCAGTTCCTTGATTTCATTGATTTCAGCGGTGTCGACGAAGAATTTCATGGCGATGTCCTTAGAGATTTGAGCGGCAAACTAGTCCGCGAGGTCGGCCCTGACAAGGTCAAAGCGCATCCGCCTCACGCGGGTCGAGGCCCGATTCCCGAACGATTTCGGTGCATAAATGTTCGAAATAGCGCGCCAATGCCGCATCGTCATGACGCAGCGCCCGGCCGTCCAAGGCATGCACCGGGCGGACGAGGCGCAGGCTGTTGGTGAGGAACACCGCCTCGGCGTCGTGAAGCTCGGACGGCGCGATCTCCCTTTCAACGGCTTGCGTCAGGGACAAGAGCTTCTGCCGGGCGATGCCGGGCAGGATGCCTGCACTCAAAGGCGGCGTCGCCAGCCGGCCGCCGCGCCGGATGAAGATATTGGCGATGGTCGTGGCGGCGACCTCACCTCTGGTGTTGAGGAAAAGCGCATCATCGCATTGAGCCGCCGCCGCCTCGCGTACGGCCAGGATATTATCCATGTAGGAAAGCGTCTTGAGGCGCGAGACGGGCGATGTCTCATTGCGCCGGATTGTCGAGGTGAAAAGCGTCGCCGGCGCGAAAAGCGTGCCTTTGACCCACGGATTTGCGGTGACAAGCAGACTCGGCTCGGCGCCATTCGCGGCAAGCCCGCGCACACCAGCTCCGCGCGTCAAAGTGATGCGCAATATGCCGTGGCGATGTGCGCCCGCGCGCAAGGTCTCCGCGACGGCGGCTGCGATCGAAGCGCGATCGGCCGGGATACCGAGAAGCGCTGCGCCCGCCAACATCCGGTCGAGATGCTCGGTGAGCCATATGGGACTGCCGTTGAACACGGCGATGGTTTCAAAGAGGCCGTCTCCCAGCAGGAATCCGCGATCGCCCGGGTCGACGGCGAGCGTGCCGTTGACGAGTGTGCCCTTGAACCAGACGGTCGCGCTCATCCAGCCGCCTTCAGGAAATTGCGCAGGATGTCGTAGCCATGCTCGGTCAGCACCGACTCGGGATGGAACTGCACGCCATAGGTCGGATGGGTCTTGTGTTCGATCCCCATGATCTCGCCATCCTCCGAGCGCGCGGTGACGGTCAAGGGTTCACCGCCGCCAAGCTCGACGATGAGTGAATGATAACGTCCGGCATTGAAACCGTCGGGCAGTCCCGACAGCACGCCCGATCCCTGATGGCGAATGGCGGAGGCCTCGCCATGCATGGGACGTCTGGCGCGCGTCACCTTGCCGCCGAACGCCTCACCGATACATTGATGGCCGAGGCAGATGCCGAGAATGGGGACATGTCCGGACAATTGGCGCACGATGTCGAGCGAAACGCCGGCTTCATGCGGCGTACACGGGCCCGGCGAGATCACGATGCCCCGCACATCATCGCTGATCCTGTCGGCGGTAAGCGCGTCATTACGCTTGACTTCGGCTTCCGCGCCGAGTTCGCGCAGATACCGCGTCACATTGTGCACGAAGGAATCGTAATTATCGATGACGAGGATCATGTCGCGTCCCGCCTCTCGAAGCTCCGGGCGATACGCGCCACCTTGGCGAGCGTCTCCTCATATTCGTCGGCCGGATGCGACTTGGCGGTGATGCCGCCACCGCCCTGGAACTCGGCGCGCCCCTCATGGAAGAGAACGGTGCGGATGGCGATATTGAGATCCATTTCGCCCGTGAAGCTCAGGAAGCCGATCGAGCCGCAATAGACATTGCGCGGCACGCGCTCGATCTCGGCGATGATCTCCTGGGCCCGCATCTTCGGAGCCCCGGTGATCGAGCCGCCGGGGAAGCAGGCGGCGATGAGGTCGCCGCGGCTCTTCCCGGCAGCGAGGCGGCCGGTGACGACGGAGGTGAGATGATGCACCGAGGCGTAGCTTTCCAGACCGCACAGCACCGGCACCTGCACCGTGCCGGGCTCGGCGACGCGCGAGAGATCATTGCGCAGGAGATCGACGATCATCACATTCTCGGCGCGGTCCTTGCGGCTGGCGAGGAGCTCGGCCTTGAGCTCCGCATCGATGCTCGCATTGGCGTCGCGCCGCCTGGTGCCCTTGATCGGGCGCGCCTCGGCGGTCTCGCCGTCGAAACTGACGAGGCGCTCGGGCGAACTCGATGCGACCTTCACCGCGCCATAATCGAGAAAAGCGCCGAAGGTCGCCGGATTGAGCTTGCGCAGATTGAGATAGAAGGCGAGGGGATCGAAGCCAGGCGGAATTTCGGCGTCGAAGCGCTGCGCGATATTAGCCTGGAAGATATCGCCGGCCAGGATGTAGTCGATGGTGCGCTGGATCGCCGCCTCGTAGTCGGCACGTGTGAAGTTCGACCGCCAGCTCGCGATGACGTAATCGCCGGCTAGTGCGGGTTCGGGCGTCAGGCACAGATTCTCGATCTCGGCGATGCGCCGTTCGGCGCGCCGGATGCGTTCCTCCGGATCGGTCTCTGGAAAGCCGGTCGAGACGATCCAGCAGCGCCGGGCCTGATGATCGAAAGCGACGACCGTGTCGTAAGCGTGCAGCAAGATCGGCGCGATGTCGGGCGGCGGGGTCCTCGCCATGATCTGCGGCTCGAGCAGGCGGGCGAATTCATAGGCGATATAGCCGGCGAAGCCACCCTGGAAGGGCGGCAATTCAGGAGCGCGCGGCAGGCTCCAGCGTTTCAACCGGCGGTCGAGGCGCGCCAGCGCCGCGAGGCCTCCTTCGCCTTCCGCCAGCGTAAAGGTCTCGAAAGGATCGGCCGCGATGTAGGAGTAGCGGCCAAGCTCGCCCTGCGGAAGCGCGCTGTCGAGGAAGGTCAGGTCCTTCTGGCGCGCAAAACGGCGCAGCAGCAGGGCCGGATCGCCATAAGCGATCTCGCGCCGCAGCACCTCGCCGGTGGACGCAGGGACATGTTTCATGGTCGCCTCATATAGGCAATCGGGCGGGGTTTTGGGCCATTGCGCCAATTTGCATAAATCATTGATGTACGAGAACAAAATGGCAATTTTGGCCTGCGTTGGGTTGTTGTCTTTTGCATCATCTTGCGCATTTTTGCTTTCTATGTGCTTACTAGGCCCCTACTGGAATTTTCCGTGGAGGCACGGATGGCGAAACGCATCGGGCGCAGGGACGTGCGGGCCCTCGAACCCAACCAATCAATCTGGGACTCGGCAGTACCGGGGTTTCACGCCCGCCGCCAGCGCTCGACCGCAGTATCCTACGTTCTCTTCTACCGAACCGCCGAGGGCCGCCAACGCTTCTATACCATCGGGAGGCACGGTGCGCCTTGGACGCCCGAGACTGCGCGCGAGGAGGCGCGGCGTCTGCTCGGCGAGGTGGCGCAGAAGCGTGATCCCGCCGCGAGCTCGGCGGGATGCACGGTCGCCGAACTCTGTGACCGGTACATATCGGACGCGGAGTCCGGACGCCTCATGACGCGCCTCCGCAGAGCGAAGAAACCGAGCACCCTCGTGACCGACCGGGGCCGCGTCGAGCGGCACATCAAGCCGCTCCTGGGTCGCCGCAGCGTGGTGGAGGTCACATCGAACGATATCGAGCGCTTTATGCACGACGTCGCGAATGGGAAGACTAAGGCTAACATCAAGACGAAGGAAGGGCGCGCCATCATCGTCGAGGGGGGCATGGGCACCGCGAGTCGCACGGTGGGGCTGCTCGGCGGCATCTTCACTTATGCCGTGCGCCAAAAGCTCCGCCCGGACAATCCGGTGCGCGGTGTAGTGCGCCCGGCTGATGGACGCCGCACGCGTCGACTCAGCGACGCGGAGTACGCGGCGCTCGGGGCCGCACTCCGGACGGACGCATGGCCGCCCTCCGTCGCGGCGGTCCGTTTCCTCGCGCTCACCGGCTGGCGCTCGGGCGAGGCGCTCGGGCTCACGTGGCGCGAAGTAGATCTGGAGCGGCGGACGTGCAGGCTAGGTGACACCAAGACCGGAGAGAGCTTGAGGCCGCTCTCGGAGGCCGCGTGCGCAGTGCTGGCGGATATGAAGGTGCTGGGCCTCTCGGGCGAGCTCGCGTTCCCGCCGACGCGAGGATACCGATTGGAGCTGGGCGGGTTTTGGACGAGCCTGGGTTTGCCCAAGGACGTCACGCCCCACGTGCTCCGGCACTCATTCGCTTCCCTTGCGGCGGACCTCGGGCTTTCCGAGCCGACCATCGCCGCCCTCATCGGCCACAAGCGATGGACCGTGACGAGTCGGTACATGCACTCGGCGGACGCGGTGCTCCTTGCGGCGGCGGATCGCGTGGCGGGTGAGACACTGAAAAGGATGTGCGCTGCAGGCTAGCGGCGCTTTCCGCTACATAGCTAGCCATCTATCCGTGAGCCCGTTGGGCGGTTTTGCGAAGGTGGGCCCTCTGTTTGCGGATACTCGCTCGCAATCTAACGGAACTGTTACATAAATCTGGTCGCATCGAAAACGTTGAATTTCTTTTCCATCAACTGAGCTAGTTTCTTTGCCCCTCCGGTGGCGCGATAGGCAATCCCATCCGACACCGAACAATTCCAATTCTTATCTCCTACGCTAAGTATAAAGCCCGCATACTTACCCCGTCCCAGAACTGACAACGACATATGAGCGTCGTATCCTGTTTTCAGCATAAAAAGAAATTCTTTGAATTCTGGAAAGATGAAATTTACACCGGAGTGATCTATGTGATGTAAGCTTTCAGGGAAGGCTTGAGGAATCGTCGTTTTAAGTTCCTCGCGCGATAGCGAGAGGTATCTTGAGACTGCTTGATCAACTAAAGTCTTGAGGCGAACAGCATCATCGTTCACTTCGCTGCGTATTAAAAATCCAAACATGGGCTAGCTCCCCAAGTACATCTGGACGAGTTGAACGCGCCGCTTTGCGCGGAAAAGCCAGCCCTTTCCCAGTTCCGTGGCCTCCGTGCGGACTAACACTTCTATCGCAACATAACCTGCCTCACTCTCTTCACGCGAAAGGAGCTTCTGGTCCATTAGCGTGTTCACTCGAGCCAATCTAATTTCTGCATCAGCTCTCAGTTGCCGACGCCCCTCAGGTGTCGCAGAATCTATTATGTCTTGAATCTGCTGTTGTTCTGAACTCGACAGCGGCATGGCTTTCCTCTTTATCCAATATACTTACTTCTAAGTTCGAGGACTGGGACGCGGAATCGACCCCGGGACAAAGAAGTCTTCCTCGCAGCCCATGGCCGCGTGATGTAGAACCTTGGCAACCTTGCTGCTTGCGAATAGCTGTCAAATACTTGTTATTATATGCCATGGAGCCCTACATACGGGCCAATATTTACAAGGAAACGCCCCCCTTAGCGCTAATGTCTGGAATCTTGCTGGGCAGTGCTGCTCTTGCTTCTTCTCGGTGTCCGTTTCGTTACAAGGACTCGGATACTCTAGTTTGAGGGAAACAGAGATCACCTGATTCCTTGATCCAGGCTCGAGTCTAAACACAGGGACTTGAGCCGACTGAGTCCGGGCGCGTGGACTCGATTGGAGTCTAGTTGCGCAAACTCGGCCCGCGCTCCCCTCGAAGTGACGACCCGAACTCGGCGAGATTGGACTCAAAGTTGAGGACTCGGAAAATGGAGGAGTCCTGATCTCGCGCGCGCGAGGTTTGGGTGAATAAGCGCGAAACTCGATGATGTGCCAGACTCGGCATGCCGAGAACCTGGCGCGCAAATCTTGCGCTCCGAGGGACTCGTAATTTGTCTCGCAAGGCTTGTGATTTGAATCCCGAGGTTCGCAACATGGCTCGAAACTTGTGATTTAGCTCCCAAAACCTCATACATATCAATGATTTACCAAAATTGTAATTTGACAATCCATACCATTTGCGCGATGTTGTTGGAATATTAAAACCATGCCCGTTGTCTTGTTGCGCCACGGAAAACGCGAAGGCTATGAGTATGCGTACCGACATGAGCCTGTTAAGACGCCGCGCCCTGGCAGACGCCCTGACGGCTGAGGGCTTCACGATCAGCGCAACCACCCTGGCGACGATGGCGACACGAGGGGGCGGGCCGCCGTTCCGGCGGTTCGGGCGGGTGCCCCTGTACGAGTGGGGTGAGGCGCTGGAGTGGGCGCGCTCACGGTTGGGGAAGAAGGTGCACAGCACGGCGGAATTTGATGTGAAAGGACAACTGCAATGACAATGAATCACCGGGATAGGTTGCGCGAGATCACAGCGAAGAACTTCACACGTGAGCAGTTTTCGAGGGTGGATGCCAAGTAGGCGGAGATGCGGCGGCGGTATCCGGTGGAGTCGAAGCCGGTAGTAGACTTTCTAGAGCCGACGGGCCTGATCTGCCATGCGGACGTGATTGAACATTTTGCGAGTGGGGTGGGCGTGCCGGACTTCCGGGCGGGGCAGCAATTGCAGCTGTACCCGAGTGCAACGGGCGTCTGGTGGAATGATCAGGTGGGCGAGGACGCGAAGCTGTACAAGGAGCAGAAATGAGAGAGATGATGCCGGGGGTTGCGTGGCCGCG
This sequence comes from Nordella sp. HKS 07, assembly GCF_011046735.1. NCBI lineage: Bacteria > Pseudomonadati > Pseudomonadota > Alphaproteobacteria > Hyphomicrobiales > Nordella > Nordella sp. HKS 07. The sequence continues at coordinate 2,046,604 of NZ_CP049258.1, read as the reverse complement.
GTGCTTCGAGCATCGGTGGATTGGCTGGTCGCCGTACAAGGACCCGCGCGCGCTGAGTGTGGTGCACACTATGGAAGCGATGCTGCAGGGGGCGCTTGAGGAGGGTGATCCAGTCGAGATAGTGCGGATGTTGCGGGCGGTGCGGGAGGTGTTCGTGCAGTCTGTGAAACAGGGCTGTCCGCATGAGGAGTACCTGGCGATGATGGAGTATGCGCTGGAGGAGATCGGGGCGATGGCGCGGGCGGCATTGGCGCGGCGGGGGATCGTGGTGGATGACGGTGGGGGTGGGGATGACCGTGGGGGGCGGGATGCTGATTGGCCGGTGGATGATGGGCGGGATGCGGAACGGCCGGTGGTGGGCCGTTTGCGGGGCACCACGCGCCGTCCAAAGCGGCGGGCGCGGAACACGGGCCGTATAAAGCGGTGGCAGAAGCGGGACCGGCGACCGTGGGATGGCTGGCGGTACTGATGGGCGAAGAGGTGAAATGGACTCCCGAGAAGCACGCCAAGTTTAAGGAGATCGTGGCGAAGCAGCGGGTGGAGATTGATGAGGCTCTCAAGGAGGAGGACAGGCAGCTCGAGCGGATCGCGGGGAAGTGGCGCGACCTGAAGGTGGTGCCGTTCAAGGTGCAACTGCCGACTGTGTTGACGACGAGCGTGTCCAGGCGGGAGTCTAGCGCGCTTCGGACGGAGCCGACGCGGGCGATTGTGCTGAGCGCGTCGAGGGTGGCGGAGGCGGCTGAGGAGGCGATGCGGCGGCTCGTCGAGTTGGGGGAGCCAATCTATCAACGGGATGGGATGCTGGTGCGTCCGGTGCAAGCGGGCGCAGGCGTGGTCCTCGTTGGACTGGATGAGGCGTATCTCAAGATGACGCTGTCGAAGCAGTTTCGATGGCAGCAACCGGGCTCAAGAAAAGAGATCGGTCCGAGCAACGACGTGGTGGGGATGGTTCTTGCGGCGCGAGGGGATTGGCCGTTCAAGCGGCTGGATGGAGTGCTGAATGCGCCGACACTCCGGCGCGATGGGACGCTGCTCGATAAGCCGGGGTACGACGAGGAGACGTGCATGCTGCTCGCGGCGTCGGCGCTGCAGGTGTCGATCCCGCCTGAGCCGACTCGCGAGGAGGCGGAGGGGGCACTCGACGTGCTTCGGGAGCTGTTCGAGGAGTTTCCGTTCGTGGATGAGGCGAGCGAGGGGGTGGCGCTGTCACTAGTGCTGAGTACGATGGCGAGGAGCGCGCTCGACGCGGCTCCCCTGCACCTGTTCAAGGCGCCGGAAGCAGGCTCCGGGAAATCGTACATTGTGAACATTGCGAGCATGATTGCGACGGGCGAAAGTTGCGCCGTGATCGCGGCAACCTCGAACGTGGAGGAGCAGGAGAAGCGGATCGCGGGTGCGATGATGACGGGCCTGCCGCTGATCAGCCTCGACAACCTGAATGGGACGCTCGGATCGAGTCTGCTTTGCCAGGCGGTAACTGAGAAGCGGGTGACGCAGAGGCCGTTGGGTGGGAGTGGGCTGAAGATCATTTCGAACTGCAGCGTGTTTACGGCGAACGGCAATAACATTGCGATCATGGATGATCTGGCGAGGCGGACGGTTCAGGGGGACCTGGACGCGAAGATCGAGAAGCCCTGGCAGCGCGAGTTTCGGCGGAATCCGCTGGCGATGATCGAGGCGAACCGCGCGAAGTATGTGGCTGCGGCGTTGACGATCCCGCTGGCGTACCTGATGAGCGGAGAGCGGGTGCAGCTGGCTCCGGTGGCGAGCTTTGAGGGGTGGAGTCAGTTTGTGCGGGAGCCGCTGGTGTGGCTGGGGATGACGGACCCGGCGGTGACGATGGAGGCGGTGCGCGAGAACGACCCGAAGCTGCAAGCGAAGGCGGCGGCCCTCCATGCGATTGCGGCGATGTTTGGGTGCGGCAAGGAGAACGCGAAGACGGCTGCGGACATGATTGTGCCCCTCTCGATTAAGGAGGAGATCGAAGGGAATCGACGGGGCGCGGAGCTGCGGGAGGCGCTGATGGCGGTAGCAAGCGCGGGGAAGGAGATATCGGCCAAGAAGCTGGGCACCTGGCTTCGGGATACGCGGGGTCAAATGGCCGAGGGGCTCCGGCTGGAGGGCGAGCGCAATCGACTGAACACAATGGAGTGGTGGGTTGAGCGAGCTTGAAGGAGATGGTGCGGACATGGCCTTAGCCATGTCATGCGGGTTATGTAATGGAAATGAAACGGAAATATGGGACTGCTGGACATGCTGGACATAAAATGGATTATCCCCACCACCCACGCCAATACCACTACGCGTGACGAATTAATTCGGGGCCCAAAGAATCTGTGTCCAGCATGTCCAGCAAATATGCAAAAACCATGTATTTTCAATGTCTTATGTTGCTGGACATGGGCCCCCGCGATGTCCAGCAGGATGTCCAGCACCTCATGCATTACGCAACCCGGACTCCGTCGGACTGAATATCCTGCAGGCATGTTGCTCAGGTCCAACGGAACACATTGCCCAGAAGGGCGGTCCGCTCGTTGGGCTCACGCCAGACACATCCTCAGCGAGTGGGTCTTCCCTGCACTTAGGAGCCCACCCCGATGACCCGCTCAGTTGATGCCCTCCTCACCATGATGCTCGACTCGGGTGCGTGGCTCGGACGTCGGATTGAGGCCGCCGAGAGCCTGCTCGCCTACGAGGCACCCCCGGAGCACGTCGAAGCGGCGAAGGCGTTCCTCACCGCAGTCTTCGACGATCCCGACCAGGATGAGGAGTTCCGGATGAAGGCGCTCAAGCTGGTTCGCAAGGCGGAGGCCCGCAGGGTCGTGTCCTCGACCACCTCAGGTAAAATGGACGAGCGCCCGCACCGGGAACTCAACCGGAGAATGTTACGCGCCAAGCGTCGCCTCGCCCTCATGGAGGCGGGCCTGTGGCCCCCACCGAAAGGCTGGGACGCGGACATCGCGAATGCCGAGCCTCCACGCGGCGCGATCGTTGACCTCTCGAACATGGCGGAGCGGATGGAGGCGGCGAGGCTGAGGATCATCAAGAAATAGCGCCGCGCTTCGCGCGCGCTGATCGGCGGGGAAGAATCAAGGAGCGCGCTACGAAACACACACGCTGGGCGCGACGCGCCTGGGCGAGACGGTGAAGCCCGCAAGCCGCCCCAGTCTCACGTGGTCGTTAGACGTCGTCTAACAACCATATCGCACTGGCGGGCAACGTGCGCCGCGCGAAGCGCGCGCTGTATGGCTTTTTTAATGGTTAAAAGAGCCATATCGCCCTAGGCGGTACGGTCAAGGAGCGCCGGACGCTTCGCGCTCGTGCTAACTCGCCTTCGTTCAACATACAAGAGGCGGTATGTATGTTTGCACTAGGCATACCACTATACAGGGCGCGCGCTTCGCGCCCACGCGAATTGGCCTCACATCAACATGGAGAAGTTCCTTAGCCTGTATGGCTTGTTAAATCATTTAACAAGCCATACAGCCGCCTGCGCCCCGGCGAGGGCGAGGGCGGTTTCCAATGGATGCGATGCGAGCCGCGCTCCGGGTGGTGAAGCAGCCTGTATGGCTCCTTTCGTTTTGAAAGCAACCATATCGGCCTCGTCGCTTTTTCTGCGTTCCTCGTGATAAGGAACCAAGCGCGCAATCCGGGTGGTTAAGTAGCCTGTATGGCTATTGCGCTTGGCGTAATCGCCATATCGGCCTCGTCACTCTTTCTGCATACCCCATGATAAGGAACCAGGCGCGCGGGCGCGCGCGATGCGCTGGACGGTCCCGACGCCCACGCCCACTTTCGCAGCGACTTTGCGGGTACCGGCAGTCTCGAGGCCGCGCAGTCTTCGTGGGTCGCAAGACTGTCGCCGGTGATCATCGATTCAGTGGGCATAACGAGGTTAAGGGAAAATCCCGACCCGTTATTCCTCTGGCAGGTGGTGCAAACCCGCCACCAACGCCGGTTCGGCGACTGACGTGTTGCGGATCAGAGCAGCAGGTTTCCAGTGCAAGGCCTGACCTCTACGCGATCATTATGGAGGAGCGTCGCTCCTCGGCATGTACACTCAACTTGGAGGGGCCGGTCGCGGAGTTACTAATGTTCTGATTTACTTCCGCTTTCGAGGGCATAGTGGACATGGCCAGCCTTTGATGGATCGACCCGGTCGCAAATGACCCAAACCGGACATGCCGGGAACCTTCATTGCTGGGTGCAGCCAGCGCTGGAGTGATCTAACTTCCTTTGGTCCGTACCTCGGGCTCGTACCGTGGAAGACCTCATGATAGTATGGATTATAGTGGAGGGCGGGCTTGCGACATGAACTTGAGCATCGACCAATGGCTGACGGAACATGGGCTTGAGATGCTGGCAGGCACGATGCATGCGAACGATATAGATCTGGAAATATTGCAAGAATTATCAGAATCCGAATTGGCAGCTTTGGGGGTCTCACTTGGAAACCGCAAACGACTTCTGAAGGCCTTAGCTAACGCCAAAAAGACGCTCCCGCCAACCGCTGTCAGTTCGACGCCCATCGGTGAGCGACGACAAGTTACTATTTTATTCGCCGACATCGTCGGTTTTACGACATTATCTGACCGATTAGATCCCGAGGATACGCACCGTCTCTTGGGGCGCTATTTTCACGTTGTCGATCGTATCGTGGCTGATTTCGGGGGCTCGATTGACAAGCATATCGGGGATGCTGTGATGGCTGTCTTCGGAGCGCCGAAATCTCACGGCAACGATGCTGAACGGGCGGTGCGTGCAGCCAATGCCATTCACGAGGCGCTATCAAGTTTTGAGCCGCGCCTCGACGTTCACATTGGTGTTGCGGGAGGCGAAGTACTGGCCAGTCAAACTGGCAGCGAGGATCACGCAGAATACACGGTGACCGGTCCGTCGGTTAATTTGGCCTCTCGGCTTCAAGGTGTAGCTGGTGCGGGCGAGACTCTCGTCTCGGAAAGCGTCTATCAGGCGATTGCCGGTTTTACGGCATGTGAGAGTCGAGGAGAAATTCAAGTCAAGGGTCTGGGTGATGCTCTAAAAGTATGGTGCTTAGCCGGAGTTAGCGACAGGCGAGGTGTTTCGAGTGAGCAGGTTTTTGTTGGACGCAGGAATGAATTACAACAGGCTTTGGGGGTGCTCGATGCCCTCTTTAAGAACTCTTCTGGTAGCGTTTTGTACATTCGTGGAGAAGCCGGAATCGGGAAGACCCGGTTTGTTGACCAGGTGGAAAAACATGCTCAGACACGTGGTGCCGGGACCCATGCAGGACTGATATTGGATTTCGGCGTCGCTCAAGGGGAAGACGCCATTACATTGCTACTGCGAAGCCTGTGTTCAGTGCCGGCGCGAACAGACAAAAGCGATGTGATAATCGCCGTTCGAGAGCTTGTAGAAAAGTCTGTAATCACGCCATCCGATCAAGTTCATGCTTTTGCGCTTTTGGGCATTTCACAACCCTCAGAGCTCAAGCCTATCTTCGATGCCCTGGACAACGAAGCCCGAAAGTCAGGCAGGCTGAGGACGCTCTCGTCCATATTGAGACACGCTGCCAAAATGGCTCCGCTCTTTCTAAGAGTCGAAGATGTCCATTGGGCGGACGAAGCTATTCTTCAGTCTCTCGCGACTATAGCTGGCGAAACCGCCGAGCATCCCATCCTCTTGGTTATGACTTCTCGGGTTGAGGGCGAAAAGATTGACCATAGTTGGCGGGCGTCTGCACGAGACTGTTCTTTTTCGACCTTGGATCTGGGGCCTTTGCGAAAGGATGACGCAATGGTCCTTGCAAGCGGCTACTTGAGCGCGACGGATGGCTTTGCTCAGAAATGTATCGATCGGGCAGCCGGGAATCCTCTGTTCCTTGAACAGCTGCTAAGGAGCAAACAGGGCGATGCTGTCCCCGGCTCAGTACAGAGTATTGTGCAGGCAAGGATTGATCAGCTTAGCGAGACTGACCGTACCATCCTCCGCGCAGCCTCAGTCCTGGGCCAACGCTTTTCTCTCGCAGCCGTGCGGGCGATGATAAAAGATCCGGGATCTTCTTGTTCCAATCTCGTCGCCCAGCATCTGGTCCGTCCGCAAGAGGAGGACTACCTGTTTGCGCATGCGCTTGTGCGTGATGGCGTCTACCAATCAATCGTACTCAATCAACGCAAAGATTTGCATTCAGCTGCCGCCGGTTGGTTTGCCGGCCGAGATATGTCATTGCGAGCTTGGCACCTGGGTATGGCAGCCGACCCGTCGGCGCCCTCGGCATATTTAGACGCCGCTCAAGCGCATGCTGAGGCACATCGGCATGATCGTGCCACCGAGCATTGCAAGACTGCTCTTGGTCTTAACCCGCAGAGAGAGATCGTGTTCTCCTTGCTTGCATTGCTTGGAGAGGTTCAGCTTGAGTCTAACGACCCTGCCGGATCCATTGATACGTTCGAGCTTGCCTTGCAGACCGCTGAACACCCACTGGAGCGTGCCCGCGCTCTGACCGGGCTGGCATCGGCTATGCGTCTGGTCGATCGGCTGGCCGATGCCGAAGTGAACATAAATGAAGCTATCGAACTTGCGGGCCGTGAAGAAAACCACCTTATTCTATCGAAGGCTTACTTTCTGAGAGGCAATTTAGAGTGGCCAAGAGCAAATTATAGTGCGTGTATCACAAATCATCAGGCTTCGCTCGATCATGCGCGCGCATCGTCTTCTATAGAGCTTGAAGTTCAAGCACTCGGCGGTCTGGGAGATGCTAACTATCTTCGCGGTTGCATGATCACCGCTAACGAGCACTTTGAGCTGTGTGTCAGAAGAGCTGATGAGGGCGGGCTCGCCCGCGTGGCCGCTGCCAACCGCCCGATGCTTGCATGGTGCGCCATCTACAAGGGTGAGCTCGATCTTGCTTGGAATCATGCGATCGAGGCGCGTGAAAATGCCCAGTCAATCTCACATAAGCGCTCTGAGATTATTGCCTTGAATGCTCTTGCCCTAATTGCGGCAGAGCGAGGTGATGTCGCCTCAATTTTTCACTATACTGAGCCAGCTATGGCACTTGCCCGCGAGCTTGGATCCCAGCGCTTTCAGGCCATGGTTCTAATGCTGCAAAGCAAGGCTTTCTTCATCGAAGGTAGTCCAAATCGGGCTGCCAAGTATCTCCACACTGCCTTGGATCTCGCCAGTCAGACGCTAAGCTTTATCGGTCCATGGATTATGGGAGGTCTAGTCTTGGCCGCCGATTCGCCCACCGAGAGACGCCAGTGGTTAGATCAAGGCCTCTCTATCCTGCAAAACAGCGCAGTTTCGCACAACTATCTGTTCTTTCATGCTGACGCAATGGATGCCCACCTGATCGATCGAAACTGGGACGGCGTCCGGAAGCACGCCGAATTGCTGGATCGATATACGACAAATGAGCCCCTGCCGTTGTCGAGCTTCATGATCGAGAGAGCGCGGTGGGCTGCCGCAATTGGCGAGAACACGAACGATCACGAACTGCGTGCGGTCGGACGGCAGCTCCAGAGTCGCGGTCATCAAATGGGACTCAAGCGCTCATTAGAGTTGTTTTCCAATTTCTCTCATTAGCGGGTGCGTTGTCGGCCCTTTCGCCGAGATGCAGTGCTAGTCGGCTGTCCAAGATGTCCGCTATTGATGCTGTGGACGGCTCCTCCACCTGGTGCGCAAGCGCCATAGGATTGGTTGCCAAAAGGTGACTACGATTCGGAGGAGCTCGATATGCAAGCGGTGACGACAATCGGTTTCGACATTGCGAAGTCTGTTTTCCAGGTTCACGGCATTGACGCAGACGGCCAGGGCGTTATTCGCCAGCGCCTCAGGCGGTCACGGGTTCTCGGCTTCTTCAGGAAGCTTTCGCCTTGCGTGGTTGGTGTCGAGGCATGCGCGTCCTCGCACCACTGGTCGCGCCAGTTGCAGGCACTCGGGCACACGGTTCGATTGATGCCGCCGGCCTATGTGAAGCCGTATGTGAAACGCCAGAAGAACGATGCGGCCGATGCCGAGGCCATTTGCGAGGCGGTGCAGCGGCCAAGCATGCGGTTCGTGCCGACCAAGAGCAAGCCTGTCTGATGCTCCACCGTACGCGGCATCTGTTCATTCGCCAGCAGACTGCGCTGATCAATGCGATCCGCGCCCACCTTGCCGAGTTTGGCATTGTCGCACCAGTCGGCCGCAATGGCGTCGAGAAGCTGCTCGATGTGGTTGCCGATCCCGACGATGGACGCGTGCCCGAGATTGCGCGCGAGTGCCTGGAGGCACTGGGCCGTCAACTACGGCAGCTTAAGCTGCAGATCCTGACGTTCGACCAGCATATCAACGCCTGGCATCGCTCAAACGAGACCAGCCGTCGGCTCGACGAACTCCCCGGGGTCGGTCCGGCGCTGGCAACCGCGCTGGTCGCCAGTATTCCCGATCCGAGGGCGTTTCGCTCGGGACGCGACTTCTCAGCCTGGATTGGGCTGGTGCCGAAGCAGCACTCCAGTGGAGGCAGGGAGAGGCTTGGCAATATCACCAAACAGGGCGATCGATACCTGCGCTCGCTGTTCTGTGCTGGCGCGTTGGCGGTGATCCGATACGCGAAAATCCACGGCAGCAAGCATCGGCCATGGCTTGCCAAGCTGCTGGAACGGCGGCCGACAAAGGTGGCCGCGATCGCGCTCGCCAACAAGATTGCCCGCATGGCCTGGGCGATGATGGCCAAGGGCGAGCGTTACAGGGAACCCGCCGCGCTGGCTCGCTAGGGCACGGCGACTTTGGACGAGTTCGCGCCGGCAACGGCGTGATGTGAAGGCTGGAAAGGACTGACAGCAGGTAACGCAGAACCGGTCGATCCGGCGATCAGGACAACCCACATGGGCCACAGCATTGTCGAACGCGAGCTTTTGACCGGGACCTGATCCGCGGAAGGCATTATGGCCAGCGGCCCTATGAGCCGCGCTCAAAGGCCGAACACATGGCTGCTACGACCAGCGCTGCGACATGCAAAGAACCTTGACAGCCCGGAGCCGTCCACACATGGCCCTTCGCGTCACTTCTCGGCTCTGCAGGATTTTGTCGCTATCGGGGCAAAGCTGACAAGGCCGGACTTGCGGCTGGCTCGGCCCGGTCGCGAGTGACACAATGTATGGCCCGGCCGTGCGTCGCGTATCCGGCCTCTGATTGGAGTTAGTGTTTCAGATGATGCGAACGTTATGGCTTGGCAATCTTGGTTACCGCCATATTGCGCATCTTGATCGTAATTCCCTCAGGCTGAATGTCGGTGAATTGAGATTTCTTGCCGTATTTCTTCCATTCATAACCAAAGCCAGCCATCACAGGGCCGACGATAAAAGTGATCCGTTTCGGATTCTTTTTTACACCCGGCTCGCATTGATTTGTGATGTAACAGTGGGGTGCCTGATTTGTCGCAACGGCCTCTGCCGAATAGATGACCTTGTCGTCACAACTGACCTTGATCCATCCACGCTTGTCCGCAGTCCAGCGCACCTTCATCGAAAACGAAACCCACTGACCAAATCGTTCCTTCGGCTGGCACTGATTGCCGAGGAACGTAATGCCGTGGATGGTGTCGGCTTTCAACATATAGAGAAAATTGTGGAGGTAAGGACCTTCCCAACTTGCGATCCGCAGTCGGCTGTCGAGCGCGTCCTTCAAGAATCCTATGGAGTGGCCGTTGTAGAAGCCGCCGTAGGAGAACGATGGATCAATCCAAATGTCGAAGTGATATTCTAAAGCGGTGTTCAGTCGAGCGTCAGGTTGGTAAAGCAAGTTCGAACGCACATTTCCATTGTAACAGTCGCTTTCACCTCGCCCGTCACCGTAGTCAACTTTGCTGCACTGCTTGTCCTGAATCCGGAACGTCGTCACCCCGCCTTTTGTCACCGGCTTTACGGCATTGAATTGGTGGTTGGAAAAGCCCTTCGGATGTGGATCGGCAACACTATCCGAGCTAGGCAGAGCCACAAAGAGCCCCACGACCATCGTGGCGAGTAGATTTGTCATGTTTTTTCCTGCCCTCGCCTCAGGCTGACACGCCAGCGCAAATTGTGTCAACAAGCGCCTAGGCTTCCCCGCGCACAATGCCCCACGCGGTGGTGGCCGAGGAGATCAAGTTCGGACCCCAATGAAAGGTACAGACATTTTGTCTGCACTCTTGACGCACCGAACACTCTTAATGATGTCGCTTATTGGCCCATCGCGTCGCTTTGGTGCGCTGCCGAAATATTGTCGCTATCGGGGCAAAGCTGACAAGGCCGGACTTGCGGCTGGCTCGGCCCGGTCGCGAGTGACCCAAAGCTGAAGTGCGAACCTCTCGCACAAGCATCCGCGTTGTTAGGTAAAGCGGACTCAAACATTAGATGTCCAGATGACTTCGACACCAAGGTACGCGGAATTGGCTGCGGCCAACTCAGCAATCCGCACTCGCGTTTCTCGACAAGCCGTAATAGCATGCTTCGGGGCTTTGGCTGGCAGGGATCATGGAGCGAAGACTCGCAGCAATCTTGGCTGCCGATTTGGTCGGCTACAGCCGGCTTATGGGGCAGGATGAAGCTGGTACTTTGGCGGCACTCAAGGCTGTCCGCGCGGAGCTGATCGACCCCAAGATTGCCGAACACAAGGGGCGAATATTCAAGGCTACCGGCGACGGGGTGTTGGCAGAGTTTCCAAGCGTCGTAAATGCTGTCGCATGCGCGGTCGAAATTCAATCGTCGATGGCGACGAATAATGCGGAAGGGCCTGAGGAGCGGCATATCCTGTTTCGAATTGGGGTAAACCTTGGAGACGTAATTGCTGAGGGCGACGACATTTTCGGAGACGGAGTGAATGTAGCCACGAGGCTTGAAAGCACGGCACCACCGGGAGGTATCGCAGTATCTTCAGTGGTCCGTGACCAGATCGGTAACCGGCTCGACGTCCAGTTCGAAGATATCGGAAAACAAGAACTCAAGAACATCGCTCAGCCAGTACACGTCTACCAACTGGTAAATGGCAGGGCCAACAGGCCGATGAAGGAAAGGTTGGCACTGCCAGACAGACCATCAATCGCGGTGTTGCCCTTTCAGAATATGAGCGGTGATCCGGAGCAGGAGTACTTCGGCGACGGAATAGCAGAAGATATTATCACCGCAATATCGAAACTTCGGGGCTTCTTCGTCATCGCGCGCAACTCGAGCTTCGCATACAAGGGCAAATCCCCGGATATCCGTCAAATAGCACGGGAACTGGGGGTGCGTTATGTGCTCGAAGGCAGCGTACGTAAAGGAGGCGATCGGCTGCGGGTGACCGGTCAGTTGATCGATGCGACGAGTGGTAACCATATCTGGGCTGAGCGCTACGACCGCCCGACTGCAGAAATCTTTGCACTGCAAGATGAAATCACGGCCAGCGTCGTCGCAGCCATCGAGCCGCAGCTCTATGCTGCCGAAAGCCTCCGTTTGCGGAGCAAGTCACCGGAAAGCCTCGATGCATGGGGCTGTTTGGTGCGGGCAATGCCCTATATTTGGACCTGGGTCATCCAAGACGAAGACACCGGCATCAACCTCCTAAAGCGGGCCATCGAGCTCGATCCAGGCTATGCACGCGCACGCAGTCTACTTGCATGGGCATTCGCAACCCGCGTAGCGTCAGGAAAACTGGAATTTGAGCAAGGCATATTTGATGCCCTTACTCTTGCACAACGGGCTATTGACCTCGATCCCGATGACCCATGGGCCCACTTTGCGGCCGGATACGTTTATGCATTTTCGAGGCGACTGGGGCCGGCAGTTGAAGAACTGAATGAGGCGTTGCAACGCAACCCCAATTTTGCGTTTGCCCGAACAATCTTGGCGTGTGCGTATGGTTACGCGGGGCTTGCAGAAGATGGCGTCCATCAACTCGAACTTGCACGACGACTGAGCCCCCGCGACTATACGCAAGCCGCGAGTCTCTCCATCGAGGGCCTTTGCCATTTTGTCGCTGGGCGTTACGGAGACGCTGTGACTGCAGAACGTCGAGCGATTCAAATTCGACCCGATTTTTGCACAGCTTGGCGCACTTTCACCGCGGCTGCCGGTCTCGCAGATGACTTGGAGCAGGCGCGCATAGGTCTGGTGCAATGCAAGCGACTACAGCCGAATTTAAGTATTGACTGGGTGGAAAAATATCACCCGTTGATCAGACCTGACGACCGCGCCAAGTACATCGAAGGTCTGCGCCGAGCAGGTCTCGAATAGTTGGTGCCCCGCCGGAGAAGATTTGGACAATCTCGGTTTTGTCGAGAGACTTAGTTTTGACCGTCATAACAGCCCATTTGCGCTTGCACCGCGCCGTCATTGTATAGTGGAAGGTTGCCGGCACGCTAGGCCTTCCGCCTAGCCAGCGTTGTGCCTGGCTGAATTTGAGGCGGTTGGGCGCCAAAATGCTGGGCCAAGCCGCTTCCGCAACAATGAGCGCCGGTGGCGGTCCCAATGGCAAGTCACTCAGGTCTGCTTCTGGTCCGAACCAGACATGCCGCGTTCGCCAAATCAATGAGCCAAAGGGGTAACTATTGGCGAACCTCGGTGTCTAGTAGACTTCAACGGCAGCGGCAACTGCAAGACACGGCGGAGCGCTTAAAGGTGGCGAGGCTGCGCGATGCCTCGCTCCGAAACGAGAAATGATGCAAAGCGAGTCGTGAGTCGGGTACGTCGCTGCGACACCCACTGTCCCAGGCTCAGTCGAATTGGGTATGTCCCTGAAGCCATACCCCCGCCGCTCGGATAAGCCAAATCAGAGTCCGTGCGGGGACAGTTCTTGGGCAGGCCAATATAGGCCAGTCTTTCAGACCGCCCTGTTCTTCGCAATCATCGCCCAGACAGCGAGCACGATGACAGCTCCGACGACGGCTCCAATAAGGCCGGCGCCTTCGCCCGGGCCATATATTCCCAGGACCTGGCCCATGTAGCTCGCAACGAACGCCCCGACAATACCCAGGATTGCCGTCAGTATAAACCCGGACGGTTCATTCGGGCCAGGCATCAGGAATTTGGCAATTACCCCTGCAAGGAATCCGATGATGATTGTCCAGATAATACTCATGGGCGTCTCCCCTGTGTCGCAGTTATCCTGCAGCACTTCGAAAGTGCTATGCTGGAACCCGATGGTACTACGAAAAATAGGAGAGGAAAATGGCTAGAGGAATGCCTTCGCTCGGGGCTCTTTTGGGGCTGGTCGCCATCGCGGGATATCAAAATCGCGACAAGATCGGGGAATTTGTAAAGGGTCTCGGAATATCTGACCCCAATAGCCCCCTCGGTGGAATCTTGGAAGGCGCGCGGAAATCTCTTGGTGGCAGCGCGACAGGCACCGATATGAATAGTGGTCTTGGTGAGCTGGTCGACCGCTTCCGGCAGAACGGCCAGGGTGCAACTGCAGATTCATGGGTGGCAACCGGAGCCAACAAGCCGATCAATGATTCGGAAGTGGAACGCGCGTTAGGGCCAGACCTCATCGACAGTCTCGCTAAACAAACCGGCTTGAGCCGCGCGGATTTGCTTTCGCGCTTGGCCTCAATGCTTCCCGATGTCGTGGACAAGATGACCCCTGGAGGGCGTTTACCGCAATGACATGCGCTGCCCCTGAGTGACGTCCCGAAGCGTTGATTGCGGCCGGCCGTCGCAAACGGAGCACAGCAAACATCGAGTAAATTTCGTCGGGCAAGGACCAAGTCGCCAATGACCCAGAACGGACGTCGATCGGAGCCAAGGGATGTCAGCGAGGCACCGAACTTCTTCCCGACAGCGCTGTGTTTCTAAGGCCACTATTCCGGCAGCCCGGCTTGCCGTATAGCGCCTGCCCACCGATCGAAATGCTCCGATTGCCGAATTGGAATGAAGTCCTTCAGATTGGACATGCGGAGTTCGGGCATGAGTTGACGCAGGCGTGCCATGGCGACGTCTGCTACTGCGCGGTTTCCGGCGAGTGCGCCGCTGGCCGCCGCCAATGCGTTTGACGGGGCATGGACTGGTTGCGCTCGTCTTGCCATTTCCGCCCAGGTCAATGCCTCGCTGTAGCGGCCAGCGAAGAAATGAGCCAGCCCGATGGCGAACTGCATGACGAAAACTTGAGCATCTTGCGGACTGAGACGCATGGCATGGGTGGCGTGCTCAATCGCGACCTCCGGTTCGCCGAGCCACACCCTGACCAAGGCGCTGGATAGCCATACCCACGCCAGGTTCGGATTGAGGACGAGAGCCTTTTCGATATGGGCGGCGGCGCCGTCGAGGTCGCCCACGACAAACCCGAGGGCTGCCCCGGCCGAACAGAGAGCCGACGCATCGTCCCCACCGATTTCTCCCACTCGCTGTCCGAGCCGAGCCGTCTCAGCGACCTCATACGCGCGATCGGTCATCCAGCCACCCGATTTGCGCTGTGAGTAGCTGCGCGCCGCCATGCCATAGGCCGCAGCAAAATTGGGGTCGAGTTCGATAGCCTTGTAGAACAATCGCAGCGCCTCGTTGTTCGCTTCATTGTTCCACAGATGAAAGGCGGCCATGCCGCGCAGAAAATAGTCGTAGGCGTCAAGATTTTCAGTCGGCTTACGCGCAGCCCGCTCTATTTCGGCTCGCTCCAACCTGGGCGCGATGGCTCCGACAACTCTCCCCGTTATTTGATCCTGCAAATCGAAGATGTCTTCTAGCCGACCGTCGAACCGTTCCGCCCATAAATGAGCGCCGGTGCCAGCATCGATGAGTTGGCCCGTGATGCGCACACGGTTGCCGGATTTGCGGACACTGCCTTCGAGCAAATAACGCACACCGAGCTCGCGTCCAACCTGTTTAATGTCCAGGCTTCTACCCTTATAAGCAAAGCTGGAATTACGCGCGATCACAAACAGCGAACGCATTCGCGAGAGCGCCGTGATGATCTCTTCCACCATGCCATCGGCGAAATACTCCTGCTCAACATCACCGCTCATGTTTTGGAAGGGCAGGACGGCGATCGATGGCCGGTCGGGAAGCGGTCGCGCATCCCTAGCCGACGACGCGGATAAGCTGTTGACGGATGCATTGGGGGGCTTCACACGATAGGCGCGCACCGGCTCCGCAATGTTGTGCACCCGTTGCTCGCCGAGGTCATCATAGGCGTAAGCAAGTTTGCCCTTCACTTGATCGTAGATGGCGTGACCGATGCAGACACCGCCTGGCTCCGCGAGCTTTTCCAGTCGCGCCGCGATGTTAACGCCGTCTCCGTGGATCGTGTTGTCCTCGGCGATCACGTCGCCAAGGTTCACACCTACGCGGAACGCCATACGCCTGTCTTCCGGTAGACTGGCGTTCTGACCGACCAACTCACGCTGCACCTCAACAGCGCACTGCACCGCATTGACCGCGCTCGCGAACTCGATCAGCAGGCTGTCGCCCGCGGACCCGACGATGCGCCCGTAGAACTGGGCGATCTTTGGCTCGAATACCTCCGCTCGGAGCCGCCTGAGTCGTCCCAGCGTGCCCGACTCGTCAGCCGCCATTAGGCGCGAGTAACCCGCCACATCGGCAGCCAAGATCGCCGCCAGCCTACGTTGCCCTTCCTGCAAGGACAGACCTCCTGCCAGTTGGAGGCATCTTAGCCTATGGAGCGGCGCGCGCGAGCCCTTGTTAGGATGCCTCGAAGGTCCGAAAATGGCCCACTGCGTCATCTCGCTGCGCTGCGGAATTTAGCCGCTATCGAGGCATAGCGGACATGGCCCGACTTGCTGCTGGCTCGACCCGGAAGCGAATGACCCAAAGCGGAAATACCGTCCACCCATTTAACGCTGGCTTTGACAAAGGATGCATATGCATCCTGCACTATCACCAAGGCCCCACGGACAGCCTGCGGCAGCAATTCGCTTGCCAATAAATTGATACCAGCGCAGGTTTTAGGCCCGAGGCACTCGTCGAGTATCAGATAGACGTGTATTTGTGACGGCAGGGAGGCAAGCCATGACGTTCTGTTTCGGCGCAGCCATCGGAAGGATGGTCTGCACATTTATTGCTGTGACTGGAATTAGCCTAGCACTTCCGGGGATGTCGGTCGCACAGCAATCCAACGCTCCGGCGGGATCGCCAGCCGCGACACGGGCAATCGACGGATTGCAGCTGCCCGCGCCCGCTATGCCATTCGGAGGTAAGATCGATCGCAACGCACTGCAGTCGAAACCCTTTTGGCAGCCGCGCATAGCGCCACCTGAAGGCGCACCCAACGTATTGCTGATCATCACCGATGATGTGGGTTTCGGGGCGCCATCGACCTTCGGCGGTGTGATCCCCACGCCGGCGCTCGATCGGATCGCCCAAATGGGCCTGCGCTACACCAATATGCATTCTACGGCGCTTTGCTCGCCCACACGGGCGGCACTCATAACAGGGCGCAACCATCATTCGGCCGGGTTCGGCGTGATCGCAGAGCAGGCGACGGGCTATCCCGGCTATGATAGTGTCATCACTAAGGACAAGGCTACTATTGGCACGATCTTGAAGGACAACGGCTATGCCACGTCGTGGTTCGGCAAGAACCACAACACGCCGTCTTATACGATCAGCATGGCCGGACCCTTCGACCAGTGGCCTACCGGTATGGGCTTCGACTACTTCTACGGCTTCAACGGCGGCGACACGAGCCAGTGGACGCCGGGAAATCTCTTCCGCAACACGACTCAGATTTACCCGTTCGAGACGCAGAAGGGCTATAATCTGATCACGGCGATGGCTGACGAGGCCATCGGCTACATGCAGCAGCTCAACACGATTGCGCCACAGCAGCCCTGGCTCGTCTATTACGCCCCAGGCGGTACCCATGCGCCTCATCATCCGACCAAGGAATGGGTGGACAAGATCAGCGCCATGCACCTATTCGACGATGGCTGGAACAAGCTTCGCGATACCATCTACGCTAACCAGAAGAGGCTCGGCGTCATTCCACAGAACGCCGAACTCACTCCCTGGCCCTCGGACCTCTTGAAGAATTGGGACCAACTTTCGGCGGACGAGAAGAAGATGTTCATCCGCCAAGCTGATGTCTATGGCGCCTATCTCGCCTATACCGATCACGAGATCGGCCGGGTGATCCAGGCGGTCGAAGACATGGGGAAGCTCGACAATACCCTGATCATCTATATCTCGGGCGACAACGGTTCTTCTGCAGAGGGAACACTCGTGGGCACTCCTAACGAGGTGGCGCAATTCAACGGAGTTGATGTGTCGGTTGCGGATCAGCTTAAGTATTTCTATGACATCTGGGGGACAGAATACACCTATAACCACATGGCTGTCGGCTGGACGTGGGCCTTTGACACGCCGTTCAAGTGGACCAAGCAGATCGCGGGTTACTTCGGCGGCACAAAGCAGGGTATGGCCATCGCCTGGCCCAAGGTTATTGCCGACAAGGGCGGCCTCCGCACCCAGTTCGCCCATGTGATCGACATTGCGCCGACTATCCTCGAAGCAGCGGGTATTCGCGAACCTTCGGTGGTTGATGGCATCGCGCAGAGCCTGATGGAGGGGACAAGCCTCGTCTACACTTTCAATGCGGCCAACAAGGATGAACCATCCCATCATCGCACCCAGTATTTCGAGATGATGGGCGAGTTCGGTCTCTATCATGAGGGATGGATGGCAACGACCAAGGTCAAGCGTCCGGCCTGGGTTACATTCGGCAATGTGGACTCGGATCCCGCCAACAATGCGGTATGGGAGCTCTATGACATCAACAATGACTGGACCCAGACTAATGATCTTGCTGCTAAGAACCCGGAGAAGCTTAAGGAGCTTCAGGGCCTTTTCTGGCAGGAGGCTCAGAGATATAACGTCCTGCCGTTGGATGCCTCGGTGGCAACACGTGTTGTCACACCGCGTCCGAGTGCCACTGCTGGTCGAACGGAGTTCGAATTTCCTGGAAAGATGACTGGCATCTCGAACGGGGTGGCGCCGACTATCCTGAACTCTTCCTATACTTTCATTGCCGATGTGACGGTGCCAGAAGGTGGCGGCGACGGGATGATCATCACCCAAGGTGGACGCTTCGCGGGCTATGGTTTCTATATCAACAAGGGGAAACCCACTTTCGACTGGAATCTTCTCGGGTTGAAGAATGTAGTTTGGGAAGCTCCCGACGCGTTGAGTGCCGGTAAGCACACACTCGTGTTTGACTTCAAGTATGACGGGCTTGGCTTCGGCACGCTTGCGTTCAACAGCGTAAGCGGCCTAGGCCAGTCAGGCACGGGCATAATGACGGTGGACGGCAAGGTGGCGGCGGCGCAGAAAATCGAACATACCCTGGCAACGATCCTTGCCTGGGATGAGAATATGGACATCGGCTCGGATACCGGCACGCCAGTGAACGACAAAGTGTACCATGTGCCGTTCGCTTTCACTGGCACGATTGACAGCCTCAAGCTGGTGGTTGACCGGCCGCAGCTGAGTGATGCCGACAAAGCCAAGCTGGAAGCGGAGATGAAGAAGGCAGCCGACTGAAACTGTGAAAAACACATGGCTAAGCGGATAGGCTGGCGATGATCTGTGATGACCGCTCCTGGCCCTTCGCGATATTTTGCGCTGCCGCACGACTCGGCCGCTTTGTGAGCAAGGCGGACATGGGCGTCGCGCCACGCCACCAAGTTTAGGGGTATACGAAACTAACTACTGAGGACGCGAACCGAGCCTGAAAGTGCGAAGCGCGCCTCAGCGAAGCGAACTGCGATATGGCTGACGTACTTTGTACGTCGACCATATCATAGATTGCGATATGACTCGGCCAGCAGAATTGCACCTAGCCCCGAAGCGAAAGCGGGACCGAGTCCTTCTGCGGCGCGCGAAGCTCGCGGGCGATACGCTGAACCGTGCCAACGCCCACGCCCACCTTACGCGCGACCTTCCGGATGCCGTCTGTTTGCAGGAGTCGCACGATCGCGCGTTCCTTGCTCGGCTCAATCGGTTTGCGCCCCAGCTTCACGCCCTTCGCCTTTGCCCGAGCGAGCCCCGCCCGAATGCGCTCGCGGATCATGGCGCGCTCGAACTCCGCGAACACGCCACACATCTGGAATAGCGCCCGCCCCGCCGGAGTGGTCGTATCGAGACCCTGCTGCTGCAGGTACAGGTCCACCCTCGCCACAGCGATGTCCGCGAGGAAGGCGACGAGGTCCTGCAGCGAGCGGCCCAGCCGATCGACGGACCAGGCCATGATGACGTCGAACTTGCGGCGCGTGGCGTCCTTACAGAGGGCGTCGAAGCCCGGCCGTGCGGAGCGCGACTTCGCGCCCGAGATGCCCTCATCGCGATATGTGGCTACGATGTCCCAGCCCGAATGGGCCGCGACGTCCCGCAGTTCGCGCTCTTGGTTCTCGGTGGTCTGCTTGTCGGTGCTGACGCGCAGGTAGATGGCGGCTCGACGCATGCAGGAATGGTATCCTAGACGGGTACCGGAATCAACTGATTTCGGTACCAGGCAAAGCGGGGGGAAAAGCTCAATGAAATTGCGGGCGGAGCTGGGCGGACTGCAGAGGGTTTTCTGTACACCCGTCACCCCCGGTCAGAGCGCGCAGGTGATCGCGCTGGACATAGTTTGTTTCTCCTCGATGTGCTGTAGCATGCATCGCCTGTATGGCTGTTATCACCGTGATAACAACCATATTCACCTCGGTTCAAGCGGTACCGAGACTTGTTGCAATATTGCGCCAATTGGGCGCGCAAAAGTAAGCTCCTTTGTTTCTGGCGCTGGATTTTGGCGAGACAATTCGAGGCATGCCTCAGTCCGCGCGGGGGGTGGGGGGTTCGCTGGTGCCGGACACCCCCGTACCCCTAGGCCCCACCCTCGCAAATTTATTCGTGATATCCGAGTTTGCCCATGTTTGAGCTCTCGCAAATTCATTCGCAGAACTGGATTGAGTTTCCCTTGCCCCTTTGGATCAGTTGTCGCCATTGCTCGCATTTCCCGATCCTTCTGCAATCAATTCCACAATTAAGGATCATGCAGCGCGTGAAGCGATTGGATCGACGGTAAGCAACTGAATATGCGCGGCCCACCTGTTTAGTGCTTATTTCCGCTCTTCAACGAACTCATGCCGTTGATAAACGGCAGCTACGCCGGCAATCATGCCAGTCTGATGGTTCAAAATACGATCTGCGACATGAGGTGGCACTTCCAAGCGGTCGGATAACACCAGAACTCAACGAGATTGGCTCTTCTGCACACCCAATTCTGTGTAGGTGAAGGAGCGGCCCTCCAAGGTGATTGTATTGCCGCTCACGGTCGCTTCAACTTGCTCCCCAAAATCGATGCCACTCAGCCAAGTGCCTGGGATCGGCAAGGCAGCTATCGGCTCACCGGTAAATGGCGAAACAAGCCCCGGCGTCGCGACCGTTATGGAGCCTTCGCCAAGCCTAGTTGCGTAACGGACATCGACAGTAGCTTCCCGGTACGGCCTCGCCCAGTCGACGAGACCCGCCTCAGCAAGTTGGGTGTCGATGCGGCCCCGCTCGTAGAGGCGTTGCCAGAGAACTTGCCATTTGCTTCCCGTCTGATCGGCCACCTCGCGTAGGTGATCCGCATGCGTGGCGCACTCGACCAGTGCCCTACTGTGATCCGGGACCACAATCTGGCCATGTACGCGAACCCAATCCAGCGTTTCTCCTACACTCAAGATGTTCTGATAGACCCACGGCCAGCCCTGTCCGTCACGGCCAATAGGTTTTCCGTTCTCAGCGACAAACTCGGTCAGGGGACCTGGGTCGATTATCCAAGCTCGCGGTCGTGATCCATGCCGGTGGCGATGCAATCGGCCAAGGCGCTGGAGCAGAACGTCGGCCGGGCAGCTGTCGGTGATGAGAAGGTCGGCGTCGATGTCGAGCGACTGCTCTGCCGTTTGCGTCGTCACCGCGACGATGCCACGCCGCTGTGCTTTTGGACCGAAAATGCCGAGAAGGCAGCGATCCAACCAAGACCGATCTGCGAGCGCGTAACGACTGTGATGGAGCAACGCTTCGACCTCAGCGGAAACGGCAAGGTAGTCGGCAATCGCATCTTTTACTGTACTACGTATTAGCAGGACAGCATGTCCATCGCGCGCAGCTTCAACCGCACTGGCGCGAGCCTCATGGTGCGGCACAAGCCCAATATCTATCGCACGCCTTTGCGTGTTGGTGAGAACCGTGTCGCCGCTTGGCGTTCTTACTACAGGGTAGGAAACGCGTTGCGCGTCCTCGAAAGACTTTCGCCTTCGGTCCTGCAATTGCGCCAGCGCTGTCTCTCCCAGCGTCGCCGACATGGCAAGCACATGCCCCCCAAGGTTCAGATGCCGACGAACCAAGGCGTTGGTCAGCGCGGCCATGTAGGGGTCGCTGGCGTGGACTTCATCAATGATCAGAAGATGGCGGGAGAGCAGCGCGGCGCGCAGCCATGCATGGCGGTTGCGAATGATTGAAAGGAGGGCCTGATCAATGGTTCCAATGGCGATTGGTGCGGCAAAGACCCGCTTGGGTGCGGCCACTGCCCAAGTCTCTGGTGGATAGTCCGGGCGAGCATCCTCAACATCCAACATGCCTGGCACAGCGCGGACGATCTTCCCCCTCAATGCAGGATGCTGTCCGGTCATCACCCGGCCGATCCGGGCGTGGAGCTCTGTAGCGGCAGAACGCGTCGGAACCGCAAAATAGAGGCCGTCGACAAGATCGTCCAAGACGAGACGGCTTGCCCAGATCAGGGCGGCTTCGGTTTTGCCAGTCCCGGTAGGCGCTTCGATGATCACCAGGTTCTGAAGCGGGATTGTTTCAACCGCAGCCTGAGCCGCCGTAGGTTCCCAGCCACCCAGAAGTGCTCGCGGCGTAGCGCCGCTGTGCCAGCCGGACCAGCCGGTCCGATCAAGGAGCTCCTCGGCAAGCTCCCGCCTGCCACCCGGATCGAAGGCAAAGCCGGACGCCATCCAGTCTGCGGTCATTAGGATGCCTGCAAACAAGTGCTGGGCCGCAGGCGCGAACGTCAATTGCTCCGCCCCGGAGAGCGCTTGAGGGAATGCAGCGAGGAGGCGGTCCCTGAGCCGGGTTATTTCCGTGACCGGATCATGTCCGTAGCGTGTGGTCTGGAGAAGTTCGCGGACGATGGCGAGGTGTCGACGGAAGCGGTCCTCGCCTACCGGTTCGCCGTGATGACAGACTGATACATAGATTGGATTGGTGGGCTCCCCGAACCACTCGCGAAGCAGGGCTGTCCCAACCGCATCTCGCGTTTCACGCACTGATACGAGGACTGCCAGTGCTTCGGCTACATGGCCAGGTCCTAACGCGGATAGGGAGCCGAGCTTGTCCTGAAAACCTTTCAGGCATTTGCCAAAGTCGTGCAGGCCACCGAGGACCGCAAGCCGCGCCAAGTGCACATCAGTCAGTTTGACGTTGAAAGCTGACGACAGGCGTCGGCGCTCGATTTCACGGTCAAGGATAGCATGGATGGTGAGAGCCACGTCCAAGGAGTGTTCAAAGACGGAACGGGTTTCGCCTTGCGGATTGATCTTGGCCCACGGTTCAATCAGCTGATGCATTCCTTAGGTGACAGCGACGAGCAGGAGACAATTGTCCACCTCTGCGCAGTTGAAGAGACCATCGTTAAGTCAGCGCGGCTGTTTGCCCGCTCGGTCCACCTACGCACGGGGAAGAGACGTTTCACAATAACCTATCTGGCAGAGCACCCACGGTCCACCCCCGCGCACGGGAAGAGACGAGATGCAGACCACATTGATGCCGTTCCATGTTGGTCCACCCCCGCGTACGGGGAAGAAACCCACCGTCATAGACAACGTCGGCGCCCATGTATGGTCCACCCCCGCGTACGGGGAAGAAACGTGTTCATGCGCTCGCCGCCGATGGGCACCATGGGTCCACCCCCGCGTACGGGGAAGAAACTCGCCGGTCTTCGCCGTCTGGTAGGCGGTTTCCGGTCCACCCCCGTGTACGGGGAAGAAACGAGCCGTCATAGGTCCGCACCCCGTCGTCGCCGGGTCCACCCCCGCGTACGGGGAAGAAACGCCTGGGCGTACATCGGCAGTGCATGCCAATAGGGTCCACCCCCGCCTACGGGGAAGAAACTGGCCGGTGTCCTTCTCGGTGATGTGAGGATACGGTCCACCCCCGCGTACCGGGAAGAAACTAATCGTGCTCTTCGAAAAATCGACGATAGCGGAGTCCACCCCCGCGTACGGGGAAGAAACACGTCGGCAATGCGGCTGTCGAGATCGGGCGACGGTCCACCCCCGCGTACGGGGAAGAAACAGCAGCCCCTCGCGCACCACCACATCCTGCTCCGGTCCACCCCCGTGTACGGGGAAGAAACGCGTGGCGCTCCACTTCGAACAGCTCGAGGTCGGGTCCATCCCCGCGTACGGGGAAGAAACCCTTGTACGTAACTATCTGCAATCAAATGATTTAGCGAGGATAGCATCACGGTACCGACTAACCGCCCAACTTGACCGGTTGCAGGCGAACCATGCCGTAGCCATAGACCCGCTGCCGCCCAATGCCCGCTCGGATGCAGCTGGTACAAGTGGTGGCGTCGGTTACTTTCAGCGTTCCAGTGAGGATGGCTTCGGGCATGGTTATTTGGGCTCGGCCGTCCTTCTTTGGGCGTGTGAACCGTACCAACCGAAAGCCGTCAAGTCGGCACGATGTAACGTCAGCTCCGCCCAACTTGCTCTTCAGGTACCGCTCGTAGACTAGACCGCGAGCCAAGCCACCATCGGGTCCGGTCGCTTCCGCCGCGACAAGAAAGGCATCGCGCTCGCCGTGTCGTCGCTTGCCAGTCGGCGTGATACGCACAGTTGGGATCAAACGAACGTTGAAACGGAATGCATCGCCGTCTTTGAGCGGAGGCATCTCGACGCTGAGAGCTTCACCCACCGCAGCTTGCAGCGACGGTAAGGCAAGGGCACGACGCGCGTTCAGCGCCTCGGCACCCTCATCAGAGTACCCAACTATTGTGAGCAGAGGGCCGTGCCGTGAATGTACCGCCCAAGGCCTCACCAAGGCACCGCTGAAAGTTTCGGTGAGAACTGTCTTGATGAGCAGGCTATCGTCCTCCAGAGCACGCGACCCTATGAACGAACTCAGATGACGCGCGGACTTGGTGATGTCGAGCGTGAGCTGGATGAGATACATCGCGTTCACCCTGGCTCGACAGCGGCAGGCTGGCGACACACGTACAGTTCGCTGCCTGAATGACGGTTCGCGGGCCAATCCCGCCTTCCGGGAATTGAAACTGGCAAGTCTCCCCATTGGGGCTGGGTGCAACCGGCTGGCAGATAGATGAGCGCCGACGAGCGTTCGGAGGCGACCTTATTGACTGCATCTTCGAGACCGGCCGCCTCGATGATTGCACCTGCAAGGGCCACGTCCGGCGGGCAAGAGGA
Organism: Nordella sp. HKS 07; assembly: GCF_011046735.1. Taxonomy (NCBI): domain Bacteria; kingdom Pseudomonadati; phylum Pseudomonadota; class Alphaproteobacteria; order Hyphomicrobiales; genus Nordella; species Nordella sp. HKS 07. The sequence continues at coordinate 2,022,222 of NZ_CP049258.1, read as the reverse complement.
TCGCCCGAGAAATAACGGGCGCGCTGGCTCGTGGAAGGCCGCAATGATCTCCTCGGCTGTGTTGGGGGCGCTGGGATCAAGCTCCACGACGAGCGTCATATCAACGTCGGCCAGGTAGGGCTTCCATTGCTGCCTCAGACCCGTGATCTGCGATCCCTCGCGCTCCACGATCCTCGCCCCGGACGACCACATGGGTCCAACGAGATATGGTTTTGAAAGGTCCGCTATCTGATAGTCGATCACTTCAACGCCCGGTTTGTGAACTACACAGGCAAGGCGCATCCCGTCCTGAAGGGCCTGTAGCCGCTCGGCCTCCGCGCGTGAAATACCGAGCGCTGCTCCAATCATTCCGGTGATGAGCGATGGCGTTGGAATGGGTAGTGTTTGCGGCTCACCATCGATCCGCGGTCCTTGTAGGGCTGCGAGTGGCCCCTTGAACCGAATGGTGAAGAAAGACATGGCTCACCAATTAGCTCTACGCGGCCCGTAGGTACTTAGCGGCTGCATCGCTCAGCGCCTCCACAGCGGGGAGGGTACCTCCTGTGTGCTCGCGAAGCAGAACCCGCCAACCGGATTTTCCGGTGAGGGCGTCCATTTCCGCCGCATGGGCAATGAGCCGGGCACGAGCTTCTTCCGACAGCGAACGTTCGGAGGTTCGATCTACTGGGTTCTCAAATGCACCGATGAGGCTGCGTGGCTGACGCCTGCCGATCTCGACCATTAGTTCACGCAGGCAGGAATACGGTGCAGTCGAGCCAAGTTTTGCAGCGGGCTCGACTTGCGCCACGGCACGAATAAGCCATGCAACAATCGCGCCGCGCTGAGCGCTGTCAAGCGATGCGAAGTTCTCCTCCAGCTGGCGTAGATCAACGACGACGTAGCCATAGAAAAGGCCGCTGGTCAGCTCGGCCGTGTTGATGTGGCTGCCGCCCCGGTCTTCGCCTTGGCCTGTCTTCAGCAAGTCCTGGACGGAAAAAAAGTCCGTCACGCTGAACAGCGGATGCACCGTGACGAGATGAGCGACATGCACAGCACTGTCCACATTGTCGACTGCAACTCCCGTTGCGAAACGTCCAAATAATGCTCCGTCCATACCGGCGTTTGCCTTGATGGCTCGCATATTCTCTATTGCTTGTCTGACCGCCTCAGGAGCCTTGTTTCGTGCCTGAGGCTTCTCAATCATGTTGCGGAACTCCTTTGTGTCCGTCCCCGCGACTTTCAAAAGGGTTGCGGCCCTCACCAACGCGTCAACTTCTTTCTCGCCGACGACGAGCGGGGTGTCGGACGCGACTGCAGCATCAGCCTTGCGCCAAAGTCCCATGATGGCATTGGCCCAGGTCTTGGCCTCTTCTTCGCTGAAACCCTTTTCCATGAGCTTGGGCAGCACAATGCGTTCCTCGATCAGAGCGGAGCGTATGCTCATGCCGATGCCACAACCATTCGCCAGCGCACGAAGTGTGTCGTCTACGGTTGAACCATCATGAGCAGTCCGGACCAATGTCTTGCTGTCGCGCAGCGCGGCTTTGAAGCTCTGCGAGGAGATACGCTGGCGCTCGATGCCGCCATAGACGGTACGCTTGGCGAGGCCATCCTGCCCTCTGTTGGGCAATGCCGTCGAGTAATCCCGCAGCGTATGTATTTGAACGAACATCAGTCCTCTCCTCCGACCGTCGCTTCACTTGTCCGCGCGGGCACGCTTGATACAATGGGCGCACCGACATATTGAAGAGCTATGCTTCGTCGCGCCCAGTCGCGCGCATCATGATCGTCGAGTGCATCGCCGAGCCCGACCGTTGCGAGGTCCGCGAGATTAGCCTTATCCACTTCGTGACTTACGAGCCACCGCGCCAACTCGTCGAGCAGGCCCGGAAGTGACGACCCTGTGGCGACCAGAAAACGGCTCAGACGGTGCTCTGGGAAATCCGTTTCCCGCAGAATGCGTCCAAGCGGACGCGATGCATGATAGACGCGACCGACCGTGCGCAACACAATTTGCCAAACTTCAAGGCAGCGCTTGTTCTCCGTATGTGCAGCAGGAACCTGGGCCATCAGTTTCCAGAAGGAAAGCGGTGGGTCGCTGAGTGACATGGTTCTCAGCCGTGCCCGGTCATCGGGAGAGAGGTGAAGCATCATCTTTGAAAGAATTGCGTAGGTTTGGCGGGCAAGAAGAGGTTGGACTTTTTGCTCGTTCATGGCGGCCCCCTTGAGTTGAAAGCGAATGCCGGTCATGAGCTTATCCTCGGCTCGCGCGTGTTTGAGTGGATTGGCGAGTGCGGTAGCGGCAAGCTTGAAGCACTCGAATACGACTTCGGCCACGAGCTGATCGAGTGACCGCTGCTCCATTGCGATGTCCTCATCGCGCGATAGCGCGTCGAACACAAATTGGATTGAGCGCGGAGCTACGGTTGATCGGAACGTCTGCCGGACTGTATCGATACGGTTCCAGTCAACATCACTCGGCTCGTCCGCTTCCTTGAATAGTTCGATAAGCGATCTGTTGAGTATCTTTAGTCCGGTCTCAATGGTTTCCAAGGCTCGCCGCGACAGGCGAGCCGGACGATCTGCCTCGGAAGGCTCATCGAACGAAAGCAAGCTGCTGCCACGTGCGGCGACATACGTTGCCTCGCGGTACCCTTTCGTCTTGCCCTGTTCCGATCCAAGCGCACAGAGCCGTACCACCCGATACTGCCCGAGGTCGAGAATGCGGGGTCGCACGACATCTTCCTTGTCGCTACGAGCACCAAACAGCACCGCGTGTTCGAAACGATAATCGAAAGGCTTTCTCGCCAATTTGTAGCGCTTGGCATCTTTGGATGTGACCACCTTGGGTGTGTGGGGATCATCGAGCCACGGGTCGGCGTCTGCGTTGATCCTGGCGGTATTGTTCGGCACGGCCCAGACCTCGAAAAGGTCCCTATCTACCGCCCTTAGTCTCTGCGCGCGGCCGACATCGAGGAAAGGTAAGGGTAAATCGGCGAGACTGAGGGGGGCGGTCTTAGGCGAGTACATTCTCAGCCAGACGAGATGATCCTTCGTTGCGTGATCCGCCGCGGGGCCAACGAAGAGGGCATCAAACGCAGCTGCGAGATGGGCGATTTCATCGCCGAGTGCGCCATTGTTGCTGGTAAGAACCGCGGTCAGGCCGATACGGCTGGAGCTGCGATGATCCTTGACGTTGGGGCGAAGCATACTCCCCATGATTGCGAACAGGCCGCGCTCAGCCGTAGTGCGCCACGTCTGTTTGACTTCATGCTCCACCTTGGCAAGCAGCAGATCGGCTGCCTCGATGGATTGTTGTGAAGTTGGTTCGATGGTAGGCGGCTGCAAGAAGGCAACCTCGTCATGCGATGCCGTAAGACGCAGGGCATCATGGCCGATCAGGCGTTCCCATGCGGACGCCCAACTCCGAGGATCAGCAACATCGATGTTCCCATATCGGCACAGCAAGTGGCTGAGGATCGCGAATACGGTGACGACAGCCGGTCTTTGGTGCGCGGCCATGGCAGTCAGATCGACCAGCTTCGTGGTGGCAGCGGAGCATAAGAGCTCAAAGAGATTCAGCTTCTTGATCTCGGTTTGCAGCCGTGCCGAAAAAATGGGGTCGGCTAGCGTGGTAGGATTGGATACCATTTATTTCGTGGAAAGTAGCAGGGCCTGAGCCGTCTAACTGGGCTGCTGTGAGTTCGGTTGAAGCGCTTAACCTACTCCTGCCTCATCTTGAAGTCTACAAGCGCTGGTCGAAGGACAACGGCATCGCCATCCTCACAGGTCCAGCACAAAAGGTAGTGATGGGCTGATAGTCGTCCTTTACACCTGAAATGAGGAGACTAAAGCTACGTCGGTACCATATTCATTCATTTGCACCGGAACCCTTGTCTACTCGGATAATTATGCTCTTGCCGCGAGCCGCGCGGAACTGCATCAGGCGGCCGGACCAACATCGGTCTGGTATTCACGGACGGCTATTCCAGGCCCGGCAGCGAAATTGATGGCACTTTTGTCTTGTACGTGCCAGCCAGCATCCGTCAGCCTCTAGTCGATCTTGTCACGTGCGATCTGTTCTGGGTTCTGGTTATTGCTGGTTGCCACGAGTGAGCTCTTTAGTTCAATGATCCGAAGCCGCAGAAGCTACATGGAGTCTTGAGATTCCAGAAACCCCATTTTCGCTGGGCTAAGTGATATCCTTCGGTTGCATTAGTTGCTTGCTAATTGCTTGCTACCCAATTTTGGAATGAATTAATTGTCATCTAACTAATTCAAATCATTAGCGGACCTGAAAGGATTCGAACTGTGCCATTTGCTTCATATAGGCAATGGAGCCGCGCCACGCCATGGGCTTGTCCCCTGCCGATGGATGGCGCAAGTCTTCGATCATGTCCGCCGATTCCCTCGTCACCGCCGATGTCCTGCTGCCGCTCGCGCTCGAGGGGCCTTATACTTATGCAGTGCCATCTGGCCTTGCGGTGGCGCCCGGCGACTATGTCGAGGTGCCGCTGGGGCCGCGCTCCTTCATCGGCTGCGTGTGGAAGCTTGGTGTCGGCGATGGCGGCGGCAAGACCTTGCGGCCGATCGTGCAGAAATTCGACCTGCCGCGCTTGAGTGACACGCATCGCGCCTTCATCGACTGGGTGGCGCAGTATTATCTCGAGCCCCTCGGCAATGTGCTGAGGCTCTGTCTGCGCGCCCCCGGCGCCTTCGGCGAGTCGAAGGGCGAAACCGCCTATCGTATCGGGCCCCACCCGCCGGCGAAACTCACCGCCCAGCGCGCCCGCGTCCTCGATATTGCGTGCGAGGGACCGGCGATGAAGGCGCCCGAACTGGCGGAACTCGCCGGCGTCGGCACGTCGGTGGTGAAGATGCTGGCCAAGACGGGGGCGCTCGAAACTGTTGCGCTGCCGCCGCATCGCGCCTTCCCGATGCCCGATCCTGCCGCCGGCAAGCTCACTCTGTCGCACGAGCAGGAAGAGGCCGCCCAGGAACTGCGGGCTTTGGTCACGCGCCGCACCGCCGGCACCTTGCTGCTCGACGGTGTCACCGGCTCCGGCAAGACCGAAGTCTATTTCGAGGCCATGGCGACGGCGCTCGCGTCCGGCCGCCAGGTGCTGCTGCTGCTGCCCGAGATCGCACTCACCCCGCCATTCATCGAACGGGTGGAGCGGCGCTTCGGTGTCGCGCCGGCGCAGTGGCATTCCGGTATGCGGCCACGCGAGCGCGAGCGCGTCTGGCGCGGCGTCGCGGAAGGCGGCGCGCGCATCGTCGTCGGCGCGCGCTCGGCTCTGTTCCTGCCCTGGGCCAAGCTCGGCCTCGTCGTCGTCGATGAGGAGCATGAGAGCGCCTACAAGCAGGAGGACGGTGTGCCCTATCACGCGCGCGACATGGCGATCGTCTATGGCGCGCTCGGCAAATTCCCGGTGGTGCTCGCTTCCGCCACGCCCTCGCTCGAAAGCCTCGTCAATGCCGAGCGCGGGCGCTACGTTCACGTACGGCTCACGAGCCGCCACGGCACGGCGGAATTGCCACCGAGCCACATCATCGACATGCGGCAATCGGCGCCACCATCGGGCTCATGGCTGTCGGAGCCTCTGGCGCAAGCGGTTGCTGAGACGCTGGCGCAGGGTGACCAGGCGCTGCTCTTCCTCAACCGGCGCGGTTATGCGCCGCTCACCTTGTGCCGTGCCTGCGGCCATCGCTTCGATTGTCCCAACTGCGCCGCCTCCCTGGTCGAGCACCGCTTCCGCAAGCAGCTGATGTGCCATCATTGCGGCCATACCGCCGCGATCCCGCCGGCCTGCCCGAAATGCGAAACGGCGGGCAAGCTTGTGCCCTGCGGGCCGGGCGTCGAGCGGCTGGCCGAGGAAGTCGTGCAGCGCTTCCCGGAGGCGCGCCTCACCATATTGTCGAGCGATCTGGCGCGCGGCACGCTGCTCAAGGATGCGATCCGCGAAGTGGCCGACGGCGTGCACAATCTTGTCATCGGCACGCAGCTCGTCGCCAAGGGGCATCACTTCCCGCATCTGACACTGGTCGGCGTCGTCGATGCCGATTTCGCCCTCGATTCCGGGGATCCGCGCGCCGGGGAGCGCAGCTGGGCGCAAATGGCGCAAGTGGCGGGACGCGCCGGGCGCGGCGAGAAGCCGGGCCGCGCGCTGATCCAGACCTATCGGCCCGATCATCCCCTGATGCTCGCTCTGGCGGCGGGCGACCGCGACGGTTTTCTCGCCGAGGAGAAGCGTCTGCGCGAGGGCGCCGAGCTGCCGCCTTACGGACATCTCGCGGCCCTCGTGATATCGGGGCGCGACGGGCACGAGACCGAACGCTTCGCGCGTTCACTGCAGCCCTTGGCGCCCTATGGCGAGGGCGTGCATGTGCTGGGCCCGGCACCCGCTCCCTTGCATCTGGTGCGTGGCCTGCATCGCTGGCGCTTTCTCGTCAGGGCGCGCCGCGGCATCAATGTTCAGGCCTATCTCAGGGCCTGGCTCGGCGACATCAAGCCCAAGGGGTCGCTCCGCCTCGCCATCGATGTCGATCCGTATAGCTTCCTCTAACCCGCTTGCTCCGCTAGGCGGCGCCATTTTTCGGCGTAGTCGGCGATCATCGCGGGGGCCTCCGGTGCGATGCGGTCGAGCGACAGAGCGAGCTCGGGCAGCTTGTCATCCTCGCCCATCAAGGCCAGCACCATGGCGCCCTGGGTGGTGCCGTCGCGCAATTGCGAGGCGAGCACATTCTGCTGCGGGCGCAGGCCGGCGAGCGATGACAGGAAGACCGGATTCTTGGCGAAGGGTCCGTCGACGATGATGTCGCCTTTCGACTTCACGGCGCAGAGCGAGCGATCGACCATCAGCGCGCAATATAGGGCCGCGAGTGTCGCGCGCTCCTCCTCATTGGAGGGGCGGGGCCCTTGACCAGGCCTTTGTTGCCGGTGCCGGGCAGGGGACCGCCGCTGTCGGTGTAGGAGGGCAGCGCGAAGCTCTCTTGCGCCAGTATATCCGTCAAAGCCCGGAAGCTCGCGGCTTCGGCGGATGCGCCGCGTGAGAGATTTCGAATTCGCGCCCGCCCATGAAGCGGCAGCAGGCCACGGGCTTGCCGAAGATGTCGGTATTGGTCACCGTGTCGCGCTCGGGATCGAGCTCGGTGATGACGGTGTTGGTGTCGAAACCGATGATCCAGGTGCCGGTCGACAGCAGCGTGAAATGACGCCTGCCGCCGGCGAGATAGCGCAGATAATTGGCGCTCGAATCATGGATGCCGGCAAGCACGTCGCCCCGCCCGCGGAAACGTTTGCCACGAAAGCCGTCCTTGAGCGGCCCGGTCACTTCCCAGGCCTTGGCCCAGGGCGCGAAGAGCCTGTCCCAGCCGCGCCGGCGCGCCAGTGAGGAAAAGCTGTTGTCGCGCACATCCATGAGCTGCGACTGGCAGGACATGCTGGCGATCTCGATCACCGCCTCGCCGCTCAGGAGATAGCCGACATACTGGATCCAGGGCAGGATGGTCCTGACCTTGGCGAATTCGGCGGGAAAGGCCGTCTCCTGCCAGAAGAGCTGTAGCCCATGGGTCAGCGCCATGGGCAGCAGAGGGCCGAAGACTTCCTGGAAAGGCGGCTCGATCTCGCGATAGGCGGCGATGATCTCGGGCGGCGGCTCCGCCATATAGTCCATGACCGGCAGCGCCAGTGACCCGTCTCCTGCCAAACAGGCGATCGCCGCGCCATGGGCCGAGGGTACGATGACATCGATGGGAAGCACGGCGTCGAGATCGGGCAGGTGCTCGGCGCAGAAGGCGACCAAGGGTCCCGGATCCAGATGCGGAAAGGGCGGCCCGGCGCCATGGCGGCTTGCCATCTTGCGCTCGGCCAAAGGCTTGCCGGCACTGTCGAAAAGAACAATCTTGCTGTTGGTCGCTCCGACATCGACCACGGCGATGCCGCGCAATCTGTCTTCGGTCATGATCCCCTCTGTGCCGTGCCTCCCGTCACAGATTTTTGTACATGATCGTAGTGGAGTCGAGACGATCTTTATGGGTATCGCGGCAATAGCCGGGGATGACGCCGACGGTACGATAACCGAGCGAGGCATAGAGCGGCTCGGCATTGTCGCCGGTGCGGGTGTCGAGGGTGAGGAGGCTGCGCCCCAGGGCGCGCGCGTGATCCTCGATCCCGGCCATCAGCAGGCGGGCGATGCCCAGGCGGCGAAAATCGGGATGCACCAGCAACTTGCGGATCTCGGCGCGGTGCGGCTGGTTGGCCGGCGTATCGATATCGAGCTGGACGGCGCCGGCGATGCGCTCACCGCAGGTCGCCACGAGCAGCAGGCGTGTGCCAATGGCCACCGCGCCTTCAACTTGTCGCGCCAGAAGGCTTCAGCGTCCTTAGGGCCGTGCGGCATGATGAAACCGATGCTGGCGCCGGCATGGACGCAATCATGCAGGAGCCGCGCCAGCTCCGGCAGATGTGCTGCGATGTCACAACTTTCGAAGAGCGCCAGGGTGACCGGAGATTTGGCGAGCATGTTGCGTCACACCATGAAGATCAGATAGCGGGCCGATACTCTCTTCGGCGTCGCGAAGCTGCTCGGGCCGAAAAGCTGATAGCGCAGGCAGTCGCCGGCTTTCAGCTCGTGGGTCGTGCCGGCGACCGTGATTTCGAGCTGGCCTTCGAGCAGCACGAGATGATGCTCGAGGCCCTGTTTCGGTGATCTGTCGTAGTCGATGCGCGTGCCGGGGCCGATCTCGCCTTCGATCACCTCGCCGGCGAGCGTCTGCGCCGGCGGCGACACGGCGCGGCGGCGGAAGCTGATCTCGGGATCGCTCCACACCGTCTGGGCGCTGCGGCGGAGGAGCGGCGCGAAACCGTCTTCCGCCATATGCATGAGGCGGGACAAGGTGATACCGAAGGCGGCGCACAGCTTGCCGAGCATGCTGGTGGTCGGGCTGATGGCGGAATTCTCGAGCCTCGACAGAGTGGCACGGCTGACCCCGCTGCGCCCCGCGAGCTCGTCGAGCGACCAGCCGCGGTCGACGCGCAGAGCCTTCAGGCGCTGGGCGATCCGCCGGTCCACGGCGTCCTCGAGGATTTCCTGTTCTTCCATATATGAGAATTTTTCTCATAATGGAGAGATTGTCAAGGCCTTCTCAAGCCGCGTTGCTGGACCTTTCGGCTTTCCAGTTGTAGGGTCCGCCCGATTTTGATCAAACCCGGAGCGGACGCAATGTCGAAGTCGAAGAATGCCGATCTCAAGAAGAAGATCATCTCGGTCTGCCGCCGGATGAACGAGATGGGCATCAATCAGGGCACGTCGGGCAATGTCAGCGCCCGCACCGCGGACGGCTTCGTGATCACCGCCTCGGGTGTTCCTTATGACATCATGGATGTCGAGCATATCGTCGAGATGGATCTCGAGGGCGGCTATTACGGCAAATATCTGCCCTCGACCGAGTGGCGCATGCATATGGACATCTTCAAGGCGCGCCCCGAGGCGGGCGCCATCGTGCATACGCATTCGATCTATGCCACCGCGCTGTCGAGCCTGCGCAAGGACATTCCGCCCTTCCACTACATGATCGGCGTGACCGGCGGCTCGACCTTGCGGGTCAGCGATTATGCCGAGTTCGGCACCCAGGCGCTTTCCGACACGATGCTCGCGGCGCTGAAAGAGCGCACCGCCTGCCTTCTCGCCAATCACGGTCAGATCGCCTTCGGGCCCAATCTCGACAAGGCTCTGTGGCTCGCGGGCGAGATCGAGACCTTGTGCCATCAATATTGGGCGGCGAGCCTCGCCGGCAAGCCGGTCATCCTCTCCGACACGCAGATGAAGACGGTGTTGGCGCGCTTCAAGACCTATGGCAAGCAGGCCGGAGAACTGAAGCAGGGCGAGGCCCTGGCGGTGATCGCGCCGACGCGGCGTGACGCGCCTAAAGCCGCGTCGCCGAAAAGCAAGAAAGAAAAACCAAAGAAAGACAAGTCGAAGTGATCGCCAATGTGTCGTCGCTGGCGCGCGAGCTGCGCCAGCATGCCGAAGCCAAGGGCCCCATCAGGATCGGCGTCGCCGGCGCCGGCCAGATGGGCACCGATCTCGCGGTGCAGCTCGCCCGCATGCAGGGCCTGAGGCTCGCCGCCATTTCCGAGCTCAATATCGCCAATGCGCGCGCGGCCCTTCTCCTCGCCGGCCATACGCCTGATGATTTCGCCGAAGCCAGAAGCGCCCGTGACATCGATCGGCTGATCGAGCTGAAGAAGATCGCCATCACCGGCGATCTCGAGGCGCTCGTCAATGCGGGGCGCGTCGATGTGGTGATCGACGCCACCGGCAACCCCGACACGGGAGCGGTCTTCGCGCTGGCGGCGATCAAGGCCGGCAAGCCGATCGTCATGCTCAATGTCGAGGCCGACATCACCATCGGGCGCTTCCTGCATCAGGAAGCGCGCCGCGCCGGTGTCGTCTATACCGGGGCGGCGGGCGATGAGCCCGCGGCGGCCCTCGAGCTCATCGGCTTCGCCCAGTCGCTCGGCCTCTCTATCGTCTGCGCCGGCAAGGGCAAGAACAACCCGCTCAAATTCGACGCGGTGCCGGCCGAGTTCGAGGCGGAAGCGAAACAGCGCAACATGAATGCGCGTGTGCTGGTCGAATTCGTCGACGGCTCCAAGACGATGGTCGAGATGGTGGCGATCGCCAATTCGACAGGCCTCGTGCCCGACGTGCCCGGCATGCACGGGCCGGCGGCGACGCGCGACGAGCTCGCCGATGTGCTGATCCCGAAGGACAAAGGCGGGGTCTTGAGCAAGGCGGGCTGCGTCGATTATTCGATCGGCAAAGGTGTGGCGCCCGGCGTCTTCTGCATCGTCGAGGCCGACCATCCGCGCGTCATCGAGCGCATGATCGATCTCAAAGTCGGCAAGGGCCCGTATTTCTCGCTGTTCCGCCCGTTCCACCTGACCAGCCTCGAAGTACCGATCTCGGCGGCGCATGCGGTGCTGCACAAGCAGGCCGATATGGTGCCACTCGATCACCCGGTGGCGGAAGCCATCGCCGTCGCCAAGCGCGACCTTGCGCCCGGCGAAACGCTGGGCAAGATCGGCGAGACGCAATATCGCGCCTGGGCCATGACCTGGAGCGAGGCGCGCCGCGCCAATGCGATCCCCATCGGCCTCGCCGAGCGGGCGAAAGTGATGAAGCCGGTCAAGGCCGGCAGCTATCTCACCTACGAAAATTGCGCTCCCGACGACGCGCTCACCATCACGCAGCTGCGCCGCCGCCTCGATCAGGCCGACGCGCAGTTCCTCGCCGCGGCGGAGTAAAGACTGCACGCATGCGTAGTTCCCCTTCTCCCGCTTGCGGGTGAAGGTGGCGCGAAGCGCCGGATGAGGGTGTCTCGCGCCGCATTGCTATTCGAGAAGATGCATTCCCAGCTGCGTTTCAACGGCAGCGTCTGTATCAGCTGCCCCAACACCCTCATCCGCCCTTCGGGCACCTTCTCCCGCAAGCGGGAGAAGGGGAACTGTTGGACGGTCTGAATAGTCTCAGCCTACAATCACTCGCGCTATATCCCCGGCGCGCTTGCTGATATGGGGCACGGCGACGGTCTCGAAGAACTGGCCGCGGGTCAGCGTGCCTAGCGCGAAGAGGCGCGACGGCTGGCCGTCCCGCGTCCGGCAGCTTCCGTCATCGTCGATGGCGATACCGAGGCCCAAGGGGCATTCGGCGATCAGGCCCGCATCGAGAGCAGCGCTGAGCAAGGCATGTGAGCGCAGTGACAGGCTTGGCCCCGTCGTGTTGACGACGAGATCGGCCGGCAAGGCGCCGGTGGCGAAGTCGACATCGATGCGTTCGGCATGCGCGGTGAGACCGCGTATGCGGCCGGCGCGCAAAGACAGCCGGCCTGTTTGCATGAGCTCTTCGATTCTCCGCCAGGTTGGCGGCGGCGAGCGGTGCCGGTGATGCAGCCAGAGCCGGGCGCCGTGTTTCACGAAACTGCGACGCTGCTCCTGCGTCCAAGAGGCCCAGATCGCCTCGACATGCGACCGCAAGCCATCGACGATCTCATACCAGTCTTGACAGCGGATCGCATGCTTCGCCGTGCCCCAGATCGCAGCGGGTGACCGGCCGACGACCTGTGCCGCCTCGGGCCATGGCGTGACGGTGCGGTCGCAAGGCGGCAAAAGTGGATGCGCGGCGGCCAAGGTGAAATGCGCATGGGGATTGGCGTCGGCGATCAGCACGACCGCGTCGAGCGCGGTGAGGCCGGTGCCGGCGATGACGACACGGTCGCGGCCTTGCGCCATATCCGGCGTGAGGCTCCAGGGATTTTCGACGAGGCGCGGATCGCTGATCTCGGGCGCCAATCGTTTGGGCGACAGATTGCCGAGCGCCAGCACCGCCTCCGCGGCATGAAGAGTTGTCCCATCCGCAATGGTGATGGCGAGGCCGTCGCCGTCGCGACGGATTGATGTCGCCTTTGTTCTGAAATGCCGGACATCCGTGCCTGCGACGGCTTTCGCCACCGCTTCCAGCAGGAAGTCGCCATAGAGCCGTCGCGGCGCATAGTCAAAATCGGCGCGCTGGGCGAGCCAGGGCGCGAAAAGCGGATCGCTGTCCTCCGCCAGCATGTCCATCTTGGGCGTCGCCACATTGAGCAGGTGCTTGTCGAAACTTGCCGAATAAGCGAGGCCGCGGCCCAATCCCTCGCGCGGCTCGATGATGTCGATGCCATCGCAGCCTCTTTGCAGGAGACGCAGCAGCATCCAGGCGCCGGCGGCGCCGCCGCCGATGATGACGGTGCGCTGCTTCATCAGCGCCGGCGTTCATGCACGATGCGGCCGCCCACCATGGTGAGAAGGCTCGACAGGTCTTTCAGCCCTTCAGCCTCGACATTCAGCGGATCGGCGTCGAAGACCGCGAGATCGGCGAGGAAGCCCGGCGCGAGCGGGCCCTTGTGATGCTCATCGTAGGTGAGCCGTGCGCCGCTGACCGTCAGCGCATGCAGCGCCTCCCGGCGCGTCAGGCGCTCGGCTGCGCCCATCACCCTATCGTCGGAGCGGCGCCGGCGTTCGCACATCGACCACAGAGTGAAGCCGGGATTGTGGGGAATGTTGTCGGTGGCAGCGGCGGTGTCGATGCCGAGATCGAGCATGGTGCGCATCGGCACGATGCGGTCGCCGTCCTTCTCGTCATACCAATGGCCGCCCTTCCACAGGAAATAAACCGGGATGGTGGTCACCAGCACGCCGAGCCGCGCCAGGCGGGCGAGTGTCTCAGCCTCCGTCTTCGCGATATGCTGGATCACCCAGCGCCGGCCGGCGAGCGGCGATATCTCATTCACCCGCTCGAGGATGGCGACGACGTCGCCCAGGCGGTCGGCGACGATGGTGTTGAGCCGCAGATCATGCAGCAGCGCCAGCCGGCAGAGTGCTTCGAAATCCTTCGGTCCCTGCGCCTGCTCGACGAAGCCCGACCAGCCGGTATTGGGCAGATCCATGCGGGCGATCTCTGCCATGCGCTCGTCGCCGCCAAAGGCGACATGGATGCCGGAAAGGCGGAACCATGGATCGCCGAGGCCGGAGCCCTGCGCATGGGCCAGCCAGTCGCGCATGATAACGGCCGCCTCGCTGACATCCTTCCAGGACGGGCTCGCCACCAGCCCCATGCGCACCGTGAGTTCGCCTTTCTCCCACAGATCGCGATAAAGGCCGATGATCTCGGCGGCCGAGCCATGGCCTTCATAGGCCGATGTCGTGCCGACGCTGTTATAGAGATGCATCGAAGAGATGATGCCGGCGCGGCGATCGGCGGCGGAAAAACGCGGCACGGCGGGCAGGAGATCGAACTCCACCATCGGGCGCGGATTGCGCTCGATGATGACGCCGGTCGGCTCGCCCTTATCGTCCTTGACGATCTCGATGCCGCCAACGCTCGGCGTCGAGGCGCCAGTGATGCCATTGAGCGCCAAAGCGCGCGTATTGAGGCAGGAAAAACCAGGTGGCGCACCCCAATTGCCGAACAGGCCCGATATATAGACGGGATGATCGGGGGCGGCGGCGTCGAGATCGAAGCGATCGGGAGCTCTGGCCTCGGCAAGCCCAGCGATGGCATTGAAGAAGAAAGGCGGCGCGCCGATCGGCATGGTGACGATCCAGTCGCCGGGCTTCGTCCTTTGCACTTCCGCTTTGATCAACGCCTGGATGTCGGCGATCGAGCGGCAGCCGGCGAGCGACGGACGCCTGAGCTTCAGCCCCTCGCGCTCCATATGCGCATGGGCGTCGTTGATGCCGGGCGTGACGGTGGCGCCGGGCAGATCGATGAGGCGCGTCTTCGGCGTGGCGCCAGCCTTGAGTGCTGCCGCATCACCGACGGCAAGGATGCGGTCACCCTTGATGGCGATCGCTTCGGCGACACGATCGTCGCGGTCGAGCGTGCGCACACAGCCCGTGGTGATGATGATGTCAGGCACTGGGGCGATACCAGGGGAAGAGCTTCCGGCACAGAGCGACGAACAGACGGTCTCCCGCGAAACCCAGGAAGCCCAAGATCACCAGGCCAGCGAACATGATGTCGACGCGGAAGAGCTGGTGGCCCATCGACATCATATAGGCGACACCGGCGCGGGCACCGGCGAGCTCGGCGGCGACGAGAACGATGAGCGCGATGGCGATACCCTGCCTGAGCCCCGCAATGATGAAGGGCAGTGCTGCCGGCAGGACGACGAAACGCAAGGTCTGCCAGCGATTGGCGCCGAGACAGGCGGCGGAGCGCAGATAGATCTCATGCACGTCGCGCACGCCGATGAAGGCGTTGATCCAGATGGGGAAGAAAGCGCCGGTGGCGACGAGCGCGATCTTGGCGCCTTCGCCGATGCCGAACCAGAGCACGGAAACGGGCACAAGTGCTATGACCGGAACCGAGCGGAAGCCGTGCAGCAGAGGCTCGACCAGGTCGCGGATCAAGGGGGCCCGCGCCGTCGCGACGCCGATGGCGACGCCCAGCACGGCGGCGATGAGGAAACCGGCGCCGGCGCGGCCGAGGCTGACCAGGATATTGTAGGGAATCTCACCCGAGCCGAGCATCGGCAAAGCGGCCTCGACGACTTTCGAAGGCGGCGGGAAGAGGACCGGATTGGCGATGAAGCCGAGACGCGGGATCAACTCCCACAGCGCCAGGAACAGGAGAACGCCCAAAATGTTGAGGGCAATGCCGCGCCAGCGTCTGAGCCTGAGGCTGCGCTGATGATCGGCGAGGAAGCGGGCTTCGAAGGCGGCGGTGTCCATCACATTGTCACGCATCAGGCGGCCTGCTTCCGTTTCGGGTCCTGATGCAGCGCTGAATTGATGCGCGCATACCATCTGGCGAATTCGGGCGAGCCGCGGTCGCGCGGATGCGGCATGTCGATGGTCATGATTTCCTGGATGGTGCCGGGATGCGCCGACATCACCACCACATCATCGGCGAGGAACACCGCCTCGTCGACATTGTGGGTGATGAAGACGATGCTCAGGCCCAGCTGCTGCGACAGCCGCAGCAGTTCCTCCTGCAAAGTCGCGCGCGTCAAGGCGTCGACCGCCGCGAAAGGCTCATCCATCAGGACGAGCTGCGGATGGGTGGCAAGGGCGCGCGCCACCGCCACGCGCTGGCGCATGCCGCCCGACAATTCATGCGGGTAGCGGTCGGCGGCCTGCGCCATGCCGACCATGGCCAGAAGATCGTCCGAGCGCTTGCGCCGCTCCGCCGCCTTCATGCCGGCGATGCGCAAGCCGAATTCGACATTCTGGCGCACGGTGAACCAGGCGAAGAGGGCATATTCCTGGAAGACGACGCTGCGGTCGGGGCCGGGAGCGGTGATCGGCTTGCCGTCGAGACGGACGCTGCCCGCCGTCGGCTTGAGGAAGCCGGCGATGAGCTGCAGCAAGGTGGTCTTGCCGCAGCCCGAGGGGCCGACCAGGCAGGTGAAGCGGCCGCGTTCGAGGCCGAGGCTCACATCGCGCAGCGCCCAGGACGGTGTGCCGCCGGTCCCGACATAGAGATGCGAGACATGCTCGATCGAGATCAGCGGCATGACGTCAGAGGCTCACGCGGTCGGGGGCGACCTTCTTCAAGGGCTCGGCGGCGATGAGACCGGCGAGCAGGGTGCGCACATCCTCCGCCGGCGCCTGGGCGAGACCGGCGGCGATCGCCCATTCGGCCTGTTTCACCAGATCGTCGAGGAAAGCCTTGTCGAGGCGGACCTGGAACTCGAAGACCGAGGTCATCTCGCGCACGAAATCGGCTTCGGCGCGCACGCGCGGCGCCACGATCTCGGGCCAGGAGGCGTTCTTGGCCATGTAATCCTCGGCGGCGAGCAAGGCGCGGTCGGCTCTTTCACCCAGTTCCGGCTGGGCTGCGAGTGCCGCGTCGTTGGCGAGCAGCAATTGATGGCTGACGAAGAAATTCTCGAGACCATCCTGCGACATCTCGAAGATCTTGTCGGGTGCGGCGTCGAGGGCGAGCTTCGAGGCCTGCGAGGTCCAGGCGAAGCCGTCGACATCACCGCGCAAGGTGGCGGCGAGCATGTCGCTCGGATTGAGGTCGACGATCTTGACGTCGCTGTCTTTCAGGCCACCCATCGCCAGATAGCGCGACAGCATATACTGGCCGCTGGTCCCGACCCTGGTGCCGATGGTCTTGCCCTTGAGCGAGGAGGGATCCTTCTCGGAAGCGCCGCTCGCCTTGCTCATCGTCACCTTCATGTCGCGCGAATAGCGGCTGTAGCTCGCCAGGATCTTCGGCTTGAGGCCCTGGAGGGCGGCGAAGATCACCGGCGTGTCGGTCGAGGTGGCGAACTGTGCCGAGCCGCCGAGCAAAGCCTGCATGGACTCGCGGCCCGTCGGGAAATCGAGGGCGGTCAAGGACACGCCTTCCTTCTTCCAGCTGTCGATGCCTTCGGCGACGAAGGAAAGCGCCCAGGTATAACCGGTGCTGCCATAGGCAATGGTCGCCTCGATCGGGGCGGCCTCGGCCCGGGCGCCCCGCAAGGGCGTCGCCAGGAGGGCGGTGCCGCCCAAAGCCAGAAGGGCGGAACGTCGGGTCAGCAGCATTGTCTCATTCTCCTTGTTCAGCCGGCAGTAACGGTATCCGCACCCCTCGGCAACTCGATTGACCGGTTTCTCACAGCAAAGTGCGGCGCCGCCGCCAACCTAAAAAGCTCACCGAAGCGTAAAGATTTTCTAATGATTATTTAGGGTTGTGAGAGGCGCCGGGTACGCGGGGAAAATCCGGGTTGACAGGGACGCGACGCACGCGTTTACTCTCGTTACATTTGTTCCGGTGGAATTACAAAAGTTCAAAACTCGCCGGAGGGACTCGATGGGAGGCCACATGACCGCGAGCTGGGGCGGCGAGACGATCCATGCCGGAGTCCGCGCATGAGCGATGCGGCGCTCGCCCAGAGCCCGTCACCCGGCTGGTCATGGCCCAAATGGCGCTGGCTTACCTCCGAACATCCCTTGCCCTGGCTGCTGCCGGCCTCGGCGCTGATGATCGTTTTCGGCATCTATCCGCTGCTCTATGCGCTGTGGCTGTCGCTGCATAAGCGCAACCCGGTGACGCGGGCCAATATCTTCGATCCCGCCTATAACTGGGCCAAGGCCTTCGGCGATGCCCGCGTCTGGGACGCGATCGCCACCACCTTCCTCTATACCGGCATCGCCCTCGTCATCCAGCTGGTGCTCGGCCTTCTCATCGCGCTGCTGCTTGATTCCGACCGCAAGGGCTATGGCGTGCTGCGGGCGCTGATGACCTTGCCGCTGGTGGTGCCGCCCGCCGTCACCGGCATGATGTTCCTGCTCATGCTCGACGGCTCCTTCGGCGTGCTCTCCCGCTCGCTCTACGCCGTGGGGATGCTGTCGCCGCAATATCCGATCCTCGCGACGAGCTCGACGGCGCTTGCCGGCGTGCTGCTCGCCGATATCTGGCAATGGACGCCCTTCATGGTGCTGATCATGCTAGCGGGCCTGCGTTCGCTGCCGAAGGAACCCTTCGAGGCGGCGGCGATCGACGGCGCCTCATCGGTGCAAGCCTTCTTCAAGCTGACGCTGCCGATGATGTCGAAGGTGATCGCCATCGCCGTCCTCATCCGCGGCATCGATCTCTTCCGCATCTTCGACTATGTGAAGGTGATGACGGATTCGGGGCCCGGCACCGCCACCGAAACGCTCACCTCCTATGCCGGTCGCATCTATTTCAACGGCGATTTTCCCTATGCCTCGACGCTCTCGCTCATCACCCTCATCCTGGTGATCGTCGCGTCGAGCCTGTTCATGAAGATTTTCCGGGTGAAGCTCTGATGGAACAGTCACTCCCCAAGCGCATATTGCGCGATATCACCGCGGTCACGGTCGTGGCGATCTTCATGTTCCCGCTGTTTTGGTGGGCGCTGACCTCGATCAAGCCGATGTATGCGATCTTCAACAAGGACGAGGTCGTCGTCTTCGATTTCGTGCCGACGCTCATCAACTATGCCGTCGTGCTGCTCGGCTGGTCGCGCGCCGAGATCGCTATCGAAAGCGGCTCGACCTTCGGCGTCGGCGGCACCAGCTCCTATGATTCGCGCCAGACCATCGTCGACTCGATCATCGTCGCGGTGGGCTCCACCGGGCTCACCATCATCATCGCGGTGCTCGCGGCCTACGCTCTCTCGCGAATGCGCTTCCGGGGGGCGCGACGGCTTCCTCAACTGGGTGCTCGGCCAGCGCTTCCTGCCGCCGATCGCGATCATCGTGCCGCTCGTCGGCATGTACAAGGTCGCCGGCATGCGCGACACCGACAATCTCTTTCTCGGCTATGTCGGGCTCATCATCATCCATTCGCTGATGAACCTGCCGATCGCGGTGCTCCTGCTCAAATCCTTCTTCGACGATGTGCCCAAGGATGTCGACGAGGCGGCGATGATCGACGGCGCCACGCGCTGGCAGACCTTCCGCAAGGTGGTGCTGCCGATGGTGAGGGGCGGCGTCGCCGCGGCGGCGGTCCTGTGCTTCATCTTCTCGTGGACCGAGTTCCTGCTGTCACTCTTCCTCACCACCATCATCCGCACGGTGCCGGTCAAGATCACCACCTTCGTCACCTCCACGGGCTCGGAATGGGGCTTCATCTCGGCGCTCGGCACCGCGGCGATCCTGCCCGGCTTCATCTTCATTCTTCTGGTTCAACGGCATCTGGTCCGCGGCCTCACTCTGGGCTCGCTCAAGGAATGAGACACGGACGAGCAAATACATACGCAACCCATGGGAGGAATTCATGAGTTTCCGTGACTACGACAAGAAGACCTTCATTATCGACACGGCGCGCGACTTCGCGGCGCGGCGCATCTCCAAGCGCGACTTCCTGCGCAAGGCCGGCATGGCGGGCATCGGCTTCTCGGCCTTCGCCTCGGGCCTTCTCGGCACGACGCGGCCCTTCCGCGGCAATCTCGGCGGCAATGCGGCCTACGCCCAGACGCCGGAAGAGATGACCAAATGGCTCAAGGATGTCGGCGGCCAATTCAAGGGCACCAAGGTGCGCTACACCTCGGAAGCCACGCCGCCCACCGTCGTCCTCAACCAGATCAAGGGCGAATTCACTGACGCGACCGGCATCGATGTCGAGATCGAAATCGTGCCGCTCGAGCAGGTGCTCGCCAAGGCGACGCAGGACGTGCAGGGCCAGCTCGGCACCTATGACGTCTATTATCTCGACCAGTCCTGGGTGGCGACCTTCGCGCAGGATACCGTCGACCCGGTCCAGTACTACAAGGACAAGCCCGATCTCGCGATGCCGGGCTTCGACTTCGACGACTTCTCCAAGCCGCTGGTCGAGGGTCTGGCGCTCTATGACGGCAAATGGGCCGGCATTCCCTTCGACATTCCGATTTTCATCACCATGTATCGCAAGGACATCCTCGAAAAGCACGGCATCAAGCCGCCGACCAATTTCGACGAGTTCACCGCCGGCGTGAAGGCGATCACCGAGGCCGAGAAAGCCAACGGCATCTTCGGCACCGGCCTGCAGGCGAAATCGGGCCACTATTCGCTCGAATGCGATTGGACGGCGGCGGTGTGGGGCCATGGCGGCTCGATCTTCGGCAAGGACAAGAAGTTCGCCGGCAATGACGAGCAGGGCATCAAGGGTCTCCAGTGGTATCAGGAGATGCTGAAGAACGCCCCGCCGCAGTCGACCGCGTCGACCTGGGATGGCCAGTTCCAGATGATGCATGCGGGCCAGGTGGCGCTGGTCAACAGCTGGGACGAGTTCTTCCCCGGTCTCGATGCCGATGATTCGAAGGTGAAAGGCCTGTGGGAGCCGCTGCACCCGATCTCCTCCATGAGCGGAATCCGCGCCGTGGCGGATGCGGGCTTCGGCGAGATCCCGAATGTCGGCCATCAGGGCGGCTCGATCCTCGGCCTCTCGAAATACTCCAAGAATCTCGACGCCGCCTGGGTCTTCATGCAGTGGGCCTGCTCGAAGGAGATCATGACCCGTTGCACGCTGTTGGGCGGCTTCGCGCCGATGCGGCTTTCCTCCTTCGAGGATCCGCGCGTCAAGGCCAAGGCCGTCGTCGGCCCCGGCACCACGCGCCATCTCGAAGTGGTGAAGTGGACGATCGACAATGTCATGGCGTCTGAACCCGACATGCCCCTGTGGGCGGGCTTCTCCAACAATGAGATCCCGGTCGAGCTCGGCAAGCTGCTCACCAATCAGGACTATGGCGGCGATGCCAAGAAGTGCATGGACAACGTTGCCAGCCTGATCAACAAGGCCGTCGAAGACGCCGGTCTTCTCTGATACTCCCTGGACTGGGCGGAGGCGGACGATCCCGTCTCCGCCGCTTTTTTTGATGCATTCATGACCCGCGACCTCGTCATCGGCCTTGATTCCTCGACAACCGCCGCCAAGGCCATCGCCTGGGACCGCGACGGCAATGCGCTGGCAGAAGGCCGCGCCGGGATCGCCTTGTCCAATCCGCAGGCCGGCTGGTTCGAGCAGGAGGCGGAAGACTGGCGGCGCTCCGCCGAAACCGCGATCCGCGAAGTCCTGGTCAAGGTGAAGCCCGAGCGTGTCGCCGCCATCGCCATTTCCAATCAGCGCGAGAGCTTCGCGCAGTTCGACGCGGCGGGATCGCCGCTCAGGCCCGGCACGCTGTGGCTCGATGAGCGTGGCCGCTCCGAAATCGAACGGCTCGCTCAGCTCATCGGCCGCTCCGAGATCCATCGCATATCCGGCAAGCCGGTCGACCTGACGCCCTGTCTCTATCGCTGCGCCTGGTTCGACGCGCATATGCCGGAGATGTGGAGACGGACCGCCCGGACCGCCGAGGTGCATGGCGTCCTCATCCATCATCTGACCGGCGAATGGGTCACCTCGACCGCTTCCGCCGATCCGATGGGGCTTCTCGACATGGCGGCGCAGGACTGGTCCGACACGCTACTCGACGCCGTGGGCCTGAGCCGTGCGCAATTGCCCAGGCTGATGCGGCCGGGCCAGAAGATCGCGGCATTGTCCGAGGGTGCGGCAAAAGCCACCGGCCTGCCACGCGATTGCATCGTGGTGGCGGGCGGCGGTGACGGGCAATGCGCCGGCAGCGGTGCCAATGTGTTCGAGAAGGGCCGTGCCTATCTCAATCTCGGTACCGCCGTGGTGTCGGGCAGCTTCGGCGAGGCCTATGCGCATGATCCGGCCTTCCGCACCATGACGGCGATCGCCGAAACCGGCTATATCTACGAGTCCTGCCTGCGCACCGGCACCTTCCTGGTCAACTGGTTGGTGGAGCAGCTCTTCAATATCGATCCTGTGAAGAATCCGCAGATCTTCAGGACGCTCGAGGCGGAAGCCCAACAGTCGCCCATCGGCTCCAACGGCCTGGCGCTGGTGCCTTACTGGTCGGGATCGATGACGCCCTATTGGGATCCCCATGCGCGCGGCGTCATCGCCGGCCTCACCGCCTCGCACCGGCGCGGCGATGTCTATCGCGCACTTCTCGAAGGTGTGGCACTCGAGCAGGCCATGGTGACGGACCGCATCGGCCGAGTGACGCAGCCCATCGATCATTTCGTCGCCATTGGCGGCGGTGCGGCTTCCGATCTCTGGTGCCAGATCATTGCCGATGCGTCGGGCCGCAAGGTCCTGCGCTCGACGACGGTCGAGGCATCGTCGCTGGGGGCGGCCGCCGCCGCGGCGACGGGAGCGGGCTGGTATCCAACCGTCACGGAAGCCGCGCGCAATATGACGGGCGACCTCACCAGGACGTTCACCCCGGACAGCCGTTCGCATGCGCGCTATGCCGAACTTTCCGCCATCTATGCCGATCTCTGGCCGTCTCTTTCGAAATGGAATGCACGCATGGCCGCCTTTGCCCAAGGAACAAATTGATGACTGACGCCATGCGCGACTGGAACGAACTGATCGGCGATGTCGTCGCCGGCAACTGGACCGATCCCGAGACCGGCAAGCCGGCGAAAGTGCCGTTCAAGACCATACTTCTCGCCGAGACGCTCGATGGTGGTGCAGCCGACGTGGCCGCGCCCTTGAAGCTCGGCAAGCGCCTCGCCGTCGTCTCCGACAGCAACACGCTCGAGGCGATGGGCCGGCGCGTCGCCAGGGAATTGAAGGCGCTCGGCACGATCGACGAGATCGTGATGCCCGGCAATATGGAATGCGACGAGCCGTCGATCGCGCTCGTCCAGGAGAAGACCCGTCATGCCGATGCGGTGATCGCGGTGGGTTCGGGCGCGCTCAGCGACACTTGCAAATACGCGACCTTCAAGGACGGCCGGCCCTATGCCACTTTCGGCACCGCCGCCTCGATGAACGGCTATGCGGCCTCCACCGCCTCGGTGACGCTCGCCAATGGCTACAAGACCTCGCTGCCGGCGCATGCGCCCAAGGGCATCTTCCTCGATCTCAAGGTTTCAGCTGATGCGCCGACCTGGCTTTCGGCCGCGGGGTTGGGCGACTGCCTGTGCCGTTCCACCGCGCAGATCGACTGGTGGGCCTCGCATCGCCTCTTCGACACCTTTTACTCCTCGGTGCCCTATGCGCTGCAGAAGGACGACGAGGCGCCGATGCTGAAAGCCGCGTCCGGTCTCGCCCGGCACGACGTCGCCGCCAATGGCTACCTGCACCGGGTGCTCACGCTGTGCGGCCTCGGCGTCTGCTTCACCGGCATCTCGCATCATGGCTCGATGGGCGAGCATCAGGTGTCGCACTGGATCGACATGTTCGCCGGGCCCGCTCATCCCGGCACCACCCATGGCCAGCAGGTCGGCGTCGCCTCGCTCGCCATCGCGCGTCTCCAGAGCGAATTGCTCAAGCTCGACAAGGCGCCGAAGATCAAGCCGACCCATATCGTCGAGGCGGAGTTCATCGATCGTTATGGCCGCGAGATCGGCAGCATGTGTTATGCGGAAGCGAAGAAGAAGGCCTTCGACAAAAAGGGCGCCGACGCGTTCAACGCCAAACTGGCCGATCTCTGGCCGCAATTGCGCGAGGAGCTCAAGGGTTTCGTGATGGACCCGGCCGAGATGGAGAAGGCACTGAGGGAAGCCGGCGGCCCCACCACCGCGACCGAGATGAATCTGCCGCGCAAGATCTGGCGCGATGCGATGAAATATGCCCGCGAGGTGCGCAACCGCTGGTCGTTCCTCGACCTGGCCGATGACGCAGGCCTGCTCGACGACTTCCTCTCACGTGATCCGCAATAGGGACGGGTAAAGCTCATGGCATCGGTTTCCGCCAAGAAGGTCTTCAAGAGCTACGGGGATGTCGCGGTCGTCCATGGCATCGATCTCGATATCGAGGACGGATCCTTCGTCGTGCTGCTCGGGCCTTCGGGCTGCGGCAAGTCCACGCTCCTGCGCATGATCGCCGGGCTCGAGAGCGTCACCAAAGGCGATATCGAGATCGCGGGCAAGCGCGTCAATGACGTGCATCCCAAGGACCGCAATATCGCGATGGTGTTCCAGAATTATGCGCTCTATGCGCATATGAATGTCGCCGACAATATGAGCTTCTCGCTGAAACTCGCCAAAAGGCCGCAGTCGGAAGTCGACCAGAAGGTCTCCTGGGCGGCGAAGATCCTCAATCTCGAACCCTATCTCAAGCGTTACCCTCGCGAATTGTCGGGCGGCCAGCGCCAGCGCGTCGCCATGGGCCGCGCCATCGTGCGCGACCCGGCGGTGTTTCTCTTCGATGAGCCGCTTTCCAATCTCGATGCCAAATTGCGCGTGCAGATGCGCACCGAGATCAAGGAGCTGCATGAGCGGCTCAAGACGACGACCGTCTATGTGACTCATGACCAGATCGAGGCTATGACCATGGCCGACAGGATCGTCATCCTGCGCGACGGGCGCATCGAGCAGATCGGCTCGCCGCTCGAAGTCTATGACCATCCGGTCAATCTCTTCGTCGCGACCTTCATCGGCTCACCGGCGATGAACCTGCTCAAAGGCGAGACGGTCAAGGCCGATGGCGGCATCGCGGTCAGATCGGGCGACGTGCTGCTGCCCTTGCCGAAAAGCAACGAAGTGGAAGCGGGCCGCAAGGTCATCTATGGGGTGCGTCCTGAGCATCTCGATCCGGTTTCAGGCTCAGGCGGCCTCCCCGCCACGATCAGTGTCACCGAGCCGACGGGCCCCGAGATCCATATCTATGCCGAGCTAGCCGGCGAGGAGATCTGCGCCATCACCGACGAGCGGCGCGAACTCAAGCGCGGCGAGACCCTCGGCCTGCAGCCGCGGCTCGACCGCATTCACCTGTTTGACGCTGAGAGCGGCAGAGCGATTTTGTGAGGAGTTTCAGATGAGAGTGTTGAGCTCATCCACTTATCGTCATCCCGGCGCAAGCCGGGATCCATTAAATTCTTTCCACGCGGGCAGCGTTTCCCAGGTCGCGCTTATTGAATGGATCCCGGCTTGCGCCGGGATGACGGTGTAGAAAATGGCGGTCATCACCATTCTCGGCGCCGGCGTCATGGGATCGGCGATGGTCCTCCCCGCCCGCGACAGAGGTCATGAAGTCAGGCTCGTCGGCACGCATCTCGACCAGGCGATCATCGACAGCGTCGCCAGGACCGGCCGGCATCCGCGACTCAATGTGAAATTGCCGGACGGAGTCAAAGCCTTCGCGCATGGCGACTTCGGCGAGGCGTTCGGCGGCGACACCGATCTCGTGATCCTCGGCGTCAGCTCGGCCGGCGTCGGCTGGGCCATCGAGCGCCTGTGCGAGACGCTGAAGAAGCCGGTGCGGGTGATGATGATCACCAAGGGACTGATGCCGAAAGACGGCACCATCCTGACATTGCCCGATTTTGTCCAGGCGGAAGTGCAGCGGCGCACCGGCATGGTGCTCGATCTCGCCGCGGTCGGCGGGCCCTGCATCGCGGGCGAGCTCGCGGTGCGCCGGCAGACCGGCGTCGTTTTCACCTCGCGGACCGCCGGCCTTGCCGCCAAACTCTGCGGCTGGCTCGAGACCGACTATTATCACCCGCGCGTCTCCGACGACCTGGCCGGCGTCGAGCTCTGCGCCGCCTTCAAGAATTTCTTCGCCATCTCGGTCGGCTGGGCGGCCGGCCAGCATGAGAAGATGCCGCCCGTCGAAAACGGCGCTTTCAATTTCAACGCGGCGTCCGTGATCTTCGACCAGGCGATCGCCGAAATGATGGTGCTGGCGCGATTCATGGGCGGGAGCGAGAAAAGCGTCTGGGGCATGCCCGGCGCCGGCGACCTCTATGTGACGTGCCAAGCCGGCCGCAATTCCAGGCTCGGCCGGCAATTGGGCCTCGGTCTCTCTTACGCGGAGGTCAAGGCCGGGCCGATGAAAGATGATACGATCGAGGGCGCCGAGCTCGGCATCGCCTTGGCTTCGACGCTCAAGGAACTGATGGCCGCGGGCAGGCTCGATGCCGCGCAATTGCCGGTGACGGCCGCTTTGCTCCAGGCGCTCACCGCCAACGACAAGCTCGCAATGCCGTGGAGCAAGTTGCATCGTTACGCGTGACTGGTTACGGAGTGTGCCATGACTGAGAAGAAATCCATTGCGATCGGCGCCGATCATCTGGGCCTCGACCTCAAGAACACGCTGGTCGAGCATCTCAAGGCCAAAGGCTATGAGGTGGAGGATATGGGTGTCGTCGACAGTAATCCGGTCGACTATCCCGATATCGGCGTCAAGGTGGCGGAAGCCGTCGGGCGCGGCGACTATCCGCGCGGCATCCTGGTCTGCGGGACGGGGGCCGGCATGGCGATCACCGCCAACAAGGTGCCTGGCGTGCGCGCCGTGCCGGTGATGGACCCCTATACGGCGGAACGCGCCATGGCGTCCAACAACGCGCAGATCATCACCTTCGGCCAGCTTATTGTCGGGCCGGCGGTCGCCAAGATGCTCACCGATATCTGGCTCAATGCGGAATTCCAGGGCGGCCGCTCGGGACCGAAGGTCGCCAAGATGGATGCCATCGACGAGAAGTACCGCAAAGCGGTCAAATGAACGACGAGTCCCTGCTGGTATTGCCGGTCGACCGCGACGAGCAGCTCGCGACGCGCGCCGCATGGCTCTATTTCGTCGCCGGCCTCACCCAGGCGCAGATCGGCAAGAAGCTCGGCATCAACCGCATCCGCGTCAACCGGCTGCTCGCCCAGGCGCGCGAGCAGGGAATGGTGCAGATCCGCATCACCGGCCGCCTCGCCGACTGCGTCGCGCTCGAGAACAGGCTGACCGAGCGTTTCGGCCTCGACCAGGCGATCATCGTGCCGACCCCGCCCGATCCGGCGCTGGTGCGCCATGTCATCGGCGCCGCCGCCGGCAGCGCCCTTGCCGAGCGCCTGAAAGACGGCATGTCGGTCGGCGTCGGCTGGGGCCGCACCCTCAGGCTCAGCCTGCGCTCGGTGCCGCGCCGGCCCTTGCGCCGCGTCTCGGTCGTCTCGCTGATGGGCGGCCTTACCCGCGGCGCCGCCGTCAACCCGCATGAGACGGCCTCGCATCTCGCCGATCTGATCGACGCGCAATGCTATTACATCGCGGCACCCGCGCTCGCCGATACGGAAGCGACGCGCGATCTCCTCGCCCAGCAGCCGATGCTCAGGGACGTGTTCGACCGCCTGCGCAAGGTCGATCTGGTGCTCGTCTCGGCGGGCGGGCTCGCTGCCGACAGCACCATCAACCAGGTCGACCTGATCAGCGCCGCCGATGCCGGGTCGCTGAAGGAGGCGGGTGCCGTGGGCGATCTCTGCGCCCATTGGCTCGATATTCACGGCCGGCTCGTCGATCATCCCTTGAACAAGCGGGCCGTCGGCCTGTCGCCGCTCGATCTCAAAGCGGTGCCCTGCGTCATCGTGGCGTCAGGCGGCGCCGATAAGGTCGATGTCCTGCATGGCGCGCTCGAAGGTGGCATGGTCGACATATTGATCACCGACGAGGCGACGGCATCCGGAATTCTGGCAACGGCTGATCGGGTGATGTGATGAGCGAAGCAGCCCTCGGCATAGATATCGGCACTTCGGGCCTGCGCGCCGTCCTGCTCGGGCGCGGCGGCGACATCCTGGCGATGCGGGAGACCGCGATGGTCCTGCCGCTGCAGAGCTTCGGCCGCCTGTGGCAGGATCCGCATGTCTGGGCGGCGGCGCTGGACGAAGTGTTGCTCGCGCTCAGATCAGAATTCAAGGCGCACCAGGTTCTGGCGCTGGCGATCGACGGCACCTCGGGCACGATCGTGCCGACCGACATCGAAGGCACGCCGGCCGGCCTCGCCTCGATGTATAATGACGTGGCCGCTCAGAAATATCTCGATCCGGTCATGAAAGTGGCGCCGCAGGAGACGGCGGCGCGCGGCGGCTCTTCGCCACTGGCGCGGGCACTTGAAATGCAGGCGACGATCAAGCCCGTCCGCATTCTGCATCAGGCCGACTGGCTTAGCGGACGCTTCTCGGGCCGCTTCGATGTGAGCGATGAAAACAACGCGCTGAAGACCGGCTATGATCCGGTCGCGCGGCGCTGGCCCGGCTGGATCGTCGAGACGGGTCTCGCCATGGAGCTCCTGCCGCAAGTGGTGGCGGCGGGTGAGCGCACGGCCAAGATCCGTCCCGCCATCGCCGATCGCTACAGTCTGCCGCGCAATGTCGCGATCGTTGCAGGCACGACCGACGGCTGCGCCGCCCTTCTGGCGAGCGGCGCCTCTGAGCCCGGCGACGGCGTAACCTCGCTCGGCACGACCTTGACTCTCAAGCTGCTCTCCGACCGGCCGGTCTTCGCGCCGGATTACGGCATCTACAGCCACCGCATCGGCGATCAATGGCTGGCGGGCGGCGCTTCCAATACCGGGGGCGCTGCGCTCAATGCCTATGTGAGCCGCACGGACATCGTGCGCCTGACGCCCCTGATCGATCCCGATCAACCGACCGGCCTCGATTACTACCCGCTGCCGAAGCCCGGCGAGCGTTTCCCGATCAATGATCCGAATATGGAGTCGCGTGTGACACCAAAGCCCGATGATGAGCGGCTGTTTTTTCAGGGACTGCTCGAGGGCATAGCGGGCGTCGAGGCGCTGGCCTATCGCCGCCTCGCCGAGCTCGGCGCCACGCCGCTCAAATCCCTGCGCACAGTTGGTGGCGGCGCCGCCAATGAAGGCTGGACGCGCATCCGCGAAAGACTGCTCGGGGTCGCCAATGAAACGCCGCGCAGCGAACATGCGGCGGTCGGCGCCGCGCGTCTCGCCTGGCGGGGGATGGGTCATGATCCCTATTGAAGGCGTCGGCGAAATCGCCGGCCAGTATGACGGCATGCTGATCGACCAGTTCGGCGTGCTGCATGACGGATCGAAACTTTATCCCGGCAGCCTCGAGGTGCTGGCCGAATTGCATCGGCTCGGCATTCCGGTCGCGGTGATGACCAATTCCGGCAAGCGCGCGGCCGCAAATGTCACGCGCCTCACGGGGATCGGCATACCGCGCGACTATTTCGTCGACGCGGTGAGCTCCGGAGAGGTCGCCTATCAGCTGCTGGCGTCCTCGCCGGCGAAACGCGCCTTTATCATCGGCAAGGAAGGCGACGATTATGGCTTCGATCATTTCGATCTCGTCGCCCGGCCGCAAGATGCCGAAGTACTTCTGATTCTCGGATCGGATGCGCCCCGGACCTCGCTCGAAGACTATGAGCGACTGCTCAAGGGCCTCACCCAGCCCGCCATCTGCTGCAATCCCGATCGGTGGATGATCACCTCGTCAGGCCTTTATCCCGCTCCCGGCGCCATCGCTGCCCTTTACGAAGCGCAGGGCGGTTCGGTGCGGTGGATCGGCAAGCCCTATCGCGACATCTATGATCATGCGCTCAAGGTGATCGCACATCCGAAGCGCGTGCTGTGCATCGGCGACAGCGCCGAGCATGATGTCGCCGGCGGTCGCGGCGCCGGACTTGCGACACTGCTGATCAAGACCGGCGTTTCGGAGGGGCTCAGCGAATTCGAGCCGGCGCCCGATTATCTGATGGAGCGCTTCATTTGGCGATGAGCCATTCATGCTCCTTCGCATTGTGGAATTTCCAGGTGCGCTTCGGCCCCGCCATCACATTGAGGTAATAAAGATCGTAGCCATGCGTGGCGGCGCAAGGGTGATAGCCCTTGGGCACCAGCGTCACATCGCCGTCCTCGACCGCCATCGCCTCGTCGAGCGAGCGGTCATCGGTATAGACGCGCTGGAAACCGAAACCCTGGGGCGGGTTGAAGCGGTGATAATAGGTTTCCTCGAGGAGGGATTCACGCGGCAGGTCGTCCTGGTCGTGCTTATGCGGCGGATAGGACGAGGTGTGGCCGCCCGGCGTGATGACTTCCACGACGAGTAGGCTTTCCGCCGGCTCGGTCTCGGGCAGGATATTGGTGACATAGCGCGTATTGGTGCCCTTGCCGCGCGTCTCCTGGCCGAGGCGGTCGGGGGAGATGACGCGCAGCGGCAATTTGCCGGTGCCGGGTGCGGTGCAGACGCCGAGCTCGAGCGGCGTCTCGGCGGTGACGCTCCAGGCCGCCCCCGCCGGCACATAGACCGACCAAGGCTTGCCGTCGAAAGGCGACATACGTTCACCAAGAAGCCCCAGCTCCTTGCCATCGACCGTGACGCGTCCCTTGCCGGAAATGAAGACCAGGCACGTCTCGCGGCTTTTGTCGTCACCCTTCGCGCTCTGGCCCTTGCCGAGCTTCCACACATCGAAGCCGACATAGGTCCAGCCGGCGCTTTCCGGCGTCACATGCAGGATGCGTCCGTCACCCTTCTTGTGTTTCAGCAGCAGTTTCGACATCAGGTGAGCCCGCCTTCTTTCAGGAACCGGACCAGATTATCATGGCCGAGCCTGGCATATGTCGCCGGCTCCGCCTTCTTCGGGTCCTGCTCGGCCTCGACCACCACCCAGCCGGAATATCCAGGCAGTTCCTTGAACACCGAGACATAATCCACCATGCCGTCGCCCGGCACCGTATAGACGCCGGCAATGACCGCATCGAGGAACGACCAGTCTTTCTGCTCGGCTTCCTTGCGCACGGCCGGACGCACATCCTTGCAATGAATATGGCTGATGCGTTTGCGGTAGGTTCGCGCCAGCTTGACCGGATCGGCGCCGCCCCAGGTGGCGTGGCCGGTGTCGAGCAGGAGGTGAACGGCTTCACCCGTCTCCTGCATCAGCCGGTCGATCTCTTCCGGCGTCTGCACGACCGTGCCCATATGGTGATGATAGACGAGCTGGAAGCCTTCCGCGCGCAGGAGCTCGGCGAGCTTTGTGAGCCTTTCGGTGAAGCGCTTCCACTCGGCTTCCGTCATCTTCGGTCGTGTCGAAAGTGGCCTCGACTTGTCGCCATGGATGGTGCGGGTGCATTCCGCCACGATGAAGACATTTGTGCCCATGTCCTTCAACAGCTTGCGGTGATGCGCGGCCTCGGCGAATTCGGTCTCGGCATCGCGCTCGATCAGGAAGATCGAATGCCAGCCGCCGATCAGCGCATGGCCGTATTTCTCCAGGATCGGACGCAGCTTCGCCGCCTCGCGCGGGAATTTGTTGCCGAGCTCCATGCCGACAAAACCCGCGGCCTTCGCCTCGCTCAGGCACTGCTCGAGCGGAATCCATCCGCCGAGCTCCTGCATGTCGTCATTCGACCAGCCGATCGGATTGGCGCCGATGCGGATTGCCATGTGTGATGTCTCCTCTTCAAACCTCAAACAATTTACTTGCTCCGTCCGTCCTCACCCTGAGGTGCGGCCCCGGCCTTGAGCCGGGGGAGCCTCGAAGGGTGTGTTGCAGCACTCTCGCCTTGTCCGGAGGGATGCTTCGAGGGCCGCTTCGCGGCCACCTCAGCATGAGGGTGTTGCAAGAGAAGAATCGAATTCCCTAATCCCCCACCCGCTGCTGCTTGACCGCCGTCTCGTATTTCTTGCGCGCCGCGTCGACTTCCTTGCGGCTTGAGACTTCCGGCACCGCCACATCCCACCAATGGCCGCCGGCCTCGGTGGAAATCCACGGATCGGTGTCGATGACGATGACGGTGGTGCGCTTGTTGGTCTTCGCCGCCGCCAGCGCCGTTTCCAGATCGGCGAGCGAGCTCACTTTCTGGGCGTCAGCGCCCATGCTGCGCGCATGGGCGGCGAAATCGATCTCGGGCAGCGTCTCATGCACGCTGTCGGCGAGCAGATTGTTGAAGCGGGCGCCGCCCGTCGCTTTCTGCAGCCTGGTGATGCAGCCATAACCCCGGTTGTCGAGCAGCACGATGGTGAGCTTGACGCCCATCATCACCGAGGTCGCCACTTCCGAATTGAGCATGAGATAGGAGCCGTCGCCCACCATCACCACGACCTCGCGCTCGGGCTGCGCCAGCTTCATGCCGAGGCCGCCGGCGATTTCGTAGCCCATGCAGGAGAAGCCGTATTCGAGATGGTAGGAAGACGGCGTGCTCGCCTGCCAGAGCTTGTGCAATTCGCCGGGAAGTCCGCCCGCGGCGCACAGCAGCGAGATATCGCGGCCGAGAGCGCGCTGCACCGCGCCGATCACCTGCGCGTCGGAGGGCAGCGCATTGCTGGCGGCGGTCACCGCATCCGCTTCCTTCATCCAGGCCTTGAAGCCGTCCTGCGCCGCCTTCGTCCAAGCGGCGGGCGCCTTGTAGCTGCCGAGATTGGCGGACAGCTCATCGATCCCCACCCGCGCATCGGCGATCAGGGGCAAAGCGCGATGCTTGCCGGCGTCGAAACCTTGCGCGTTGAGCCCGATGATCGTCTTGTCGGGATTCTTGAACAGCGCCCAGGA
Source organism: Nordella sp. HKS 07 (assembly GCF_011046735.1). NCBI lineage: Bacteria > Pseudomonadati > Pseudomonadota > Alphaproteobacteria > Hyphomicrobiales > Nordella > Nordella sp. HKS 07. Next base: position 1,989,961 of record NZ_CP049258.1, on the reverse strand, counting down.
GCCGGTGGTGAAATCCTGAAGCCTGGTGCCGACCGCCAGGATCACATCGGCTTCCTCCGCCAGCCGGTTGGAGGCCGAGGTGCCGGTGACGCCGATGGCGCCCATATTGAGCGGATGCAGGAAGGGGAGCGAGGATTTGCCGGCCTGCGTCTCGGTGACGGGAATGCCATGGCGCTCGGCGAAGCCCGCCAGCGCGGCGGAGGCTTCCGAATAGAGAACGCCGCCGCCCGATATGATCACCGGCTTCTTGGCGGCGCGCAGTGCGCTCACCGCACGCGTTAGCTCGCTTTCATCCGGTCGAATGCGGCGCGGCGACCACACCGTCTCGGCGAAGAAGCTCTCCGGATAGTCGAAGGCTTCAGCCTGCACGTCCTGGCACAGCGCCAGCGTGACGGGGCCGCATTCAGCCGGATCGGTCAGCACCTGCATGGCGCGGTGCAGTGCCGGTATCAGCTGCTCCGGCCTGGCGATGCGGTCGAAATAGCGCGAGACGGGACGGAAGCAGTCATTGGCGGACGCCGTGCCGTCACCGAAATTCTCGATCTGCTGCAGCACCGGATCGGGCTTGCGGTTGGCAAAGATGTCGCCGGGGAGGAACAGGACCGGCAAGCGGTCGACATGGGCGACGGCAGCGGCGGTCACCATATTGAGGGCGCCGGGACCGATCGAGGTGGTGCAGGCCATCATACGCCGACGGCGCGTGGCCTTGGCATAGGCGACGGCCGCATGCGCCATCGCCTGCTCATTATGGGCGCGATAGGTGGGAAGCGTATCCCTCACGCCATAAAGCGCCTCGCCCATGCCGGCGACATTGCCATGGCCGAAAATGGCCCAGACCCCGGCGAAGAGCGGCACCTTGCGGCCATCGACCATGGTCATCTGGCGGGTCAGGAAGCGCGCCAGCGCCTGGGTCATCGTGAGGGGGATCGTCCTGGTCATGAATGCGTCCTCTTCCACAAATCGACGAGCTTGCCGAAGCGCCCGGCCATGGCGGCGACCGCCTGATCGTCGCTTTTCTGTCCGCCGAGCCAGTCCTTCGCCACATCATTGAAGATCGTGCGGCCAATGGCAAATCCCCTCACCTCGGGCTGGCCGGCCGCCACCGCGAAGGCTCTGGCGAGCGCGTCCTCCGGGGCTTCCAGCCCCAGAAGCACGATGCCCCGGCAATAGGGGTCGTTGCGCTTTATGACGGCGCCGATGGTTGCCCAGGCCTGGGCCGTGGCTTGCGGCTCGAGCTTCCACCAGTCGGGCCGGATGCCCTGCGCATAGAGCTCTTCCATGGCGCGCGCCACCGTATCGTCCTCGAGCGGGCCGTTCTTGCCGCAGATGATCTCGACCAGGAGCTCGCGGCCGACGCGGCGCGCCGCTTCGAACAGAGTGAGGAGCTTCTGCGCCTGCTCGTCCTTCAAGGCCTTGTCGTCATCGGGATGATAGAAAGCGAGGCATTTGATCGTGTGCGTCACCGGCCATTCGACGAGGCGCGCGCCGACATCCTGGGTGAATTCGAAGCGCAAGGGCCTGGAACCTGGCTCCTCCAGCGGGCGGGCGATCCACAGATTGTGCTTCGCCGCGTCGAACATGGCGTCCCGGCCATAGGTGTCGTCGAGCAGCATGCCGAAGCCTGCAGCACCTTGCGCAACCTGCGCCGTGGCCTTTACCGCGAGGCGCTTGAAATCGGCGATGCGGTCGCGCGGAACATTGAGCTTGTCGGCGATCTCCTCGAGCTGCTTCCTGTGATCGATCGCCAGCGCCAGCAGGGTCTTCGCCTGCGGCCGTCGCGTCGTCGCCCAATGGACATGGTTGATCGCCGCGTCCTTGCGCAAGGCGCGATAGGGGCTGCCAACTTTGAGAAAATACTGCAGCTCTTCCCAGGTCGGGATTTCCGGCGAGCACAGCAACCGCGACACGGCGAAAGCGCCGCAGGCATTGGCCCAGGTCGCGGAGGTGGCGTGGTCCTCGCCCGTGAGCCAGCCGCGCAGAAAGCCCGACATGAAGGCGTCGCCGGCGCCCAGAACATTGTAAACCTCGATGGGGAAACCCTTGCCGACAATGCCGTCCTCGATCCGGTCCGGAATGGCGTCGGGATAAACGACGCAGCCCATCGGCCCGCGCTTCAGCACGATGGTCGCCTTGGAAAGGGAGCGGATCTTGCGCAGAGCGGTGAGCGTATCCTCGGCGCCGCCGGCAATATGCACTTCCTCCTCGGTGCCGACGATCAGGTCGCAATCGGCGAGGATGGCCTGCAGGCTTTGCGAGACCTTGTTGGATTTGATGTAGCGCGCTTCGCCCGCTCCATGGCCGGCAAGGCCCCAGAGATTGGGCCGGTAGTCGATGTCGAAGACGACCTTGCCGCCATTGGCCTTGGCGATGCCGATGGCCTTTTCCTGCGCGGTGCGATTGTGGGGCCTCGCGAAATGCGTGCCAGTGACCAGGACGGCCCGGCTCGAGCGCATGAAATCGGGATCGATATCGGCTTCCGACAGCGCGCTGTCAGCGCAGTTGTCGCGGTAGAAGATGAGCGGGAAGGTCTTGTCGTTCTCGACCGAGAGCAAAACGAGGGAGGTGAGGCGTTCCTTGTCGGTGACGATGCCCTTCAGGGAAACACCTTCGCGGACCATCTGCTCCTTGATATAGCGGCCCATCGGCTCATCGCCCACGCGGGTAATGAGGCCGGATCTCAGACCCAGCCGGGCGGTGCCGATGGCGATATTCGACGGACAGCCGCCGACCGATTTGGCGAAGGAGCCGATATCCTCGAGCCTCGACCCGATCTGCTGGCCATAGAGATCGACGGAGGAGCGGCCAATAGTAATGATATCCAATTCCGCCATGGCCTGCCGATCATCCTTGATTGCTGTGCTTGACGGCATGAAACAATAATTCTATTCAATCGTCAATTCAGAATATTTGTTCCGTTTCGGGAGGTCGCATGATCAGCTTCGGAGTTCTGGGCGCTGGCCGCATCGGCAAGGTCCAGGGGAACACACTGGCCAATTCCGGCCGCGCCAAGGTCGCCTATGTCGCCGATGCCGATGGCAAGGCCGCCGACAATCTGGCCAAGGCGGTGGGGGCGAAGGTCGCCTCGGTGGACGAGGTGATCAAGGCGAAGGATGTGGATGCCATCCTCATCGCCACGCCGACCGATACCCATGCCGACCTGATCGAAGCCGCGGCCAAGGCCGGCAAGATGATCCTGTGCGAGAAGCCGGTGTCGCTGTCGGTCGAGCGCATCCAGAAGTGCCTCGCCGTGGTGGAGAAGGCGAAAGTGCCGCTCATGATCGGCTTCCACCGCCGCTATGATCCCAATTTTTCGGTCCTGGAAAAGCGTCTGCGCAAGGGCGAGGTGGGAGAGGTCGAGATCGTCACCATCACCTGCCGCGATCCCGCTCCGCCGCCGGTCGCCTATATCGAGCGCTCGGGCGGCCTCTATCGCGACATGATGATCCACGATTTCGACATGTCGCGCTTCCTCTTGGGCGGTGAAGAGATCGAGCTCGTTCATGCGCTCGGCGGCAACATGGTCGATCCCGCCATCGGCAAGGCCGGCGACATCGACACCGCGGCAGTGCATATGCAGACGAAGCGCGGCGCCATGGTGATCATCACCAATTCACGGCGCGCCACTTATGGGCACGACCAGCGCATCGAGGTGCACGGCAGCAAGGCGATGCTGCGTGCCGGCAATATCCATGTCACCACCGTCGAATGCGCCAGCGGCGACGGCTTCACCAGCGACCTCATTCCGTTCTCCTTCATCGAGCGTTATGCCGAAGCCTACCGCCTCGAAGTGCTGGCCTTCCTCGATGCGATCGAGAAGGGCGTGGCACCCACCGCTTCCGGCCATGACGGCCTTCAGGCGCAGAAGCTCGCCGAAGCGGCGACGGAAAGCTGGAAGACCGGTAAGCCGGTGAAGGTGAAGTAAGAAAGCGAGCGGCCGTTCGCTTTGCACGGGTCTATTTGGGGCCCGGCTTTGCCGGGATCAAGTACGTCATCCCCTAAAGTAGGTCATCCCGGCGAAAGCCGGGATCCATTAAACTCATGCACTTTGCAAGTGCGCCTCCTCCTCATTCGTCATCCCGGCGAAAGCCGCTATCGGATTCACACATCTTTTCGATTCGAGAAAATGACTCTGCATCAAGGGCTTAGCTGATGCTCGACGACAATCATGGCTAGCGAGCTGCAGTGAAAAGGATCCGACTTTCCGCATTTTTTCGCCAACTCATTGGAAAGACTCCGGAAGATGTGTGCATATGATAGCGGCGAAAGCCGGGATCCACTAAACTCATACAAACTTCGCAAGTGCCGCTCGCGTTGAAAGGCTTCATTGGATCCCGGCTTGCGCCGGGATGACGATGTTGGAGTTCGGTGTAAAGTCTCTATGGCATCCTGCTCTTGCTAGTTTTCCTTCTCCCGGTTGCGGGAGAAGGTGCCCGAAGGCCGGATGAGGGTGTATCTTTGAAATGATGAGCACGCCCGTCAATGAGTCCAACGTCTCCGTCAGGCCTGGCATCTGCATCCATCGGTCCATTCACCATCGATTTTCTGCCGCGAAGCGGCCCCCATCATTGAAGTCGACGGATAAGCTGCCGCAAGATTGACCAACACCCTCATCCGCCCTTCGGGCACCTTCTCCCTCAAGCGGGAGAAGGGGAGTAAGAGTGAGTGATTCAGTTCCCCCGCTTCTCCGCCACGGCGACGGTGAGCGTCATCGCCAGCGCCAGGGTAGCGGCGAGGGAGCGGAAGCCTTCGAAATTCGCTTCCGCCACTTCGAACCAGATCTCGGCATCGCGCGCGAGCGGCGAGAAGGCGCTGTCGGTGAGGGCGATCACCGGCACATGGGAGCGGGCCGCTTGCGCGACGAGCGTCACCGTCTCGCTGGCATAGGGCGTGAAACTCACCGCCAGCACCGCATCCTTGGGTGTTGCGAAAGTGAGATCATTGGAGGCGAGCCCGCCCAGCCCGTCGACCAGCACATGGCGGATGCCGAGCTTGCCGAAGGCATAGGCCATATAGGACGATATCGGGAAGGACCGCCTCAAGCCGATGATATAGATCGTCTGCGCCGCGGCGAGCCGCGCCACGGCCTTGTCGAGCGTCCTTGCCTCGAGCTTGCTGGCGAGATCGGCGATCGATTTCTGCGCGGCATCCGAGAAACCCTCGAACAGGATATGTGCCTTTGACGCCGATTTCGCATGCTCGCGCAATTGCGCGATGCGCTCCTCGTAATTGGGGACGCGGTCGCGCAGACGGGCGCGGAAGATCTCCTGCAATTCGGAAAAGCCCTGATAGCCCATGGCCTGCGAGAAGCGGATCAAGGAGGAGGGCTGCACCTTCGCCTGCTCGGCGATCGAGGCCACCGTGCCGAAGGCGATGTCGTCGGGATGCTCGAGCGCGAAAGCCGCGATCTGGCCCAGGCGCTTGGGCAATGACTTGCCGCGCTCGATGATCAGCGCCTTCAGGGCGGCGAAATCGCGGGGCGTCGTGTCGGTCGGGATCATGGAGAGCATGTCAACAGAAGGGCTTGACGTCGTCAAGCAAAAATGGAATAAACATTCTAATAATAAAAATAATCACCAGAATATTCCATTTTGAGTCCTGGACCGGCTGTCGGATCCTGGAAGAGGGAGGATGGACAGGTGAGTGCCACGCTTAGCCCGATATTGGAAGCCAATGGCGTCACGAAGTATTTCGGGGCGATCACCGCGCTGCGCAATGTGAATTTCCATGTGAATGCCGGCGAGGCGCTGGGGGTGGTGGGCGACAATGGCGCCGGAAAGTCCACCCTCATGAAGATCCTGTCCGGCCTCTACCAGCCGAGCGAGGGCCAGCTCATCTTCGAGGGCCGGCCCGTCCATTTCGGGAGCCCGCGCATCGCGCGCAATATCGGCATCGAAATGGTCTATCAGGATTTCGCGCTCGCCGGAAACCTGCCGATCTATGAGAATATCTATCTGGGCCGCGAGCCCGGCACGAAAATCGCCGGCCTCACCGTCATCGACAGGGCCCGCGAGCGCGAGATGGCCCAGGCCCATCTCGACAAGCTCAAGATCCATGTGAAAAGCGTCGACCAGCCGGTCGAGGAGCTTTCCGGCGGCCAGCGCCAGGCGGTCGCCATCGCGCGCGCCACCGCCTTCGACGCCAAGGTCGTCATCATGGACGAGCCGACGGCAGCACTCGCCATCAAGGAGGTCGGCAAGGTGCTCGACCTCATCAAGACGCTGAAGGAGCATGGCGTCGCGGTGATCATGATCTCGCACCGCATGGACGACATCTTCTATGCCTGCGACCGCGTGATGGCGCTGTTCCACGGCGCCAATTTCGCCGACGCGCCGCTCGACAAGACCAACCGCAACGAGGTCATCGGCTGGATCATGGGCACCAAGGATCACACCGCGCAGCTCGCCCATGACCGGGTGCATTGATGATCAGCAATAATCCGGCCCTGTCCCGTTTCCTCGAAAGCTACGGCATCATCGTCGTGGTCCTTGTCATGATGGCGATCCTCTATGCCACCCAGCCGGCGACCTTCCTGTCGGCCACCAATCTTTCCAACATCATCAAGCAGAATGCCTATCCGGCCATGCTGGCGCTCGGCATGTTCGTGGTGATCATCACCGCCGGCATAGATCTGTCGGTGGGATCGGTTCTCGGACTGTCGATCATCTGCCTCGCAGTCGCCGACAAAGCGGGCGTGCCCTGGCCGATCGTGCTGCTCATCGGTCCTTTGGTCGGCACCGCCTGCGGCCTCGTCAACGGGCTCGGCTATACGCTGCTCAAGCTGCCGCATCCCTTCATCATGACGCTCGGCACGCTCAACATCGCGCGCGGGCTCACCAGCCTCATCAGCCAGGCGCCGATCTCCGGCCTCCAGCCCGAAGTGCGTTACGCCGGACAGAAAGTCTTTACCGAGTTCCTTGGTTACCAGGTCTTCACGCCGCCGGCCGGCATACCCTTCAGCCTGCTCCTGGTCATCGTCTGCGCCGTGGCTCTATGGTTCTTTCTCAACCGGACCAATATGGGCCGCCACATCTTCGCCATCGGCGGCAATCCGCAGGCGGCGCGCGTCTCAGGCATCGATGTCGACCGTGTGCTGGTCTATGTCTATGCGATCTGCGGTTTCTTCGCCGGGCTCGCGGCGCTGCTGCTCGCCGGGCGCACCGATTCGGGCTTTCCGCTCGCCGGTGTCGGCAACGAGCTCGATGCCATCGCCGCGGTGATCATCGGCGGCGCCAGTTTCTTCGGCGGGCGCGGCACGGTCCTGGGCGTGCTGGCCGGCGTGCTGATCATGGGGCTTTTGCGCAACGGGCTCAATCTCAACAATATCAGCCCGTTCTGGCAGCAGATTCTCATCGGCCTCATCATCATCATCGCCGTCTATATCGACGTGCTCAGGCGGCGCGCCGCGACACGAAGGTAGAAATTTCGCAGCCGGCCTTGTCTCCGTGCCGGCTGTCCTGCGTGTTGGAGACATCATGTTCCAAGGGAGGAGTAAGATGAAGAAATTGCTGATCGCGGGTGCCGCTCTTGCCGCACTCGGCTTCGCCGGCTCGGCCTTCGCCGATCCGATCGTGCTCGACATGAAGGGCCCGGGTGCCGGCAACCCGTTCTGGGCGGCGGTGCAGGCGGGCGCCGAAGCGAAGGGTAAGGAGCTCGGCGTCGAGGTCGTCGTCATGTCGCCGCCGGCCGAATCCGATGTGCAGGCGCAGATCGGACAGCTCGAGGACATGCTGGCCAAGGGCATATCCGGCCTCGCTCTGGCGCCGACCGATCCCAATGCGCTGGCGCCGGTCGTCGATGCGGCCAAGGCCAAGAATGTGCCGGTCGTCTTCGTCGACACCAAGGGCACCAATGAAGGCGTGACCTTCATCGGCACCAACAACCAGGTCGGCGCCAAGCTCGCCGCCGATTTCATCTGCTCCAAGATCGAGAAGGGATCGGAAGTGGTGATCCTGCAGGGCATCATCACGCAGTCGACCGGCCAGGCCCGCGCCACCGGCGCCAAGGAAGGCCTGGAAGGCTGTGGCCTCAAGGTCGTCGCCGAGCAGCCGGCCGACTGGGACCGCGCCAAGGGCCAGTCGGTGATGGAGAACATCCTCACCGGCAATCCGAATATCAAGGCGGTCTTCGCCTCGAACGACAATATGGCGCTGGGCGCAGTAGAGGCCCTCAAGTCGGCCAATAAGCTCAAGGACGTCATGGTGGTCGGCTTCGACGCCAATCCGGACGCGGCCGCCTCGATCATCGCCGGCGATATGACGGCCTCCGTCGCACAGGCGCCAAAGAATATGGGCGCCTTCGCCGTCGAGAATCTGATCAAGCTCCAGAAGGGCGAGAAGATCGACGCGGTGATCGATACCGGCACGGTGCTCGTCACCAAGGACAATGCCGACCAGTACAAGTGAACTCGGTTCGGTCTTGAAGTTGCGGCAGGTCCCGGCGAAAGTCGGGGACTTGCCTCCTAGTTCGTCATGGCCGCCCTTGAGGCGGCCATCCAGCCCATCCGTGCAGCAACTGTATGGCGTCGAGGCTGGATAGCCGGGTCAGGCCCGGCCATGACGAGTGGGGGAAGCGTTGTGAGGGACTTACATGGCATCTCTCGGCATCGGCCTGATCGGCACCGGCTTCATGGGCAAATGCCACGCCATGGCCTGGAGCCATGTGCGACCCGTCTTCGGCGATGTTCCCGAGATCAGGCTCGAGACCTTGTGCGACATCGATCCGGCTATGACCAGCAAGCGCGCCGCCGAATATGGCTTCGCTCGTGCCGAGACGGACTGGCGCAAGCTCGTCGACGACAAACGCATCGATATCGTCTCGATCACCGCGCCCAACAATGTTCATCGCGAGATGGCGGTCGCCTTCCTTGAAGCCGGCAAACATGTCTGGTGCGAGAAGCCGATGGCGCTTACCCTCGATGAAGCCGAGGCCATGACGGCGGCCGCCGCGAAAGCCAAAGGCCGCACGCTGCTCGGCTACAACTACATCAAGAATCCCGCCGTGCTGCATGCCAGGAAGCTGATCGAAACCAAAGCCATCGGCGAGATCGTGCATTTTCGCGGGCAGGTCGATGAGGACTATCTCGCTTCCCCCGATGTGCCCTGGAGCAAAAGGGCGCGGATCGATCTGTGGGGCTTGGGGACGCTGGGCGACATCACCTGCCATCTGGTGAGCTTCGCGCATCTTCTCATCGGCGATATCGCTTCCGTCTCGGCCGACATGGAAACGGTGGTGAAGGAACGGCCGGTGCCCGGCACGAGTGAGATGCGCGAGGTCGAGAATGAAGACATCGCCCATGCCATCGTGCGCTTCAAATCCGGTGTCTCGGGTACGCTCGCTTCGAGCCGCGCCGCCTGGGGCCGCAAGAACCTGATCCGCTTCGAGGTCCATGGCACCAAGGGCATGCTCACTTTCGATCAGGAGCGCCTCAATGAATTGCAGCTCTATATGACGGAAGGCCCGGAAGCGACGCGCGGCTTCCGCACCATCCTCACCGGTCCCGTCCATTCACCCTACGGGCAGTTCACCCCCGCGCCCGGCCATCAGCTCGGCTTCAACGAGCTCAAGGTGATCGAGGCGAAGCATCTTCTCGACTGCATCGCCAGCGGAGACGAATGCTTCGTCAATTTCGCCGAAGGCCTGAAGATCGAACGCGTCATCCACGGCATGGCGCGCTCGGCCCGCGAGCGGCGCTGGGTGGATGTGGGGTGAAAACCACTGCGGAGCAGAGGAGATCGACGTTCGATTTCGCGGCGCGTTGCAGATGAGTGCATCGCACCCACCCCCTCGTCATCCCGGCGAAAGCCGGGATCCATTCAATAGACCTGACCGGGCGGAGAGTGTCTATTGGATCCCGGCTTTCGCCGGCATGACAAATAATTGTGTCCAAGGACCAACCGTGGGAATCAAGCGGCTCGTCGAGGATCGTGGGATCAGGCTCCTTCTGATATTTCCTGCTCCTGCGGCGTGACCGGCGAAGGCTTCGCAGTATATATCGACGCGGCACGGCTAGAGCGCTTCCCGCGAAAGTTGCTCGACTTTCGCGACAAGGAAGCGCTCCACATAAATGTAATCGAGCCTTTTATCCCGTTTTGATCGAATCCATTGATTCGATCAAAACGGGAAAGGCTCTAGATGGACGCTCATTGGAATCAGGCCTGTGGAGGGGCAGCGACAGGCAAAATGTCGATCCGTTGACATCGCTGGCGGCCAGTATGAGATCTCCATTGTGCTGCCGGGCGATTTCTCTTGAAATGTAGAGCCCGAGACCGGAGCCATTCACCCGTTGTCCCGGGGCGCGGTAATACTTCATGAATATGAGCTCGCGGTCGTCGGGCGCCACGCCGATGCCCTGGTCTATCACATATATGAACGCCAACCCTTGATCAGCGGAAAGCCGAACAGTTACCGTACCGGTCGCAGTCGAGTATTTCAGAGCGTTGTGGATCAGGTTATGCAGTGAAATCTCAACAAGATTGCGGCTGGCTTCCACAGTCGCTTCGTCAGCGTGAATGAAGCGAACACGACTGGCGGCATTGTCGTCCAATCCCGCCTCGGCAGTGTGCAATATGTCGTTCAAATCGAAGATTTCTATCGCGGCGCGCGAACTTTGTCCGGCACTGAGCCGCTCGTCGGCCAGGACATTCTCGATCAGAATCGACATTCGTTTCACAGTCTGCCTGATCTTGTCTGTGCGCAGCTTGATCATGTCGGTGCTTTCGGGCGCGGAAAGCGACAGGTTCTCCGCGGCTGCCGCTATGACGGCCAAAGGACCGCGAAAGTCATGCGAGACCAGGGCCAAGAAATTCCGCTGCTGAGCCAGGGCATCGTTGATGGAGTCCAGAGACTGCCTGAGCTTGGCCTCCAGCAGGTGACGTCGGTCGATTTCCGCGTTGAGCGCGGCATTCCGTTCCGCAAGCTCCGCGGTCCTCTCGCGCACTTTAACCGTCAGCTCCTGTTCAGCCGACCGTGACAAGGCGATGACACGATCCTTCTCGGCACTCAGATGGCGCTCGGCGAGCTGCGCGCGCCGCGCGACAGCCGCGCTCAGCAGCACCAGATGAATCAATATCCCGACAGCCATGATCCTGGCCAAGGAACTGTCGATCTGGAATGGATTGGCTCCAGTATACTGCATCTGCATGACCAGGCCGATCGCGATCACACTCGCAAAAGCAAGCGCCGGCAGCAGATACTGATATTGCCGTCGGAATCCGATCAGATAGAGAACGAACAAGGCAATGAGGATGTGGGACAATTGCTGCAGCCGCGATACAAAGAGCCCTACGTCACCGTAACGGCCAGCCAGCGCGAACAGCAAGGCGATGCCGTTGAGTAAGACGATGCCCTGCGCGATGCGCCAGGCCCAGGCCCAGTAGCGACGGAACTCGAACAGCCAGGCCAGAAACAATACCATGACCATGCTGTATAGGCAGACTATGGCGCCCCAGCTGCGATAGAGCTGCTGCTTTTCCAGGAAAAACAGAAACTCGACGGCGTAGCCCATATAAAAGACAATCAGCAGCCCGGATTCAAGCAGGACAGCGGCATACAAAATATAGAGAGAGTCCCGCAGCCAGGCCGCGTAAAGGAGATTGGCGAGCATCATGGCGCCAATGGCGCCGACCACTATTCCCATGATCAAGTCGTTGGAACGGCGATAACTCTCGTAACCGGGCTCCTGCCAGATGTTGAATGACGTGGTCATCGAAGTCGCCGACTGGAGGCGAACATAATATTCGCTTTCTACCAGCGGCACGGAGATCTGAAAAAGACTCGGATAGGCGCGAACCTCGCCTTTATCCCATAGATATGTGCCGCGTGGAGGCGATACCACTAGGTGCCCCGCCCCGTCAGGAACATAGAGTGTGACCTGCTCGATCAGGGGCCGCTCCACCTGCAGCAGCCACTGATTTTGGGCCATCGGGGCGGACAGGGAGAACCGGACCCAGACCGCGCCCTCCCGATAACCTTCGGTAAGCATCGACGGGATGGGTTTGAACTTGATGTCTCGGCGTCCGGAAATGATGTCGTCGATTGTCAACGCGCCGGTGGGATCATGCAGGACAGCGAGGTGACCACCTAGCGAAACGGGATCCTTGGTGCCGTCAGCCGGATTTAATTCAATGGCCCATGACGTTTGTGGCACAAAGCATCCGAACAGGATGGACAAAACAACGAATATGTGAAATCGGATGTTGGAGAAGTGCTGCATTGGGGATACCGATTGATGATCGGAGAAAAATCCAAACAGGGCGGTGCCACGATCACTCCCCTGGTTTATCTTGTCGATGACGACGAGGATTTTCGCGAGGAAATGGTCCTCGGCCTATCCAGGTTAGGCTTGGAAGTGCATGGATTTCACGATGCCGCCGCTCTCTATCGCGTCTACGCTACAAGGCCGCCCGATATAGTCATCCTCGATATTGGCTTGGAGGGCGAGGACGGTCTGGCAATAGCCGCCCATCTGCGGGCCTCGCAGTCTCTGGGTATCATCATGGCGACGGCCCGGAGTTCCATAGATGACCGGGTTGATGGCCTTACGAGGGGGGCAGACGCTTACCTCGTCAAACCAATTGATCTCCGGGAGCTCGCGGCAACAATTGTAGCGCTCAACGAGCGTCTCAAAAGGCTTCGCACCCCTTCGCAGCCCCCGCCCCCAACCCCACAATGGGCGCTGGTGGAGGGTGGCTGGGTGCTCACCGACGGCATTGGCCACCGTCTCCGCTTGACCACGTCGGAACAGTGTTTCCTGGGACGCTTGTTCAGTGAGCGCGGTAAGACCGTCGGACGGCGTGCGCTCGTCGAAGCCCTGGGAGCGGACGTCTATGACTTCAACTACGGTCACCTGGACACCATTGCGAGCCGCCTGCGTCGAAGAGCGGAAAAGTCCAACATGCTTCTTCCCTTGCACACAATTCGCGGGTCAGGCTTCGCGTTCAGCGATTAGGATCATCCTGCCTGTTTTGTCCAGAGGAAGTTGGTTCGTTGCAGAACCACCTTAGGTGGCGATTCTTTACCGACACATGCACGCCTCGTCGGAAAACATTTGCTAGAGCGCTTCCCGCGAAAGTTGCTCGACTTTCGCGAGAAGGAAGCGCTCCAGATATATGTAATAGAGCCTTTCTGTCTCGCTTTGATGGAATCCCTTGATTCGATCAAAACGGGAAAGGCTCTAGTAGGCCGGCCACGGCGTTCAACGTCTTCGGCAAGAGCGACGCCCCACGATGCGGAAGAATCTTTCCTACTCAATCAACGAGTTGAAAATCGTTCGTGGGAGAGAGCGGCTGTATCGAGAATTCAATGCATGTCAGTGAGTGCGAGGAAGTGACAGCTGCTGACGTTGCGAAGAGCAGGAAGGACGCTTGGCCCAAGGACAAAGGAAACAGGTCGCTGCTTTCGCGGATTTTGATGGAGTTGGAAAGATCATTCCTCAATCCGAATGAGTGACAGCAAGTGACATGATCCGACAGTTGCTGTGATTGTTGAAGATCGATCGATGCAATAAATCTGACCCGGTGAAAGCTGAAGCTTCGAAGGGGCTGGATATGAAAACTGCGGTTAGTGTTGGAACTTTTGCGTTTGTCCTGGCGCTCGGCGCCGCCGGGGCCCAGGCTGCTGATGTGGAATCCGCGGCTGAGGAGTCATTTGACTGGAGCGGCTTTTATGTGGGTGTTCACGGTGGCTATGGCCAAGGAAAGTCGGAATACTCATACGAAGGACACACGGAATATTGGGACGACAATCTTACCGATCCGACTGCTCCCGGAGATCCCGGTTACGGAACGGGAGATACCCTTCAATTATATCCTGAATTGTCCGATGAATACCGTGGTGGGAACGAGCAGGATCTGGATGGGGCATTCGGTGGCGCGCAAATTGGCTATAATTTTCAATATTCGAACTTCGTCATCGGGGCTGTAGCTGACATTTCGGCCGCCGATCTCAAGAGCGACTCTGCCAACATAGCCATTGGCGACGGCGGAGATTTTTCTGTTAGCAGCAAGGTCGACTGGTTTGGTACGATCCGTGGCCGCGCCGGCATTGCCTGGGACGAAGTGCTCTTTTACGGCACGGGAGGCCTTGCCTACGGTCGTGTGAAGTCGTCGTATGACTATAATGTCAATGGTGATGACTACAGCGGATCGACATCCGCGACGAAGTGGGGGTGGACCGTTGGCGGTGGCATCGAATACGCGCTGACTAGGAACATCACGCTGGGTACCGAATATCTCTATGTCGATCTCGGCAAGAGTGATGTGATCGATGAAAGCCGTCAGATTGACTCCGTGGATCACGTTAACGGAGGAGGCGTTTGGACTGGTTTCACGGGGGGCTATTTGGATTCGTTGAGCGCGAAGACGCAGTTCCATACCATCAGGGCCTCACTGAACTACAAGTTCTGATCAGGAAATGGAGACAGTAGGCGCGCTTTCGTCCGGCATGACCTATGCATCCCGATCGCTATTGGGATGACCGCGATCGGTCGACATGGGATTCTGCTGCCCAAATGTGGGAACGCGGCGGACGCTGGCTGAAGCGCAGGACCACGAGCGAAAGCACCGTAACGACACCGGTGCTCTCGCCCGTGTCGATCTCCCCGCCGCCGAACCCTCGAAGATGGAGTTGAACCCGGTATAGCCGCCGGCATGCAGATGAATGACGGGCTGACCAGGAGCAGAAGCCGGTCTGTGCATCATGGTGAGAACCGGCATCCCCTTATAAAGGATCGGGGCCCCGCAAGAGGGGCCCTGATCTTTCTTTCAAGAAATCCGAAGCAGCTTTCGCTCGAACTGGTGCTTCCTCATGGGCTGAGCCCAGCGCCTAGATCACGATGAGTTTGGATTGAATCAATCCAAACTCATCGTGATCGAAATCTAATATTCTAGCGCGGGATTCTTGCGAAAAGCCGGTACCCAATTTTTCGCATTCCGCGCTAGTGCCATGGGCTTCCCACGTCACACATACCGTCATCCCGGCTTTCGCCGCTGCCGTATTCACACATCTGCTTTTTCCCGTGCGGGCAGTGAGCAGCCCTCCCGTTTCTGCTTCTGCGCGCTTGCGGCGTCGCTCTTCCCTGCTCGGACAACGGGGCTCTGTCACACAATCCACAGCCAATGCAATGAGTTGTGCCGAAGACCGAGTCTGGAGAAAGCCGTTCTTCGCAACTACCCTGTATCTACCCTGTATCCGACCCGGGGCGGGACGTGGGTGAGCAGATGGGTCCCCGGACTTTGGCCGGGCCGGGGGAGCCGCTTTCCCCACAAGGGGACGGAGGAAGATGTGTGAATCCGATAGCGGCTTTCGCCGGGATGACAATTTACTATTGTGATCGTGGGCGCAACCGTGGGAGTCAAGCAACCCGCCGGGACCCGGGAGTCTGCCTCCTCCTGTTACTTCCTGTTCCTGCGGCGTGACGGAGGATTAAGCCCTTGAGAAATCTGGAGTCACCAAGCCGATTTCAAAAAAGCCCTGTTCTTCCCTGTATCTGCCTGTTTTTTCCTGTAATCGCCTCAGCCCTCGTCGAAGCCGTGGGCGCCGCCGCGGCCTTCCTCGCGAGGCTTCTGCCTGCCATTGGGTGGCGGCATCCGGCCGTTGCCGTTTTCTTCCTCGAGCGCGCGCTTCAGCCTGCGGATGATGACCGCGCGGGCCTTCTCATCCGCCGCCTTGCCCACTTCCTCATTGATGCCGAGGATGAGTTCGGCGAGCTCATTATGCCAGTCGCGGCGCGCCAACTTGTCGGGGCTGATGCGCGGCTTGGTCTCAGCGGCACGCAGCACAGGTTCTTCACCCGTCAGATCGTAGATGTCATCAAGGCTCGGGCGCGCGATCCGGTCGGCCGTCATGAGGCCGGCCTCGGCCATCTCCTCGGCCATCGCGACCTGGGCGGTTTCTTCGCCATGGGTGAGGAAGACCATCTTGGCGATGGGCAGGCGCTCCCTCAACCATTGCAGAAGTTCCGGCCCGTCGGCATGGCCGGAGTAGTCCTCGAAGCGGCGAATCGTGGCGCGGACCTTGATCTCCTCGCCATGAATCTTGACCGCCTGCGCGCCATCCTCGAGCAGGCGGCCGAGCGTGCCCGCCGCCTGGAAGCCGACCAGCAGCACCGTGGCATTCGGCTTGAACAGATTGTTCTTGAGGTGATGGCGGATGCGGCCGGCCTCGCACATGCCGCTCGCCGCGACGATGAGGTGGAAGCCGGAGAAGCGGTTGATCGCCTTGCTCTCCTCGACGCTCTCGGTTGTCTTCACGTAAGGAGACTCGAGGGCGTGGAGAAGCGCTCCGCCATTGCGCAGCGACTTGGCGTGCTGGGTGAAGATGTTGGTGGCCTTGAGCGCCAGGGGCGAGTCGATGAAGACCGGCGCCTTGGGGATGACACCCATATCCATCAGCGCAATGAGATCGACGAGGACTTCCTGGGTGCGCTCGACCGCGAAGGAAGGGATGAGGACGGCGCCCTGGCGGCTCGCGGCGGCGCGCAATTCGGTGCCCAGCACCTCGCGGCGCTTCTCTTCCGAGCGCTCGAAGCGGTCCTTGCCGCCATAGGTCGATTCGCAGACGACATAATCGAAGTCGGCCGGCGCCTCGGGATCCGGCTCGAAGAGCTTGGCGTCGGGGCCGATGTCGCCGGAGAACAGGATGCGCAAGGATTTCTGGCCGGGACGCTCCACCTCCACCTCGATCGAGGCGGAGCCGAGCAGATGGCCGGCATTCCAGTAGCGCGCGCGGATGCCGGGAACGGGCGTGATCCACGTTTTGTAGGCGATGCCCTCGAAGAATTCGAGGGAGCGATGCGCGTCCTCGGCGGTATAGATCGGCTCGACCTCAGGCAGACCGCGCTTGCGGTTGCGGTCATTGAGCTGCCTGACCTCGGTCTCCTGGATGAAGCCCGAATCCGGCAGCATGACGGCGCAGAGATCGCAGGTCGCATGCGTCGCATAGATCTTGTTGGTGAAGCCGGCCTTGACCAGCTTGGGGATCAGCCCGGCATGGTCGATATGCGCATGGGTCAGCAGCATGGCGTCGATCTTGCGCGCATCGAACGGGAAGGCGCGGTAGTTCAGCTCCTTCTCGGTCTTCGAGCCCTGGAACATGCCGCAATCGATGAGAAGGCGCGCCCGCTCCGTCTCGATGACATACGAGGAGCCCGTGACGACGCGGGTGGCGCCGTGGAAATGCAGCTTGACGGTCATGCGTTATCCTTTGCGTTCGGGAATCTTGAGGCCGCGCGCGATGAGCTCGAGCCATGCCTCTTCGGGCGTGTCGGCGAAGCTGAAGAGATTGAGATCATTTTTGGCGCACAGGCCTTCCTCGACGAAGCGGTTGAAGTCGATGGTCTTGCGCCAGAAGATGCTGTCATAAAGCACGATGGGCAAAGCGTCGTCCATCTTGCCGGTCTGGCGGAGCGTCAGGATCTCGAACAATTCATCGAGAGTGCCGAAGCCGCCCGGAAACACCACCAGGGCCGCGGCGCGCATGGCGAAATGCATTTTGCGCATCGCGAAATAGTGGAAGCGGAAAGTGAGATCCGGCGTCGAATAGGCATTGGGCTCCTGCTCGTGCGGGAGCGTGATGTTGTAGCCGATCGAGGGCGCGCCGGCATCGTCGGCGCCGCGATTGGCGGCCTCCATGATGCCCGGGCCGCCGCCGGTCGCGACCACGTTCTGGCGCGGACCGGAGTGGCTGTAGAGGGCGCCGCCTCTTTCCGAGACGATGCGGGCGAAGGAACGCGCCGCCTCATACCAGCCGCGCTTGTCGCCTTCCTTGACGCGTGCGGAGCCGAATACCACCACGGTGGTGGCCACGCCCCATTTGCGCAGATATTCCTCCGCCTTCTGATATTCGAGGTGGAAGCGCACCCCGCGCATCGTGTCGCCGAGAACAAAATCCTGATCGAGGGCGGCGATCCGGTAGGCCGGCGACGCCATCTGAGCCTTGTTGCTTGTCATCATGTATCCTTCTGATCTTAGGGAATAGAAGCCTCGGCCCTTGCAATCAAGCCCTGTTTGCCTCACGCTTATGCGAGCAAAAACAGGAGCTTGCATGGCCAGTCAATTTGCGAGGAGATTCACCGTCGAGGCGGCTAAGGGCGTCTCGCTCGCCAGGATCGACCCGCGCGACGAAAGCGCATTCCAAAGCAAGGAAAAGGCCAAGGCGGATACGGTCAAGGACGCCGAGGCCATCAACCAGCTGCAGGACGCCCTTTATGCGGAACATGAGCGCAGCCTGCTTGTCGTGCTGCAGGGCATGGATTGCAGCGGCAAGGATGGCACCGTGCGCGCCGTCTTCAACACCTGCGGCCCCATCGGAGTCGAGGTGACGCCTTTCAAGGCGCCTAATGAGGAAGAGCGCGCGCATGACTATCTCTGGCGTGTCCATAAGGCCGCGCCGCGCAAGGGCATCATCGGCATCTTCAATCGGTCGCACTACGAGGATGTGCTGATCGTGAAGGTGAAGAAGCTCGCGAAGCCCGAAGACATCGAGCGGCGCTATGAGGAGATCAACAATTTCGAGAAGCTGCTGAGCGATCACGGCACGCGCATCCTCAAATTCATGTTGCATATCTCAAAGGACGAGCAGGCCGAGCGCCTGCGCGAGCGCGTCACCGATCCCAAGAAGCATTGGAAGTTCAATCCGGCCGATCTCGAGGACCGCAAGCTGTGGAGCCACTACATGGACGCCTATGAGACGGCGCTCAGGCGTTGCTCGCCGGCGCATGCGCCCTGGCATGTGATCCCGTCCGACCGCAACTGGGTGCGCAACGCCGCCATCGCGCGCATCGTGCGCGAGACGCTGGAGGATATGGCGCCGAAATATCCCAAGCCCGAAGGCTGGGATCCGAAGAAAGTGGTGATCGAGTAGGGCGGTTTTGTTAGCTCGTCATGGCCGCCCGGATGGCCGGGTTTAACCCGGCCATGGAGGCGGCCATCCAGCCCATCCGTTGGCGTCGAGTCTGGATGGCCGGGTCAAGACCGGCCATGACGGGGATGTGAAGGTTGATCGGGTCGTGTTTACTGACGGGCGGACAGAACTGATGCTTACTCCGCCGGTGATGGCGCCGGCGCGGGAATCGCCGCTTCCTTGAGTTCGCCCGCTTTGCGGCCGAAGAGGCTGTAGACAGCGGGCACGACGAACAGCGTCAAAAGCGTGCCGACTGTCATGCCGCCGACGATGACCCAGCCGATCTGCTGGCGGCTCTCGGCACCGGCGCCTTCGGCGAGCGCCAGGGGCACGGCGCCCAGCACCATCGCCGCGGTGGTCATCAGAATAGGGCGCAGGCGCAAGGCGGCTGCCTCGACAATGGCCTCGGCGCGGCTCTTGCCGTCCTCCTGCAGGCGATTGGCGAAATCGACGATCAGGATGCCGTGCTTGGTGATGAGTCCGACCAGCGTCACGAGGCCGATCTGCGAATAGATGTTGAGCGTGCCGCCGGTGAGCTTGAGGGCGAGCAGCGCACCCGCCATCGACAGGGGCACGGTCAGCATGATCATCAACGGATCGCGGAAACTCTCGAACTGCGCCGACAGCACCAGATAGATGAAGGCCAGCGCCAGCACGAAGATGAACAAGATGTTGCTCGAGGCGTCGCGGAATTCGCGGCTCTGGCCCGACACGTCGGTCAGCGCCGTCGACGGCAGGATCTCATTGGCCGTCGCCTGGACCGCCTGCAAGGCTTGGCCCAGCGTGTAGCCGGGCGACAGATTGGCGTGGATGGTGACGGCGCGCAGCTGGTTGAAGCGGCGCAGATCCTTCGGCGCCACCGTCTCCTGGATCGACACGATATTGGAGAGCTGGATCATCTCGCCGGCGGCGCTGCGCACGAACATGCGGGCGAGATTGTCGGGCGCCGAGCGCTCGCGCGGATCGAGCTGGACGATGACGTCGTACTGCTCGCCGCCGATCTCGAAGCGCGTCACCTGGCGGCCGCCGAGCATGGTTTCGAGCGTGCGGCCGATGACCGACACGTCGAGACCCAGATCAGCGACGCGGTCGCGGTCGATCTTCACCTCGAGCTGCGGCTTGTTGAGCTTGAGATTGGTGTCGAGGTCGGTGAGACCCGGATTCTCGGCGAGCTTGTCGAGCAACGTGTCGCTAGTATTTCTGCAGATCCTCATAGGTGCCGGAGGTCTGTATCACGAATTCGACCGGCCGGCCGCTGCCGCGGCGGCCGAAGCCGCCGGAAGAACGCGCCGAGACCTGGGCGCCCGCCACCTTGCGCAATTCGGGGCCGAGGCGCTGGGCGATCTGCGACTGGCTGAGCTCGCGCTCGGAATAGTCCTTGAGCCGGCCGATGGAGTTGAACTCGTTCACTTCCGGCTGGCCGACGGTGACGAGATAAGCACGGATGTCGGGCGCCTTGGAGAGAATGCCCTCGACCTGTGCGGCATAGCGGTCGGTGAATCCGATCGTCGAACCTTCCGGCGCCTGGCCTGAGATCTGGATTACGCCGCGGTCTTCCGGCGGGGTCAGCTCGGAATTGAGCCCGGTGAAAAGCACGCCGCCAAGGCCGGCAACGCCGAGCGCGATGAGGAAGACGAGATAGCGTGCCTTGATCGCGAATTTGAGCGCGCCGCGATAGAGCTTCTCGAGGCGGGCGAGGAAGGCTTCGATGAAGCGGGCGATGATATTGGGCCGGTCATTGTGCTTGAGCAGCTTCGAGCACATCATCGGTGTCAGGGTAAGGGCGACGAAGCCCGATATGACCACCGCGCCAGCGAGGGTGAGGGCGAATTCGAGGAACAGGCGGCCGGTCGAGCCCGGCATGAAGGCGATCGGTGCGTAGACGGCGGCCAGCGTCAGCGTCATCGCGACGATGGCGAAACCGATCTCCCGCATGCCCTTGAGAGCGGCTTCGAAAGGCTTCATGCCTTCCTCGATATGACGGTAGATATTCTCAAGCACGACGATCGCGTCGTCGACCACGAGGCCGATGGCCAGCACCATGGCGAGCAGCGTCAGCATGTTGATCGACAGACCGGCCGCCAGCATGATCGCGAAAGTGGCGACCAGCGAGATCGGAATGGTGACGATCGGGATGATCGCGGCCCTGAGCGAGTGCAGGAAGAACATGATGATCAGGATCACCAGTGCTATGGCCTCGAGGATGGTCGTGAAAACGGAATCCACCGACTGTTCGATGAATTGCGTCGAATCGTAGCCAATCTCGGCGGAGACACCCTCGGGCAGCGAATCGATGATCGACGGCATGACCTCGCGTACCGCCTTCGAGACGTCGAGCGGATTGGCGACCGCCTGCTTGATGATGCCGACGGTGATCGAGGTCTGGCCCATATAGCGGCTGATGCGGCGTACATCGGTCGAGCTCAGTTCGACCCGGGCAACGTCGCCGAGCTTCACCTGCAGCCCGCCCGCGGGCTTCAGCATGATGTTGCGGAATTCCTCGGGCGTCGCCAGCGCGGTCTTGGAGAGAACGGTGAACTCGCGGTCCGTACTTTCGATGCGCCCGGCCGGGATCTCGGCATTCTGCTTGCGCAAGGCGTCTTCGATATCCTGGGCGGTGAGGCCGTAGCCGGCGAGCCGGTCGCGGTCGAGCCATATGCGCATGGCATAGAGACGCTCGCCATAGATGGCGGCGTCGGAAACGCCGGTCAGGTTCTTGAAGCGGTCGACGACGTAGCGGTCGACATAGTCGGTAAGCTCGATGGCGTTCAGGCGCTCGGAGCGGAAGTTGATGTAAATGATGGCCTGGGCATCCGCTTCCACCTTGGCGATGATCGGCTCATCGACCTCGTCGGGAAGCCGGCCGCGGACGCGGCTCACGCGATCGCGAACGTCACTCGCCGCGGTGTCGATATCGACGTCCGACTTGAAGCGGATAGTGATGCGGCTCGATTCGGAGCGGCTGGTCGATTCGATGATGTCGATACCTTCGATGCCGGCGAGCGAGCCCTCGAGGACCTGGGTGATCTGCGATTCGATGAGGACGGCGGAGGCGCCCTTATAGGTGGTCGTCACTGAGACGACCGGCTCGTCCACCTGCGGATATTCGCGGACCGTCAGGCGGCCATAGGCGACGATGCCGATCAGCAGGATGATCAGGCTCAGGACTGTGGCGAAGACCGGGCGGCGGATACAGATTTCGGAAAGTGACATAACTCCGGCCCTAAGCTGACGTGAAACTGAGCCGGCTTACCCTCACCCTGAGGTGGCCGCGCAGCGGCCCTCGAAGGGTGTGGTGCAATAGCCTCGCTCTATCCTGAGGGATGCTTCGAGGCTCGCTCCGCTCGCACCTCAGCATGAGGGTGTTGAAAGAGGCTATGCGCTCCGACTCCATCCCGCTCAGCCCTCGACGGCGGCGGTCGCCGGCGGGACGATCTCGACATCGGACCCGTCACGCAGGCGCGACTGCCCGGCGACCACGACCTGCTGTCCGACCTCGACCCCGTCGAGGATCTCGACGAAGCCGTTTTCGCGCCGACCAGCCAGGACCTTCGTCTCCTTCGCCTTGCCATTGTCGGCCTTGAAGACGAGGAAGTCGTCGCCGCGCGGCACGAGCGCGCTTTCGGGAATGGTGACGGCGGTGCGCGGCTGACCTTTCACCGTGATGCGGGCGAGGAGGCCAGGACGCAATTTGCCATCCTGATTGGCGAGCTTCGCCTTGACCCTGACGGCGCGGCCATTGACGTCGATCGCCGGGTCGATGGCGTAGACGGTGCCCTCGAAGCGCGCGCCGGGCAACGCGTCGGCGACGATCTCGATCTTCTGACCGACGACGAGCTTGCTCAGATAGAATTCCGGCACACTGAAATTCACCTTGAGCTGGTCGATCTTCTCCAGATTGACGAGCGGCGTGCCGGCGGTGACATAGGCGCCCAATGAAATAGTCCGGAAGCCGAGCTCGCCCGGGAAGGGCGCTTTGATCGACAGCTTGTCATGCTGGGTGCGGATCAGATCATAGACCGCCTGCTGGACCAGTAATTCGGACTGCGCGGTGTCGAGGGTCGTCTGCGAAGCGGTGCCCGACTTGCGCAAGGTGACGGCGCGGTCGTAATTCGCCTTCGCCAGAGCGAGGCGTGCTTCGGCATCCCCGCGCTGGGCGTTGATGAGCGCGTCGTCGAGCCGGATGAGCACGGCGCCGGCGGCGACGGAATCGCCTTCGGTGAAGCGGATCTCCGCCACCCGGCCATCGGTCTCGGCGGCGATCTGCACGGACTCGTCCGAGAGCAGCGAGCCCACCGCGGTGATATCGTCGCTCAGCGTCTTGGCGGCGGCGGCGACGACCTCGACGGGGGAGGCATTGGCGGGCCGCGCCTGGCGTTTTTCCGGCGACGACGGCGCTGGCGCCGCCTCGCGCAGCTTGCCGGTGATTGTCGCCCAGATCGGCTCCACCCAGCCGGAGCGCTGAGCGGTGTAGCCGGCGCCAGCCAGCAATGCCAGAACAAACAGAGAAACCAGCGTTTTCTTCATCGAACTCTATAATAGCGGATATTGGGCCCACGGATAAGACGAAGGGACTGCTAAATCCCGTCGCTTTAATGGCGGCCTAATACCATGGCGCGTGATCGGCAAAAGTGGCCACCGGTTTTCCGGCCGATCACGCGCTGAACCAGAGAATTCGATCACGTTTGATCACCTCAGGCCATAAAGGCCTGAAGCGATCGTGATCGATGTCACGGGGTCGTGATCGGTCCGGCAATGCGGCCCTGCTTGTCGCTGGTGAAGATGGCTTCCTCGCCGCGCCTGAGGGTGAGCGTCCTGTCCCTGCGCGTCACCGTCACGCTGCCCAAGGGGCTCATGACCGGGCCGACGCTGAAATCCTCGCCTTCATTGCGCAAGACCCATCCCTGCCAGGGCAGGAAACTCATCACCTTGGCATGCGCTATAAAGGGCAGAAGCGCCGACCAGGAATAGAAGGGGTCGGTATCGGGCTGATCGAGACCTTCGCCGGTCTCGGGATGGTAGTTCTCCGGCGACAGGCGCCTTTCGTCCCAGCTGCGGCCGAAGAGGCGCCAGCTCTTCTCGACCAGCCGATCGGCGGCCCCAAATTCGCCGGCGCGCTCGAGCCCGTTCCATGTCAGCCAGTTGAGGATCGGCCAGATGCGGCCGCGCCAATAGACGTTGTCGTGGACCGCCGGGTCGTCGCGCGACACCGAGGGGAGCCCGAAGTCTCCACCGAACACCTCCGGGTCTTCGAGATGCTTCAGCAGGTGTTTCGTCTGTTCCTTCGAGGCGGCGCCGCACAGCAGGGGATAGAAGCTTGTCGGCGCCACGCTCTTCACGAAAGCGCCCGACCACAGGCGGTTGGCGAAGATCTTGCGATTGTCGTCCCAGAAATGCGTACCGATCTTCTTGCGCATCGTCTCGGCATGAGCGTCATGCCGCTTGGCCTCCGCGCTCAGCCCCAGTGCGCGAGCCATATGCGCCAGCATCTCGCAATCGAGGCAGACGAGGCTGTTGAGCCCGACATCCTCGCTGTCGAGGGTGCGGCTTTCCGCGTTCCAGCGCGCCTCGTCATGAATAGGCGAATTGTCCATGAAGGACTCGTCCTTGGCGGCGAGCTTGGTGCCCTTATAGAGGCCCTGGCCTACATCGGAGGAACCGAATTCGAGCAAACCATTGCCATTGCCGTCGCGCACCGAGCGGATCCATTCATTATTGCGCGCCAAGGTCGCATAGGCCATCTCGATGAAGAGGCGGTTGCCGGTGCGCAGAAAGATCTGCCAGACGATGAAGGAGATGAGCGGCGTCTGGGTGCGGTCGACCCAGGCGTCATTGCCGGTCATGATGCAAGGCAGGTTGCCTTGCGGGGTCGCCGCCGATAGCAGCATGGCCAGATTCTCGCGCGCCTGATCGGCATCGAACTGCGCGACAATGAACGCGTTGATCGCGGTGTCGTTGAGCCAGAAACCGAAGCCGCCGAATTTCTTCAAGTCCCAGTTGCGCGAGCAGGTGATGTAGGGACGATGATTGACGCTGTCCCAGATCGTATTCCATCCCATGATGTCGGCCATCGCATCGAGTGCTGCGCCGCGCGAGGAGGGCGTGGCTTGAGCGGCAGGCTTGGCGACCAGCGCGAAAGCCACTTCCTTGCGGTCGGCGATCGCGATCGTGAAATCATTCTCCGCCGCCTCTTCGAGATTGAAGCGCAAAGCCAGCACCTTGGCAGTCTCACCGCGCGATGCCAGATACCAATAGCCATTGGTCTCATATTCGCCGCGCAGGTCCTCGAGCGTCTCATGCGCCGTCACCAGAAGCGGAGCATGCTTCGCCTTGATCGCCACGCTGCGCGGCCCGATGGTGCAGTAGGCGGTGCGCGTCTGTTCGTCATAATGCCAGAGCGCGCCGTCGGTCTGGCTCAAGGCGAGGACCACCCAGTAGCGCAGGCCCCATTCACCGAATTTCGTCGTCTTCCAGCGTCCGGCGACGGCGAAGGGCGACGGCTTCGTGTAGGTCCAGTCGAGATGCGTGCCGCCATGCGCGAAGGAGGCTTCGATGAGGCGTCCGTCCGGCTCGTGCCGGCCGAGCCTGATGTCGGCGCCAGGGCCCATGAGCGTCGTCTTGCCGATGCTCGCGGCATAAAAGACCGGCGTCACCTTCACGCCGAGCGGCAGATGCGACATTTCGAGATAGCGGTCGGCGGCCCAGCTGTTCCAGGCGCGGTGAGTCGGGATGTTTGGGGTGCGCAGGTAGTTCGGAACCGTCATGGCGACCAGGCCTTCAGCAATGTGTCGGTGTCGATGAGCTCGACCTGCTGGTCGAAGCGCGGATAGATGCCGTCGAACGCGGCCTCGTGGCTCGCTTCATTCGAGCTCGCGATCGCATCGGAAACGAGGATGGTGCGGTAGCCACGATCGATCGCGGTCAAGGCGGTGGCGAGCACACAGACATCCGTCTCGACGCCGGTGAAGATGATCGTGTCGGCATTGAGGTCGTCGAGCGCTTCCTGGAATGCCGGCGCCTCGAAGGCGGAATGCACATATTTGTCGATGACGCGCGCCGGCGGCACAAAACGACGCAGAGCCGGCAGGAGATCGAGCATGTCGGCAGCGATATTGCTGGCCAGCACGCTCTTCCAGTGGCGGTAATAGATCTGCCACTGGCCCTTCGCCTCCTCGACGTGCTCCGGCGTCAGGAAGCGGGTAAAGAGAGTGAGATGCGGGGCATGCGCGCAGATCCGGGCTACCTTGGGCGCGATCGCATGCACGACCGGCGAGGCCCATTCGGTATCCTCGGCGAAAAGCCGCTGCATGTCGATCGAGGCATGGACGGCGTGCTTACCGATGGCGCCGAAGCGAAGTCCGCTGATGGTCATGTATTCACCGGAATGGTCTGTTCCTTGTCCCAGTTCACCGTGACGGAGGCGCCGGTGTCGAGCACCTCGCCCGTCTGGTTCTGGATGAAAGCGAGAAGCGGCGTCTCGCCCAGCACCTTGGTGCGGATGCGATAGGTCACGCTGGCGCCGGAATAGATCGCCTGGATGATCTCGCCCTGAAGGCTGTTGCCGCTGCACTTGGTATGTCCGCTGGTGACGCGCAATTTCTCCGGCCGCACGATGGCCGCACCTGTCGAAGCGGTGAACGTGGCGATGATCGTGCCGTCGGCGAGCCTGAGCCCCTCCGGCACCGGCGTGCCGCGGAACACATTGGCGTCGCCCAGAAAGTTCGCGGCGAAGATATTGGTGGGACGCTCATAGACTGTGTGCGGCGAGTCGACCTGGATCAATCGGCCCTGGTCGATGATGGCGATGCGGTCGGAGAGCGTCAGCGCCTCCTCCTGGTCATGCGTCACGAAAATCGC
Organism: Nordella sp. HKS 07; assembly: GCF_011046735.1. Lineage (NCBI taxonomy): Bacteria > Pseudomonadati > Pseudomonadota > Alphaproteobacteria > Hyphomicrobiales > Nordella > Nordella sp. HKS 07. The sequence continues at coordinate 1,963,207 of NZ_CP049258.1, read as the reverse complement.
GGTGATGCCGGTTTCGCGCTGGATGTCCTTGAGCTCCACCTGCATTTCCTGGCGCAGCCTGCGGTCGAGGGCGCCCAAAGGTTCGTCGAGCAGCAGTACTTTGGGCTTGGTGATCAGCGCGCGGGCAAGCGCCACGCGCTGCTGCTGGCCGCCCGACAATTGCCGTGGATAGCGGCCTTCGAGACCGGCGAGGCGGACGAGGGAAAGCATCTCGGCGACGCGCTTCCTGATGTCCTCGCGCGCGATACCCCGCACATCGAGGCCGAAGCCGATATTTTCGCCGATGGTAAGATGCGGGAAAAGCGCATAGGACTGGAACACCATGCCGATGGCGCGCCGATGCACCGGCACGTTCTCGACCTGCTCGCCGTCGAAGGATATCGTGCCCTCGTCCGGCGTGATGAAGCCCGCGATCGAGCGCAGCAAGGTGGTCTTGCCCGAGCCCGAGGGGCCGAGCAGGCCGAAGAACTCGCCGTCATTGAAGGTGATCGAGACATTGTCGAGCGCGGCGAAGGTGCCATAGCGCTTGGTCACATGCTGGATGTCGACGCGGCTCATCAATTGTCTCCGCCGAATTTGTAATTGCGCGCCACGATCAGCATGAGACCCATCGAGAACAGGATGATGATCGACGAAATGGCGTTGATCTCCGGCGTAAAGCCCTTGCGGATCGACGTGTAGATCTCGACCGGCAAGGTCGAAGTGCCGGGCGGCGCCAGAAAATAGGAGATCACGAACTGATCGAAGGACACGGCGAAGGCGAAGAGCGCTGCGGCGGTGATGCCGGGCAGCAGCACCGGAATGGTGACGCGCCAGAAGGTCTGCCAGGGCGCGGCGCCCAGGCTTGCGGCGGCTTCCTCGAGCTCAGGTCCGAAATTAGCGAAGCGGGCACCCACCACCACGATCACATATGGCAAAGAGAGCGCCACATGGCCGAGCAGGATTGCATGCAGGCCGCGGCCGATGCCGGTCCAGAAGAAAAAGATCAGCATCGAGGTGCCGATGATCAGCCACGGGATAGTGATCGGCGGAAAGAGCAGGACCTGCAGCAGGCGCTTGGCGCGGAAGTCGTAGCGCGCGAAGGCATAGGCCGCGAGCGTGCCAAGCGTCGTCGCGATCACCGCATTGACGGTGGCAATCCACACGCTGTTCCAACTCGCCTGCAGCAGCCGTTCGTTCTGCGCGAGCGCCTTGAACCAGACGAGATCGAAGGTGAAGGGCAACTCGTAGAGCGCCGAGCGGTTGAAGGCCATGACGATCATCACCGCGATCGGCAGATAGAGAAAGACGAGGACGAGGCCCAGATAGGTCTTGGCGGCGCGTTCCATCAGCCTTTCTCCAACTGGCGCTTGAGGAAAGGGGCCGCGATCAGCAGGATGAGCAGCACCATGCCGAGCATGGTGAAGGAAAGGGCAGCACCCAAGGGCCAGTTGAAGGCGGTGATGAACTGGCCCTCGATGATCGGCCCCAGCATGATCGCATCCTTGCCGCCCAATATGCGCGGCTCCATGAAGGAGCCGATCACCGGCACGAAGATGAGGAACACCGCCGCCAATATTCCGGGCAGGCTCAAGGGCAAGGTGATGCGGCGGAAGGCCTGGGCGGGTGTCGCGCCGAGGCTGCGGCCCGCCTCGATGAGCGAGTCGTCGATCGCCTGCAGCGAGATGTAACAGGTGAGGATCGCATAGGGTAGATAAGCATGGACGAGGCCGACGACGATCGCCGGATAGGAGAAGAGGATGTTGAAGGGCTCGCGCAGCACCATGGTCCAGGAGAAGGTGCGCACCAGCGCGTTGGACCAGAAGGGCAGGATGATGAGCAGGAAGATGGCCTCGCGCCAGCGGCCCTTCACATATTTGGCGAGCCCTAGGGCGGCGGGATAACCGATGATGAGGCAGAGCGTGGTCACATATAGGCCGAGCTCGATCGAGCGCCAAGCATTGTACCAGTAGATCTGCTTGGTGAAGAAGGCCGTGTAGTGCTTCAGCGTGAACTGCACTTCCTTGCCGCCGAGCGGCGAGGCGGTGAGGAAGCTGAAGTAGAACATCGCCGCGAGCGGCAGCAGCACCGTCACGGCGAGCCACAGATAGGCCGGCGCCGTCAGTGCGAATACTGTGCGGGTCTGGCGAGAGAGAGCCATCAGCCGTCACTCCCGCAGGATGTGGACCTTTTACCCTCGCCCCCTACGGGGGAGAGGGAGGGACCCAATGCGAAGCATTGGGAGGGTGAGGGGGAACTGGCAAGGATTTTTCCTCGGATCTCGCGGAAGTTTTTGCGCCCGTTCCCCCTCACCCTAACCCTCTCCCCCGCGGGGGAGAGGGGATTTCGTGCCGGCGCGACGGAATATCAAAGGGCAAAGCTCGTCTTGACCTCGTCCCAGAGTTCCTGGTTCTTCTGCTTCTGCTCGTCGGTGATCGGCGCCATCCACTGGACGCGCTTGACCACTTCGGGATCGCCGAGCACGACGCGGTTGAGCGCATCCTCGGGCAGCTGGGCGTTGGCCTTGGCGTTGGCGGAAGCAGGTGCTCCGATATCATTGTCCCATTTTACGTAGAATTCGGGATCGACCATGAAATTGATGAAGGCGGCCGCTCCTTCCGGATTGGGCGCATTGGCGGCGATGGTGAGGCCGTCGAACCAGCCGATGGCGCCTTCCTTCGGCACCACAAATTCGACCGGCAGCTTCATCGCCTTCTTGGAGCGCGCCGCCGAGCCCGACCAGTAGACGGCGATATCGTAATCGCCGGCCGCCATATATTTGTTCCACTCGTCCTCCGACGACCAGAAGGTCTTGATCTGCGTCTTGAGGCCTTTCAGCTTTTCCTTGATCTTCTCGATATCGGCGGGCGCGTTCATATCCTGGCCGGTGGCAAGCGCAGCGATCTGGATCGATTCGAGCGCGTCGTCGCGCCAGCCGACCTTGCCGGCATGGGCCGGATCCCACAGCGCGTTCATGCTGTCGGGCCTGGTGGCGATCTTCTGGGTGTTGTAGGCGAAGGAGGTGAGGCCCCAGACCCAGGCGATGGCGAAGTGCTTATCGCCCATCACGAAACGATCGCTGTCGCGCAGCGCCGGAGTGAGATCGTTGAAGTTGGAGAATTTCGCGGTATCGAGCGCCTGGACGAGGCCCTCATGGGCGGCTTCCATGACATAGATGTTGTTCATCAGCACCACGTCGTAGACGCCGGGGCTGGTACGCAACTTGGTCAGCATCTCCTGCTCGGAGTTGAAATAGTCATGGACGACCTTGATGCCGGTCTTCTTCTCGAACATCTCGAGCGCCCATTTCTCGTCCGTGCCATAGCCCTGCCAGTTGAGAACCTTGATCTCGCCAGCAGCAAAAGCGCGGCGGCTGGTGGCCCCAAAAGCGACCGCGCCGCCCATCAGGGCCAAGGCGGATCGGCGGGACAGTGCAAAGCGTGACATCGTAGTCTCCCTCGGTCTTGTTCTCTCTTGGCGGCGGACTTTAACGGAAGGGCATCAGCCCCGCAATGCGCCGGCGCGCCGCGTTACCCTGAGTGAGACGCGAGAAAAGCATCGATCTCGGCACGCGTTGGCGCGGCGGTGGAAGCGCCTTTTTTGGTCGTCGACAGAGCGCCTGCGGCGGCGGCGAAACGCACCGCGTCGGCGAGCGGTCTGCCTTCATCGAGAGCAACGGCGAGGCCGCCATTGAAACTGTCGCCGGCCGCCACCGTGTCTATGGCCGTGACCTTGAAGGGCGGCACGAAGCCTTCCGATTCGGGACCTGAGAAGGCGACGCCCTTGGCGCCGAGCTTGACCAGCGCGGTGCGGAAGCCTTTGCTCCTGAGCTCGCGCGCCGCGCGCACGGCGTCATCGGCCGTCGCCGGCTGCCAGCCGAGCAGGCCCGCCGTCTCGCTTTCATTGGGGGTTACGATGTCGACCGCCGCGATGACCTCGGCGGGAAATGGTTCCCTTGGCGCCGGCGCCGGATCGAGAATCACCGTGCCGCCCTTGGCGCGCACGGTCCGGGCGGCGGCGAGGGCCCCTGTGAGCGGCACTTCGAGCTGCAGCAGGAGCACGCGTGCGCCCTCGAGATCGGCTTTCGCGGCCGCGGCGTCGCTTGCATCGACCGCGCCATTGGCGCCGGCGATCACGCTGATCATGTTCTGCCCGCCTTCGCCGACCTTGATGATGGCGATGCCTGTCGCCGAGTCTTCGTCGCGGCGGATATGGGCGAGGTCGACATTATAAGAGGTGAGTTCGGCGCGCGCCGCATCGCCGAAAGAATCAGCGCCGGTGCGGCCGATGAAACACACATCGGCGCCGAGCTTGCGCGCCGCCACCGCCTGGTTGGCGCCCTTGCCGCCGAGTCCCATCTTGTAGCCCGCGCCATGCAGGGTTTCGCCGGGCCTCGGCAGACGATCGAGATAGGCGATCACATCCATATTGATGGAGCCGAAAATGGCGACGGTCATTCATTCCTCCCCACAAAGACGGCCGAGCATATGCCGGAAGACATCGGCGCCGACAACAGCGCTCAGGGTGGGTGGGGGACGCTGCTCGAAAGCAGGGAATCAGGGTGCGACATTCTATGCTGCGGTGCATGAATTTTGGACAATTCGGGGCGGGAAAAGGCTCTGAGAAAGCCTAAGTCTATGAATTCGATCGTGTTTATCGCGTCACGAAAGAGACACAGTAATTTCAGATAGTTAAGGGAGACGAATGTTAAGGTTGTGTGAAGCCGAGGGTAAAGTCAGCCATGTAAATTTTGCATTGCACAAAATGGTGCGACGCACCATATTAGACCCGTCCAAAGCAACCAACCAACCCGTCAATCCATAGGGGAAAGACCATGTTCAACTTCTTCACTGATGGCCTCAAGCGCTGGAACCGTTACAACACCACCAAGCGTGAGCTCGACCTGCTCACCGACCGTGAGCTTGCCGATCTCGGCATCATGCGCTCCGACATTCCGCGCATCGCGCGGGATAGCGTGAGCCGCTAAACGTCTCACCGAGAGAGATTTGTAGGAGCCCGCCGGCCTTCCGGCGGGCTCTTCGCATTTTACGTGCCGAGTGCTCCGCCACAATCCTGTCCCATTGCGGCAATCCGCCGTGCCTTCCTTGTTGCGAGTCCATTTCCCATGTGATAACCCACGCCCGCGGCTTCAGGCGGAACCCTTGCCGCGCGTACTTTCTTAAGTGCGATTATCCAATAAATTCAAGCTTTCCGGACCGCTGCCAAGGGTCCGGAGAACGCGGGTTCGGCGGGGAGTTGTCGTGGCTCAAAGTGATCAAACGGTATCAGGCGTCCCGGGACGTTATGCGACCGCCCTTTTTGAACTGGCGCAGGAAGACCAATCGGTCGACCAGGTCGGCGCCGACCTGGCGAATTTTCAGGCGCTGCTGGACGAATCCGACGATCTGAGCCGGCTCGTCCGCTCTCCAGTCTTTTCCGCCGAGGACCAGATTTCCGCCCTCGAGGCGATCTGCGACCAGGCCGGCATCAAGAGCCTCGCGCTCAATTTCATCAAGCTGGCCGCGCAAAACCGCCGACTCTTCGTGATCTCCGACATGATCAAGGCCTACCGCACGCTGGTGGCCCAGTCGAAGGGCGAGATCAGCGCCGAAGTCACTTCGGCCGACACTCTCACACCGAAACATCTCGACGACCTCAAGGCCGCCATCAAGGCGAGCGTGGGGCGCGACGTGCAACTCTCCACCCGGGTTGACCCCTCCATTCTCGGCGGCCTTATCGTCAAGGTCGGTTCGCGCATGGTGGACAATTCGCTCAAGACCAAACTTCAAAACCTCAAGATCGCGATGAAGGGGACCGGCTGATATGGATATCCGCGCCGCCGAAATTTCCGCAATTCTCAAGAAGCAGATCAAGGACTTCGGCAAGGAAGCCGAAGTGTCCGAGATCGGCCAGGTGCTCTCCGTCGGTGACGGCATTGCCCGCGTCTACGGCCTCGACAATGTCCAGGCCGGCGAAATGGTCGAGTTCCCGAACGGGATCCGCGGCATGGCCCTCAACCTCGAAGTCGACAATGTCGGTATCGTGATCTTCGGTTCCGACCGCGACATCAAGGAAGGCGATACCGTCAAGCGTACCGGCGCCATCGTGGAAGTCCCTGTCGGCCGTGAACTGCTCGGCCGCGTGGTAGATGCGCTCGGTAATCCGATCGACGGCAAGGGGCCGATCAAATCGACGGAACGCCGCCGCGTCGACGTCAAGGCGCCCGGCATCATTCCGCGCAAATCGGTGCATGAACCGATGTCGACCGGCCTCAAGGCCGTCGACGCGCTGATCCCGATCGGCCGCGGCCAGCGCGAGCTGATCATCGGCGACCGCCAGACCGGCAAGACCGCCATCGTTCTCGACACGATCCTCAACCAGAAGCCGATCCATATCGCCGGACCCGACAAGGAAAAGCTGTACTGCGTCTATGTGGCCTGCGGCCAGAAGCGCTCGACCGTCGCCCAGTTCGTGAAGATCCTCGAAGACAATGGCGCGCTCGAATATTCGATCATCATCGCCGCCACCGCGTCCGATCCGGCGCCGCTGCAGTACCTTGCCCCGTTTACGGGCTGCACCATGGGTGAGTATTTCCGCGACAACGGCATGCATGCCGTGATCGCCTATGACGATCTCTCCAAGCAGGCGGTTGCCTATCGCCAGATGTCGCTGTTGCTGCGCCGCCCACCCGGCCGCGAAGCCTATCCGGGCGACGTCTTCTATCTCCATTCGCGCCTGCTCGAGCGCGCCGCCAAGCTCAATGATAGCCAGGGTGCGGGTTCGCTCACCGCCCTTCCCATCATCGAGACGCAGGCCAACGACGTGTCGGCCTATATCCCGACCAATGTGATTTCGATCACCGACGGTCAGATCTTCCTCGAAACCGATCTCTTCTATCAGGGCATCCGCCCGGCGGTGAACGTCGGTCTGTCGGTGTCGCGCGTCGGTTCCTCGGCGCAGATCAAGGCGATGAAGCAGGTCGCCGGCAAGATCAAGGGCGAGCTCGCGCAGTACCGCGAAATGGCGGCCTTCGCGCAGTTCGGCTCCGATCTCGACGCCGCCACGCAGCGTCTGCTCAACCGCGGCGCCCGCCTCACTGAACTCCTGAAGCAGCCGCAATTCTCGCCGCTGAAGACGGAAGAGCAGGTCGTGGTGATCTATGCCGGCGTGAACGGCTATCTCGACGCGCTGCCGGTCAACAAGGTGCGCGATTTCGAGGACGGGCTTCTGCGCCTCATCCGCGAGAACCATGCCGATATCCTCGATGCGATCCGCACCGAGAAGGAAATTTCCAACGATGTCGGCAACAAGCTCAAGAACGTCGTGGCGGACTTCGCCAAGGCGTTCGCTTGATCATCCTGAACGAGGCAACAAGCTGAAGGCAGGACGATGCCAAGTCTAAAAGACCTTAGAAATCGCATCACGTCGGTGAAGTCGACGCGCAAGATCACCAAGGCGATGCAGATGGTGGCGGCGGCGAAATTGCGCCGCGCCCAGGAAGCGGCCGTCGCGGCGCGCCCCTATTCGGAGCGCATGGCGACGGTATTGGCCAATCTCTCGTCTTCGATGGAAGGCCGCGATGACGCGCCGCAGCTCCTTGCCGGCAACGGCAAGGACCAGGTGCACCTGCTCGTCGTGTGCACCGCCGAGCGCGGCCTGTGCGGCGGCTTCAACTCATCGATCGCCAGGCTGGCGCGCGATCATGCCGACCGGCTGATGGCGCAAGGCAAGACGGTGAAGATCATCACCGTCGGCAAGAAGGGCAACGACATCCTGAAGCGGCTCTATGGCCGCTTCATCATCGATACGGTGGACCTGCGCGCGGCGCGCACGCTGGCCTTCGGCCATGCCCAGGCCATCGCCCAGAAGGTGCTCAAGCTCTTCGAAGAGGGGCAGTTCGACGTCTGCACCCTGTTCTTCGCCGAATTCAAGTCGGTGATCTCGCAGAAGCCGACGGCGCTGCAGCTTATTCCGGCCAGCGTCAAAGGCGGCAATGCTCCCGATCTCGGCGGCGCCATCTACGACACCGAGCCGGATGAAGGCGAAATCCTTGCCGATCTCCTGCCGCGCAATATCGCGGTGCAGATCTTCCGGGCGCTGCTCGAAAACGCGGCATCCGAACAGGGTGCGCGGATGAGCGCCATGGACAGTGCGACGCGCAATGCCGGCGACATGATCAACAAGCTGTCGATCCGTTACAATCGCCAGCGCCAGGCGCAGATCACCAAGGAACTCATCGAAATCATTTCGGGCGCGGAAGCGCTCTAGACCGGAACTGACGACAGAAGGAACATCGAGATGGCAAAGAAACCCGCAAGTGCCAAGGCCGGCAAGTCGGTCGGCCGCATCCGTCAGGTGACGGGCGCTGTCGTCGACGTGCAGTTCGACGGCGAGCTGCCGCAAATCCTCAACGCGCTCGAGACGATGAACGGCGATGTCCGACTGGTGCTCGAAGTCGCTCAGCATCTCGGCGAAAACATGGTCCGCACCATCGCCATGGACTCGACCGAAGGCCTGGTGCGCGGCCAGGAAGTGTCCGACAACGGTGCTCCGATCACCATTCCGGTCGGCGATGAGACGCTCGGCCGCATCATGAACGTCGTCGGTGAGCCGGTCGACGAGGAAGGCCCGATCAAGACCGCCTCGTCGCGCGCCATTCACCAGCCGGCGCCTGAGTTCGTCGAGCAGTCGACGGAAGCGCAGATCCTCGCCACCGGCATCAAGGTCGTCGATCTGTTGGCTCCCTACGCCAAGGGCGGCAAGATCGGCCTGTTTGGCGGCGCCGGCGTGGGTAAGACCGTGCTCATTCAGGAGCTCATCAACAACATCGCCAAGACCCATGGCGGCTATTCGGTGTTCGCCGGCGTCGGCGAGCGCACCCGCGAGGGCAACGACCTCTATCACGAATTCATCGAATCGGGCGTGAACCAGAAGGGCGGCGGCAAAGGCTCGAAATGCGCCCTGGTTTACGGCCAGATGAACGAGCCGCCGGGCGCGCGCGCCCGCGTCGGCCTGACCGGCCTCACCGTCGCCGAGCACTTCCGCGACCAGGGCCAGGACGTGCTGTTCTTCGTCGACAACATCTTCCGCTTCACGCAAGCCGGCTCGGAAGTGTCGGCTCTCCTCGGCCGCATCCCCTCGGCGGTGGGCTATCAGCCGACGCTGGCCACCGACATGGGTGCTCTGCAGGAGCGTATCACCACCACGACCAAGGGCTCGATCACCTCGGTGCAGGCCATCTACGTGCCGGCCGACGACTTGACCGACCCGGCGCCGGCGACATCGTTCGCTCACTTGGATGCGACCACCGTGTTGTCCCGCGCCATCGCCGAGAAGGGCATCTATCCGGCGGTCGATCCGCTCGACTCGACGTCGCGCATGCTCGACCCGCGCGTCATCGGTGACGAGCACTACCAGACGGCGCGCCGCGTGCAGGTCATCCTGCAGCGCTACAAGGCTCTGCAGGACATTATCGCCATTCTCGGCATGGACGAGCTCTCGGAAGAGGACAAGCTCACCGTCGCCCGCGCCCGCAAGATCGAACGCTTCCTGTCGCAGCCCTTCGACGTGGCTGCCGTGTTCACCGGCTCGCCGGGTGTCCAGGTCAAGCTCGAAGACACGATCAAGGGCTTCAAGGGTCTGTGCGAAGGCCAGTATGACTATCTGCCTGAGCCGGCCTTCTACATGGTCGGCACGATCGAAGAAGCGGTCGAAAAGGGCAAGCGCCTGGCTGAGGCGGCCTGATCACCATGGCCCTTCACTTCGAACTCGTCTCTCCGGAACGCTTGTTGTTCTCGGGCGATGTCGCGGAAGTCGATATTCCCGGCACCGAGGGCGATATGGGCATCCTCCCTGGCCACGCGCCGGTGCTTTCCACGCTGCGTCCGGGTGTCGTCACCGTCACCATGGAAGGTGGCGGGAAGGAGCGCATCTTCGTACGCGGCGGCTTCGCCGAAGTGAATCCGCAAGGGCTCACTGTCCTGGCAGAAGTCGCGGTGCCGGTCGCCGAGCTCGATGCCGAGCGCCTGGCGCAGGAGATCAGGGACGCGCAGGAAGACGTATCGGACGCGCAGGACGATGAAACGCGCCGTCGCGCCCAGGAGAATGTCGATCACCTCCAGGCCCTGCAAAGCGCACTGTGATGACCACCACAAGATGAAATGACAGGCCCGCCTCGCGCGGGCCTTTCCTTTGGGGGCGGCGGCTTCATGATGCGCCGAGCTTCTTGACCTCTATGCGCTTTGCTTCGGCGGCGACCGAAATCTCGAAATGATCGGCCTGGACCACGTCCAGGATAGAAGTCGGGCGGAAGACAGCGGCATTGTGGCCGCCGGCAAATCTGACACTGTGATAGAGCAGGCCAGTTTCGCCCTTCTTGCGCAGATCCTCGCCGAAAGCTTGCGAGGCCGTATAGTCATCCGGCGCATAGAGGTCCGGGAGAGCCGATTGCCGGCCTCTGATATCGACATATTTCCCGTCGAGCCGCGCTGAATAAGCGCGATAGGTTCGTGAAAGGTTAGGAATGCGGCGCGCAACGGCTTCGCGGCGCAAATGATGGCCGACTTCGGCTGCCGCCGTCCGGATATCGGCGCACGCATACCAGACGCCGAGATCGCGGCTGTTGAAACGCGCGCCGGTCAAAGGGGCGTGCAGGAACGCCGCCATGATCACACTGGAATTGGCACGGCCGAAGACCCATTCGGTGTGCGGCAGGCGCGCCAGCCGCTCGGCGACGAGGCGGTCATTGGTCCAACCGGCAAGCTCCATCACCGCGCCGAGATCGGCGGCGGCGACCACCGTGTCGAAAAGCCCGATCGGTGGAAAGCGAGACGGGATCAGCCGATAGGATGGATGAAAGGCCGGAGAGAGGACATAACTCACGCCAGAACGATGTCCGCTTCCGAATAAGGCGTGAAGCCGGCATCGATGCGGTTTGGTTCCATATATTGGCCGCCGCGCGCGGCATCCAGGAAACGTCGCACCAATAAAATTCCGTCCTGCGATCCGCTGGTGATCAGAGCGAGCGGCGGCTTGCCGCCGAAGACGATGCCGTCATGCGGGCCGCGCAGCCAGGCGACCGCGTCATGCTCGTCGGCGTGGAGAACGCCCAGAGCCTGGTGAATGCCAAAGACGGCAGAGAGGCGCATGAGCACATCGACATCGAGGGTGATGTCGCGGTGCTCGCGCGCGAGCTTGGCCCAATGATGATAGGTGGAGCGTGACGGGTAGCCGAGGACGAGCCGGCGCTCCTCCTCGCTCAGGCCCCAGAGATCGGCAATGGCGAGGAAGCTGCGCAAAGCCGGCGCGCTGAGGCGCCGGCGGTTGGCCGGTGCGAAACGGTCGAGATCAGAGCCCAGATGAGGCTGCGGTGCTTCCTCGAAACCTTGCCGGCGATGGCGCTGGCGTGCCATGATGCCCTCCGTTGTCCGAATTTGGATATAGTCCAAATTCGGACACTTTACAAGGGGCGCGGAATCCGGACTTCAGGAAGGCTTAGCGATGTTGCCCGCCGCCACCACCTTGGCGCTGCTGCTGCTTCGGACGCCATTTGCCGCCGCCGTTTTGCTGCTTGTGGCCGGGCTTCTTACGCCAGGAAGGCTGGTTCTGCTGCGGACGATGATGACCCTGTGGACCGCCCGAGCGCTCATTGCCCTCAGGTGCCGCGATGCTCAGCGCATGCTGAGCGACCGGGATCTTCTGGCGGATGGTGCGCTCGATGTCGCGCAGCAGCGGACGCTCTTCCGGATCGCAGAAAGCCACTGCCTCTCCGGAAGCGCCGGCGCGCGCCGTGCGGCCGATACGGTGCACATAGGAGTCCGGCACGAAGGGCAGATCGTAGTTCACCACATGCGAGACGCCGTCAACATCGATGCCGCGCGCGGCGATGTCGGTCGCCACCAGCACGCGCAACTTGCTGCTCTTGAAGCCGGCGAGCGCAAGCTCGCGCTGGCTCTGCGACTTGTTGCCGTGGATCGCGGCCGCCTCGATGCGTTTCTGGATTAGGCCCTTCACCACCTTATCGGCGCCGTGCTTGGTGCGCGTGAAGACCAGTGTGCGCGGCATGGCGCCGTTTTCGAGCAGATCGAGCAGCAGGCCGAGCTTGTTGCGGGTCTCGACATGGATGATGCTCTGGTTGACGCGCTCGGCGGTCGTGGCCACAGGCGTGATCTCGACGCGCACCGGATCCCTGAGGAGGGCGGCGGCGAGGCCGGCGATCTCTTTCGGCATGGTCGCCGAAAAGAACAGGTTCTGGCGCTTGGCCGGAAGCAGGCCGGTGATCTTGCGGATCGCATGGATAAAGCCCAGATCCAGCATCTGATCGACTTCATCGAGAACAAACACCTCGATCTTGCCGAGGCTCAGTACGCGGCGATCGATGAGGTCGACGAGCCGGCCAGGCGTGGCGATCAGGATGTCGACGCCGTTACCGACAGTACGGATCTGGTTGTTGATCGAAACACCGCCGAAGACGACCGCCTGTGTCAGGCGCAGGAATTTGCCGTAGGTGCGGAAGCTCTCGCCGATCTGCGCAGCGAGTTCACGCGTCGGCGACAGAATGAGAGCCCGGCACGTACCGCGGTCAGGGCGCCCCTTCAGCTTCGACAGACGATCGAGGATCGGCAGCGCGAAGGCGGCGGTCTTGCCGGTGCCGGTCTGGGCGATACCGAGCAGATCGGTGCCCTTCAGAAGTTCGGGAATGGACGCCGCCTGGATCGGCGTGGGGGTCTGATAGCCTTGCTGGTCCAGTGCTTTGAGGAGCGCAGCGTCGAGGCCAAGGTCTTTGAAATGAGTCAAAATACTGCTTTCAATTCGGAACGGATGAGCAGCACCGTCCTGTCCGAAACGGGCATACGCGATGAGGCGCAGACCCTGGGCGCGGCGCTGAAACCTTCCGCGTGACAGGAATGTTTGGAAATGCTCGCGTGAGCCGGACGGGGCGCACAGGCGCCACTTCACGCATCCGTAATTATGCAGCGAGCAAGCGGTATATGGGCTGGTCCGCCCCGAATGTCAAAGGCTTAAACGGCAGCAAATGCCGCAGGCAAATCGGCATGGCGGGCGATGACTTTCCGGGCGCCGAGACGCAGGAGGGCCTGTTCCAAGGCATCGCCGTCATGGGCCAGGCCGGTGAACCCGATGACGGGACAGCCGGCCGCCACCGCCGAGGCAACGCCCGCCCTGCTATCCTCGATGGCGAGACAGGCCGCAGGTGCGAGGCCAGCGCGCCGCGCCGCCTCGACATAGACGTCGGGCGCCGGCTTGCCTTGCGCCACATCCTCGAAAGTGGTGATGCGGCTCCCGAAGAACGGCGTGAGGCCGGCGATGCGGAAGGCCGCCTCGACGCGGTGGCGCGGGCTGTTGGAAGCGACGCTGGTCGGCGTCGCCATCCGCGCCAGTATGTCGTGGATGCCGGGCGCGGGCTTGAGCTTGCGTTCATAGAGGTCGAGCAGGCGGCGGTTCTTGTCCTCCGTCACATCGGCCGGCAGCTTGATGCGGTAGTCGGTTTCAATCTTCCTGATGAAGTCCTCGAAGGTGAGGCCGATGAACTGGGCGCCGACCTCCTCCACCGTCATGGCGATGCCGTTCTCGGCAAGTATGTCGCGATCGACCTCCATCGAAAGCGGCTCGCTGTCGACCAATACGCCGTCACAATCGAAGATGATGTGCTTGAACATGGGGCAGTCAGCTCACGCGCCGAGATGGCGGAAAGCGGCGATCACCTTGGCATAGACCTCACGCTTGAAGGGCACGATCTGGTCCTGGATCTCATCCATGCCGGCCCAGCGCCATTCGTCGAATTCCTGCTTGTGACCGGGCGACTTCAGATTGACCTCGCTGTCGGTGCCCGTGAAGCGCAGAGCAAACCACTTCTGCGTCTGGCCGCGATATCTGCCATTCCACGATTTGCCGATCAGATGCTCGGGCAGATCGTACTTGTACCATTCGGGCGATTCGGTGATGACCTCCGCCGAGGTGACGGAAGTCTCCTCCTGCAATTCGCGCAAAGCGGCCACTTGCGGGTCCTCGCCTTTGTCTATGCCGCCTTGCGGCATCTGCCACCATTGGCCCGAGCCTTCGTCATTAGGCTTGTCGGCGCGCCGGCCAATCCACACGAGACCCAGGCGATTGATCAGCATGACGCCCACGCAAGGGCGGTAAGGCAGGTCGGATAGCTTCTTGCTCACTAGCTCGCTCGTCCACGATAGGCGGCACTGACGGGGACCAATAATATGCCCTTTTCGGAGAGCGAACGCGACCATTGATCGAGCGTATCGATGGTGACGTCGAGACCGGTTCCGGTGCCAATCGCCACGCCTTTGTCGCGGGCCTCGGTTTCCAGCTCTTCAAGGGCCTTCTCAATGCCTTCTTCCGTCGCGTCCAAGTCGATCACCTTAACCCCGTTACGCACCGGTAGGCCGACAACCTGCCCGACCTGTGCGGCCATGCTGCGGGCTGCCTGGCCATCATCCAGGAAGACGACTCCGCGCTTCTTCATTTCGGCAAGCACCGGGCGCAAGGCCTGGGCATCAGTCAGGAACCGTGCTCCCATATAGTTGGTGATGCCGGTATAGCCGGCAAAGCGCCCCATATGCCAGGCGAGCGCATCGAGATTGGCGCCGGCGTCTGCGTGCGCCATCAATGTCTTGGGGCCGGGATTGGCGGCGGGAAAGCCAAAGGGCTCGAGCGGCAGCTGCAGCATGACTTCGTGGCCATCGGCGCGCGCCTTGTTTACTTGCACCTGCAGATTCTCGCCATAGGGGGCGAAGGCGAAGGTCACCTCGCCGGGCAGCGACTTGATGGCCTTCTGCGTCAGTTCGGTGTTGAGTCCCATGCCACCCAGCGCGATGGCCACTTTCGGCATGTTGGAATACAGGATGCTGGCAGAAACGGGCCGTGCGTAGATGTTATGCGGCTTCTTGTTGCCGGCGCCGATGCGCGGCAGGGCACCATAAGGTCCCGTCTCGCTCACTTCGGCGAAGGGGGCGGGTTTCAGGCTGCGGCGCGGCGAGATGATGATCGCAGCTTCCGTCTCCACGGTCTCCTGGGGGGGAGCCTCCAGGATCTCGACCTTCCTGCTGTCTTCGTCTTCGGATGGCGTTTCGGGGGCTTCCGCTTCGGGTCTCGGCGCGGGGTCGGTTGATGCGGTGTTCAGTTCCGCAACGGGGGGGATCTTGACCACTATCACTGGCTCACCGGCATAGGGATAGGGGACGCGGGAGAGCCAGACGGTGCCGGCGGTCAGCAGCACGATGGCCGAAACCGATGCCACCCACAAGGAAGACGGGCGCTTGGCCCAGAGCTTTTCCCATGCCCCGCGCCGACGCAGAGGCTGCCGAAATTCGTTTCGCCGCATAACCGAATCGTCTCCCTCGGCCGATGCTGCCCTGGGAAGGGTTAATGCCGCGTTCACCCTTTGAATTACAACGGGATTCTATATTCTGTCGGCTTGCCAACGTAGGGTTGCATCATCGACACAATGCGCGCCTTGAATGCAAAGCGCGCGACTGGAGGCCAGTCGCGCGCAGATGCTTACCCAACAAAATCAGTTGGCGTTGGTTTCGTCGTCCGAGTTATTGGTCGTCTGCGGCGGCTTGGCGGCTTCCTTTGGCTTGGCGTTGCTCGCCACCTTGACGCCATGAAGAACGTCGATCGCCGCCTGCAGCTGCAGATCCTTCGTCTTGTCTTCCGGCACATAGGCCGAAGAACCGCCACCCTCGTCGCCGCCGCCCTCATTGGTGAGGTGGCCCTTGAGGCTCGCCTCGCCCTTGGTCGATGTATCCTTGCCGAGAAGCTCGGGCGGCAGTTCCTGCTCGATCACGGTATCGGGGTCGATGCCCTTGGCCTGGATGGAGCGGCCGGCAGGTGTGTAGTAGCGCGCCGTCGTGAGGCGGAGAGCGCCCTGGCTGCCGAGCGGGATGATGGTCTGCACCGAACCCTTGCCGAATGAGCGCGTGCCGATGACGGTAGCGCGCTTATGGTCCTGCAAGGCGCCGGCGACGATCTCCGAGGCAGAGGCCGAGCCGCCATTGATCAGCACCACCACCGGCTTTCCGTCGGAGGTGTCGCCCTTCTGGGCGTTGAAGCGCTGGGTCTCGTCGGCATTGCGGCCGCGCGTCGAAACGATCTCGCCGCGGTCGAGGAACGTATCCGACACCGAGATCGCTTGGTCGAGCAGGCCGCCCGGGTTGTTGCGCATGTCGATGATATAGCCCTTGAGCTTGTCGCCGGTGTCTTTCCGGATCTGGCTCAGCGCCGCATCAAGGCCTTCCTGGGTCTGCTCGGTGAAGGAGGAGATGCGGATATAGCCGACGTCCTTCTGCGGGCCCTCGATTTCGAATTTCACCGACTTCACGCGGATGATGTCGCGCACCAGCTTGAATTCGAGCGGCTCCTTGGCGCCCTGGCGCATCACGGTGAGCGTGATGGGCGTGTTCACCTTGCCGCGCATCTTGTCGACCGCTTCATTGAGCGACATGCCCTGCACCTCGGCGCCGTCGAGCTTGATGATGAGGTCGTTGGCCATGACGCCGGCACGGGCGGCGGGCGTTTCGTCGATGGGAGCCACAACCTTGACCAGGCCGTTCTCCATGGTGACCTCGATGCCGAGGCCGCCGAACTCGCCCTTGGTCTGCACCTGCATTTCCTGGAAACGCTTGGCGTTCATGTAGCTCGAATGCGGATCGAGCGAAGTGAGCATGCCGTCGATGGCGGCTTCGATCATCTTCTCTTCATCGGGCGGCTCGACATAGTCGGAGCGCACGCGATCGAACACGTCGCCGAACAGGTTCAGCTGCTTGTAGGTATCGGAATTCGACGCGGCAATGGCGCCACTCCAAGCCTGCCAGAGTACCGTCGCCGAGACAGCGCCTGCCAGAACCAAACCAAATGACCGTATCTTCATATCAGGCCTCATCCTCGGGCTTGCGCGAAGCCGCCGATCCACCAGGGTGACGAATCGATCGCCTCGCCATTCTTCCGGAACTCAATATATAGTACGGGCCGGCCATTTTGCAGCTGGTCGCCCGTCAACGTCCCCGGCGCGGCGCTCTTTCCCATTATTCCTACAGGCTCTCCGGCTTGCAGAAATTGTCCCTGCTCAGCCGTAATCTCACCCAAGCCTGCCAGGAGCACATGATAGCCGCCGCCCGTGTTCAAGATCAAGAGTTGGCCATAGGAGCGGAAAGGTCCAGCGAATTCCACATGGCCGTCAGCCGGGGTGACCACCTGGGCATCGGCCCTTGTGGCGACGAAAATGCCTCTGGTCGTGCCGCCGAAACCGTCGCTTGCGCCATAGACCTTAAGAATCTGGCCCTGGGCCGGATATTGCAGGCTGGCCTTGATATCGGCAAAGGCCATGCGCGGCTGGAGCTTCTTCGCCGCGGCGATGCGGGCCTGGGCTTCGGCCTTGGCCTTGAGCTCCGCGGCAGTCTTCGCTTCCGCCTCGGCTCTCGCCTTTTCGGCCGCCTCGGCCTTGAGGCGCTCCTCTTCCAGTGTGGCAAGGAGCTGCTTCATGTCCTTCGCCTTCTCGGCGAGTGCGCGGGCTCTCTGCTTCTCGGCCTTGAGACGTTCATTCGTATCGGCGAGCAGTGATTTCTTGCGCGCCTGGAGATCGGTCATCTCGCGGCGCGACGAGAACAGCCGGGCGACATGGTCCTTGAGGCTTTCGCGCTCGGTCACCGTCTGAGCCTGCAAGGTCTCGAGCCGGGCCAGCTGGGCGGACAGCGATGCCGCTTCCTGGCGCAACTCGGGGACGATCGTCCCGAACATCATGGCGCTGCGCAAGGCGGACAGCACGTCCGTAGGCTCTACGACCAGGGCCGGCGGCGGATTGCGCTCGATGCGCTGGAGCCCGGCGAGAAGCCGAGAGATCTCCTCGCGCCTGGCGGCGAGACCGGTATGAATCTTCAATTGTTCGGCATCGAGCTCCTGCAGGCGCTCCTCGGCGCCGAGGATGGCGGCCTCGCGCGACTGGATCTTCTCGGCCAGCGCGATCAGCTTCTGCGACAGTGCCGCCTGCTCCTGGACGATCGCCTCGCGCTCGGCGGCGATCTGCTCCTGCAGGGACTTGGAGGCGTCGAGCTGCTGCTCCAGGGTGTTGAGGTCGTCCGCCGTCTGTGCCGAGGCGGCCGGAATCATGACGGCAAAGGCGGCCAAAGCCGCCAGCATCGGACGCAGATTCGGGAGGGACGACGTCATCGGATGGGCAAATTATCGAGGCGAGATGTCCAAAGTAGGGCTTCACTAGTACGTAATCAGGAAAAGTGGCTACCGGTTTTCCGTCCAATTACGCGCTAAATATAAGATTCCGATCACGTTTATCATTTCAGGTCGACCCAACCTGAAATGATCGTAATCTAAAGCAACACGAATTACCGCATCCGGCTTCAAATGCGATGATAGGGATGTTTCACCAAAATGGTGACTGCCCGGTAAATCTGCTCGGCCAGCATCACGCGGGCGAGGCGATGCGGCCAGGTCATGGAACCCAAGGACAAGAGAAGCCCGGCCTTCCTGCGCAGTTCCGGTCCATGCCCGTCCGGTCCGCCGATGAGACAGGCAATCGATTGTGTTCCCTGATCGAGATGGCGGCGGAAAAGCTGGGCGAACTCATCGCTCGACAGTGATTTTCCCCGTTCGTCGAGGACAATGGTGAAGGCGGATGGCGGTATCGCTTCGGTGAGCAGGGCGGCTTCGGCCGCCATGCGGCCGGGCGCGTCGGAAAGTTTCGATTCGGCGAAATCGCGCGCCGTGATCTCGGTTATGCCGCAAGCCCGGCCCAGCCCGCGAGCCCGCTTGGCATAGTCGTCGAACAGGTCAAGCTCAGGGCCGGCCTTGAGCCGGCCAATAGCAAGAATGGCGAGCCTCACCCTGGCGAAGCGCCGTCAGACCGCGACGCGTTCGTCGGGCGCGTGGTCCGACCAGAGCTTCTCGAGATTGTAGAAGCTTCTGACTTCCGGCCGGAAAATATGCACGACGATGTCGCCGGCATCGACCAGAACCCAGTCCGCATGCGGCAAGCCCTCGACGCGCAGGTCCTTGTAGCCTTCGCCCTTGAGCTTTTCGACCAGCTGGTCGGCGATGGCGCCGACATGACGGTTCGAGCGTCCGGTCGCGACGATCATGCCGTCGGCGATGACCGCCTTGCCATTGAGATCGATGGTGACGATGTCCTCGGCCTTGGCATCTTCGAGATGGCTGAGGATGGAAGTGAGGAGAGCGTTCTTCGTCTTGCGCTTCGGCGCAGACTTCACCGCTACGGCGCGCTTAGGCGCGCCGGTTTTCTTTCTTGGCGCTGTCAGTGTGGATGTCCTCTTCAATAAGGCAGTGCTTCATAGAGACTGCGTCAGTTCCCTTCAGGGATTACGACACCCTAAGAATAGGAGCGTCGGCGATTCTATTCAAGCACCTCGCTCATGACGTGGTCATGACGTTTGTTTCCGGTTTTTGGCGCGTTCCCGGATCGCCGTGGAACTTTCGGACCGCAATGGCATGGGAATAAAGCACCAGGCCGGCGGTGGAGCCCCCGGCAATTCCTTCGCCCTTTCGGTGGCGATGCGCCGGTTCTCATACCGCAGTGCCGCCGGGCTTTCGAGGGCCCGCATGGAGTATCCCGGCCTCGCCAATATCGCGAGCGGGATGGTTTCTGGAATTTCGGTCCAGTCGTTCCAATGGTGCAGATTGGCGAAGCTGTCGGCGCCCATGATCCAGACGAAGCGGCCGCGCCGCAAAACCGGGGCCAAGGCGGCGAGCGTCGCCGCGGTGGTGCGGGTCTTGAGCTGCTCCTCGAGATTGCTGACGATGAAACGCGGATGCCGCGCCACCAGCCGCGTCACCGCAAGGCGTTCGTCATAGTCGCGGTAGTCTCCGGCATCCTTCAGCGGGTTCTGCGGCGAGACCAGCCACCAGATCCAGTCGAGCCCCAGGCGCTTCAGCGCATACAGCGCCACGGCCCGATGGCCGCTATGCGCCGGATTGAATGAGCCGCCGAAGAGCCCGATGCGCTGGCCGGCACCGAAAGGAGGGGGGACGATCACGCAGGCCTCACGGGCGGATCTGCCCCGTGCCCGACACCTGATATTTGAAGGTGGTCAATTGCTCGAGGCCGACGGGCCCCCTGGCATGCAGCCGGCCGGTGGCGATGCCGATCTCGGCGCCGAAGCCGAACTCGCCGCCATCGGCAAACTGCGTCGAGGCATTGTGCAACGTGATCGCGCTGTCCACTTCAGCGAGAAAGCGTCGGGCCGCCTGCTCGTCGCCGGTGATGATCGCATCGGTGTGCTGCGAGCCGTAGCGGGCGATATGCGCCATCGCGTCATCCAGCCCCGCGACGACTTTCATGGAGACGATGGCGTCGAGATATTCGGTCGACCAGTCCTCCTCGCTCGCCGGGGTCACGCGCGGGTCCGCCGCCTGTGTCTCGGCGCAGCCCCTGACCTGACAGCCTGCCTCGATCAGCATGGTGATGAGAGGCTTGAGATGGCTCGCCGCGCAAGCACGGTCGACAAGAATGGTTTCGGCGGCGCCGCATATGCCGGTGCGCCGCATTTTGGCATTGAGGACGATCTTCGTCGCCATGCCGAGCTCGGAAGCCTTGTCGACATAGACATGGCAAATGCCCTCGAGATGGCTGAACACCGGCACGCGAGCCTCCTGCTGCACGCGCGCCACCAGGCTCTTGCCGCCGCGCGGCACGATAAGATCGACCGTGCCGTCGAGGCCCGAAAGCAGATGGCCAACGGCGTCGCGGTCCATGGTCGGCACCATCTGGATCGCTTCTTTTGGCAGGCCGGCCTGGACGAGGCCGCGCTGCAGCGCGGCGACGATGGCCGCCGATGAGCGATAGCTGTCCGAACCACCGCGCAGGATGGCGGCATTGCCGGATTTCATCGCCAGGGCGCCCGCATCGGCGGTCACATTGGGGCGGCTTTCATAGATGATGCCGATGACGCCGATCGGCACGCGCACCCGCGCGATGGTAAGGCCATTGGGCCTGGTCCAGCTCTCGGTCACCCGGCCAATCGGATCAGGCAAAGCGGCGATGTCGTCGAGGCCTTTCGCCATCGCCTCGATGCGCTCCGGTGTCAGAGTCAGGCGATCGAGGAAGGAGCTCTTGAGGTCCTTGCTCCTGGCGGCCGCGAGATCGGCGGCATTCTCGCGCGCGATGAGGAGGGCGTCGGCGCGGATCGCCTGCGCCATATGAGCGAGAGCCTGGTTCTTGATGTCCGGCGAAGCGAGCGCCAGCTGGCGGGCAGCCAGACGGGCGGCGGCGCCCATGGCCAGAAGCGTCGCCTTGGTGTCGGATTTGGATTCGATCTTGTTCACGCGCGTGCTCCCGCCGTCATCACCAGGTCATCCCGATGCACCATCTCGTCGCGGCCCCTGAAGCCCAGGGCCTTCTCGATCTCATTCGTCTTGCGCCCGGCGATGCGCGCCGCGTCGTCGCGATCATAGGCGACGAGGCCACGGGCGATCTCCAGGCCGGCGGTGCTTACAATACTCACCGCGTCGCCCCTGGCAAAGCTGCCTTCGATGCGCTTCACACCGGCCGGCAACAGGCTCTTGCCCTTGTTCAAGGCGGCCGCCGCGCCGTCATCGACATGGAGCCTTCCCATCGGCACCAGGGTGCCGGCGATCCAGCGCTTGCGCGATTGCAGGGGAGTGGCGCCGGACAGAAACCAGGTGCAGGCCTCGCCTTTCTCGATGCGCTGGAAGGGATGCAGCGCGTGGCCCGAGGCGATCACCATGTTGCAGCCGGCCGAAAGCGCGATCTTGCCGGCTTCGATCTTGGTGATCATGCCGCCTGAGCCCAGACCCGACACCGGCTTGCCGGCCATGGCTTCGATCTCAGGCGTGATTTCGGCGACCTCAGGGATCAGCCGGGCGTCGGGTGTGCCGGGCGGCGCGGTATAGAGTCCGTCAATGTCGGAGAGCAGCACCAGGCAGTCGGCCGACATCATCGAGGCGACGCGGGCGGCGAGGCGATCATTGTCGCCATAGCGGATTTCGGAGGTGGCGACCGTGTCGTTCTCGTTGATCACCGGCACGGCGCCGCGCGCCAGGAGGGTCGAGAGCGTGGAGCGGGCATTGAGATAGCGGCGGCGCTCCTCGGTATCGTTGAGCGTCACCAGAATCTGCGCGGCGACGATGCCATGCTGGCGCAAGGCCTCCGACCACGCATGGGCGAAGGCGATCTGGCCGACCGCGGCCGAGGCCTGGCTCTCCTCGAGCCTGATCTGCCCCTGCGCGAAGCCCAGATTGCGGCGGCCGAGCGCTATGGCGCCCGACGAGACAATGATGATGTCCTGGCCGCGGGCGCGCGCCTTCGCCAGGTCTTCGACGAGAGAGCCGAGCCAGTCGGCCTTGATCGCGCCGGTCTTGCCGTCGACCAGCAGCGCCGAACCGATCTTCACCACGATGCGGCGGGCTTCATTCAGTCTCTGTGTCACGGCTGCCAGTTCTCTATCTTGATTTTGTCGCTGGTCTCGCCCCTTTCGGCGCGGCGCGTGTCGGTGATGACCGTGAGGAGCTTCTTCATCACGTCCTCGACATTCCTGCCGGTGACGCCCGACATCACGATCGGCGTCTTGCGGATGCGGCGCTTGAAGTCGGCGAGCTTGAGGTTGAGGTCCTCTTCGGAAACCGCATCGACCTTATTGAAGGCAATCACTTCCGGCTTGTCGGCGAGATGGCCGCCATAGGATTTGAGCTCCTTGCGGATGACCCGATAGGCGGCGACGGGATCTTCCGCCGTCACATCGATGAGATGCAAGAGAACGGCGCAGCGCTCGACATGGCCGAGGAAGCGGGTGCCGAGGCCATGGCCTTCATGGGCGCCCTCGATAAGGCCTGGAATGTCGGCCAGCACGAAGCTCGATCCGGCCGCGCGCACAACGCCAAGCTGTGGGGTGAGCGTGGTGAAGGGATAATCGGCGATCTTCGGCTTCGCGGCCGAGACGGCGGCGAGCAGGGTCGATTTGCCGGCATTGGGCATGCCCAGAAGGCCGGCATCGGCGATGAGCTTCAACCGCAGCCACAGCCAGCGCTCCTCGGCATCCTCGCCCGGATTGGCGCGGCGTGGCGCCCGGTTGGTCGAGGACTTGAAATGCGCGTTGCCGAAGCCGCCATTGCCGCCGCGCGCCAGGCGGATGCGATCGCCGATCTTGGCGAGGTCGGCGACAAACGTCTCATTGTCCTCTTCGAAGACCTGCGTGCCGGCCGGTACTTTCAGCGTGATGTCGGGCGCATTGGCGCCGGCGCGATCGCGGCCCATGCCATGGCCGCCCGTCTTCGCCTTGAAATGCTGCTGATAGCGATAGTCAATAAGGGTATTGAGCCCGTCGACCGCCTCGATCCAGATGTCGCCGCCGCGGCCGCCATCGCCGCCATCGGGTCCGCCCATCTCGATGAACTTCTCACGCCGGAAGCTGACGCTGCCGGCGCCGCCATTGCCGGAGCGGATGTAGATCTTCGCCTGATCCAGGAATTTCATAATAACTGCCTAACTCTGTAAGCCTCAATTGTGGCGAATGCCCTTACGTCACTTGCCTGCAAATGACACCGAAAGCTCCTCATTCTGGACACAACCGGCGGGCTTTTAGCACCCTCACCGCTGGGTGTGACAGGGACAGTACACCAGCGAGGGGACATCGAAAAAGAAAAGGGAAATCCTGAATGAGGTCTGTATTTGCGTTGATTCCGGCTGCTTTCTTGGCCGGCACCGTCCTTGCTGCGCCGGCTCACGCCCGGAAAAGTGAAGATCCGAATTCGCATGCCGAGCGCGTCAGCGCCCAGAAGAAGAATTTCAAGTCGGCTACGGCCAAGAAGGCGGGCAAGGTCCGCAAATCCACCAACCTTAAGACCCGCAAGGCGGCAAGCGCCAAGACGCGCAAGACCGCGAAGAGCACACCAAAATTCGCGCAGACCAGACTGACCAAGAAGATAAAGCCCAAACGTCAGTTGAGTGCGAAGAAGATGTCGGGCACGAAAATGACCATGTCCGACCAGAGCCTCAGCATCAACGGTGCCAGCGACCAGCGCGTCGCCCAGATCATCCGCGACATGGCGCCGTCCTATGGCGTGCCGACCTGGTTCGCTTTGCGCATCGCCAATGTCGAATCCGGTTACAATCCCTACGCGCGCGGGCGCGCCGGCGAGATCGGCGTCTTCCAGCTCAAATGCCAGACGGCGAAGGGCATGGGCTTCAGCGGCGACTGCTCGAAGCTCACCGATGCCCGCACCAATGTGCAATGGGGCCTGAAGCATCTCTCGCTCGCCATCGAATCCTCGAACGGCAATCTGAAGCTCGCCGCGTCGAAGCATAATGGCGGCCTCGGCCGCAAGTCCCTGGTCCACAGCTACGTCGCCAAGGTTTTCTGATCCGCTGGAGCATCGGACCGAAAAGTGCGAAGCGGTTTTCGGATAATCCGATGCGCAAATCAAAGAGTTAGAGCATCGGACCGAAAAGTGCGAAGCGGTTTTCGGACAAGCCGATGCTGCAACCTTCCTCATCGCGCGGCGCTTTCCCAGCGCTCGCGCGTGAGGACGAATCGATGGCCGGGCACCTTCGCTTTGAGTATCAGCGAGTCGATCTCATAGGGACCGCTGTGCTCGAAGCCGGCCTTCTCCAGAACCCGGCGCGAGGCCAGATTCTGCAAGCGGCAGCCTGATATCAGGCGCTCATGCCGTGCGCTCTTGAAGGCGTGATCGACCACGGCCTTCACCGCTTCGCTCATATAGCCCTTGCCCCAATAGGGCTCGCCCAGCCAATAGCCGAGCTCAGGGTCCTTTTCTCCACGGCGCTCATAGGCGCAAACGCCGATAAACGTCTGGGCTTCGTTTCGTAGACATAAGACGAAGACCGTCTCGTCGGCAGGCTGCGTCGCGACCCAGTCAATGAACTGCCGGGCGTGCTCGACTTTGTATGGAAAGGGCAGGCGCGCCAGCATCACGGCGACCTTGTAGTTGTCGGCGAGGGCGGCGATGGCTTCCGCGTCACCCGCCGCGACAGGGCGTAAGATGAGGCGCTCGGTGGTAATCAGGAAATCGGTCATCGTTTCGTCCAAACAAAAAGGGGAGATGGTCTGCCCATCTCCCCGTTTGTCGAAACACCTTCATTCGCACCGGTTCGATGAGCCCGGTGGAACGATATGATCCACCGTTGTTATTCCGCGGCCTTCGGCGGGAGCACGGACACGACTTGCTTGTTGCCCTTGCTGGCGCGGAAGTTCACCGTGCCGACAACAGTGGCGTAGATCGTGTGGTCGCGGCCGATGCCGACGCCCGTGCCCGGATGCCACTTCGTTCCGCGTTGGCGGATGATGATGTTGCCCGGGATGACGGCTTCGCCGCCGAAATGCTTGACGCCGAGACGACGGCCGGCCGTATCGCGCCCGTTGCGGGATGAACCGCCTGCTTTTTTGTGAGCCATGGGGGGTTCTCCTTACCTTATTCCTTGCTCTTCTTGGCGGCCTTGGCCTTCTCGGCCTTGGCTTCCTTGTCGACCTTGGCGCGCGGCGGCTTGCCGGCGGCGAGTTCCTTGGCCTGCTCGATCCATTCTTCGCGGGCGACACGACCCGGCATCTTGATCTCGGCCTCGATCTTCTCGATCTCGTCGCCGGTCAGATTGGCGACCTGAGCGTATGTCGTAAAGCCCATATCGGCCAGGATCTTCACGATCTTGGGGCCGACGCCGCCGATGAGGGAAAGATCGTCACCCGCCTTCTTGTCGCCGATCGGGGCGGCGAGGGGCTCGGCTTTGGCGGGCTTGGCGGCCTGCTTGGCCGGCTTGGCGCCGCCGGTGAGGATCTCGGTGATCTTCACCGAGGTAAGATCCTGGCGATGGCCGTTCTTGCGGCGGTAATGCTTGCGGCGATGCTTCTTGAAGATGATGATCTTGGGACCGCGCACCTGGCCGATGATCTCGGCGGCGACGGTGGCGCCCGCGACGAAGGGCGCGCCCACGTCGACATTGCCGTCGGAGGCGACCATCAGCACATTGGTGAATTCCACGATGTCGCCGGCTTCGCCCGGAAGCTTCTCGATCTGGAGTTTGTCGTCGGCTGCAACGCGATATTGCTTGCCGCCGGTCTTGATGACTGCGTACATATTTGTTCCTTTTCCCGCGCCCATCGGCGCCGCCAGATGGCGGACTTCGGTCGAATTATGAGCCTGAGGCAGCGTCTTTGCTGCGGAGGCAGGGCCCCCACAAGTCGGCGCGGTTCTAGCCAGGGGGGGAATATAATGTCAAGGAAATCGCAGTCCGGGGTTGCCGGGCGGGAATTCATTCGCTATCTAGCCCCCCGCCGCCCAAAAGCGCGCCTCATCAATATGCGGAGAGGTGGCTGAGCGGTTGAAAGCACCGCACTCGAAATGCGGCATACGGGCAACTGTATCGGGGGTTCGAATCCCTCCCTCTCCGCCATAACTACTTGATATAATTGTATAATTTTATGATAGGCGCAGGAGCCCCTGCGAGCCGCCGGTGAAGCTGGCATTTTTTCTCTCGTCTCGTCAGCATCCCTGAGTATGCGAGCATCCTGTACTGAGGAGCCTTCTGGCTGCGCCGAAGGCGCTTTTTCTCAGTTGGCCTAAGCGGTGGTACAGATGGTGGCCTGTCCGACCCGGAGACATGGGAAACGGAATGCACCCAAGAGATGGGTGACAACCTCGTGCCGAATGGGTTGTCGATGGTCTGCAAGGGCCTCTGTTCCAGGTAGATATATCCGAGATTGTAATGCATGAAGGAGACGCGCCATACGCCGTCTCGACTGCTTTAGATTGCCCCGGCCGACTCGGGGCCGTGAGGTTCAGGCCTCGGCGATCATTGCGATCGAGACCTTGAGGCCAGGAACTCTGACCGGTAGCTTGGCCCCCTGACGGGCCGGCGCATCAATCGTGTGCCGAGATGCCCAAATCCCTTCCGTATTTTTCGCGATTTTTTCCCTGTTTTACATCTGCACGCGCTGGGGGCTAACGCGTTGAGAGGGCGAAAATTTCCATGCATTCAGCCAACGAATCTGCTGAGAATTCTGTGCGCTTCCCAGTATTTTTCCCTGATACATGGGTAAATCCGTCAGAGATAGGTTCGTAGATGACTGCGTGCGCCACCATAATCTTTTGATATCATTGTGTGATCTGGTGCGCGCCGCAGAGGCACGGCCGGGCGCCAGTCTGGAAAGCCCACGGGCGCTTCAGTAAGCTACGCCACCCGAAAGCCCTAGATGCTGTGGAAATGCCAGCTCAATCCGACACGTACGGCGTTGAACGTGTTGTCGAACTTCACTTCGTCGCCGATCTCGGGCGTAGTCGAATCGAGCTTGGTGTTATCAAGATCCGTGTAGCGATATTCAAGGCGGGCACTGAGATCATCCGTGAAGGCGTATTCAATTCCCGCACCGATCGTCCAACCCCAAGCGGTGTCGCTCTCGGAATTGCTGCCGAAATCCACGTCGGTGATTTTCATGTCCACCCCGCCGACGGCAAGGCCGCCAGTCGCATATAGAAGCGCGCGATCCATGGCGAAGCCCGCCCGAAGCCGCAGAGAACCGAGCCAATCGATCTCCTGCTTGATCTCCCCGAACGGTGTTTCGGTATCGCCATCCATGCCGGAGTATTCAATGTCGCCCTCGAGGCCAAATACAAGGCTGTCCGACTGATAGTTGTAGCCCGCATGCAGGCCACCGACAAAGCCCTCCAGCGCGATCGACCCTTTATTGTCAGGGGGGGTCACCGGGTCGCTCTGAATTGCCAGCCCTTCTCCTCCGTCTAATACTTCATTGCCCTGAACGTCATTCTCGCCCCAGGCGTAGCCTCCCTGGAGGCCGATATAGGGACCAGTCCAGTCATAAGAGACAGGCTCGATATCAGCGGCTCGCGCGCCGGCGCCCATGAGAAGAAGGGCGGCCCCGCCCAGAAGGACCTTATCGAACATGATTCTCTCCAAAGGAACTTTTGCTGTTATTGCGTTGTTATCAGGCCGCCGTCAATTGAAGCGACCCTCCGGAAGCGCTTTCTATTCCCAGATGTGGCCTAAAAGCCACAATCATGGTAATGTCGGCGACTCCATTCAAACTGGCCCGAAACTCCTCTCGGATGGGTCTGAATCCAGTTGCCGCGAGCGACGTGGCGGGCTCCTTCTGAACGTTCTCGGTAATTAGAGCGCCGGACGCTCACATGGAATCGGTCCGGCGCTCTAACTCTTTGATTTGCGCATCGGATTATCCGAAAACCGCTTCGCACTTTTCGGTCCGATGCTGTAGCTCGAAAAAGCCAAAGTCGCTGGGCGGGATCGTGTTGAACGAGCCTCCTTGGCGGGTAATGCGCACTGCAGCGATCCTCAGAACGGGGTCCCGAGTTTGGAATGGCGACGCGGCTTGTCTGAACCGTTCTCCAGCCTCCATGCGGTGACATGCACGCAGCCGCCGTCCCCGCATAAGACCACAAAGCCGTCCGTCGTATGGCTCTGCACCTGGCCAGGCAAACCGATGAAGCGGTGGGAATCGGGAAAGTAGCTGGCGATGTCGATGATGAGCCGGCGACCGTTCCAGGTCGTGAATGCGCCGGGATAGGGATCCCCGACAGCGCGGATCAAGCGTAACACCGCGTCTGCCGGATCAAGCCAATTGATCAGGCCGTCTTCGGCGCTTCTTCTTGCACAATAGGTGGCGTGCTCATGTTCCTGCGCGATGCGTGGCGGGTCACCGGAAAGCGCCAGTTCGAGAGCCTTCGGCAGCATCCGGGCCATTGCAGTGGTCTGCTTGACGTAGAGCGTGCGAGCCGTTTCAGCGGAATCGACGGTGATCGTTTCCTGAAGCAGGATCTCGGGCCAGAATCGACACCACCGTCCAACCAAAACTGGGATGCCGCGAGGCGCGTGTTCGACCGTGCCCAGGCCGCTGATCTGTTCGAGCAGCCTTGGAATCTGGAGAAGCTCGGCTCGATCCGCTTGCTGCGTCTGACCATTGATCGGATCGACGCATGACGGGAGCGGCCCCGAACGAGGGATCGATGCCGCGCATCTGGTATCAGTCGGTCAGGACCGCCAAATCAATCGGCCTTACTCTATCGCCGATGCTGCTTGGGCGCCGACGAGGTGATCGAATGATGGCGCCTATTCGCCGATCGCGTAGTTTTGCTGCGCTGCAGAAATTTGGTCGCTATCGGGGCATAGCTGACATGGCTGGATTTGCTGCCGCTTGACCCACGGTAGCGAATGACCCTTAGCGGACGTGGCTCAGGTCTGCCGAGTGCGAACGGTCAACGATCAACGAAGGGTGCCACTGTCCATCCAGCCATTCGCAGCAGGTCGTTCATTTGGTCCCGCCACTGTGGGATTGTCTGTCTAAGCGACGCGAGGTTGTCGTCCGACTGCCCTTTGCGTTCCGCCTCCTGAACGCAACGACGGGCGTCATCCCACTTGCCGGCGACCGCGTAGCAGCAGGTCATTGTTTCCAACGTTGGCCGCCAGTCTGGTCGAGCCGCCAGAGCGCGGGCCGCGGTCAGCGAGGCGCCTTCGGTGTCACCCGCAATCAACTGCGACATTGCGAGCAGATTGAGCCAGGCAGGATTCTGCGGGTCGTGCGGGCTCAGCTTTAGTCCGCGCTGAAACGGCAATATCGCGTCGGAAGCCCGCCCTCTGGAAAGCTGAGCCAATCCGACGGCAAAATGGCCAAGAGCGAAGCCTGGACTGAGTTCAACGGCCTTTTCCGCGGGAAGGATCGCTTGCTCCGGGTTCGAAAAGACGCTGGCCATCGCGAGTGCGTAGTGCGCATATGGATTCTTCTCGTCCAGATAAATCCCGCGCAACGCAGCCTCCATTGCCTCTCGCAGATCGGCTGAGGGATCATTGGACCACCCGTATGAGATCACTCCGTTGCTAACGCGCGCACGCCAGACGTGGGCTTCGGGAAGCTGTGGATCCAGCCGGCATGCCTCGCGGAAAAGGTCTCGCGCCTCGTAGTGGGTGGGCCGGGTGACTTGATGAAAAAGCCAGATCCCCCGTCGGACGCGGTCCCAGGCGGTCATGTTGCCGGTGTGCCTTGACACGGCGAGGTTCGATTCCGATTTTATCAGTTCGGGCTCGATTTCTCCGACGACCCGCTCAGCAATCTCGTCCTGTATTGCGAAGACTTCCGTCATCGCCAGATCGTAACGCTCGGCCCAGATTTGGGCGCCAGTGGTCGCGTCGACTAATCTCGCCGAGATACG
This sequence comes from Nordella sp. HKS 07, assembly GCF_011046735.1. NCBI lineage: Bacteria > Pseudomonadati > Pseudomonadota > Alphaproteobacteria > Hyphomicrobiales > Nordella > Nordella sp. HKS 07. The sequence continues at coordinate 1,933,021 of NZ_CP049258.1, read as the reverse complement.
AACGGCCTGACCGGATTTGCGCACGCTTCCTTCCAGAAGATACTGCACACTGAGTTCACGCGCGATCTGCTTCGGGTCGATAGCCTTGCCCTTGTAGACGAAGCTCGAATTCCTCGCGATCACGAAGAACCAGCGGAAACGCCCCAGCGCCGTGATGATGTCCTCGGTAATGCCGTCCGCGAAATACTCCTGCTCCTTTTTCCCCCGAGATTGGCGAAAGGCATCACGGCGATGCTGGGTCTCCGTGCAAGCGTGGTCTCCTCCCCGGGAGAATCAAGGCTGCTTTCGCGATCCCCCGAACCTAAATCCGGCCTCAAGGCGAAGCGGTAGCCGACCCGTGGGATTGTGGTGATCCACTCCCCGCCCTCGGGCGATTGTCCCAGCAGCTTCCTCAGGGCGGCGATTTGAACGGCGAGATTTCCCTCCTCGACGGCTGCGCCCTGCCAGGCCGCGTCAATGAGATCGGACTTGGTGAGCACCTCACCCGGGCGACTCAGAAAGGCCGTCAGGAGAAGAGAGGCCCGATAAGGGACGGGCACGGGCACCCCCTTGCACAAAAGCGTCCCGACCTCGGAGTTGAGAACAAAAGGGCCAAAAGCAAAGCGCCGGCTCAGCATGGGGCCAACTTACATATCTTTTGAGAATTTTTCAGAATTATTCAGCGGGGCTTAAAGACACTCGCCGCCGGATTGGCCGATCCTGTTGCCGATGCTTGCGAGTCCGAAAAACCGGAATCGTGACGCTCTGATCTGTGGGCTCGGGAGCAAATAAGGGAGGAGAGTCAAATGTCAGACAGTCTGATCGGGAAGGACGTTATCGCTGCTCTTGCCGCCAGTGCCGCCGGGCTTCACGGTGCTGACGGCAATCCGCGCGTTAAGCAGGTTGTCAATCGCCTGCTTGTCGACCTGATGGTTGCAATTGACGAACTCGACATCTCGATGGACGAGTTCTGGACTGGCATTGCCTATCTCACCCAAGCAGGCAAGCAAAACGAGTTTGGACTGATCGTTCCGGGCGTTGTGCTCGAGCATTTCCTCGATCTGCGCCTCGACGAGGCCGAGCGGCGGGCTGGAATCACCGGCGGCACAGCGCGCACGATAGAGGGCCCGCTCTACATAGCCGGCGCCCCACTTTCAAAGGGCGAGGCTCGGCTCGACGATGGTACGGACGATGGCCAAGTGCTGTTTATGGAAGGTCAGGTGCGCGATATCTTGGGAAAGCCGATCAGCGGCGCCATTGTCGATGTTTGGCACGCCAACACGATGGGCAACTATTCGCATTTCGATCCGACGCAGGCAGCCTATAACCTGCGTCGGCGAATCGAGACAGACGAGGAAGGCCGCTATCGTTTCCGCTCGATCATGCCGAGCGGCTACGCCTGTCCGCGTGGTAGTCAGACCGAGAAGCTCCTGAAGGCCGTGGGCCGGCATGGCAATCGGCCGGCACACGTCCACTTCTTCATAACCTCTCCCGGCCACAGAAAACTCACGACCCAGATCAATATAGACGGTGACAAATACCTGTACGACGATTTCGCCTTCGGCACCCGCAGCGAACTGATCCCGGTAGTCGAGCACGTCTCGGACGCGCGAAAGATCGACCAAGCTGGCCTCAACAAGCCCTTCGCGCGCATTCGGTTCGATTTCACGCTCGCCAAGAGCGCCATTGCCGCGCCGACGACTATAGTCAACCGCGAGCATGCAGAAGCTGCTTGAATAGAACACGGCCGGTGCGGATCCAATCGCGCCGGCGAGCGCGGCAGCCAGCGACGTCTTTCTCCGTGAACGTACCGCCAAAGCATGTAACAACCGCGTTCGCGGGGACGCCACACTTCCGTCTTTGGCCCATCGCGTCATATCTCTGCGGTACAGAATTTAGTCGCTATCGGGGCATAGCTGACATGCCCGGACTTGCTGGCGGCTCACCCGGTAGCGAATGACCCCATCCGGCCATCACTAACAGCCCCCGCGTTGCGGTCGAAAGAAGGGGAGCCACCGATGATGCGACAGGGCATGGCTGGTGCCTGGCGCGGTGCGTAGTCTGCCCCAACAAGAAAGCCCGCCTTGCGATGGCATGGCGGGGTTGGAGGTTCAAGGCGTTGTCACTTGACCGGTTCGAATTCACCCGGCTTCCAGCTTTTGTCGAACCACGGTTCCAGCGGACCGTAGAGGCGCAGGAGGACGTTCCATCCCTTGCCGGGAACGGTCTGCACCCAGTTGGCCTCGTGACCTGCCGGCGCTGTCGGGCCGAACCAGACATCCACCGAGGAATCCGCATTGATGACAAGATCCTTCTTGTCGCTGCCGATGCTCGGGAATTGCTGGTCGGTCTGCAGCATCGACCGGGTCTGGTTGTCATAGACGACGAATGACCAGAAGTCCTTCGCCGGGATGTTCGGCGGCAGGCGAACCTTATAGGTCTTGCTGCCATCCAGGGGGTTGTTCTCGCTGTCGGTCGTTGCTGCCGCGTATTGCGAGCCGATGCCGACACGTTTTATCGCCATCGCCGGTGTGATCCCCGTCGCATAATAATGAAACAGCACACGGGCATCGAGGTTGCGAACGCCGGGCTGCGCAAGGAATTCGTAGCTGCCGCCGACAAACCCCGTGAACCACGCGCTGTCGGGATAGTAGTATGCGTCCTTCATCCGCGTATCGAAGGTGATCGTGCGCGCGGTGGCATTGCCGACCGCCACGGCTTCGGTGAGGATTTTCTTCATCCGCTCGTCGGGCGCGAAGGGCTTGCCCTTCTCGATGCCGATGGCGGCAAGCTGTCCGAGCACTTCCGGGTGGTAAGCCTCGTTCGGCTCATATTGAACGATGTTGTTCACTTCCTCGAAGAAGTGAAAATTGTTGGCATGGATGGTGTTGAATTCCTTGCCGCTGACGTTGATGAACTTCATCGGCGGCGGATTGCCGGCCTCCGACAGCGGACATACTTTCGCAAATTTCCTGGTGTTCTCGACGGCGGTCTTCGTGCTGCCGCCTTCGAGAAAACCTCGCCAGAAAAACAAGTTGCCGTAGGTCGAACTGCGCAACACGAAATAGCCGTCCGGAATCTCGCCCTGGTAGCCGGGAGGCAGGAGCAGGTACTTGCCGCCCTTGCCCCTGTCCGGGCCGGCATTTCCTACGTCGCCTACATATTTGAACCAGTGGGTGTCGATCATGCCCAGGATATTGGGGGGTGTTTCGATCACCAGCGGCCCCGCTTTGGTGTCGAGCCACATCAAGTTGTAGATGCTCTCGGTATTGCCCGTGAGGAACAACGACCGCGAGTCCATCAGGTCCTCGAAGATGAGGATGGTCTGATTGTTGTCCGCGCCCTGGCTGGCAACGCCGACCCTTATTGCTTCGGCCGACGCGCCCGGCATGGCGTTGAGAAAGGCATCAACACCGCGCATGAAGTCGAGATTGTCGTAAAGCTTCTCGGCGGTGACTTTGTCCGGGAAACCATCGAAGAATTTCAACGTTCCCAGTCGCGTTTCGACGCTCTGCGGAGTGACAATGGAATCGGGTATTGGCGTCGTCATTTCCATCTTCGGCGCAGTCTGCGCCTGCGCAACCCCGGCAAGAAGTATCAGTGCCGATGCCGTGCCCAGCAGGCCTTTCATCGAAAGAGTCATCATTGTGGTCCTCTATAAGGGAAGAATTCAACGACGGCAGGGAACAGTCCGTTTGCCGTCGCATGCAGCTTTGGCCTCAGTTGATGTAGACCACCACGTAACGCCCGCCATAGGGCTGGTAATAGACGCCACCGCAATGCCAGATCAGAGCGCCGTTGATACTGGTCTTGATGCAGCTGGCGGGCAGGGTGGCGACATATATCGAGGAACGGCGGATCACTCGGCGCGTGGTGCGGCGTGCGACGCCGGCCACGCTGCCCGGTGTCGTCCCCAGGCCATTTCAATTTGAATCTGCTCATCCGCTCACCTTCAGATTTCAGTTCTCCACCAGGCTCAATGACCAGGGGTTGCGCCCGTCTTGCCCGTTGCACAACTTCTTCGCGAAATTTCCGCAATCAGTCGCATATTGTTACGGCTGCACGTGTTCGGTCTTGTCTTTTCGTGTCAAACTGCGCGTTTTGCGCATCGGATTATCCGAAAGCTGCGTCGCGGCCGAGACAGGACGAGTGCCTTCGCGTTCATATGCTCTCAAGCGGAAAGCCGATGGCCTGCCGCTTCTGTCGGTTTACGTGAGAATGATGCCCGAAGTTTTCGACCTGCTCGTGTCGCGATATTGCCGTGGAGCAACACCGGAAAGCCGGCGAAATGCGCGTGTGAAACTTGCGGACTCCGAGTATCCCAAGGATAGCGCAACATCTATGATCTTGGCATCCGTATCGCGCAGCAGCTTCTTCGCGTTCTCAAATCGAACCGCATCTACGAGATCCGAATATGTCAGGGCCGCGCTCGAAAGCCTCCGTTGAAAGCTTCTGACGCTGATATTCGTCATCTCGGCGATTTCGGCGATCGACGGGATTCTCTCATCCAGATAGGATGGCAACATCAATTGGAGCATCCCAATAAGATCGGTGACGGGCGGTTCCGCGTCCTCCGCCGGCGGACCAGGCGGCGATTCATTTCCGAGGGGAGGAAAGCTCAGATACCCGACAGGAATATCAATCCATGACGCTTCTTGCGCTGATAGAAAGCGTGTGTTGGACCAGAAGGCCTGAGGCTCGCCGCCGGGCACATAGCGGGCCTCAAAGCCCACGGTTGTAGGCGCCCACTCTGGCCCGACGAACTGCCGAACGATATGGATGACAAAAAGATTCTGAAGCCACTGGGAGTGTTCAAGGTGCTGCAGTCCCGCCGTTCCTAGGAGTTTGGTGCAGACTCTCAAATTCCCATCGTGGAGTTCTAGCCACATGCTCAAATTGGTGTCTTCAGACTGTCCATGCTTGCATGTCTGCTGCAGCGCAACAAGCAGAGTCGGAGAACAGCGGATTATTGTACGCAGTTTCTCGCTGAGGTGACAAAACTGCATCCGCTGAGAGGCGAGAAATCCGATATCGCTGATGCCTTCAGATCCCTGTGCGGCCTCGGCGAACTGGATGGCTCGCAATATTGGAACATAGTGATCCGCCTTCTCTTCCAATGATACGGGAAGGCGAAACTTTTGCAGGAGCGCCTCGGTCGGTCCCCCAATTTCGCTGTAAATATCGGCAAAGGGCAGGAGGAATTGACAGCGGGTTAAAGGAATCCCCCTCATGCTCACCTATAATGCTCCTGTGCGAGGCAGCGGCATTTCTGCTACAACGCATACGCCTCTTAATTCGAAGCTATGTGACTGCCGTAGAACTGCGCAACTCACTTTGGGTGCTGCATCTGACCGCGTGAGCCTCTCTGATAGTTTGGTAGCTTATGGCAAGATGGCGGTCAACTGGTGTGTTGGAACATCGCATCAGGTTCCGAGTTTGGAATGGCGACGCGGCTTGTCCGAACCGTTCTCCAGCCTCCATGCGGTGACATGCACGCAGCCGCCGTCCCCGCATAAGACCACAAAGCCGTCCGTCGTATGGCTCTGCACCTGGCCAGGCAAACCGATGAAGCGGTGGGAATCGGGAAAGTAGCTGGCGATGTCGATGATGAGCCGGCGACCGTTCCAGGTCGTGAATGCGCCGGGATAGGGATCCCCGACAGCGCGGATCAAGCGTAACACCGCGTCTGCTGGATCAAGCCAATTGATCAGGCCGTCTTCGGCGCTTCTTCTTGCACAATAGGTGGCGTGCTCATGTTCCTGCGCGATGCGTGGCGGGTCACCGGAAAGCGCCAGTTCGAGAGCCTTCGGCAGCATCCGGGCCATTGCAGTGGTCTGCTTGACGTAGAGCGTGCGAGCCGTTTCACCGGAATCAACGGTGATCGCTTCCTGAAGCAGGATCGGGCCAGAATCGACACCAGCGTCCAACCAAAACAGGGATGCCGCGGTGGCTGTTTCACCACGCAGAATGGTCCAAGGGATAACAGCGCGACCGCGCATGCGCGGCAGCGGTCCGGGATGAAAGCCGATATTGCCCAATCGGGAGATTGACAGGAACGCCTCGCGGCAGATTTGAGACCATCCAAGCACCAGCACGAGATCCGGTCTAAAACTCCGCAAGGCTTTGATGGTTTCAGGCCCGTTGATATCGCGCGCGTAAAAGACTTCAGAGCCTGCCTTGCGGGCCAGGGGTGTCAGGTCAACAAAATCCGAATGCCGCTGAGCGGCTTCCCGCGGCAGCGTGATCACAAGGTCGGGCGCCTTGCCGGCCCGGCCCAGTGCCGCAAGCGCGATCGCAGAACCCTCGACAGTTCCGACAAACGCGACGTTCATGTGATATGCCGGTTGACGGGCAGAGTGTCTACGGCAACTCTTCCGCTGCGCGCAGCAAGATGAGCCCTGGCCGTACGAAGCGAGGCGTCGCAAACTCGTTCGCCACGAACGATCACCGAAACGGTGAGAAGCAGGATGCGCAGGTCGAGCAAAACCGACCTGTTGTCGACATACCAAAGATCGAGCGCCAGCTTCTCCTTGTCGGTAAGACAGGTATTGCCATTGACCTGGGCCCAGCCGGTCAGGCCCGGCCTCACTGAACCGCGCACCTGCCCCAGCCCTCCAAACGCTGCAATGGTTGTCGGCAGCAGCGGGCGTGGGCCGACAAAACTCATGTTGCCATCGAGAATTGACATCAGTTGCGGAATCTCGTCGAGACGCAAGCGTCTTATGAGGCGGGTCAGGCTGGTTTCGCGAGCGCTATCCGGCAGCAGTTGCCCGCTAGCGTCGCGCGCCTCATGCATTGTCCGGAATTTGACCACTGTGAAAGGACGCCCCCCCAAACCACTTCGCAATTGACGGAACAGCAGCGGCCGCCCAAGCGAGGACCAGACGAGGATAGCTGTCAGCGCCGCCGGGAGCGCCGCCAGAAGCAAAGCAACAAGTGCCACGACGCATTGAAGAGCCTGCCAAACAAAAGCGGTGGAGTGGAACTCGGCTCTGGTTTCGCTGTCTGCGTTCATGCCGTCCTCCGCTGCAAACAGTGACCGCTCCCATGTCGCCCGATGGTCAAAACCGAGGTTGGATCGGCCGCCCCCTGCACCTCGTGCTGACAAGCTGGCGCACCTGTGTCATTCCAGAGTTGAACTGATTGGCGGCACGGTTGTCGCGTTTGTGAGCTCGTCATGGTTGCGTACCCTGACCATCAGAACATCTCCAGGGAGCAGGAGTGTTTCCGGGGGCGCTTTCAACGTCGTTAACTTCTCACCTCGTATCCAGCTCATTGCGCAGGCGGCCGCTGGCGTACATCGCCGATATTTAAGACAGGGCGATGAACAGCCATCAACAGGCTGCGATCCGGGACAACGAAAATGCGCTCCTCGCCATAAATGCGGCCCAGCTCCTTCAGAGCCTGGATAGTGTCAATCCACCCGCTTGTACCGCTCCCAAGGGTGGAGTTTGGATTGATCCGTCAGGGCCCAAAAAAGACCCCCCGAGAACTCGTCATCCAGAGTATCGAATTTTACCTTACCACCCGGAGACAGTGTGTAAAGCCATTTCCCTGGAGGGGTCGCCGCTGGCCGCTGAGCCGATTTGCGCAATTCGATCAACATCATAGGAGGAAGCTTATTCTGAATCTTACATTAGATTAAGAATGCGTCGCAACGCTATTGCCGGGGCTGAGAGCGATCGGGGCTGCGAGTAAACTTCTCCTGGCTGCGCGGTCCGCTCTGCGGGTCGCTAATCTCCCTTCACCGCGTGCCTGCTTGCCTTCTTCCTCTCGGCTGTCCTTTCCAGGGCGTCCGCCTCCGCATCCATCTTTCGGGCGAGTTCCACAAAACCCTGCTCCGCTTCCGGGTCGGACAAATCCACAGAAAGTGCCCGAGCCTGTTCCGCCGCTTCGCGAAGCTCAGCTATCTTGGCCTGGAGTGCCTTCTGGTCCATTTGTCTGATTAATGGATGTCGATCGAAAACGTTCCTTTCCGGGCTTGAGGTCGGCTGAATTATTTCGCAGGCCCTGGGCGGTAAGCTGTCCAGTCTGGAAACCGCGAGCGCTTTTGAAATCTGTACCGCCCAACACAATTGAACATGAGTTTCCGGGAGGGTATTTGCAGGGTATGCTCACCCCGCTGCCGCCCGATATTTATTGTAGAGGGCCTTCGTGATGCCGCGGCGCCTCCCGGTGATATTGATCGCTCGCGGATGGGGCAGCGTCGCCGAACGATGGAGGAGAACTTGGCTATGGTCAGCGCTCATCGGTCGAAGCGGTTCCCGGCGGCGTTGCTCGCGGCGCTGGCGATCTGGGTGGGCGCCAATCTGTCTGAGGCCGCCGCGACTACGGCGTCAGCTCCTTGCGGGACACCGGCCGCCGCAGAGGACTGGCCGACAGGGGCGCCCGGGGATGTCGGTCTCGATGCCGCGCGGCTCTGCGCGCTCGGCGAGATGCTCGACACGTCGCCGGACATCAATGTGCATGCGGTGCTCGTCGTGCGCCACGGCAAGCTTGTCTATGAGACCTATCGATCCGGAGTGGATGAAAGATGGGGCTGGCCGGCGGGTGTGGTAGCCCACACGCCGCAGATGAAGCATGATCTGCGCTCGGTCAGCAAAAGCGTGACGTCCCTTCTCGTCGGCATAGCGCTCGACCGCAAGCTCATCGGCGATGTCGATCAGCCGGTCTTCGCCTTCTTCCCCGACCTTGCGGCTCTGCGCACGCCGGAGAAGGACCGCATCACGCTCCGCAACCTTCTAACCATGGCGTCGGGCCTCGCCTGGAACGAGGACCGACCCTATGACCGGCCGGCGAACGACGACAGCCGGATGAATTATTCGACCAATCCCTATCGCTTCACGCTCGAAAAGCCGGTTTCGGAGAAACCCGGCGCCAAGTGGAACTACAGCGGCGGCGACACGCAGCTCCTTGCCGGGGTGCTGCAACGCAGGACGGGCAAGTTCATCGGCGATTTCGCCAAGGAGGCTTTGTTCGAACCGCTCGGCATCCGCGATTTCGAATGGGTGAAGATGCCCGGCAATGGCGAGACCGCGGCAGCTTCCGGTCTCAGATTGCGGCCGCGCGACATGGCCAAGATCGGCGAGCTCGTGCTGAGGCGGGGCCTGTGGAACGGGCGTCGCGTCATCTCGCAAGGATGGATCGACGAGTCGACGCGCACCTATATGCGGAACTTCGATTCCTTCGCGTCGATCGGCTACGGATATCAATGGTGGACCGACTATGAGGAGAAAGGCGGCAGGCGATCATCGTGGATCTATGCCGTGGGGCTTGGCGGCCAGCGCATCTATATTCATCCCGAGTTTGATCTCGTCGTCGTGATCACGGCCGGGTTCTATGCCGAAGATCGCCAGGATTTTCTTCCCTATGACATATTCGACAAATATGTGATCGCGGCGATACGTCCGTGATAGCTGGCGGGTCAATCTCCGAGTGCCAGAACTTTGGCCAGATCTCCGTCCACAATCAGGCGATTGATCAGGCCTGAGCGCAGGAGGGCCGCTGCGGCGTCCGCCTTCGCGAGGCCTGCGGCCAAGAGGACGATCTCGTGCCTCGCCATGTCGTCGAGTGAGACTCCGGGCGTGCGATAGTTCAGCTTGCTGGGGACCGGCTTGCCGTCCCGGTTGAAGAACTTGCCGAGCATGTCGGCGACGGCGCCGGATGAAATGACGTCCTCGATCTCCTCCGAGCGGAGCAGGCCATGTTGGTGGATAAAGGAGTTCATTGAGCAGTCGCCGAAGCTCGCAATATAAAAGTCGGCCTTTTGCGCCAGAGCGAGGGTCTGGCGCACCAGACTCTGCGCCATGATGATCTGATAATCCTCCTCGCTGTCGGTGATGAAGGGCGCAGGTAGGATGTAAGCCTCGCCGCCGCAGGTCTCGGCGAGTTTCTGAACCACCTCGAAGGGATTGGTACGTGCGGTCCGGCTCAGCGATCCCATCAGAGACACAAAGCGGGCATCGGTGCGGTTGAGCTTCGGCATCTCATCAACCATCGCCGCGATGGTGCGGCCCCAGGCCAGCCCGACCACGGGCGGGGTGGCGCCCTGCAGCCGGCGCGCCAGAAAGGCTGCGGCGCAGATGCCCACGGCGTGGCGGGCGCGCACTTCATCCGCCTGGGGATCGGCGGTGGCACCGAGCGGCGGGGTGACAATGCATTCAAGAAGGCCGAAGCGGCGGGTGAGCGCGTCGGCAAGCTGGTGCGTCTCAATCGAATGATGGTCGATCGAGATCTTCACGATCTTGGTTTCGCGGGCCTTGGAAAGCAGCCTCAAGATCTTGAAGCGCGATAGTCCCGTCTGCTCGGAAATCTCTTCCTGACTATGCCCGCCGACATAATAGAGCCAGGCCAGGCGGACGAGGAGTTGCTGTTCCTGATCGGTCGAGTGGTCCATGGGGCACTTTACTGCACTTTGTGCACTTTTGTGTTGACGGTCAATTCGGGCATTGTTACGCTTAATGTGCATGAATTGCACAAAAGTGCAAACACCTTTCGGATCATATCGATAGCGTGCCGGGAAACGGCCTGGAGGAAACAAACATGTTTGAAGTAAAGCGTGGAAGCTCCACGATCGGGGTAGTTCGCGGGATGGCGTTCGCCCTTATGTGCTCGCTCGCGGGTCTCACCGTGGCGCCGGGTCCGTCATGGGCCGAGGTCAACTGGAAGCAGGCCGAGGGCGCAAGTCTCAATCTTCTCCTGATCTCGCATCCTTTCGTTGACGCACTGAAGCCGATGCTGGCGGACTTCACGGCGAAAACCGGCATCAAGGTCACTTTCGAGGAGCTCGCCGAGCAGCCGGGTTTCGAAAAGCTTCTAGCGGATCTGTCCTCCAAGACCGGCGCCTATGATGTCTTCATGACGTCACCCTTGAACAACTGGCAGTATGCCTCGGCGGGCTGGCTCGAGCCGCTCGATGAATTTATCGCCAATGACAAGCTCACCGACCCTGCCGAGTATGACGTGAAGGACTTCATCCCTGGAATCCTCGCTTCGGGCCGCTGGACGCTCGAGCCCATGAAGGGCCTGGGTGAAGGCAAGCTTTGGGCGATGCCGATCAATGCCGAAAGCTATCAGATCGCCTACAGGCCGAGCCTCATGAAGAAGCTCGGGCTCGAAGTGCCCAAGACCTATGCCGATCTACTGGCCATGGCGCCCAAGCTCAAGACAGAGGGTCCCGATGGCCCGATCCACGGGTTGATCACACGCTTCGACAAATATTGGGATCTGCCCTATCTCACCTTCGGCACGATGCTGCAGTCCTATGGCGTCGAGATGGTCGACGCTTCGGGCAAGCTGCAGATCTGCTCCGATGCCAGCGTCAAGGCGACGGAAGATTTCGTCAAATTAATCCGTACCGCGTCACCGGAAGGGGCGGGCGCGTTCACCTGGGACCAAGCCATGCAGGGTTTCGCCTCGGGACAGTATGTGATGTCCCTGAACGAGGCCAACCTCTTTGCCTCCGTCTATGAGGATCCCAAGCAGTCCAAGATCGCCGACGATGTTGGCTATGCGCTGACACCGCTCGGGCCCGATGGCCAGCGCGCCGCCGCCGCCTGGGTGTGGTCGATGTCGATGAATTCCGCCTCGAAGCAGAAAGACGCCGCATGGCTGTTCCTCGAATGGGTCACGTCAAAGGATGTGATGGTCAAGATGCATCTTGCCGGCAATATGAACCCTGTCCGCCAATCGGCCTGGGCGAACCCCGAACTCGCGGCGAAAGTCGAGAGCTGGGGCGCGGAGCCCGGCCAGTATCGCAAAGTCACCGAGGAAGAGAGCGCAGTGGCGGCGGTGCGCTTCCCGCCCCATCCGGAGCTGACGCGCATGCTCGACCGTTGGGCGGAAGCCGTCCAGAAGTCCTATTTCGACAACGGCAATGTGCGGGAAAATCTCTGCGCGGCTCAGGAAGCTGTCGAGCAGATGCTGGCTGAATAAGCGAAGTTGAAGCCGTCGGGTCGACAGATGCGCAGCGCAGCAAGCGGAAAAGGTGCCCTGGCGGGCGGGCGGGCGGTCTATATCGCCATGCTCGCCCCGGCGCTGTGCCTTTTGTTCCTAACCGTCGTACCCTTTCTCGACGGCGTCTATACGAGCCTCACCAATGAGAAGCTATATGCCGGCGTAACCCGCTTCATCGGCTTCGCGAATTACCTGAAGCTCGCACAGAACCCGACCTTCTGGATCGCGCTCGGCAACACTTTGCTCTATGCCGGATTGGCGACGCTGATCCAGATCCCGCTCGGGCTCGCCGTCGCCCTTCTGCTCGATGTGCCGAGCAAGGTGCAGTGGTTCTTCCGCAGCACCATCGCGCTGCCACTTCTCATCCCGCCCGTCGTTGCGGGTTTGATGTGGAAGACGATGATGCAGCCGCAAAGCGGCGTCCTCAATTGGCTCCTGGCGCAGGTCGGCCTACCGCCGTTCTCCTGGCTCAGCGATCCCCAGACCGCGCTCGTCTCGATCGTCCTGATCGATACCTGGCTGTTCATGCCACTTGCCGCGATCATCCTGCTGGCCGGGCTGCAGTCGATCTCGGGCGAGGTGCTGGAAGCGGCGCGTATCGACGGCGCGAATGCCTGGCAGACGATCCGCCATATCAAGCTGCAGGCGCTCAAGCCCTATATCGTTCTGGTCGCTATGTTCCGCATTCCGGACGCGCTCAAGTCGCTCGAAATCATCTATGCGACGACGAGGGGCGGCCCCCTCAATGCGACGCGAACCCTGCACGTGATGGCCTATGAGGAGGCCTATCGGTGGTCGAGCCTTGGCCGCGCGATGGCCATCGTCTTCATCCTCTGGATCCTCTCTTACGTGTTCAGCACGATTCTCCTGTCGCTCTGGCGCAAGGAGGAAATGAGGTTCCATGGCCGCTAGCCGCAACTCTCGCCGCCTCGTCCACACGGCGCTGCTCGCGTTGGGCTATGCACTGCTCGCCGCGTTTGTGTTGTTTCCGATCTATTGGATCTTCACGATGTCGCTCAAGGAGTTCGGCGACATCATCGCCTACCCGCCGCGCTTCACCTTCGTTCCGACTTTCGCCAATTATACTGAGATCCTGTTCGGTACCGAGGCCGACCAGGCCGGCGGCGTGATGCCGGATCTCTTGCGCTTTCTGCGCAACTCGGTGATCATTTCCTCGGGCGCCGTCCTGCTCTCGATCATCCTGGGTCTGCCGGCCGCTTACGCGCTGGCGCGCGGCGAAGCGCGCCGCGCCAATCGTGCGCGCTTCACCATCCTTTCCTTCCGCTTTGCGCCGGAGCTGGCGATCATCCTGCCGTTATATGCCTTCTATACGACCACCGGCCTCTATGACAGCTATGTCGGAATGATCCTGGTGCACCAGCTGATCACCTTGCCGCTGATCATCCTGATCCTCATGAGCTTCATCCGCGACATACCGCTCGAGATCGAGGAAGCGGCGCGCATCGACGGGGCGGGGCCGCTCACTATCCTATTGCGGATCATCGTGCCGATCGCCAGACCGGGCCTCGCCAGTGCGATGATCATTGCCTTTATCTTCAGCTGGAACAATCTGATCTTCGGTCTGGTGCTGGCCGGTGGCGAAACGCGGCCGATCACCATGGGCATCCTGCAGGCCATGACTTTCGACCAGATCAAATGGGGATTGATGGCTGCGGCGGCGATGGTCTCGGCCGTGCCCGGCATGATCGCCTCACTGCTGTTCCAGCGCCAGATCACGCGCGGCCTCACCCTCGGAGCGGTCAAATGAGCGGTCTTGAACTGTTCTCCATCGGATCGTGGTCGATCTTCGACCACCTCCTGCGCATGCAGCGCCTGCCCGCCGAAGGCGAGACGGTCGCGCTCGACATGCCGATCGCGGAAATGGAACGCATCCACTTCGGCGATTGCAGCGCCAATATCGCGGCCGTGGCGGCCCGGCTTGGCATACGCACCGGCCTTGGCATGGTGGTGGGCGATGATTTCGATACGTCGGGCTATGCCGCGCATCTGCGCCAGCTTGGCGTCGATCTCGCGGGCGTCGAAATCCGCGGCGGCACCAGGTCCGGCCATAGCTTCAATTTCTTCGATGCGGAGAATCGCAGCTTCTGCGTGTCGCATCTGGGCGTCGCGGAATGCCAGGACGATTGGCGGATACCGGAAGTCGCCATCGCGAGCGCCAAGGCGCTGGTGGTGAGCGAAAAGTTCAGCCACTATACGCTTGGAGCCATCGAATCCGCTAAGCGCGCCGGCCGACTGACGGCGATCAACGGAATGGTGGCGACCGCAGGCCAGTCTGCCTCCCGCTTCCTCGCAGCCGCCGACATTCTGATCCTGAGCCGCGGCGAGGCCGCCGATCTCATCGACCGGCTTTCGTTCAGCTCCGCCAGCGCATTGCTGGATCTCGGCCCGCGCCTGGTGGTGGTGACGGAAGGCAGCAATGGCAGCCGGTGGTACCAGGCGCAAGGCGAGATCCGTCTGCCGGCGGTGAAGACCGAGCACTTCGTCGACTCGACAGGCGCCGGAGACAGTTTCGCGGCTTCAGTCGTGTGCGGCCTCGTGCGCGGCTGGCCGGTCGAACAGACCGGCAAATTCGCTGCGACGGTCGCGAGCTTCGTGGTCGAGGCCTGGGGCTGCCAGACCAACCTGCCCGACATGGACCAAGTGGCCGAGCGCTACCGCAACCACTTCAAGGAGAACCTGATCCGATGAAGGTCATCGACGCTCATATGCATTATGGCACCGACGCCAATGTAGCGGCGCACACTTGCGTACCTTATCTGGTGAACGGCCAACCCGACAGTGTCATCAGGCTTCTCGACGAGCAGAATGCATCGCATGGCGTGCTCTTCCCGCATGACCGGCGCATGAGTCCACCTTGGGACGCCGACTATGACAAGGCCAACGGACTGGTCGGCGAAGCGGCCAGGAAATATCCCGACCGCATCGTTGGCGTGGCGCGCATCGACCCAACATTCGGGACTGAGCATACACAAACGCTCATTGACCGTTATGTCGGGGAATGGAATTGCCGCGGCCTGAAACTGGTCGCCGGCTATGATTTCTACCGGCCGAACGACATGAAGGTAATGGGGCCGCTGCTCGACAAGGCCGAGCAATATGGCCTCACCGTCCT
The DNA here is from genome assembly GCF_011046735.1 of Nordella sp. HKS 07. NCBI lineage: Bacteria > Pseudomonadati > Pseudomonadota > Alphaproteobacteria > Hyphomicrobiales > Nordella > Nordella sp. HKS 07. The sequence goes on along the minus strand of NZ_CP049258.1, from coordinate 1,917,954 downwards.
GTTTCATTCCGGTGACGCGCCGCGCGATCTTCCCTATCTGCAGGCGCAGGCAGCAAAGGCCTATCCCAAGGTGCAGTTCGTTCTTGCCCATATCGGCATGCATGCCTTCCTGTGGGAATGCATCCTCGCCTGCCAGGAATATCCCAATATATGTGTCGACATGTCCCAGGCCTTCGCCTTCGACATCATGACATTCATCAAGAACGTGTCGGCCGACCGGCTGCAGTACGGCTCCGATGTGCCCTATCAATCTCCGAAGATCGAACAGCTTAAGCTCAGGGAGATCGGTCTTTCGGACGCCGATCTCGAAAAGGTGTTCTGGCGCAACGCCGCCCGCATCTGGGGCATCGACCGGACCGAATAATCAACCATGAACTCGCAGATCAGGACAAAAACCATGCTCGATCAACCGCCCGCAAACCCCAATCCCCTGCGCAAGCTGTTCGCCGTAAACAAGCCAATCATCGGCATGGTTCACGTCAAGCCGCTGCCCGGATCGCCGCGCGCCAGGGCGGTCGATCTCGAAGCGGTCTATGATGCCGCTGTGGAAGAAGCCTTGCGTCTCGTCGGCGGAGGCGTCGATGGACTGTTGCTCGAGAATGCCGGCGACATTCCTTTCCTCAAGCCCGAGGATATCGGATATGAGACGGTGGGCGCGATGTCGGTCGTGGGCGACCGCATCCGCAAGGCTACGCGCGTCCCCTTGGGCTTCAACATCGTTGCCAATGCCGCGCGCGCCTCGCTCGCCTGCGCCAGAAGCTGCAATGCCGATTTCGTGCGCGTCAATCAGTGGGCCAATGCCTATGTGGCAAATGAAGGCATCATCGAAGGTGCAGCACCCCGGGCCTTGCGCTATCGCAGCGCCATCGGCGGTGACAATATACTCGTTTTCGCCGATGTGCATGTCAAACACGGCAGTCATGCCATCGTCGGCGACCGTCCTCTCTCCGAGCAGACGCGCGATGTCGAATTCTTCGGTGCCGACGTACTGATCGCGACCGGCAACCGTACAGGCCATGCTGCGGAGGTCGAAGAGATCGAAGGCATAAGGGAGGGGGCGACACGGCCGATCCTGGTCGGCAGCGGGATCACCCCCGACACGGCCGAACGCCTTCTCACCGCGGCTGACGGGGCGATCGTCGGCAGCTGGTTCAAGGACACCAACAACATGTGGGGTGTCGTGGTGCCGGACAAGGTTTCACGGCTCATGGAGAAGGTGCAGCGCTTTAGATAGCGCCGGCATCCCGCATATCCAACAGAGCAGACGAGGGATCCCATGGCATCGGTCGCGATCAATGACGTTCGCAAGCTCTTCGGGCAAGTGGAGGTCATCAAGGGTTTGTCGCTCGATATCGGCGAGGGTGAGTTCGTCGCTCTTGTGGGGCCGTCGGGCTGCGGAAAGTCGACGCTTTTGCGCATGATCGCCGGGCTCGAGGATGTATCGGAAGGCGAGATCCGCATCGGTGGCCGAGTCGTCAACGACATCGAGCCGAAGGATCGCGATGTGGCGATGGTGTTCCAGAGCTATGCGCTCTATCCGCATATGACGGTGGCGGAGAATCTGAGTTTCGCGCTTCGCCTCAAGAAGACGCCGGCGGATACGGTCGATGGTCGGATCCGACAGGCCGCCCAGATGCTCGGTCTTGCTGATCTTTTGAAGCGGCTACCTCGCCAGCTTTCTGGCGGTCAAAGGCAACGCGTCGCGATGGGCCGGGCGCTGGTCAGAAATCCGCAAGTGTTTCTGTTCGATGAGCCCTTGTCCAATCTCGACGCCAAGCTCCGCGTCCAGATGCGGGCCGAGATCAAGAAGCTGCATCAGACACTGAAAGTGACGACCGTCTATGTCACCCATGACCAGATGGAGGCCATGACATTGGCCGATCGCGTCGTGGTGCTGCAAGGCGGTGTCATCGAGCAGGCTGGGCGGCCGCTCGAACTCTATGATCGTCCGGCCAATGCCTTCGTCGCCGGCTTCATCGGCTCGCCGGCGATGAATCTGCTGCCCGGCCGCATCTCCGCCGATGGTACTGATTTCGAGGTCCAGTCGGGGGCAACGCTGCCGTTGCCGGAGCCATTGCCGGCGCTGGCGGGCCGACCCGTCACTCTCGGCATCAGGCCCGAGCATCTGGCCGTCAGCAAGGGTTCCTCGGGCGCCCCGGCAAAGGCCCTCGTCATCGAACCCACCGGTGCGGAGACGCATGCGGTCCTCGATCTCGACGGACAGGAACTGACCACCGTCTTCCGCGAGCGCCTTCCGATCGCGCCCGGCGAGATTGTCGCCATGTCCATTGCGCCAGGATCCGTACATCTCTTCGATCCGGGTTCGGGCAGGCGGCTCTGAGCGCGCAGACCCGCTTAACCGTCTTGGGACATTGTCCTCAACTTTAACTTGTTAGTGACGTCATCACTCCATAGCCTTGGCCTTCTTCGGAAGGAAAGTGCCCATGAGCAGAGTCCGACGAAGACAAAAGAGCGTCGTTCCGATCGTGCTGGTCTGGGCTGCCTCGGTAGCTGGCGCCGCGATGGTCTGGTTCGCGGTCGTCTGGCTTGCCCTCAAATTCTGGGCGTGAGCTAGAGCGCTGCCCGCGAAAGTTGCTCGACTTTCGCGACAAGGAAGCGCTCCAGATATATGTAATCGAGCCTTTTTGTCCCATTTTGATTGAATCCATTGATTCGATCAAAACCGGAAAGGCTCTAGCGGTTGGAAGCAATTCCTAGCAGTTGCACCGTAATCAGTGACGGGGTGGCAGGAAAAGCGATGACCGGCAATCCGGTCGAAGCAGGGCCGGGCTTGGAATAATAGCCATTGCGGACCTGCATATTGAGGTGAAGCTCGTCCGCCGAGCTGCCAGCCAGATAATAGGTCGTTGACTTGCGCACATCGGAGAAACGCAAGCCGCGCCGCCTCAGATTTGCTTCGATGGTGCGCATGATGGCCTGCGTCTGCTCCACCAGGCCGCCCTCTGCGGTCACATCCCGCGCCGCGACATAGAAGTGATCGCCACTGTGGCGGATGGTGAGCGCGACAGGCTCTTCGATGACTTCACTTTGCACCGGCGACTTCGCGAAAGTCAGCTCACCGATCGCGGCATCGCTGTCGAGATCGGCGCTGACATCGGCCCCGGATGCAAGATCTTGTGCTTCTTTCGACCTGAACCATTGGTCGGCCAGAAGGCGGTCTTTCGCCAGTCCGGCGTCGGCCAGGAGCTTGTCGATTGCCGGCTCCGCCGGCCGCGTGCAAGTCTTTGGCACACGCAGCGCCGCCCAGACGAGGGGACCGGCATCAATCACTTCCAAGGCGATGCGGGTTTCGGCGTCCTCGAGGCGTTGCATCGGGCGGCGGGTAGTCGAGGCATAGACGTCGATCTCGAGCAGCATGCCATCATAGTAGAAATACGGCACCGCCACGGGAATGATCTGCAGGTCATCGCCGAGCCGGTCGCGCAGGAGCCGGGTCAGCATCTGTTCGTCGCCCGGATGCTGCTTGACATAATAGGCCACCACGCGGCCAAGGGCAGAAGCCGCGCAGCCGATCTCGCGCATGAAGCGCTTGATGAAATCGCAGACGACGAGGCCCTGTGCCAGGAGATTGCCAGGATAGAGAACTTCGCCTCGCTGATCGAGCGGGCATTGGCCGGTCGACCAGGCCATGTCGCCATCGCGCACGAACATCGAATAGGGATGATCGATGCGCATGCGCCAGATTTTTTCGAAGGGGATGAAGGAGAGTTTATTGGCAGACATGGATTCAGGCTGATTTCTTCTCACCGTCGAGACGGCGGGCAAGGAGGCTGATGGGGAAAATCATGAGGAAGAACAGGATGGCGACGCCGGTCAGCGGCTCGAGATAGCGATAGGTGGCGGCACCCTCAATATAAGCGGCATAGGCCGTCTCGCCGACGCCGACGCCCGCCAGCAAGGTGGTGGCCTTGATGAGATCCGCCAGATAGTTGACCGTGGGGGGCAGCATCTTCTTCGCCGCTTGCGGCAGGACGACATATGTCCAGGCGATGATGCGCGGCAATGCCAGGGACTTCGCGGCCTCCCATTGCCCTTTGCCGATGGCCAGCACGCCGCCGCGCACGATCTCGGCCATATAGCCGGCGCCGATCAGGCCGAGCGCCAGGATCCCGCAGGTGATCCCGGAAAGATTGGCGCCGAGGAGGATCGGCAGGCTGTAATAGGCCCAGAAGATCGCGATGATCTCAGGGGTCGCGCGCGCCACATGCGTAAAGCCCGAGGCCGACCGTACGAGCCATTTCTTCGCCGACAGGGAGGCGAGACCCAGCAGGAAGCCGCCGGCGCAGGCGATGAGGGAGGCCGCCACCGTTACAAGGAAGGTGATGCCGAGGCCCTGCAGCAGCGTCGGCGCCGCCTTGAGGAAGAGATTGATGTCGAACATCATGGCGCGCCCCATCTGGCGAGACGCAACTCGATGCGGCGGGTGACCTGGGCCAGGAGCAGCCCCAGCGCGATGTAGATCAGCGCCGATATCGAATAGAACAGGATCGGATCGGCGGTGTAGTCGCTGATCCGGCTGGTGGTGCGCATGAGCTCAGGCACGGACAGGATGGACAGGATCGCGGTCGCCTTCAGCAGGCTGACGAGAGTGTTGCCGATGGCCGGCAGCGCGATGCGGAAGGCCTGCGGAATGACGACGAGCCACCAGCGCTGCGCCGATGTGAGGCCGAGGGCGAAAGCCGCCTCATGCTGGCCCTTGGCCACGCCGCCCAGTCCCGAGCGGTAAACCTCCGCCATATAGGCGGTCATGACGAGAACGATGGCGATGCCCGCCGTCTGCTGCACGCTGGTGTTGAAACCGGTGAGCATCGGCAACGCAAAATGCAGCCAGAACAGCTGCACCAGCAAAGGCGTATTGCGGAAGAATTCCACATAGGCGATGGCGGGCAGGCGGATGAGCCGGTGCTTATGCGCCATGGCGAGCGAGACGGGAAGCGCCAGCACCATCGAGCCGATGGTGCCGAGCGCGAAATAGAAGAGCGTCACAGACAAGCCGTTCAGCAGCGCGGGTACGAATTGCCACTGCATGGATGCTAATGCCGCTCTTGCCGATCAGTGCTTACTTGAGGCCGAACCATACCTGCTTGCGATCAGAGATGAAGCCGGTCGTGGTGTTGTAGGCGATCCAGGTGTTGAGGAAGGCGAGGAAGTGATAGTCGCCGGGCTTGACCGCATAGGCATAGCCGGTCGCCTCGATCGGATTGTCCTCGCCGAGGATCTTCACCTTGGCGTTGGGATTGGCCTTCTTGAACACCGCGTTCTGAATGTTGTCACTCAAATGCGCATCGGCGCGTCCGGCGGCGACTTCGAGCTGGCCGGCGACGGCGTTGTCGGACACGATGACCTTCTTGGTGGCCTGGGGCAGGAGGCGGTCGCTCTGCGCCACCGCGGTCATGCCGGCGATGTTCACGATCGTATATTTGGGATCGTCGAGCTGCTTCCAGTCGTTGATGTCGAGGTCGGCGCGGACGAGCCAGCTATTGCCGGTGCTCATATAGCTGTCGGTGAAATCGACGGTCAGGGCGCGCGCCGGCGTGCGGAACATGTCGACCATGACGATGTCAAACTGCTGCTGCATCAGCGAAGGAATGAGCGTCGCCCAGGTGGCGTCGACGATCTCGAGCTTGACGTCCAATGCCGCGGCGAGATTCTTCGCCATGTCGACATTGAAGCCTTCCCACTCGCCGGTGACCGGGTTCTTCTGCTGCGCCGGGATCGAATCGGCCATGCCGACCTTCAAAACCCCCGCCGCCTTGATGCGGGCCAGGGTATCGGCATCCTGAGCCTTCGCCAAAGATGACAGGACAAGCATGAGGCTGAACGCCAGGGAGGCGAACAAGGCGGCCATTCTGCGCATGAAAATTTCCCTTTATTCTTATTGTTGACAGATAGATAGGCGGGGACCCTGGTCATTCGGGCGATCTAGTGGAAGGTCGAAAAAGATGATATCGCTCATAACCACACGTTATCAGACTGCAATTGGTTCATGACCGACCTGCGCAAAACGATCGGCTCGCTCGATAATCTCATTGCCTTCGAGGCCGCGGCGCGGCATCAGAATTTCAGCCGGGCCGCCAAGGAGCTCTCGGTGGCCCAGCCGGCGATCAGCCGGCGTATCCAGCAATTGGAGGCCTCACTCGGCACGCCGCTTTTCGCGCGGCACGGCACCCGCATCCAGCTGACCCGCGCCGGCGAAGAGTTCCATAGCGTCGTGGCCAATGCCTTTGACAGCATCGACCAGTCGTCCAAGGCGCTGCCGCGCAATGATGACGGCATAGTATCGTTGCGGGTCAATGTTGCCGCGGCGTCGCTCTGGCTCATGCCGGCGCTCGGCGATTTCTACGCGCGCTACCCCGATATCCGGCTTCACCTCGTCTGTGTCGATGAATTGCCGGAATTCGCCGGCGGCGGCTTCGATCTCGAGATCCGATTCGGCCTCGGCTCATGGCCGGGCTATGACAGCTTCCCGCTGCTGCCGGAAGAGATCTATCCCGTCGCCTCGCCGTCGCTCCTGCGCGCCCACCGCATCGAGGACGCCGCCGATCTGGCGAAAGTGCCGTTGCTCCAGCTCGCCAATTTCACCAGCCCGCTGATGGACTGGAGGACCTGGCTGGGCGCTGCAGCCCAGTCCGACCAGCCCGTCATCCGGCCATTGACCACCTATGCGATGGTGCTCGAGGCGGCGATCTTCGGTCATGGCGTAGCGCTCGGCTGGCATGAATATGTGCGCCGGGCGATCGCGAAAGGCGACCTCGTCCGCCTGCCCATCGAGGCCCGGCGCAGCGACTATCGCGAATTTCTAGTCGTCAAGTCTGGCTGCAAGCGTTTCTCCGTCGAGCAGACGAAATTGTGGCTGCTGGAATTGGCGGGGAGAAGCTAGCTTCTCACCATGCGCGCCACTCGAAATGTCTTCATTACCTTCCTGACGCGACGGTGGGCGCTTGACATTGTGGGCCAAACGGCAGGATTGGGAAATATCAAGGTAAGGAGTTGCGTCCGGACTTCAGAACCCCGATAGGATCAACCGAATGGCTCTCGGCCTCCGAATAATCCGTGAAATCGTGCAAGCTTTGCTACGCGTGTGGACCAAGAAGGATGAGGGTAACCTCCTCAAGAATGTCGCACAAACCAACACGGCCTCTGGCGATGGAGCTGCGAGTCAATCGCCCGGAACTACATCACGGCCGGCGAAGATACAGACCATCCACTGCCGGCCATTGAATGCGGCCGGATTGCGTGCCGTAGAGCATCGATGTCTTATGCCAACGGTCATGGGGGCATTGCGGAACTGCAAAGACCACCCCGCACGGACAGGGCGCAGCCATTTTTCGTCTGCCCAGGAAAGCTCCGCACCAGGAGAAGCAGTTGCTGGAAATTCGCTGCAAAAGGTCCCGCGAAGTCAATTGGCAAGTGCGGCCAGAACAAGTCCGCTGGCAGGTATCGCCACGTAAATTGTGTAAGGCGGGCAGGTTGTCCGGATGCGAAAAAGTGGATACCGGCTTTTCGCAAGAATCCCGCGCTACGGATCGATCACGTCAATGAATCAGTTCACCACTTGCCGCTTGGCGCCACTGTCGGCGCCGGCGTCGCTCGCATAGGCGCCCGGCCTCTCGAACATCCGGCAGGATTTTTCCGTCTTGACGAAGGAGTAGGCGACACAAGTGTCGCTGATCTGGCAGGTCGCCTCGCAATCCTCGATACGGTTGGCGTTACTCTCTCTGACGGGCTCGCCTGGAAAGATCTTGTTGTGGAAACGAACCATTGAGACGCCGGCGTCGGAAATAGGAGGCGGATAGGTCTCGCTCTTGAGACCGCTCATGGTGCTGGGCTCGAGGAAGCGCAGGGCCGGATCGCCCTTGAGGAAGCACAGCGCGTTCCACATGTTGAAGGAATAGGCCCGGCAGTAGCTGTTGGCGGCGCACGCGGCTTCGCAGGCGTCGATACTGTCGGCCGCGACCGTGTCGAGGAGAGCGGCGGCGAGATCTGTATTGGGCATCCGCCGAAAGCTCATTGGTGCAGCTGAAGTCTGCGCCGTCTTGGCGGCGATCCGCGCCTCCAGGGCCGCGAGGCCGGCCTTCGCCGTGTCATTGGGGCGCAGCGCCATCGAACGGCGGAAGTCGTCGGCGGCCTCGGCAAAGCGGCCGAGCGCGCCATAGGCCATGGCGCGATTATTGAAGGCGCCGACATAGGAAGGCTTGAGCACGATCGCCTGGCTGTAATCCTGCACCGCCTGGCGGAAGTCGCCCTGCTTGGCGCGGATATTGCCGCGATTGTTGTAGGCGCTGGCATAGGCGGGATGGATGGCGATCGCCTGGTCGTAATCCTGGATCGCGCGCGCATAGTCGCCCATGTCGCCATAGACGATGCCGCGATTGTTATAGGCGAGCGCGTGGGCGGGATTGATGGCTATGGCGCGGTCGAAATCCCGGATCGCCATGGGGTAGTCGCGCTTGGCGTGATAGGCGTTGCCGCGGTTGTTGAAGACATCCGCCTTGCTCGCATCGAGTGCGATCGAGGCTGTGTAATCGGCGATCGCCTGGTCATAATAGCGCAGGGCGAAATATTCGAGGCCGCGATTGAGATAGGCGGTCGAGAGGTCGGCAGCATCGTAAGTGCCGGCCTCGATCACCGCGGTGCAGGCGCCGATACTGGCTTCACCGTTCAGCTTTTCGCAATCGGAGCGCTCATCGGCGCGCACCGATCCGGGCAGCATCATCCAGGCCATGAGCAGCATGGCTGCGAACGCTGGCCTTATTATGCCGCATGTCGGCCGCACCCATTTCCTCTCGAAATGAGAAAAACTGTACTGTCGCCACTATGGTGGCCCGATATCACCAAACAATTAATCGCCCGGATGACTTGTCCCCGACGCACATACCGGCGAGTGGTGGAAATTGTTCTAAGCCGGGCGGAAACGCGTATTCCGCCTGAGTCGGGCCAGCGGCGGCGGGCCGTCGCGGAACAGCCGGGTGAGGTCGAGCTCGGTCACCATCTGCTCGCAGATTCTATAGCCCACCTCGCGATAGGCCTCGAACTGCTCCTCGTCGAAGAACTGATCGCCGGTCGATTCATTGGGGAAGTCATGATGGGCGCCGCGATAGCCCTTGGCGCCCACCGCCAGCTCGCGGATCAGAGCCGATTTCAGATAGATCACTATCCCGCTCTCGGGCCAGCCCTTGCTGCCGCGCTCGCCATAGTCGATCCGCCCGACGAAATAGCCTTTCTCGGCGAATTCGGCGCCCTTGGGATAATCGGTGAGCGTCGCCTTGGCGATCATCTGCGCCGGACCGGACTTCTCGAAGCCGGCGCCATTCTTTACGGTCATGTCGAAATGCACGGTGGCGCCAAAATCCTGCCCGATGCGCTGCACCGCGGTGACCATATCGGCATAGGAGGAGGCATTGTCCTGGCCGCCGTCGCACACGATGATCAGGCCGCAGCGCCGGCGCACCAGCTCGTAGATGGCCAGGTTCTCGAAATGCCCGCCATCGGCCAGTTCCAACCACTTCGCCGTCTCGACATAGCCGCCGCGCGTCAGCGCGTAGAGGCCGCCCGGCCAGAAATGATTGGGGCGGCGGAGCAGCATGCCGGGCTGTCCGTGCACCGGATTGGGAATCCAATAACCGAGCCTGACATTGAGCAGGCTCATGGCGAGCGCCACAGAGGGGCTGCGCGTCAACCCGTGGCCGCCCGCGGCGCCGCGCGGATTGGCGGCGGCGCCCGAAATGGCCATGGCGGAAGACAGTGTCATGTCGGCGCAGGCCGTGTCCTTGCCGCGATACCATTTGGTGGCCGACGAGCCGACGAAATGCGGGGTAAGCATGAAATTCTCGCCGCCGCGGAGACGGTGCTTGCGCACGGTTGAATTGCTCAAAACCATATTGGCGTTGATGATCTGGTAAGGTCCCTTCGACCAGACGCTGCTCCAGCAGTCGGAAAGCTTGAGCTCATTGGCGCCGGTCGCCGCGGCATTGGTGTCGCGGCGCAGGGCGGCGACATCGGGAAGGAAGGCTTCCATCAGCCGGTCGCGGTAGAAGCGATGCAGGCCGATCTGGTTGGTGTTGACGAACCAGCCGGCGATCAGCGCGCCGATGACGGCGGCGGCGATCAGCGCGCGCAACGCGGCGTCGCCATCCATGAAGGTGACGGCAAGGCGATGTCCGATCAGGAGGATGCCGTAGGCGAGGAGAGCGGAGCCGATGATGATGGTGAGTTCGGTGAGCCTGCTGTTGCCGCGTATGCGGCTCCAGAGCTGGCCGCCCAGTGTGACGGCGAGGCCCAGCGCCGTCCAGACGCCGCCCAGGCCGTAATCGATATAGTGGCTCACCAGCGGCAGGCTGCCGACGATGATCAGCACGATGATGACGAACAAGGCTTTGCCGTAGAACCACTCGAAGACCCGGCGCGCGCGGTATTGCAGAAGAGCAGGCGTCGGTGTCTGCATATCCGCCAGCGGGTTGCCCACCGCCTCGGCCCTGAGGATATTGCGGATTAGAAGACCGATCAGATAATTGACGAAAGCGATATAGGCCACGCCATAGGTGAAGAGCAGGAAGGCGGCGATCCGGTCGACCAGCGTGACGCCCGGCCCGTTGAACAGGTGGTCGACGAGGTAGCCGGCCGCCATGATGATGAAGAGGCCGATCAGAACGAGGAGCACGGCCTTCTGGCTCTTTCCGCTGAGGTTGCGCCTCGCGCCAGCTTCACCCATGAACCAGAAGAAGAGCCCGGTGGAGATAAAGACGGCAAGCCAGAGGAGAAGTGCTGTCAGGATGCCGGGGCTCAGCATGGGAGGCGGTGGGATCGGCAGCAGCCATTGATGGCGATCGGTGAACAGGAGCTTGATCGCCGGCAGGAGCCACAGGATGGTGATGCCCAGCAAAGCGACATTCGCGAGGCCGGCGAGACCCGCCAGCAGCCAGCTGTACCATTTCTGCTTCTCGACCGCCGGCTTCTCCGTCCGCTCGGCCCGCATTTCCGATTCGGTCAGGCTCGTCCAGGACAACAGGGAATGATTGATGCTGCCGATGACAAACAGGACGGCGAGCGCCACGGCCGAGACGAGCATCAGCAGGAAGGCCGGCGGAATCGTTCGGTTCACCTCGAGCTCTCCGCTGGAGCCGACGATGTCGCCGGCGGTCTCCAAAGCGCCGGGCGCCACCATACGGATCGCGAAGGGAAGCCCCTTGAGACCCGGTATCTGACCCAAAGCGTAGAGCACGCCCATCACGAGGGCGGCAACCGGAATCCAGATCATCAGATTGAGCAGAATGGCCCGCAGCACCACCGCGACGCCCGACCAGAAGCTGATGCCGTTGCCGGGCGCCAGATAATTGCCCTGGTCGCGAAGATATTGCAGGGGCGTCAGCGCCGGGGCTTCCGCGGAAATGCCGCCCGCGGCTGGCTCCGGTACGCGCGGATCCTGGGTGCCGAAGGGGAAGCGCGCCTCGACGTCATAGAGGCTCTCATATTCCGGCTCGTCTGACGCATTGCCGCGCAGCCACCAGGTAAGGGCGGAGCCGATATAGCCACCGCCCGAAACGGTCGAAAGATAGTCGACATGCTTCAGAAGGCCCGCGCCGGCGAGCTTCTGGAGGATGCCGAGCGAAACTGTCGCTGATCTGATGCCGCCGCCCGACAAGGCGAGGCCGATCGTATAGGGGCCTTCGTCTTCCGCACCGCTCGCAAGATGGTCGTTCAACCGGCTCGCCGCGGGTCGCTTCGCGGCGATTTCCGCGAGCTCTTCCCTCAGCATCTGGTCTTCGCTCCTGACCATCTCGTCACCGTCGGGAAGCGCCGGGCTGGTCACATCGGGAAAGGCATCCATCTGGGCGTCCCTTCGCTCACAATGTCTTCAGATATTCGATGAGCTGCGTCTTCTCGGCCGGCGTCAGGCCCGTGCCATAGTCATGGCCGCGATTGCCGTTGCCCGGAAGGCGCGTATCGAAGAGGAAGTTGCTGGGGCAGGATGGCTCCACGCGGTCGGATATGAAACCCATCTTGTCGTGGTCATAGAGATCGCAACCGCGATAGAAGGTGACGCGCCGGTCCTCGGGGTGGGTGAGCAGTTCCGCGAGGTTGGCCACGGAGCCATTGTGCAGATAGGGCGCGGTGAGCCACAGGCCCGACAAGGGCCCGGCAATATAGCCTTTGTCCTTGATCATGTCCTTGCGTATGACGCCCATCTCGCGCGCCACGCGGTTGGCGCCATCGGCGTCTTCCTGCCGCCAGGTGTCGAAGCGCTCGCGATCGGTGCCGATATCCTCGATGGGAACGGTCTTGCCGTAATAGTGCCCGCCGGTCGCGTGGCAATCGGCGCAATAGGTCTTGAAGAGCTTGGCGCCGGCAAGAACGGCGGAATCCCGGGCATCGGGGGCCAGAGGATATCGGGGCGGCTTCTTGCTCTGCAGATAGGCGCGCAAATCGCGCATCTGGCTTTCGAAATGCGGCCCCGGCGGCGCGCCGAGACCAAGTGCTGAATCGGTGAGCACCGCGAGGGGATCGAGTGTTTCGCCCGCCCAGTTCATCGATTGTCCCTCGCGCACCGACAGATCCCAGATGGCCGGAAAATCCGCGTTGCCGGTGGTCTGGTCCTTGAGGCGATCGGCTTTGAGGAGGAAGAACTTGGTGAGATTCATCGGATCGTCGCGCCCCGGCCCCCAATCGGGCCTTCTCATGCCGGGGCGGAACTCATCCTGATCCATCCAGGCGAAGCCCTCCACCTGTTCGCGGATGCGGTCGCGCACGACCGGGATCAAGGCGTGATAGATCGCCCAGTCGTCGAGCCCCATCTTGAAGTTGCGCTTGATCTCATCCCACATCCCCTCGAAGCTGAAATTCTTGTCGTTGGCGGCGCAGCGCAGGAAGCGCAGGAATTCCTGCGACGCCGTGGTGTGCGAGGGGCCGGTCGGCACGATGACCGGCTTGTCCGCGACATTCATGCGATAGGTCGCCGTGTGGCAGATGGCGCAGGTCTGGGTGATGCGGTCGAAACCGAGCCGGCGCTTGGAGAAGCCGACCGGCAATTCGCGGCCTTCCTCCCAGGGCAGGCCGAATGCCCGATAGCCGCCGAGCTTGTTGCCGGGCAGGCACTGCGGAAAGACGCGCGGCATGACATAGAAGATGGGATAGGGAATGCCGCGCTCATTCTCGGCATTCAGCGAGCCATATTTGAACTGTTCCTCGGCGATGTTGTCCTGGCACCGGCTCGCCTGCGCCTTTTCGACATCGGCGCAAAGATTCTGCGGTTTGGGGCTGAAGAATTTCCAGTTGGCGTAGTAGAGGCCGGCGACGGCGAGGAATATGAGGATGCCCGGTCCGCGCAGGAATCTGAGACCCTTGTCTTTGATCAATGCGCCGAACGATTTCCAGGACATGGAGCGGCCTCTCAGAACGTCTTGAGATATTCGATGAGCGCGTCTTTGTCGGCGTCGGGCAGCGATGTGCCATAATCGTGGCCGCCATTGCCGTTGCCCTTGCATGTCGCGGCATCGCAGGTATCGCGGTTGTCGGGCGCGTTCGCCCCGCACTGCGCAAGCCCGGCCGCATTGGTGGCATAGCAGAAGAGCTGCGCCTTGGCGGCATCCGGAATCTGGTCGGGTCGCGACACGAAACCCAGATCGACTGGGTCATAGACCGTGTAGCCGCGATAGAACATCGCCGGACGGTCGGCGGGCTTTCTCAGGAGATCGCGCAGGCTGGGCACGGATCCGTTGTGCAGATAGGGCGCCCTCAGCCACAGGCCGTCGAGCGGCATGTTGGCGTAGCCGTCGCTCTTGCGGAAATTCTGAAAGCGCTCCTCGGCATTGCCGGCATAAAGCGTGCTCTGATTGAGCATGAGATCATAGGTATAATTGTCGAAGCGGTAACGGTCGGTGCCGATCTGGGCGATAGGCGTCGTCTTGCCGACGAACGTGCCGGTGAAGTCGGTGCCCGTGGCACCATGACAGTTGGCGCAGGCGCTTTCATAGAGAACCTTGCCGCGGGCGGCCTTGGCCGCATCGATCGTAACCTTCAAGGTCGTGGCGAAGTCGGGCGGCCGCGCAGTAAGCAGCCACTCCTCCATGCGCTTCACCGAAGCCCGGTCGAGCAGTGGAAAATTGGCGCCGGTGCCGAAGGCTGCCGAGCGGTTGCGCTCCTCGAGCTTGTTGTTGTTGCCGTCCCAGTGGAGCCACATTGAGCGCTTCTTGTCCTGCAGCCAGACGGATGGAAAGTCGACGACGCCGATCCGCTCATGCGCCGGAATGTTCTCGAACGGCCAAGCCATAAGGGCCTTGGCCGGCGAGAAGGTATCGAAGCGGCCCGGGCCGAATGCGGGCTCCGCCGTGGTGAATTCGAACCGCTTGCCGATGCCGATGATCAGGTCCTTCATCTGCTGGACACCGATGAAACGCAGCGCCAGGCGGTTGATGATGTCGATGTCGACCTTCTGGTTATCGATCGCTTTGAGGATGTCGTCGGCGGTGAAGCGCGGATCGTTGGCGATGGCCACGAGGAAATTCTGGAAGCCTTCGAGATCGACCGTGTTGGCGGGCATGCCGAGCACGACGAGGCGCTGGCCGCCAGGCGCCGGCGTTACGACGCCGGCATGGCAGGCGGCGCAATTCAGGAAGATGCGCTCGATCCCCATATAGTTGCGCAAGGTCGTGCCGATCGGCCGCGGCCGGCGCGGGTGCTCGTCCTTATCGGCGAAAGTCTCGCTGATGAAGCCGAAGGCGCCCCAGCCCTGATCCTCGCGACCCTTCGGCAGCTTGTCCTTGAAGAGGACCGGAAGCACCTCCCAGACCGGGAAGGGAATGCCGAAATTCTTGTCGCCGCCGGTCGAGCCATATTTGAACTGCATCGCGCCGGACGCGAAGCTCTCCGGCTCGTCGCGGCTGAGGCGCCAGCCGAAATAGACCCCCCCAGGACGACGAGTGCGAGAACGACTTGGGCGGTCCTGCGCCAGGTGAAGGTCATGGCAGTTCCGCCTCCTCGATCAGGCGCAACGCATCTTCCGAGCCGGTCAGTCCCGGCTTCCAGAGAAGTACCGGCTGGCGCGGCGTCTCCGGCGCGAAGACGCCCTGGGTCTCGAGCGTCTTGTCGGCGGGTACGCCGGATGCGATCAGCGCCAGGGGATCGCGATTGGGGATTTTCGGCTCGGTGACGGCAAGGCCCTGCGGAAAGGCCTTGGCCAGACTGTCGGCATCCTGACCGGCGAGCGCGTGTTTCAGTTGCGTCGCGACGAGAAGCCGATTGGCCCGCATCACCGATCTGGCGAACTGGTCGAGGCCATCGAAATCCTGATGGATGGCAAGTCCCTCGAAAGCCTTCGGCAGCGCCGCGACGACGCGCGGATTGGCATTCGTCTCGTCCCAGGGCGGCGCGGAGAAAATGGGGCTGCGGGCTTGATGGCAGGTGGCGCAGACATCCTCATTGAGCTCAGCCAAAGCGGGCCGGCCTTGCGGCCCGTAATCATCGACTTGCGCGAAGCGGAAGCGCCCCTCCGCCTCGTCGAACGAGATGATCTCGATGGCGCGGGCGGCCGGCTGATAGCCCATGAACAATCGGTCGCGCAGCCCGTGTCCAGGCGCGCCGTTGCCGATCACCGCCAGGATGATGCGGGGCGAGGCGAAAAAATCGGGATCAGCGGCGTAGCGTTGCAGCGAGCGGCCGAGCGGCACGAAGCCCAGCTGGATCTCGGCTCCCGTCCGCACTTTCAGATCCTCGATCAACCGGGCGAATGGATAGGGCAGCGAAAGAGCGCCATTATTGGCCGGATAGAGACGATCGAACGCGGTTCCGGCGATGGCGGTGCTCGCCATCACCGTAACGGTCAGCGCAGCGGGGCCGAGCGCTCTATTGAGCCGCCGCCACACCTTGCTCGCCCACCCAGCAATCTTCCGCGACGGGCTTGCCGTCCAGGAAGGCCTGAAGGCCATTGTCGGCGGTCTCCGCATCATAGACGGTGAAATTCAGGAGAAACACGCGGTTGGCATAAGCGCGTCCGAGATAGAAGCCGGGCCGCACCATACGGATCTCGTCGCGGATCATGAGGCCGCCGCGGCCTGCCAGCGCATCGGGCCTTTCCATGTAGCCCGGCAGATCGTGCGTATAGGCGTAATCGATGATGATCGATTCACGCCGGCCGTCGACGAGACTCTGGCCGCAATACAGCTTGGCGGGAAACAGGAGCCAGGCGGTGGTGCGCGGGCTGATGTAGGACAGGAGCCCCTGGCGTGGAATCTCGACCGTCTGGAGTTTGCCTGGATCGTCGATGAGCCCCTCGAGCGGCTTGAAATCCTCGATCACGTTGCGCAGTATCCGTTCGTCACGATAAAAGCGCTTGCCCTTCCACAAGGACCGCCCGAACTTCTCCAGCGCCTCGATCTTCGTGTCGGCGACGGTACCCAGGCCGCCATCGAGGATCTCACCGAGCCGGGTCCGCAAGCCCTTCTCGCCTTTTGCGAAAAAGAGATCGCCGCGCATGAAGCCATCCGGAATGGGGCCGGCGGTGAGCCGCGCATAGATCTGATCAATCTCTTCCTGACTCAGCGTTTTCAGATTCTCCGGCGTGATCTTGGCGCGATCGGCGAGGCTCAGCGGCAGGTCATGCTCGATCCTGGCGAAATCGACGTGGAACACCTTAATCGGGTTGTCGGGATCCTTGAGGGTAGTGTCGGTGAGCGGCGCGAAAGCAATGTCGGGCCGTTCGGGCGTATTCTCGGCGGGCGCGTGCCACAGATAAGCGAGGGCCGCGATGGCGAGAAGCAGCGCGACCCCGAGCGTGCTGATGAAATGGCGTGCCGTCATAGCGTGGCCACGAAAGCGATGAGGGCGTCTTTGTCCTCATCCGACAAGGTCTCGCCGAAGCGGTGGCCGCTGTTCTCGACGCGCCCGAGAATGTTGGAATAGAAGCGCTGCACGAACTTGTCACGGTCGGCGACGAGATCGATCACGGTGGGGCGATCCTTCACGATGGCCTCGAGGATCAGGCGCTGCAGGCCGTCCTTCAGATCGGCGAGTTGGTCCTTGTCGAGCAACCCGGCGTATTTCTCGTCGAGCTTGCCGGGATCGGTGCGGCGCAGCACGGCATCCTGGATGAGGTCCTTGAAGCGCAGGCTGTTGATGGCGAGCGCTGGATAGCCTTTTGGCACGCGCACACTGATCTCGATGCCGAGGAGCTTGTTCAGTTCCGGATTCTGTAGCTTGGGCGCGATGTCGATTATGATGTCGTCATCGAGGAGATGCATCTTGTCGATGCGCTTCTGCGGGTTGAGCAGGTCGCGCATCGAGGCGACATAGAGTTGGAAGCGGCCGTCGACGCTCGTGTCATAGGGAAGGCAGGCGGGCGGCGAGGCGAGGGGTTTGCCTTGCGAATCCACATAGGGTGAATCGTAGAAATCGAGCGCCTTGTCGTTCGGCTTTCCGCAGATCTCCGGGCCGATGGCGTTGTTGTGCATGAAGGGCGCATCCGCCCAGGCCGAGAGCAGCGACACATTGCGGTAATAGCCGCGCCCGGCGCCGGCCATGATTTCGGGCCGCGCCGGGTCGCGTGGGCGGTCCTTGAGATCCAAGGCGGCATATTGCTCCCAGACGCGGCTCGGCATGTGATTCGAATGCATGGCGCGCCCGGCATAGGTGCCGATCTCGCTCGCCGGCTCCACCGCGTCATTGCCCAGCCAATCGGCCCGCAAGGTCGGATCGCCCGGAACGGTGGCCAGGAAATCGGTATTGTCGAAAGGCGGCTTGCCGCTCGAATGGCAGCTCGCACATTGCCGCGCAAAGATGTCGCGGCCACGCTTCACCGCGCCGGGGAAAAACTGCGTGTCGAGCTGGGCTTCGAGTGCCGCGGGTGAAGCGAGACCCCGTGCTTTCCAGAGATCGCTCGGGCGGGCGGTGAGGAAGAACGCCTTCACATCGGGGAGGCGGTCCTCGATGGCGCGGAAGCTCGCGCAGTCGCGCCGGCATTGACCGATATCGAAAGGCGTCTGGCCGTAATTGCGCTGATTGGGATCAGCGGCGCGCAGATCCGGAATGTGGTTGAGCCAGCATTGCTCGGAGCACGAGCCGATATTGAAATAGACGCGCTGGATCGCCTCCTCCATGCCGATCGAATCCTCTCCGCCCTTGAGGATGTTCGGCACCAGCTCCTTCTTGGTCGAGCGCTCCCAGCATTTGCCGGGCTTGCCGGGCTCGCACCAGCATGTGTCGGCAGGAGCTCCCGCCGGGCAGGCCGATGCCTTGCGCCATTTCAGGACGTCATGCTCGAAAAGAGGTCGGCGCGCGAAATTGATGATCGAATTCATGGTGCCGGGATTGGAGACGTAATCCATCGGCAGCGCCGATGTGTCGACGATACCTGGCCTCGCCCTGGCGATAAGTTGCCATTCGAGCGCGTGCTTGCCGAAGCCCGAGCCCAGCAAGTTCGACACGCGGCTATATTGGTTGCCGACCAGGCCGTCGATATTCTCCCACAGAGGTTGGTCGGGATCCTTCGGCGGATTGCCGGGCTTGAATCCGATATGGCAGGCGCCGCAGGCCATTCCGATCCGGAAAGGCGGCTCGATGGAGCCGTCGAACAGGCGGTTGGCGCGCGCTGCCGCATCGGTCGGATAGGTTGATAGCGTGCCGCGATAGCCTTCCCAGGATTCGGGGCTGCCGTTGAGCTTGAGCCAGGCCTCCTTGTCGAAGCGCGGATTGGGGAATTTGCGCAGGCCCAGAATACCGGTCGAGGTGCCGAAATGGAGATCGCAAGAGCTCTGGCGCTGGTCGGTGCCCTGAGCCGGCGTGTCCTTCAGGTCGCAGGCCGGATCGCGATAGCCATATTTGCCGATGAATTGCAGAAGCGCATCATCGCCGGGACACCATTGGAAGCCATAGGTCTCGGCCAATGTCTTGGCCGGACAATCGGGTTCGCCCGGCACGCAGCAATCGGGATCGGGGATGCCACCCCAAGCCTGGAAGATGTCCTGCTTTTTCGAGGCGGCGAGAATACCGTACCAGTCGATCAGGCCGCCCAGGCGCTGCTGAAAACCGTAGGTGAAGAAGCGGTCGTTGAAAGCGGTGGCGTTGAACCAGATCTCGCTACCGACGCGTTCACTGTTCGAGAGCGGGGCCAGTTCGCGCGCATAGCCTTCGCTCAGGCTCGATTGCGCCTTGGCCGTCCCGACAATGCATAACAGAAAGACAACCCACAGCCATCCGTTCAGAAGCCGGACAGCATTGGATAAAGGCGGCTTGGTGCGATCGTCAGAGGGACAATACACGAAACACTCCCACGGCTGCTACACCGGTCGAATGCTTATCTGCCTTCCCAGAAACTCAGCAGTCGCTTAGCCCTCAAGCGGAAATTATACCTTGGATGTTGGGAACCCGCAATCGCTTGTTCCTTAACGTTCATCCCGAAGGCTGCGGAATGCGTCGTCGGCCGCTGCGCGTGACCGCTCCTTCATATTGATTCTGTTGTTTGATTCGATTGTGGTAAGCATGCCGGCCGACGAAGCCAGGGAGACGCGATTTGACCGAACTCAAAGTTGCGATGGTTACCGGAGCCGGTTCAGGGATAGGCCGTGCCGTGGCGAAGGGATTGGCCGAATCGGGTTATGCGGTCGTTCTCGCCGGGCGAAACAAGGATAAGCTCGAGGCGGTGAAGGCCGAGATAAGAGGCAAGTGCCTGGCGGTCCCGACCGATGTGGGGGATCCCGCCTCCGCCGCCCAACTCTTCGCGGAGACCCGGAAGGCCTTCGGCCGGCTCGATGTCCTGTTCAACAATGCCGGCATCGGCGCGCCGGCGGTACCTTTGGAAGATCTGACGCCCGCGCAATGGAAGGCCGTGGTCGACACCAATCTGTCGGGCGCCTTTTATTGCACGCAGGAAGCCTTCCGGCTGATGAAAGCGCAGTCGCCGGCGGGCGGCCGCATCATCAATAACGGCTCGATCTCCGCCCATGTGCCGCGGCCTTTGTCGGCGCCCTATACGGCGACGAAACATGCGATCACCGGCCTCACCCGTTCCACCTCGCTCGATGGCCGCAAATACAATATCGCCTGCGGGCAGATCGATATCGGCAATGCCGGCACAGAAATGACGGCGCGCATGAAGAGCGGCGTCCTGCAGGCTGATGGCACGACGAAGCCGGAGCCGACGATGGACGTCCGCCACGTGGTGAACGCCGTCGTCCACATGGCTTCCTTGCCGCTCGACGCCAATGTCCTGTTCATGACCGTGATGGCGAATGAGATGCCATTCGTCGGACGCGGATAAAAATAGCTCCAAGCATTTGATATAGCTAATTTTTATTCGATGGACCTTGGTCCAACTGGCCTCGGGACGGCTTCCCTTGCATAATCACCGCCATCGGGCGGAATGGGGAATCGGGGAAACGACATGTCCAGCACGATCGTGTCGAGAGGGCGTTCTATCGCTTCTATGGGAATTGCCGCAGCACTGGCTGCAAGCCTGGCACCCAAAGCTCATGCCGATGAAGGCGGTGTCGCCTTCTGGCTGTCGGGCCAGTTCGGCAGCCTCATTGCCATACCCGGCGCGCCGGGCTGGTCGGCAACGGGTCTCGCCTATTATTCATCGGTGAAGGCTGGTGGTGGTCAGCAGTTTCCGCAAGGCGGACAAGTTCATGCCGGGCTCGATGCGGATCTGAGCGTCATAGGCTTCGGTCCCGGCTACACATTCGATACGACGATATTGGGCGGGTCGCCTTCCCTCAGCGTGGTGGGGCTCGCAGGGAAAGTCAAAGCCTCGGCCGAAGCCACCTTGACGGGTCCGAATGGTGGTCAGATTTCGGGACAGCGCACCGACACGCTGGTCGGCGTCGGCGATCTCTACCCAATGGCGGCGCTCAGATGGAATGCGGGCGTCAACAACTTCATGACTTATGTGATGGGTGATATACCGGTCGGTGATTATCAGCCCGACCGCCTCGCCAATCTCGGCATTGGCCATGGCGCGATCGATGGCGGCCTCGCCTATACCTATTTCAACCCGCAATCAGGAAACGAATTCTCGATCGCCAGCGGTCTCACTTATAATTTTGAGAACCCGGACACCAACTACCAGAATGGCATCGACAGTCATTTCGACGTGGCCGCCTCGCACTTCCTGTCGCAGCAGGTTCATGTGGGCGCCGTCGGCTACTACTATCAGCAGCTCACGGGTGACAGTGGCTCAGGCGCCACACTCGGCGATTTCAAGTCTCGTATCTTCGGCGTCGGGCCGCAGATCGGCTATTTCGTCCCGGCCGGCGACATGCAGGGCTATGTGAATCTGAAAGGCTTTTACGAATTCGGCGCCGAGAATCGCGCGGAAGGCTGGAATGTCTGGTTGACATTGGCGCTGACGCCGAAAGCCGGCAAGTGACCGGCGTCGCTATGCCGTATGTGAAGAAAACTGTCATCGCCGCGCTGTTGCTCGTCCTCATGCCATTCGCGGCATCGGCACAGGATTTCTCCGCCGAGGAACTGGCCCGCCGTGCCATCGAGCGGCGCGCCGTGGAGGCGGTCATCTGGGGCATGCCGGCGGTCAATACCGACCTCATGCGTCAGGAGATGCTCAGCAAGACGAAGGGCAAGGAGAACCAGGTCATCTATTGGGGAAAGCCGCTCGACTGGCGCAATCAGACGCTCACCCCCAATCCGGATGCCATCTATTTCATGACCTTCGTCAATACAAAGGAGGTCGGGCCCGTCGTCATCGAGGTGCCACCCGCCAAAGGCGGCTCGCTCAACGCCAATATCGTGGATATCTGGCAAATGCCGCTCGAGGATGCGGGGGCTTTGGGCGCCGACAAGGGCAAGGGCGGCAAATATCTGATCCTCCCGCCAGGCTATGTCAAGAAAGCCCCCGGCGGATATTTCGTTCTGCGCCCCGGCACCTTCACCAGCTATGCGCTGATGCGTTCCAATCTCAAAAGCCATGAGCCTGCCAACGTCGAGAAGTCGGTCGCCTATGGCAAGCGGATCAAGGTCTATCCTTTGTCGCAGGCCGCCAAGCCGGCCCCGACCGTCTTCACCGACGTCCAGGACGTCATCTACGATTCCACCATCCGCTACGATCTGAGCTTCTTCCAGTCGCTGCATGGCATTATCCAGAGCGAGCCCTGGCTAGACCGTGACCGCGTCATGATCGACCAGCTCAGGACGCTCGGCATCGAAAAGGGCAAGCCCTTCAAACCCGATCAGCGGACCAGGGAGGCTTTGCAGAAGGGAATAGCGGAAGCAAAGGCCTTGCTCGCGGCCAGGTATGAAGAGTTCTTTCCACCCTTCTTCGAAGGCAGCCGCTGGGCGCTGCCGGCGGCGCAGGAATTCATGAAGGCGACCCAGTCAGGTTATAGCGATCCGGATCAATATCCAGTCGATTTGCGCGGACTCGCCTACACTTACGCGTATATCGGCATCAAAAGACTGGGCGCCGGTCAATTCTATCTGATGACGATCAAGGATAAGGACGGCAACAGCCTGGACGGTGGAAAAATGTACCGTCTCCATGTGCCGCCCGATGTGCCGGTCGAGCAATATTGGTCGGCGACCGCCTATGACCGCGATACGCATGCCTTGATCAAGAACATGGATCGCGCCAGCCGCGCTTCGAACAATACCGACATGAAGACGAACGAAGACGGCTCGGTCGATATCTATTTCGGCCCAAGCGCTCCGCAAGGCCAGGAACGCAATTGGGTGCCGACCGATCCGAAGCGCGGCTTCGAGGTGATGTTCCGCCTCTATGGTCCCACCAAGGCGCTGTTCGAGAAAAAGGCGTGGATGTTGCCCGATATCGAAAAGGTGAGCGCGCCGTGAATCGCGGCAACGCGGGCGATGTGATGTATTGAGGCCCTCCTTTCAGTGAGCGGCGTGATTGCGCTTGGCCGCCGTTTCCCCGGACTTCTTGTCCATGGCGCCATGAATGGCGGAAAGCAGGCGCTCTTCCTCGACTGGCTTTGTCAGATAGGCGCTGGCACCGTCGGCAAGACAGTCCAGCCGGCTTTGCGGACTGTCATGACCGGTAATCACGATCACGGAAATGGCGGGGTCGTGCTTGGCGATGTGGCGCTGCACGTCGCGTCCGCCCATTCCTGGCATGTGCAGGTCGATGATGGCGCAGTGCGGCCGGAAGCTCCGGCTGGCGGCGATGAACTCCTCGCCCGTGCCATAGGCGCGCACCTCGAACTTCGAAGCGCGCAGCAGACGGAACAGCGCGTTGCGGACAGAGGCGTCGTCATCGAGGACGCAAATGCGGATGCGAGGCTTTCCCATGTCCACCTAGGCCTAGCGCAAGGCGGCGGCGTATCCTAGTTGGACCTAGGGCCATCATCGCTGCTTGTGCTCACTTTTCCTGCGCCTCGACCCGTTCCACGGCGGCCTTGCGATCGGCCGAGATGCGGGCGGCGAGCGTGTAAGCGATATAATATTTGTATATATTACTTACATATTGCACCGTCTCGCGCCCGACTATGGCGGCGGCGCCATTCTCCACATTGCCGAACCACTGGTTGGCGTCGAGCCCCATTTCGGCGGCCTTGGCCCGGAATTTCCTGAGATTGCCAGGGCCAGCATTGTAGGCCGCGAAGGCGAAGAGGACCCGGTTGCGATCGTCGATACCCTCATCGGTGATGTAAGTGCCGATGAGATAACGCAGATATTTTGCCCCGGCATAGATGTTGCGGTCGGCGCTGCCGACAATGTCGTGCACGCCGACGCTCTTGTCGGCCGCTGTGCTGGGCAGCAGCTGCATCACGCCGACGGCGCCGCGCGGGCTGCGCTTGTTCTGGTCCAGCTCGGATTCCTGGTAACCCTGGGCGGCGATCAGAAAAAACTCGAAGCCGAACTCGTCGCCATAGCGGCGGAAGGCACTGGCCAGGGTCTCGTATCGCCTTTGTGCATCGACCGAGAGTGCCCGCCTCGCCATCTTCTCGCTGGTATAGTACCGCTTCCGCAGTATGTTCCCGAAAGTCGTACCGAGTTTGTGCGACGCAACGAAGGCGTCGGCCTTGGCCTTCAGCAGCGGACTGTTTTTGCGCATGGCCCAGGCGATCTCGCCATCCTGATTGACCGCAAGGTCACTGCGCACGGTGAGGTCGGGCAGCACCTTGGCCCAGATCTGCGCCTTATAGTCGTCGACCACCGCATAAGGCAGGAGTCCGGCGCTGACCATTTCCAGCAGGTCCTCGTCCTCGAGCGTCTCTTCGGCGGGAATGAGATTGACGGGTGTCTTGAGCGTGCCGTTCAGCGCTTGCAGATGTTCATAATAGCTGCTCGACTTGCGGACATAGAGATCGCGGCCGGCAAGATCCTCGATTTGCGCCAGGGACGGGGCTGCCGGGCCGTCACCAGAACTTCCTTGATATTGTCGGCGAAGGGACGGCTAAAATCGACAAGAGCCTCACGCGTCGAGGTGATCGTCAGGCCGCCGGCGGCGATGTCGCCAAGGCCTTGGGCGAGCGCCGGCAATAGCCGGTCGCGCGGCACGGGCACAAAAGCCACCCTGATCTGCTCGACCGCGCTTTTCTTTCCTTGATTCAGAGCTTTCTCGAAGGCTCGGCCAAGATCCACAGCCGTGCCAAATTCCTCGCCCTTGTCAATGAAGTAGATGGTCTTGTTGTAGGGCACGAGAATGCGCACGAGCCGGCGCTGCGCCATGACATCGAAGTCGCCAGTCCAGGACTTGCCCATATCCAGACCGTCAGGCGGGCCGGCCTCTTCAGCGCGAGTGGTGGTGGTGAAAATAGGAATGAGGGCGAGGAACAGGAAGAGTCCCGCCTGTACTAAGCGCATTGTGAAGCCGTTCATGATTTGCCGCCGTCGTGGATGCCTGAGCTTAGAGCAAATCCCGCCAAAGTCGAAGACTTTGGCGATAAGGATTTGCTCCAACATATTGAATTGGCGCCGAATCCTTTTCGACGAAGTGATTCCACTTCGCCGGGATGCGCGAGATCTAGCGCGCCAGGCGACACGCGAACAAGACATGTCGTTCGCCCCGGAATTCAACCAAATTTGAGGCGTTTGCACCAGTTGGACCAAGGCCCAGCCGGATTTGCTTCCCTGAACAGGGTATGAGAAAAGTGGGCCAGTCGGAATCAATTGCCTGGCGCGCCCGCTTCGCGCGCTGAGGGGGTAGCGGGGGTCAGTTGTGCATGCGTCCAAATCACTGGCTTTAGGCGTCGCGGCGCTGCTGCTGCTCGGGGGCTGTGCCGGCGGAGTGCGCAATCCGGTGCCTGAGCCCCTGGTCGCGACGGCCGCCCTTCCGGGCTATGCTCATATCCGCTTCTGGGGCGACGATGGCGGCGGCGTCAGTCCCGCTGTCCTCAAGACCCAGGCCACGCAAGTGGTCAGGGCCGCCAAGGCGGACAAGTCGGTCAATCTCTATGACCGTAAATTCCTCGCCATTTCCGGGGGTGGCAGCAATGGCGCCTTCGGGGCCGGCCTGCTTATCGGCTGGACTGCGTCGGGCACACGGCCGAAATTCGACGTGGTCACCGGCGTCAGCACCGGCTCGCTCATTGCTCCTTTCGCCTTCCTCGGACCCGACTACGATCCGCAGTTGCGGGAGGTCTATACCACCATTTCGGGCAAGGACATTTTCGAGACCAGGGGGATACTGAGCATCATTGGCGGCGACTCCGCCGTCGACGATACGCCATTCAAGCGTCTGGTCGGGCGTTACGTCGATGACACGCTCATGGCGGCGGTGGCCCGTGAGCATGCCAAGGGACGCCGGCTTCTGGTCGGCACCACCAATCTCGATGCGGAGCGTCCGGTCATCTGGGACATGGGGGCCATCGCCTCAAGCCACGTGCCTAACCGCAAGCAGCTTTTCCGCGACATCCTCGTGGCGTCGGCCTCGATCCCGGCGGTGTTTCCGCCGGTCCGTCTGTCGGTCACCGCCGACGGCCAGAGATATGACGAGATGCATGTCGACGGCGGCACGACCAACCAGGTTTTTCTCCTCCCCTCCAATTTCACAGCGCGTGAGGTGGATGCGATCATCGGCCGGACGCCGAAGCGCACGCTCTATGTGATCCGCAACGGCAAGGTCTCGCCGGAATGGAGCGCGGTGAAGCCACGGATCACCGCCATCGCCGCCAAATCTCTGAACTCGCTCATCAAGACCCAGGGCATCGGCGATCTCTACCGCCTCTATGCCAATGCGAAGCGCGACGGCATGGATTACAATGCGATCTGGGTTCCGGAAGACTTCGAGCTCAAGGAGAAGGAGCCCTTCGATCCGGTCTATATGAGGAAGCTGTTCAACCTTGCCTATAAAACCGGCAAGAATGGCATTCCGTGGTCCAAAGTCCCCCCGAATGAGGAGTAGCGCGTAGATCACGATGAGTTTGGATTGAGTCAGTCCAAACTCATAAACGTGATCGATTCTTCTATGTTAGCGCGGAATTCTTGCGAAGAATCCGGTGCCCGCTTTTTCGCATCCCGCGCTAACCGCTATCGCCGGGACACGAGCTCGAACAGCTCGACTTTCTCCGCGCGGCCCTTGGCCTGATGAAAGCCCAGACGGCGGAAGATGAAGTTTCCTTCGCAGCGATCCTTGAGCGCGCGGCTCGTCATGATCGTGGTGCCGAATTCCTTGTTGATGCCTTCGAGACGCGAGGCCACGTTCACCGTGTCGCCCATGGCGGTGTAGACGAGCCGGCGCTCGGCGCCGACGCTGCCCACGACCGCCGCGCCGCTATGGAGGCCGAAGCGGGTCACGAATTCCGGCCTGCCCTCAGCGCGCTGGCCGGCGTTGAACTGGATGAGTGCCGCCGCGAGGTCGAGCGCGCAGCGGCAGGCATTGCCGGCGTGGTCGGGATCGGGTACCGGCGCATTCCACATGGCGAAGACGGAATCGCCCAGGAACTGGATGATTGCGCCTTTGTGGCGCTCGACACCCTTGTTCATCAACTCGAAATAGGTCGACAGCATCGCCACGACTTCCTCCGGCGAATGACGCTCGCTGATGGTGGTGAAATCGCGGATATCGGTGAACATCACCGTCACCTCCTGACGCGCAGCACCGCTTTGGCTGTCGCCCCGCGAGGTGACGATTTTTCGCACCAGCTCGCGCGGCACATAGAGAGCGAAGCTGCGAATGGCGTCACGGGCCGCGGCGATCGCGGCGGAGAGGGAATTGATCTCTCTGATATAAGTGGACTCGGGTGCGGCCTTCCCGAACTCGAAATCACTCAGCCGCATCGCATCCTCGGTCAAGGAGGAAAGCGAGCGGGTGATGAGGCGGGCGATCAATATCGCGGCGATGATGCCGATCGCCAGCAGAAGGCCCGAGACGACAAGAGCGCGGCGCAGGAGCTCTTCATTCGCCGCCGTGAAATCGGACAGCGGTGCCGTGATCACCAGAGTATTGCCGGCGAGCAGCGGCGAAAAGGTGATCGGTGCCGCCTGTCCGAGATAGGGTTCGCCCGCCACCTCGAAAACAAAGGAGCCTTCCGCCGCGGGAAGCGCCGAGCGCGCAGCGGCAATTGTCGCGTCGCTGATATTGGGGTCATCCGCCGAAACCCGCGTCTTGCGGCCACGCAGCAGGAGCAGTTTCTCCATCAGGTTCGGATCGGAATGGATGAGGAGATCGCGAGTGTCATCGAGAATGAAAGACGTGGCGCGTGGCGAGACCTTTTCGCTGTCCAGAAAATGACCGATGGTGGCAAGCAATATGTCGGCGCCGGCAACCGCGCCGTTTGCATCATGGTGGCGTTGCGACAGCGTGAGAGCCAGAGCGCGCGTCGTCGCGGTGACATAGGGCCCGACGGAAGAGATGTCCGGCGTCGCCAGTGCGCGCTGATACCAGGGCCTGGTGCGCGGATCATAGCTCGCCTCGGTCGGCGCCAGCGCCGCCACAACCCGGCCGTCACGGCCAAGGAAACGCCAGACGGACGACATGTTTCCGTTGGCTGGTTCACGGGCGATGACGCGTAGCGCGAAGGTCGCCTCCGCCGGGGCGCCCAGTACCTTGCGCCAGGTCTTGTCGTTGTCGAGGCTCACGACATGGATAAAGGAGCCGTCGCCATAGCCGACATAGAGGCCGTCCAGATTGGGTGAGCCGGCCAGCCCCTCGAGCAGCAGGCGCGTCTTGGCGGGAAGATCGGCTGGGGGAGGGGTCGCGAAGGCATCGGATATGGCGGCCATCGACACGAGGGGGACGGCATCACCGAAGACGATGCGGAAGCGGTCGGTTGTGCGCTCGCTCAGGAGCTGCATCTTCTCGTCGGCAGCGGTCTCGGCGGCGGCCTCGCCGCGCTGATGCGCCATCCAGATCAAGGGGAGCGCAACGCCCAGTAGCAGAAGTATGATGAGGAGGCTCAGATGCAGCTTCAGCGGGCCTGCCCATGAGGCCGGTTTCTGGGGATGCAAATGCGCGCTGGGTTGCTGCACTATCGACTGCCGGTAATCTCGAAGAATCAGATGACGCCATATCCCTGAAAGCAGGAAAGGCGCCACATGGGAAGCCCCATGTCGGGCCGCAGTTACTAGATCACGATGAGTTTGGATTGAGCCAATCCAAACTCATAAACGTGATCGATTCTTATATGTTAGCGCGGGATTCTTGCGAAAAACCGGTGTCCACTTTTTCGCATCCCGCGCTAGGCAAGTGGACATTGAGGGAATAGTTGGACCAAAGCCCAACGGGACGGCCCCAAGTCCATGACACCATTCACGTAATAGTGTCTTCCATTGCGCGCTCGTTCCGAAACTCCTACGATCCGCGCCGCACCGGGGGTTTGCTGTCTCCTATTGGCGACGGTGAGTGAAGATGTGTGCGGCAATGTCCCATAACTCGGCTGCGATCCTGCTTGCCTTGATGGCGCGGGCCCGGCTGGCTGTGGGCGCGTCATGCCTCGCCGTTCTTCTGGTGATGTTCGCGCCTGCTGTCCTGGCACAGGAGAACGCACGTAACATTCTCATTCTCCTCTCGAACGATCCGGGCCTTTCCGCCAATGTCGAGATGTTGAAGGGCGTGCGGTCGGCCTTGGGCCCGGATGATCCGGGGCCGGCGCAGATATTCGACGAGTATCTCGATGCGGCGCGCTTTCCGGAGGCGGAGCGTGCCGAAGCCATGCGCGGCTTTCTCAAGACGAAGTTCGCAGCGACCCACATTGATCTCGTGGTGACAATAGGTCCGGAAGCGCTCCGCTTCATGATCGGCCATCGCCAGGAGCTGTTTGCGGGCGCTCCGGTCGTCTTCGCCGGCATCAGGGAGGAATCGCTAAAGTCGCTCGCGTTGCCCGCCGACATGACGGGCATCATCAGCCAGATCGATCCGGCAAAGACATTGGAGCTCGCCTTGCGGCTCAAGCCGGACACTGAACAGGTCGTCGTCGTCTCGGGTGCGGCTCCTTTCGACAAATCCTGGGAGGCGAAAGCCAGAACGCTATTCGCGCCATTCGAGCCGAAGCATGCCTTCACCTATTTGAGCGGGCTTCGCATGGCGGATCTCCTGGATCGCGTCGCTAAACTGCCGCCGAATTCGCAGATCGTCTTCCTATCGTTCTTTGAAGACGGATCAGGCGCGCGTCTGCGCCCAAATGCGGTCGTGGAGAAGGTGGCACTGGCCGCGAATGCCCCGGTATACGGCATATACGACACCTATCTCGATCGCGGTATCGTCGGGGGCTACATGGACACGTTCGAGGCTGTCGGGCGCGAGACCGGAAAGCTCGCGCTTGCCGTGCTCGATGGAGAATCGCCTCAGAGCATCTCTCCGCATGAGGCGGAAACCCACAGATTTATCGTCGACTGGCGTCAGATCGAGCGCTGGAATCTGAACGCGGACGCGCTGCCGGCCGGCACCGAGATCCGCTTCAAGGAGAAGACCGCCTGGGAACGCTACAGGAGGGAGATCATCGCCATCGCGGCGGTGATGCTCGTGCAGTCCGCCATGCTGCTGCTGCTGGCGTCAGAGGTGCGTCGCCGCAAGCGCGCCCAGCGCGCCGCGGAGGAGGCGAGCGAACGCATGGATGCGGCGGTCACCGGTGCCGATCTGGGCCTGTGGAACTGGAGCGCCGATACGGACACAGTGTGGACCACGCAGCGCTGCCGCAAGCTCCTCGGTCTCAATGCGGACATCCCGCTCCGGCGTGACAACTTCCTCGGCTGCCTGTCGCCGGAGGACCGCGCGCTGGCCCTGGAGCGCATGGCGAGCGCGCTGCGCACCGGCAGAATCTGCGTTTCCGAATATCTGATCCGGTTGCCCGGGGACGGAGAGCGCTGGATCATGACCAAGACCATTCCGAAGAGCAGGATCAATGGCTCGGCCGAACGGCTCATCGGCGTCATTCTCGACATCACGGAACGCAAGCAGCGCGAGATGGAGGCCGAAAGACAGCGCCAGGAGCTGGCGCATCTTTCACGTGTGTCGGTGCTGGGCGCGCTGTCGGGAGCGCTCGCCCACGAGCTCAATCAGCCGTTGACGGCGATATTGAGCAATGCCGAGGCAGCCAGCATGCTGGCCCGCCGGCCCGGCAATGCGAAAGAGATCCAGGGCATTCTCCGCGATATCATCAAGGACAATAAGCGCGCCGGGCAGGTCATCCATCATCTGCGCTCGCTCCTCAGGAAGGAGCAGGCGGCGAAGGAACATTTCGCGGCAAATGAGATCGTGAATGATGTGCTGGGCCTGTGCCACAGCGACCTGGTTATAAAGGGAGTCACGGTCGTGAAGAGACTGGGGAAGAATCTCCCGATGCTGCTCGGAGACGCCGTGCAACTGCGGCAAGTGCTGTTGAATCTCGTCCTCAATTCCTGCGACGCCATGGCCGAACGGCCGGCGGGCGAACGAATCCTCACCATCGCAACCACGACGGAAACCGATACGGTAGCCTTCTCGATCAGCGACAACGGTCGCGGCGTGCCCGCCGAAACCATCGAAGATCTTTTCCAGCCCTTTTATACGACGAAGAGCTTCGGCATGGGGCTGGGCCTGCCGATCTGCCAATGGATCGTCGCGGCGCATGGCGGCGAGCTGTCGGCGCGCAACAATCCGGCGGGCGGCGCGACCTTCTCCTTCGAGCTGCCCAGTCCAGGCATGGGATGCGAAAAAGCGGGCACCCGTTTTTCGCGAGAATCCCGCGTTAATATATGAGAATCGATCACGTTTATGAGTTTGGATTGATTCAACCCAGATTCATCGTGGGAAAGGAAGATATGACGAACTCGCCGCCCGTCGTTTTCCTGGTTGACGACGATCCGAGCGTGCTCAAGGCGCTTGGCCGGCTATTGACGATCAAGGGCTTCGAGGCGCGGCCCTTCTCGACACCGGGCGCCTTTCTGCGCGAGCACGATCCCACTGTACCGGGCTGCATCCTTCTCGATGTCGCGATGCCGGAAAGAACCGGCCTGGAGCTGCAGAAGCTTCTGACAAGCGCCCAGCCTATCCAACCGGTGATCTTCATTTCGGGGAACAGCGACATTCCGACGAGCGTGTCGGCGATGAAGGAGGGCGCTTTCGACTTCCTGACCAAGCCGGTTGCCGGCAAAACCCTGCTTGCCGCAATTCGCAAGGCCATCGCCAAGGATGCCGAGACCCGCCGGCGGCGCTCGGCCCAGGACAGGATGAAGGCCCTGGTGTCGGCTCTGACAAAGCGGGAAAGGGACGTGTTCGACCTGGTCGTCACCGGCAAGCTCAACAAGCAGATCGCCGGCACGCTCGGCATCGCCGAGAAGACCGTCAAGGTGCACCGAGCCCGCATGATGAGCAAGATGGGCGTGCGCACACTGGCCGAGCTGGTGCAGGTCGCGGAGCGCATCGGGGCCATCGCCCATGACGGCCCGTAGGCCCTAGGTCCATCTATCGCCCGGGATCGGATTTGCCTACGCGGTATCGGATGATGGTGAAGATCAAGGATCGCATCGCCATAGTGGATGACGACGCGGCGGTCCGTCAGGCGCTCAGGCGACTGTTGAACGCAGCGGCTCTCGAGGCGGTATCCTATTCGTCGGGCGCCGAGTTCCTGGAGGCGCTGGCGTCGGGGGAGCCGAGTTGCGTCATTCTCGACATGCACATGCCGGGTCTCAGCGGACTCGATGTGCAGCGGCATCTTGCCAAGTCCAAGTCGACCGTGCCGGTGATCGTCATTACCGGACATGACAGCCCGCTTGCCCGCGAGGAGGCCATGGCGCTGGGCGCGCGCGCCTATCTGGCGAAGCCGGTCGAGGGACGCCTGCTCATCGCGCAGCTGCGCAAGCTCGCCCGGCCGGCAAAGGTCCGAAATTAGGATGCCCGATTATTTGCTGCTGCTGATCGAGTCCGGCCTTTGGACGCGCTTCAATGTCGAGTCGATTGGTAGCGTGAGTTCTCTGACAAATTCGATTGGGCCGCGACCCGGCGAAGCATGATTGAGAACTGACGATCCAGTAGGCGCCCTAAAAATTGAATACGAAACCAATCAGCGGACCGGAGAATTCGGCATCTATTGCAAGATCGTTTCTTCTGTAGTCGAGACCCATGCTACGATAGCCGAGTGTCATTGAGAACAAGTCGTTGAAATCATATCCGACGGTTCCCATAACATCCCACATCAATTTGTCATCGGACACGTCAAAACCGCCGATCAACCCCCAGCCGGCCAGATAGAAATTCTCATTGATATTGGCACGGCCCTTGAGGCCGACGACGGGATCGACCCAGGTGTCACCGCGACCAAAGGAGTGGCCGCCAAGCAGGTCGTCAAGCAGGCCGCGTTCACCCTTGATGTCCAGACCAATGTCCACTGACCACATCCTCGCGCCAGCGACCACATCAAGATTGCCGCCATCGCCGTACCACAGGCTATAACCGCCTATGCCTGTCAGCGAAGCAATCTCTAAGGTTCCTTCCACGTCCCTGGCAAAGAAACCCCTCGGAGTCTGCACATTATCCGACAATTTTGCCCAAATGAGATCGCTGCCAATGCTGAAGCGGCCATTGCGGGCCTCTCCCACGAACATCACAGGCGGCGCGGCTAAGTGGTTCAGGATCTGGCTGAAATCGACGTCAAACTCTACTTCTGGTGGTAAGCGGCCCACCGTAGCATTGCCATTAACTCCGATGGCCCACCCGTAGGGTGCTAATGTGAACACCCAATCGGACTCTACGGGCGGAAGGTCGGCTGCATTTGCCAGACCGGCCATGCCACTCACGACAATAGTAACTAGCCCGATTTTCTTCAGCATGCCCGCTTCCTCCATGCTGGATAATACAACGCAATTAGCCCCCCACGCGTTGAGCATAGCAGTATTCGTAGGATTTTACGATCCCAAAGCCTAAGCGAGACACTCGCAATCCCTAATGCGGTGGATAGCCCAGCTCCCGCGATGTCTCGAAGACCCGGATCAGCGTCAGCCGGTCACCGGCTATCGCGCCCTCGCC
This sequence comes from Nordella sp. HKS 07, assembly GCF_011046735.1. Lineage (NCBI taxonomy): Bacteria > Pseudomonadati > Pseudomonadota > Alphaproteobacteria > Hyphomicrobiales > Nordella > Nordella sp. HKS 07. Next base: position 1,884,593 of record NZ_CP049258.1, on the reverse strand, counting down.
GCCGACTACGAGCAGAACGACTTCACCTTCGATGTCGTCGAGCACGGCCCGATATCAGGCGCCGCCTCCACCTTCTGACGCGGATCGGCTCTCCGCCTCGTCGGCGAGACCGTGTTTGTAGGCGAGCCGCACCAGCTCGGCGAGCGTGCGCACGCCCATTTTCTTCATCACGCGGGCGCGGTGCACCTTGACCGTCTTCTCGACGATCCGCAGATCGGCGGCGATCTGCTTGTTGAGGCGTCCGGCGATGACGCGGAAGAACACCGCCCGCTCACGCGGCGTAAGTTCGTTGATCCGCGCCGTGATGTCGCTGAATTCCGCGTCGGCGGCGCGTTCGGTCGCGTTGCGCTCGATGGCCTGGCGCACCGCCCGCAGGAGGTCGGTTTCGTCGAAGGGCTTGATGAGAAAATCCGCAGCGCCACCCTTCATCGCCGTCACCGTAGCCGGCACGTCGCTTGCACCGGAAATGAAGATGACCGGCTGGCGGTGATGTGCGGCGGCAAGCCGTCTTTGCACGTCGACGCCGCTCAGGCCTGGCAGCGCCATGTCGAGCAGGATGCAGCCCGGCGCCGACGGATTGTGCTCGGCGAGGAAAAGGGCCGGATCGCTATAGGCCCTGGTGTCGAAGCCTCCGGCCGTAAGCAGGCGTTTCACGGCGCGCAGAACCGAGGGATCGTCATCAACCAAATACACGAGAGGACTCTGTGTCCTCATCAGTCACCTTTGCCGCCGTTGCCGTCTCCGTGGGCAATGGTAGCTCAAAGGCGAAGGTCGCGCCACCGCCCGGATTGCCCTGGGCGAAGAGCCGGCCGCCATGTGCCATGATGATCCAGTTGCATATCGGTAGGCCGAGGCCCAGGCCCAGCGCCTTCGTGGTGTGGAAGGGCTCGAACAGGAACTGCAGGCTGCTTTCCGAAATACCCTCACCAGTGTCGGTGACGGAAACGCGGAGCTTGCCGTCCTTGGTCTTCTCCGTCACGATATGAAGGGATTTCCCGGCGGCGGGTGTCTGGCTCATTGCCTCGCCCGCATTGACGAAAAGATTAAGCACCACCTGCTGCAACTGGACCGGATCGCCGTCGATGAGGGCGCAATCCTCGCAGAAATCCTTGGTGACGCGCACGCCCCGGAGAGCGAGATCGCTCTTGGAGAAGGCGAGCACTCCATCGATGATCTTGTTCATGTCGACTGGACGCCGCATCATCTCGTCCTTGCGCAACAGCGAACGCAGATGGGTGATGATGTCCCCGGCGCGCATATCGTCGGCCACGATGTCTTCGAGGATCTGGCGGATCTCTTCGATGTCGTAGCGCTTGTGTGAGAGAATGCGCCGGGCCGCCTGGGCGTTGCTGAGGATGGCAGTCAGCGGCTGGTTGAGTTCGTGGGCGAGAGCGCCGGACAGCGCGCCCAGGACCGAGACGCGGGTCAGATGGGTGAGCTGCTTGCGCTGCTCGACGGCCTCCTGCTCGGCCTGCTTGCGCGAGGTGATGTCCATCAGCACGCCCAGAAGATGGTCCGGCTTGCCGCCGCGCCGGCTGCGCGGCGTCGCCCGCGAGGCGACCCAGTGCGCTGTGCCGTCGGGCTGAACAAAGCTGTATTCCGCCTCGCATGGTTTGCCGGTGAGCATGGCCTCCGTCATGCGCGCCTCGGCCAGCGCCCGTTCCTCGCCTTGCAGGCAGTCGAGGAATTCGTCGCGCAACATGGTGGGGCCCCCTTCGAGCCCCAGCATTTTGCGGCAGTGGTCCGAGGTCCAGACCATGTCGGTCGCCGGGTCCCAGTCCCACAAACCCAGATTGGCGGCGACCACGGAGATCTCGATCTGATCACGGCTGTCATTGGCGGCCAGCTCGGCCAGGCGGCGGCTTTTCACCTCGCGATAAAATTTGAAGACGAGGTAGGAAAGGCCGAACAGAATGGCGAGCGTGAACAGCACCGAGCCGTAGTTGAGGTGCCAAGTTGCCAGGAGGATCGGGTGCATGTCGCTGGGGCCCAACGCAGAGGCCGGCCGCACGGTGCCGACCAGCAATGCGGCAAAGAGCGGGAGCACCAGCAATAGATTCGGAATCTTGTCCGCGAGCGGGAACGCAGAAAGGCGTGACTCGATCGTCAAGCGCAAAAGCGACAACCTCCTAAGCTCGGCGATGCCGTCCCCGCGCCCGGTAGTACCCCGTGGGCGTGAGAATAGGTCAGGTAATGCCTATTGATCAAGCATGTAGCGGGCGCGCGTGAAGCCGTTGGGCGAGTGGGCGCGCACCGCAGAGCCCGGCCGGCGAGTTTGCCGCCCCGGGCTATGCCGTGGCGATCTGGCCGGTCTCGACCTTGCGTGTCGCAATGCAGGCAATGCAGCGTAGCGGATAAGCTACGCCTACACCGCCAGCCGCGCTGTCGCCTGCCAGCCGCCATGGGCGCGTTTGTAGGCTTCAAGCGCCGGATAGATATGGTTGACGCAGAGCGTCACGAAAGTCGCGCGGTCGCCGCGGGCCAGCGCATCGAGGATGGCGCGGTGCTCGAGGCGCGACTGGTCGAGCATCTGCGGGTCGCCGATCGCATAGCAGCGGATCGCCGTGGTGCGCGACCAGAAATGCTCGATCATCTCGGCCAGATAGCGGTTGTTGCAGGCGCCGTAGAGCACCTCGTGGAATAGATTGTTGAGCTCGGTGGTGCGCTTCAGATCGAGCGCGTCGACGGAGCGCGAATACTCCGCATGGATCTCCTCGAGCCGGCTCAACAGGGCAGGGGGTGCCGGCATCGGCACGCGGCGCGCCGCTTCCGCCTGCAGGATGGCGCGCATCTCATAAAGCTCATTGACCTCCTCGACGGAGAAGTCGCGCACCACATAGCCGCGATTGGGCCTTCGCGTCACAAGGCCCATCTGCTCGAGCGACACCATGGCGGAGCGCACGATATGACGGGTCGCCCCATAGCGCTCGATGAGATCGTCCTCGACCAGACGCTCGCGCGGTCGCAGACGTCCGAAGATGATGGCTTCCCTGATCTTTTCGGCCAGTTCCGGCATCTGCCTTTCGGAAACGGTTTGCATCAGGACGCCGCCTTTCTCGCCTCGGCGTGCGTCAGACTAAGTGTTTCCTGAAAGCTTGTCCGCCCCGCGATGGTTTGAGCGACATGCTCGGCGATGGCGAGCGAAGAGGTGAGGCCCGGCGATTCGATGCCGTAGAGATTGATGAGCCCCGGCACGCCATGCACCGCCTCGCCCTGGATGACGAAATCCGCCGCCGGCTCACCGGGCCCATGCAGCTTGGGCCTGATGCCGCAATAATCGGGGAAGATCGCGTCCGCCGGCAGAGACGGCCAGTATTGCCGGATCGAAGCCTCGAACTCCGCCCGGCGCGCATCACTCACTTTATAATCGATGCTGTCCACCCATTCGACATCCGGGCCGAAACGCGCCTGGCCACCGAGATCGAGGGTGAGATGGACGCCCAGGCCCCCCTGCGTCGGCATCGGATAGATGAGGTGCCGGAACGGCGCCTTCTGCGCCAGGCGGAAGTAATTGCCCTTGGCGAGACGCAGTTTCGGGATCGAGGCCTCAGGCAGGCCGTCGATGCGCTGGGCCACTTTTTGCGCGCCAAGCCCGGCACAATTGACGAGACTTCGGCACAGAAGTTCGAAAGGCCCGCCGCTGTCGACCGCGAGGCGGAAGCCCTGGTTCGTCGCTTGCGCGGACAGGACCTCGGAGCTGAAGGCGACCACGCCACCGTGATTCTCGAGATCGCCGCGGTAGGACAGCATCAGCTCATGAATATCGACGATGCCGGTCGAGGGCGAGAACAGCGCGGCTTCGCCGGAGAGCGCGGGCTCACGCGCCTGGAGCTCCTGCCGGTCGAGCCAGACCAGATCGTCAACGCCGTTGCGGCGCGCGAAATCCTGAAGAGCGCGCAATGCCGCGACCTCATCGGCGCGCGCCGCGACGATCAGCTTGCCAAGGCGCCGGTGGGCGATGCGGCGCTCGTCGCAATACTGATAGAGCAGCTGGCGGCCGAGCACGCATAGCCGCGCCTTCAGAGACCCTTGCGGGTAGTAGATCCCGGCGTGAACGACCTCGGAATTGCGCGAGCTCGTCTCGGTGCCGATGGCATTGCGCGTTTCCAGCACCAGCACGTCGCGGCCGGCCAAGGCCAGGGCGCGCGCCACGGCGAGGCCGATAATCCCGGCGCCGATGACGACAACATCAGCCCTTTCGATGCCGGTTGAAGATTCCATGAGACACACTTTCTAGGAGGGGAGACAAAAGTAGCGAGCTTCCTATATACGATATTATTGATAATCTTATATTGGATAATAGAGTTCGTCCTCATGTTTCCGGCGCGCTTTGCCCGGAGCGGGGAGCGATGGCCGCCACCATGTCCAGGCAATATGAGGCGAGCCCCGGCGGTGATGCTGCCACTCCGGCGCAAGCGCATCGCGCCTCGGTCGAAGGACGCGACCTACTCGACATTCGTAATGCGACCAAGCGACAAGACGGCTGGGCTGATCCATAAAGGGGCATAGATTCAAAAAAAGGAGGAAACGATGAGGAAATTGAATCGCCGCAGCGTGATGAAGCTCGGGGCCTCGGCCGCCGTGATGGCGCCTGCCATCATCGGGCGCGCGCCGGTCGCCTCGGCACAGGACGCCTTCAAGGATGAGAGCCTGATCGTCGTCTCCTGGTCGGGCAATCACGAGCTCAATTTCCGCGAGGCGGTGATCAAGCCCTTCAATGAGAAATACGGCACCAAGGCCGAGACGGTCGGCGGCTGGGACCAGATGGTGGCGCAGATCGTCGCCGCGCCCGCCGACAACCCGCCCTTCGACCTCACCATCGCGGACGAATATACGACCGCGGCGGGGCTCGCCGAGAAGCTCTTCCTCGAGACCGACCGCAGCAAGATCAAGGGTCTCGACGCCGTCTTCCCGTGGTTCGACGATCTGCGCGGCGATGCAAGGAAATACGGCATTCCTTTCGGTGGCGGCTCGCTATGGATGCTGACCGCCAAGAGCACCGGCTTCAAGCCCGACAGCTGGAAGAATTTCTGGGACGAGAAACTGCGCGGCAAGACTACGATGGACGCCGCCGCCTTCTACTGGGACCTGTGCATCCCGGCCATTCTTTCCGACAAGATGCCGGGCATCGATGAAGTGTTCCAGAAGCCCGCCGACATGGAGCCGCTCTTCCTCGAGCTCGAGAAGCTCAAGATGGCGAAATGGTACAAGGATGGCGCCGAGCTCTCCAATCTCATGCTGCAGGACGAGGCGCAGGTGGCGATGATGTATTCGTCCGACGCCTATGGCTTTATGAAGGATCATGGCAGCGAGTTTGAGGCTGCCATCCCCACTGAGGGTACGGCCTCCTACACCAACTGGTTCATGAAGGTGCGCGGCACGAAACATGGCGAGCTCGCCGATCTGTTCATGAACTATCTGCTCGAGAAGGAGACGCAGCAGAGCTTCCTCAATGTGGCGACCGACTTCATGGCACGCTCGGATTTGGAAGTGCCGGCGCATTGGCCGAACTATCCGAAGTCGAATGACGACATGAACCGCATGTTCAAGCTCTTCAGTCTCGAGGGCTGGACCATCTTCGGGCCGAATTGGGACGTGCTCGATGCGCGCATGAAAGAGACGATATCCCGCACGACGCAAGGTTGACGACCTCACCATTGACGCTTGCGTAATGAGCCTTCCGGGCGCGACGTCACCGTGCGCCCCGGATCATGGGGCCTAACAAAGGATTAACGTCGGGCTGGGCGAAGTGTAACCGAAATAACACATTCGATATAATTTGCACCCTTCCGTTGTGTCGTCTGATTGTATTGCACCGCACAGCGGATCATGATCTCGCCATCGTGATTCAAAGCGGTGCCGCGTGCGGCCGCCGCCTCGGGGAGGACACGATGAGGAGCATGACCTCCATTCTGCTGGCCGGCAGTGCTGTTGCTCTCAATGCAACCGTCGCAAAAGCAGATGATCTCTCGGCGCTCAAAGTCGAGCTCGAAGCTCTGCAGAACCGGGTCTCACAGCTCGAGGCGCAGCCCAAAGCGGCGCTGCCGTCAGGCTACAGTCTGCTGACGATCCGCGACGGCCAGGCCGATTTTAGATACTTCACGCCCCAGAGTCGGGACGACACGGTGCCCGAGGATTCGGGCTTCACGATTTCGGTACTGCCGACAGCCGATGTTGCGCCCGTGGCGGAAGTCTCAATATCGGGCGAGATCCGTACCGCCGTGATGTATACGGACTTCGACAGCGGCGCCAATGCCGATGTCATCAATCGCGGCCGTCTCGTGATCATGGGCAAGGCCCAGACCGCGGTCGGCGAGGTTGGCGGCTATGTTCGTTTGCAGGCCAATGGCGGCGGCGATTTTTCGGATTACTCCGAGGACGCCCACATGAACAAGGCGTATGGCTGGTGGGATTTCGCGCCCAACTGGCGGCTCCTCGCCGGCTTTGAGGACACCACCGCCACGCTCCTGTATAGCTGGGATTATTATGCCGCCACGGCGCCGACGCGCACCTTCGGTCCGTCCTATATCTACAATGAGCAGATGCGGGTCACTTATTCCGACGAAACATTCTCCTTCGCCGTGGCGCTTGAGGATCCCGATTTCGACCAGGTCGATGAGCGCAGCGACGTTCCTTCCGTGATCGCCTATGCGACATATACGTCCGATCCGTTCACCGGCCAGATCGTCGGCCTGTGGCAGCAGGATACTGTGGGCGACGAGGACGACTGGTCGATCGGTGGTGGCTTCAAGCTCGGCATCGCCAAGAATTTCGATCTCATCGCCGCCGCCGTCATCGGCGAAGGCACGTCGATCTATTCCGCCAATCTGTCGCCGATCACCCCCGATGAGGATTTCTGGGACGGCAGCATCGGCATTCTCGCCAATCTCACCGAACACACCCGCATCGAACTCGGCGTCGGCTACGAAGACTACGATGTGGCCGGCAAGGCGCTCGGTTATGGCGGCGGCGTCTATTGGGATCCGGTCAGCCAGCTGACCGTCGGCGCCGGCGCCACCTATATCGATTTCAATGACGCCTTTACCGAAGACGACGATACCGTGACGCCGATCGAGGACAACAGTCTCGAGATCTTTCTCGGTACCTGGCTGCGCTTCAAGTAAAGCATCGGACGATCATCGCGCGGCCGCGGCGGTCCTCTGGGCATATTCGAGCAGCGGCATCATCAAGGCGAAGAGCTCGGCCTGCGATGACAGATTGCATTTGCCATAGAGCTGCTTGCGGAAGACTTTCACGGTCTGCGGGCTGACATCGAGATGCAGGCCGATCGAGGGCGAGGAGTGGCCCTGCAGAATGAGGAGCGCCACTTCCGCCTGCCTTCGGCTCAAGGTCACGTTGTGCAGCGAGCGCATCGCGGCGATCAGGCTGTCGGTGATCGAGCGCGCCTCCGCTTTCACCGAAGGCAGCTTTTCCTCCGCACCCCAATGCGCTTTCAGTAGCGCCATGATGACGCTCTCATAGCGGCGCAGATTCTCCTCGGCCTTGGGGGTGAAGAGCTGATCGGACGAAATGTCCTTGCCCATCGAGATGGTGAGGGTCGCATTGTCGCCGATGGGCAGGATCACCGAGATCTCGTCAGTGATGCCGATCTTGCCATAATACCATTTGTAATAGCGGCTGCGGCGGAACTGGTCGGGCGCCACATCAAGGAGCCTGTAGAGGCCCGGCACGCCGCGGTTGAGATGGAAGTGATAGATCGGGTCGAGGAGATAGGCGCCGGGCAGATATTGCTCATCGAGATAGCTGAACACGTCAGGCCCGTGGATCTCCTTATAGAGCACGGCCGGCGTGGCGGTGCCCTGGAAGACGATCACGATCACATTGTCATAGACGATGCAGCGGCGCAGGAAATGCGCCACGACGCGATAGAAATCAGCCTTGCCGATGGCGCCGATCGCCACGCTCAGGCTGTCAAGATCAGACTGCATAGGATTGTGCGGTGCTCATACCCCGATGGGGGTATATACCCCTCATTTTTGCCAAATGTAAGGTAATTTGGCGATGCAGAGGGGTATAGGAAATGACGGCCAACCGTCAGCCCGGGAGACCTCTGCGTCCCGCCTGAAATCGAGGACAGGACATGAAGCGTGACGTGGACCACGGCGCGATGGCGGTGGTCGGCTATACGACGCCCTGGAGCGCCCGGGCGACCGAGACGGTGGAGCTGCATCTCTCCTGCGGCCGCCGGTCGCGCATGTCGCCGTCCGCCGGCTCGATATTCCGCTTCCGGAACGAATGGATTGGGCCGTTGAACCCATTGGGGAATCGCCTCGGCAGCAGGCCTTCGAGCAGGGATCTTATCTGCATATCGCGGCCGCCGAGATCGGCCAGGCCGGCACCATCACCGGTCTCGACTTCGAACTCTTTCTGACCCGTAACGAAGGTCCGCGCACCATCGCGGCGTGTGATGCCTTCCATCTGGGCCTCGAGAATCAAGTCGTTTCGCTGGTGCGGGACGGCGTCACGCTGATCGATTCGGTGCCGGTACCATCGCAAATCTGGCTGAGCGTCGTCCTGAGACAGGAGGGCCAGGGACTCTCGCTCTCCATCCGCGGCCATGACCCTCTGGCGCCTTTCACGTATCATCACCATGTCGCCGATGTCGCCTGGCGGGCACCCAGCGGTGATCTGCGCCTCGGCAGCAGTGGCGCCGCCGACGCCCGAACGCTCAACGCGAAATTCGCCCGGCTCACGCTCGCGACGCCTCAACCGCCGGTCGCCTGGATCTTTCCGACACTTCTACCGGACGGGCCGATCCTGTCTACGAACGGGCTGAAGCTCGACTCGGTCAATTTGCCGGCCTTCTGCATCACGTCGCCGCGCTGGGACGGGTCGAGCTTCGAGCCGCGCCTGGTGCCGTCGCATTACGACGCCGTTCACTGCCATGACGACGATATGGCGCGGCTCGCCTGGCCCGCGTCCTATCGCCTTTCAGTGCCCGCGGACGCCGCTCCTGGTATTTATGCCTTTGATGTCGACTATGAAGGCGGCAGCGAAGAGATCGTCTTCTTCGTCACCTCATCCGCGCCGCAGGCGCCGATCGTCTTCCTGGTGCCGACCGCCACCTATCTCGCTTATGCGGACGAATATCTGCCGCGGCATCTTTATGAATGGAAATGCGACGATCGCGGCCACGCTTTCGCCGTCGCCAACAATCTGAGGTCGCTCTACGACTATCACGGCGACCGCTCCGGCGTGTCGATCTGTTCCTGGCGCAAGCCAAAGGCCACCCTGCGCAGCGACTATCTCTATCCGCTGTGCGGCGCGCCCCACAATCTTCCTGTCGATTTGCATCTCCTGCGCTTCTGCCACGCCAATGGCATCGCCTTCGACCTGATCACCGATTTTGATCTCGACCGCCACGGTATCGAGGCGCTGCGGAATTATCGCACCGTCGTGACCGGCAGCCATCCCGAATATATCTCGGTCCGGATGGAATCGGCGTTGCGGCGCTTCGCGGCCGAAGGCGGATCGCTCGCCTATCTGGGCGGCAACGGCTTCGCCGGCACGGTTGCTTTCCGCGATGATCTGCTCGAACTGCGCCGCGGTCCGACGGAAGCGGGTCGCACCTGGGATGGAAAACTCGCCGAGCAGTCGCTGGCGCTGACCAACGAGCCCGGCGGTTACTTGCGCTCGCGCGGGCGCGGCGAATTCTCGCTCATCGGCGGGGCCATCTCATTGATGGGCTTCGACGGCGCGCGCCCTTTCACGCGCACGCCCGAGAGCCATAGCGATGAATGCGCATGGCTGTTCGAGGGCGTCGAGAACGACACGTTCGGCGACGAAGGAATCGTCCTCGGAGGTGCCGCGGGCTACGAAATCGACGCCACCGATCCGCATCTCGGCACCGCGCCCGGGACGATCGTGGTAGCGCGGGCCGACGGCTTTCCGGAGAGCTTTTTCCACGATCCGACGCGCTGGTATGAGGGCGGCGAGGCGGAGATGCGCGGACGGCGCGTCGCCGAAATGACCCTGCGCTTTCTATCCAAAAGTGGCCTCATCTTCTCGGCGAGCTCGGTCGCCTGGTGCGGCGCCTTGCCCGAACCCGGCGGCATGAACGATGTCGGCCGCATCACGCTCAATCTCTTGCAATTCCTTTCGCAGCCAAAACCGGAATAACTAAAGAGGAGATCCCGGAATGCTGAAGAAACTAGGACTGGCGGTCGCGCTTTTGGCGGCGTCGATCACGACGGCGGTGGCCGAGCCGGTCAAGATCGGGCTGCAGCCCTGGCTCGGTTATGGCCCGCTCTGGGTGGCCGAGCAGAAAGGCTTCTTCGCCAAGCATGGCGTCGAAGTGCAGCTCACGACCTTCAACTGGGACCAGGACATGACCGCGGCACTCGCCAGCGGCAATCTCCATGTCATCGCCGCCGCCACCAACGGCCTCATCACCAATTTCAATCAGGGCGTCGACCAGAAGGGCTTCCTGGTGATGGATCTGTCCTTCGAGGCGGATGCCATCGTCACGGGCACCGCGATCACCACCGTGCCGGAGCTCAAAGGCAAGAAGGTCGCTTTCGAGGCCGGTACCACCAGCGCTCTCCTGATCAACTACGCGCTCAAGGAGAACGGCATGTCGCTCGCCGATATCGAGCATGTGCCGATGGGCGCTTCCGAAGCGGGGCTCGCTCTGATCGCCGGCCGGGTCGATGCCGCCGTCACCTATGAACCCTATGTCTCGACGGCGCTCGCCCAGGACGCGTCCTACAAGGTCATCTTCACCTCGGCGAAGAAGCCCGGCCTCATCAGCGACATGCTGACCGCCAACTCGACCTGGATCAAGGCAAACTCGAAGGACGTGCAGGGCATGATCCGCGCCTGGGACGAGGCGATCAACTTCATCCGCGCCAACCCGAAGGAGGGCGGTGAGATCATCGCCAAGGCGGTCGGCAGCCCGATGGAGGAGTTCGAGCCGGCCTTCAAAGGCGTGCGCTTCTACAATGTCGCGGAGAACATGGAGTTCCTGAAGGGCGACTTCCAGGCCACGATCCAGGAGATCGGCGAAATCATGAAGACGACCAATCCGAAGGAGATCACCAAGATCCCGACGGCGGACGACCTCCTGATGCTCGACGACCTCAACGCGGTCGCGGCGAAGTAACGCGCTCTTACCCTCTCCCCCGCTGGGGGAGAGGGGATAGCTAAAGAGCGTCGGTACGATGCGTGACTAGTACAAAGTGATGGAGGACGACATGTCCCAGACTCAGGCGGCGCACCAGCAGCGCCAAGGCATCGGGCGGCTGTTCCGCCTCAGGCAGGAGATCCCGGCGGGCATCTCCTCCGCCGCGGGCTTCGTCGTGCCGGTGACGCTTCTGTTCCTGTGGTGGCTGATCACCAGCTTAGGCGTGGTCAAGCCGCTGTTCCTGCCGAGCCCGGGGGCCGTGCTTGAAGAAGGCTGGCGCCAGCTTTCGGAAGGGATCCTCGTATCGGACGCCTCCGTCAGCATCTATCGCATCCTCATCGGCTGGTCCGCCGCCACCATCGTCGCCGTGCCGGTCGGCATTCTCATGGGTAATTTCCGCATCATCGAAAGCGCGCTCGAGCCGCTGATCTCGACGGTGCGCTACATGCCGGTCGTGGCGCTGATCCCGCTGTCCATCCTGTGGGCCGGCATCGGCGACCTGCAGAAGGTCCTCATCCTGTTCCTCGCCACCTTCTTCCAGCAGTCCCTGATGATCATGGACAATGTGAAGAACATCGATCGCAATCTGATCCGCGCCGGCCAGACACTGGGCTTCAGCAATTTCGAGATCCTCTATCGCATCATCCTGCCGGCCGCCTTGCCTGGCATCTGGGACACGTTCCGCATCACCATCGGCTGGACCTGGACTTTTCTCGTGGTCGCCGAGCTCGTTGCGGCGAGCGAAGGCCTGGGGCGGCGCATCATGGACGCGCAGCGCTATCTCGCCACCGACACGATCCTGTTTGGCACTCTGTTCATCGGCATCATGGGACTTCTTACCGATTATCTCTTCAAGAAGTCCGGTCGCGTGCTGTTCCGCTGGAACAATCAGTCAAGATGAGCCCTCCCGTGAAAACCAAAGTCGCCATAGACGGCGTCGGTAAAATCTTCCAGGTCGACGGTTCTCCCGTCACCGCCATCGGGCGTGTCGATCTCGCCATCAAAGAGAACGAATTCGTCTCCATCGTCGGCACCTCGGGCTGCGGGAAGTCGACGCTCCTCAATATCGTGGGCGGGCTCGACGAGCCGTCATCGGGCGAGATCCGCATCGACGGCGAAAGGGTTCTGGGCCCCGGGCGCAATCGCGGCTTCGTCTTTCAGTCCTACAGTCTGTTCGAATGGATGACGGTCAAGGGCAATATCCGTTTCGCGCTCGAGAAGAGCGCGCTCGGCAGGCCTGAGAAGGACGAGCTCGTCAGCCATTTCATCCAGGCGGTCGGACTTTCAGGCTTCGAGAACGCCTATCCGCAGCAGCTGTCGGGCGGCATGCGCCCGCGCGTCGCCATCGCCCGCGCCCTTGTCTACAAGCCCTCGATCCTGCTGATGGACGAGCCCTTCGGCGCCCTTGACGCACAGACGCGCGGCATGATGCAGGAGCTGCTGCTGAAAGTCTGGGAAGACCACAAGGTCACGGTGCTGTTCGTCACCCATGACGTCGATGAGGCGATCTTCCTCGCCGACCGGGTCATCGTGCTGGCGAGCCGGCCCGGCAAGGTGAAGAAGGACCTCGCCATCAAATTGCCGCGGCCGCGCAACTTCGAGATCGTCACCGACGCGCAATTCACCGTCTACAAGCGCGAGATCCTCGCCGATATCCGCGAGGAGACGCTGAAGGTCATGGCGCTCGAACGGAAATAAGAGAATCATTATGTCTGAAGTACCGAAAGTCGCTCTGCACGAGCTTGCGAAACTGTCTTCGGCCGAGCGCCAGAAGCTATTGTTGCGTGTCGATGTCGATCTCGACCCGTTTCTCGAGGGCGTCAGGCCGATCATCGAGGCGGTAAGGCGGGAAGGCGATGCCGCGCTGGTGCGCTACGCAAAGATGTATGACCGCGCCGAGATCGATGCGAGCGGCATTGCCGCGAGCGAGGCCGATTTCGACGAGGCTTTCGCGGCGCTCGATCCCGACATGATCAAAACGCTCGACTACGCCGCCGACAATATCCGGCGCTATCACGAGGCACAGCTGCCGGGCGAGATGTGGATGAAGGAGATCCGTCCCGGTGTGCTGGTGGGCGAGCGCTATACGCCCATCGACAGTGTGGCCGTCTATGCGCCCCGCGGCAAAGGCTCCTTCCCCTCGATGACCCTGATGACCGCCATCCCCGCCGTGGTGGCGGGCGTGCCTCTGCCGATCCTGCTGACGCCGGCCGGGCCCGACGGCAAGGTCGACGCGGCGACGCTGGTGGCGGCGAAGCTCTCAGGCATCACGCGCGTCTACAAGGCGGGCGGCGCCGTGGCGGTGGCGGCGGCGGCCTACGGCACTGAAACGGTGCCGCGCTGCTGCAAGTTCGAAGGTCCGGGAAGCCCCTGGGTGGTCGCGGCCAAGCGGCAGCTGCAGGGCCTGATCGGTTCGCGCGTTGCGGCCGGCCCCAGCGAAGTGATCGTGTTCGCCGACGACACGGCGGATCCGCGCATCGCCGCCCTCGATCTCCTGATCGAGGCCGAGCACGGACCCGATAGCTCAGCCTTTCTCGTTACCGCGTCGCGCCGGGTGGCGGAGAAGGCGCTCGCGGCCCTTCCCGAATTCTGGCGCGAGATGAGCGCGCTTCGCGTCGGCTATGCGGGAACCGTGCTGGGCGGCACGCGCGGCGGCATCGTTCTCGCCGCCTCGGCCGCGGAGGCCTATGGGTTCATCAACGACTATGCGCCCGAGCACCTGCAGATCCTGTCCAAGACACCCTTCGAGCATCTGGCCCATATCCGCAATGCCTCCGAGATCCTGCTCGGCGAATATGCGCCGGGTTCGATCGCCAATTACCTGATGGGGCCGAATGCGGTTCTGCCCACCGGCGGGGCGGCGCGCTACAGCTCACCGCTGGGCGTTCATGATTTTATGAAGAGCGCCTCGATCGGCCATGTCACGCAAGGTGGCTATCGTGAGATGGCGCCCCACACGCACCGCTTCGCCCGCTATGAGGGCTTCGATGCGCATGCCAATGCCGTGTCGCCCTTGCGGGGCCTATAGTGCGTATCCCGGCGACGTGATTCCACGTCGCCGGGATGCGCGCTGAGATCACCGTTGCGTCAGCTCCCCAAACGGGTTCATATGCGCGCCGCGATGCTTTGAGTCTAAAGGGGGAGTTCGATGGGACAGTTGGCGCGTTTGTTCGGCATGGGCCTGGTAGCGGCAGGGATTCTCGCGACAGGCGCGCTTGCCGCCGCATCGCAGGAGACGACCAACCCGGAGCAGCCGAAGCAGAATGCGGCACCGCGCGAGGCCTGGGCGACCAATTGCTCCTCGCCCGCCCGCGGCCAGGCGCAGGACTGCGCGATGGAGCAGCGCGCCGTCGCGAGCGAGACCGGCCAGGCGATCGCCCAGATCACCATCCGCGTGCCGCAAGACACCAAGAAACCGGTCACCATGGTGCAGGTGCCGCTCGGTCTGTTCCTGCCGGCCGGCCTGTCGGTCGATGTCGACGGCGATCTGTCGGAAAACTTCCCGTTTCAGACCTGCAATAATAGTGGCTGCTTCGTCGGTTTTCCGATTCCCGACGTTATGCTCAAGGCCATGTTCAATGGCGGCAAGCTCAACCTGACGTTTCAGAATCTGAACAAGAAGCCGGTCGTGCTGCCAATGTCGCTGTCGGGCTTTACCGGGGCCTATAACAAGATCAAATAGTCCCGCCCTAGATTACCTCCTGCGACCTCGTCGTCATCACCAATACCGGCCTGAAATTCTCCGGGTAGGAGCGCGTGGCCTTCTGGCGCGTGTGAGCCTATACTTGCCTCTCACTGGCGCGTGATCAGGAAAACCGGGTACCCGCCTGAAGTGGTCGCGATCGGTGGAGACGATCAATGCCGGCGATTGAGGTGAAGCGGATCTATGATGCGCCGGCGCGCGGCGACGGCCTGCGCATTCTGGTCGATCGCATCTGGCCGCGCGGCATCTCCAAGGAGAAGGCGGCGCTCGATTTCTGGGCCAAGGACGTGGCGCCTTCCACGGCGCTGCGCCAGTGGTTTCATCATGATCCGAGCCGCTGGAGCGAATTCAAGACACGCTATTTAGCCGAGCTCGCGACACATGAGGCGGAGCTCGCCGACTTGCGCGCCAGGATCGCCGGCCACAAGGCGACGCTCCTCTATGCGGCGGCGAACATCACGCAAAATCACGCGCATGTGCTGAAGGATGTTCTTTCGCGACCGGCATCGCGTGATTGATCGCTATCTTACTCAATTAATCTCCAAGTGGCCGAAGGCCGGGTGAGGGCTCTTAGGACAGGTCCGCAGCTCTCGTCAACGAGCCCTCATCCGCCCTATCGGGCCCCTTCTCCCACGCGTGCCGCGCGGGAGAAGGGGAACGCAGAGGAGGCTGGCGAGGTCGCCGCGACGCGCTATAAGCTCCATCATGATCAGGCCGGAAAGCCGGAACGCCGATCGATCGGAGAATATGTGACGACGCGCCGCCATCTCGGGAGCTGGGACTATGTGATCGTCGGCGCCGGATCGGCAGGCTGTGTGCTCGCCAATCGCCTGAGCGCCCGCTCCGGCAACCGCGTGCTGCTCATCGAAGCCGGCGGCTCCGACAACTACCACTGGATTCACATTCCCATCGGCTATCTCTATTGCATGGGCAATCCGCGCACCGACTGGGGCTACAGCACGGTGGCGGAAGCCGGACTCAACGGACGCTCGCTCGCTTATCCGCGCGGCAAGGTGATGGGCGGCTGCTCATCGATCAACGGCATGATCTATATGCGCGGCCAGGCCGCCGATTATGATCACTGGCAGCAGCTCGGCAATCCCGGCTGGGGCTGGGAGAGCGTGCTGCCGCTGTTCCGTAAGTCGGAACGCCATCACGCTCTGGGCGAACCCTATCACGGCCAGGACGGCGAGCTCAGGGTCGAGCGGCAGAGACTCTCCTGGCCGATCCTCGATGCGGTGCGTGAAGCTGCGGAAGAGCTGGGTGTGCCGAAGATCGATGACTTCAACGGCGGCGACAATTTGGGCTCGTCCTATTTCGAGGTCAATCAGAAGGCCGGCTTCAGGTTCAATTCGGTGCGCGCCTTTCTCGCACCCGTGCGGCATCGCGCCAACCTCACCGTGCTCAGCCATGCCCAGGCCGAGCGCATCCTGTTCGACGGCAGGCGCGCCAAGGGGCTGGAGCTCAGGTTGAAGGGCGAAAGCGTCAGGCTCGATGTCGGCAAAGAGCTCATCCTGTCGGCCGGCGCTATCGGCTCTCCGCAGCTTCTGCAATTGTCAGGGATAGGACCTTCGGCGCTGCTCGCCCGCCACGGCATCCCGGTGCTGTATGAGCTTCCGGGCGTGGGCGAAAATCTGCAGGACCATCTGCAGATCCGCACCGCCTTCAGGATATCCGGTGCCGCCACCTTGAATGAAAGACAGGCGAAGCTTCGGGGCAAGCTCGGCATCGCGCTCGAATATGCGCTCAGACGCACAGGCCCGATGGCGATGGCGCCGAGCCAGCTCGGCATCTTCATGCGCTCCGATCAGCGCTTCGCCACGCCCAATATCGAGTTCCACGTCCAGCCCTTGTCGCTAGAGCGCTTCGGCGAGCCCTTGCATTCCTTTCCGGCGATCACCGTGTCGGTGTGCAATCTGCGTCCCGAATCGCGTGGACATGTGCGGATCGTTTCAGGTGATCCCAAAGCCCATCCCGAGATCGCGCCAAATTATCTGTCGACCGCGGGCGACCGTGAGGTGGCGGCGCAGTCGATCGCCATCGCGCGTCGCCTGATGCAGACGAAACGTCTGGCCGCCTACCGGCCGGTGGAGTTCAAGCCGGGCACGGAAATCCAGACGCCGGAGGAGCTGGCGCGGGCGGCGGGCGACATCGCGACGACCATCTTCCATCCCGTCGGGACAGCAAAGATGGGGACCGACCGGCACAGCGTGGTCGATCCTTCACTCTGCGTTCATGGCATCGCCGCCTTGCGCGTCGTCGACGCCTCGATCATGCCCACCATCGTCTCAGGCAATACCCATGCGCCCGTGGTGATGATCGCCGAAAAGGCGGCTGAACTCATTAATACGCGATTATTTTAGACGACAACACACCCTCATGCTGAGGCGCGACCCCGGCCTTGAGCCGGGGGAGCCTCGAAGCATGATCCAGGTACACAGGCTTGCCGCCCTTCGAGGCCCGCCTACGGCGGGCGCCTCAGGGTGAGGGTAGGAATCTGAAGGATGTCTATTCCTTCACGACATGCCAGACGCCACCCTTGCCGTCGCCCATGGCGTCGCCAGCCTTCTTGTCGTCCGCATAATAATAGAGCGGATGTCCATCATAGGCCCATTGCATGGCGCCGTCCTTGCGCTTCGACTTGGTCCAGTCCTTGCCCATTTTATCGCCCTTGTGAACGGCATAGGGCGGCCAATGCTTGGCGCATTCGCCATAGCAGGACGACATGTGACCTTTGTCCTTGTCGTAAGTGTAAAGGGTCATGCCCTTGGAATCGGTGAGCATGCCCGCCGCGAAAGCCGCCGACGCCGGCAGCAGCGAGGCCAGAGCAAGTGTGCAGATAACGAGCTTATGCATTCGGATTCTCCCTTTCCGTTGAATCCCCGCGCCTTTTATTCTTACGCCATGGCGATGCCCGGTATTCCCGGGCTCGTTTGGCAAGCCGGATCAAAGGAATTCCCCTTGGCCGGGAGGCGCGCTAAACCTGCGGTCCCTCCAATCTCCTTCGCGGCGGTCGCCCCCATGCCTCTTCTCAACACAGCTTCCGAAACCCAGCCTGAAATCGCCGCCTGGCGGCGCAGCCTGCACAGCCGGCCGGAGCTCCTGTTCGACGTGCATGAGACGGCGAAATTCGTCGCCGAGAAGCTCACAGCCTTCGGCTGCGACGAGGTGGTGACCGGCATCGGCCGCACCGGGATCGTCGGTCTCATCCGCGGCCGGCATGGCGAGGGGCCGGCGATCGGGCTCAGGGCGGATATGGACGCGCTGCCGATCACCGAGGCGACCGGGCTTCCCTATGCATCCCAGGTGCCGGGCCGTATGCATGCCTGCGGCCATGACGGACACACCGCCATGCTGCTCGGCGCCGCCCGCCATCTCTGCGAGACGCGCAATTTCAAGGGCAGCGTGGCGGTCATCTTCCAGCCGGCCGAGGAAGGTGGCGGCGGCGGGCGCGAAATGGTGGAGGACGGCATGATGGAGCGCTTCGCCATCCGCCAGGTTTTCGGCCTTCATAACGAGCCGGGTGTTCCGGTCGGGCGGTTCAGCATCCGCGCCGGCTCCTTCATGGCCGCCTATGACGAGATCACCATCACTGTCACCGGGCGCGGCGGCCATGCCGCCATGCCGCATCAGACGATCGATCCCATCTTCATCGGCGCCCAGATCATCTCGGCGCTGCAGGGAATAGTGGCGCGCAATACCGATCCCGTCGATGCGCTCGTCGTGTCGATCACCAAGTTCCATGCCGGCGACGCCATGAATGTGATCCCGCCGTCGGCTGAGCTCGCCGGCACGGTGCGCACGCTGTCCAAGGATGTGCGCGAGGCGGCCGAGACGCGCATCCGCGCGACGGTTGAAGGTGTCGCGAAAGCCCTGGGCGGCGCGGCGAGCCTCGACTATGTCCGCAAATATCCGGTCACCGTCAATCACGAGGCGGAAACACAGATCGCGATCGCCGCGGCGCGCGACGTCATGGGAGAGGGCTCGATCGAGACGGAGGCGAAGCCGATCATGGGGGCAGAGGATTTCGCCTTCATGCTGGAGGCGCGGCCGGGGGCGATGATCTTCATCGGCAATGGCGATACCGCCTGGTGCCACAACCCCGAATACGACTTTAATGACGAAGCGATCCCCGTCGGCGTCAGCTATTGGGTCAGGCTCGCGGAAATGCTGCTCAAGCCCTGATCAGGCGGCTCATGAATTCCTGCGTTTCCGAGAGAAGATGGCGCATGGCGGCTTCACCTTTCTCGCCGTCGCGCGCCAGGATCGCATCGAGGACCGCCTTGTGCATCGGGAGGAAGACGACGAAGGATTCGCTCGACAGGCGATGCGCGATATCGAGGCCGACGGCGATCAGATTGCCCATCTGCAGAAGCAGGGCATTGTGAGCCGCCGCGAGGATGGCGCGGTGGAAGGCAAGATCGGCCGCGACGCCTGACCGCTCGGCGCGTGACGCCTCGCTCATGGCGGCGAAGGCCGAGACTATCGCGGCGATCTCCGTCGCACTGCCACGCAACGCGGCGAGGCGCGCCGCCTCGGGCTCGATCAGCCGACGGATCTCGAACAGCTCGCCATAGAACTGGTCAGGCGGCATGACGCTGTAGCGCCAGTTCAGCACTTCGGCATCGAGCAGGTTCCAGTTGATCGGTTCGAGCACGCGGATGCCGGTGCGTGTCTGTGAGGTGATGAGGCCGCGCGCCGCCAGCGACTTCACCGCCTCGCGGATGACGGAGCGGCTGGCGCCGAATTCGGTGCCGAGATCGGCCTCCTTGGGAAAAGGCAGCGAGGGACTGAGCTCGCCCCTGATGATGCGCAGGCCGATGCTTTCCACCACATGGGCGAAGAGATTGCGCTTCGGGCCTTGCCCGAAAGTGAGTCTCGACATCTCTTGGGCCATTCGGAGTTCCTGCTCGGGAAGACGGAGGCCGCTTGACAATCTTCAGCATATTATCTGATAATATGATAAAATAAAGTGGCGGCGGGTGAAGATGGGAGCTCGGCAGTAGGTGGCACAGGGATCGCAGGCGCAAAACGTAGCCGGCGCGGCGCTGGTGCTCTCCATGCGCGGGGTCTGCAAGAGCTTTCCGGGCGTCGTGGCGCTCGAAAATGTCGATCTCGACGTCGATCAAGGCGAGGTGCTGGGCCTTGTCGGCGAGAACGGCGCGGGCAAATCCACCCTCATCAAGATTCTCTCAGGCGCCCATCATGCGGATCAAGGCGAGATCACCATCGCCGGCGAGAAGGTCGACCGGCCGACGCCGCTGCAGATGCTGGAGCGCGGCGTCGCCGTCATCTATCAGGAAACGATGCTGGCGCCGCATCTGAGCGTGGCCGAGAATATCTGGCTCGGGCGGATGCCGAAGACCCGCGCCGGCCTCATCGACTGGCCGGGAACCTGGCGGGCGAGCCGCGAGGTGCTGACGCGCCTCGGCTTCAATCTCGATCCCAAGACGAGCACCGGCGCCTTGAGCGTCGCGCAACGCCAGATGACCGAGATCGCCGGTGCTCTGTCGCGCCATGCGCGCCTCGTGGTGCTGGAC
Organism: Nordella sp. HKS 07; assembly: GCF_011046735.1. Taxonomy (NCBI): domain Bacteria; kingdom Pseudomonadati; phylum Pseudomonadota; class Alphaproteobacteria; order Hyphomicrobiales; genus Nordella; species Nordella sp. HKS 07. The sequence goes on along the minus strand of NZ_CP049258.1, from coordinate 1,864,207 downwards.
GAGCCCTCGGCGGTCTTGGGTGCGGCCGAGCTCGAGAAGCTGTTCGAGATCATCCGCAAGCTCGCGCGCAACGGTGTCAGCTTCATCTATATCTCGCATCGCCTGTCCGAGGTCTTCGCGATCTGCGATCGGGTCACCGTGCTGCGCGACGGGCGTGTCGTCGGTGGCGGCGCCACGGCTTCGCTCGACAATCAAAGCCTCGTCAGCATGATGGTCGGCCGCAAGATCGAGGACATCTATCCTGAACGCCGGCGCCGGCCGGGGCCGGTGGCGCTCGCAGCCCAGGGACTCACGCGCGGAACGGCCTTGCGGGATGTCGGCATCGATGTACGGGCCGGCGAGATTCTGGGCATATGCGGTCTCGCGGGCTCCGGCCGCTCCGAACTCCTGCGGGGTCTCGCCGGCGCCGACCGTGTCGAGGCCTCGTCCTTCACGCTCCTGGACGGAAAGCGACCGACGAGCCCGAAGCAGGCGATCGCGCGTGGTCTGTGCCTCTTGCCCGAAGACCGCAAATCGGAAGGCTGCTTCCTGCCGCAGGACGTCGCCTTCAATATCAGCATTTCCGGGCTGGCGCGGATCAGGCGCCGGGGAATTCTGAACCGGCGCCAGGAAGAGATGGCGGTGCGGACGCTGATCGACCGCCTGCGTATCCGCACCAGGGGACCGGCGGAAAAGATCAGCCAGCTTTCCGGTGGCAATCAGCAGAAATGCCTGATCGCGCGCAGCCTCAATGCCAGATGCCGCGTGCTTCTGATCGACGAGCCGACGCGCGGCGTCGATGTTGGCGCCAAGCGCGAGCTTTATCAATTGATGGCGAAGCTCGCCGACGAAGAGGGCGTCGCCATCGTCATGGTCTCCTCCGAGCTTCCTGAGATACTGGGCTTGAGCGACCGCATCATCGTGATGCGCGAGGGCCGGGTGGCCGGACGGTTCGACCGCGCCGAAGCCAACGAAGAAGTTCTGATGCGCGCCGCCCTTGGTCTCGACCGGCGGCACGCGGAAGGAGCGGCGGCATGATCGACGAGAAGCTCGACCGGCGGCAGGCGGCCCCCAGCTTGACCGCTTTCGGCGTCACCCAGCTTAGACGCCTCGGCGCCTTGCGCGCCTCAGGCCTGATCTGGGTGCTCGTCATCATGTGCGCCGTCGCGGCTTTGGTGTCGGACGCCTTCCTCAACCCGTTCAATCTCATCAATGTGCTGCGCCAGGTGGCGCTGTTCGGCATCGTCTCGGTCGGCATGACCTTCGTCATCCTCACCGCCGGCATCGATCTCTCGGTCGGCTCGATCGTTGCCGTCGTCGCGGTGACGGCGGCGATGCTGCTCGATGCCGCGGTGCCCATTCCGCTCGTCATCGTCGCCGGTCTCGCCATCGGCTCGGCTATGGGGGCCGCCAATGGCGCCGGCATCACGCTCGGCGGCATCCCGCCCTTCATCATGACGCTCGGCACGATGGTGATGGGGCGCGGCCTCGCCATGACCATTTCCGATGGCCATCCGATCCATTTCCGCGCCGTCGCCGATCAGTTCGCCTGGCTGGGTCAGGGCCATCTGCTCGGCCTGCCGGTGCCGGTCTGGGTCTTCGCCGTGGTCGCGTCACTCGCGGCGGGAATCCTGCGCCTCACCGCCTTCGGCCGCAACATCTATGCGGTCGGCAGCAATCCGGAAGCGGCGCGCCTCGCCGGCATCGACGTCAAGCGCACCATCTTCATGGTCTATCTGATCAGCGGCTTTCTCTCCGGCCTCACGGCCCTAATTTTCATCTCGCGCCTCACCGTCGGCGAACCGGTCGCCGGCACCGGCCTCGAGCTCGAGGCCATCGCTATCACCGTCATCGGCGGCACCAGCCTGTTCGGTGGCGAAGGCCGCATCAGTGGCACCATACTGGGGGCGGCGATCGTCGCGGTGCTCGCCAATATCCTCAATCTGTTCGGCGTCTCGCCCTTCACCCAGCAGATCGTCAAGGGCGCCATCATCGTCGCCGCGGTGCTGTTCGAGATCATCCGGAGACGAAAAGCTTCCGCGCCATAGCGCGTGATCAGGAAAAGCGGATACCGGTTTTCCGTCCGATCACGCGCTGTAATTTGGGGACGATCACGTTTATCACTTCAGGTCGAACCGACCTGAAGTGATCGTGATCTAACCGCGGATGAACGACCATCGGCGGGCAATCCTGCCTGCCGGGGCGATGAACGGGAGGTAGTCATGCAGAGAGCCTTAAGAAAAAGCGCAATGTTCTTCACGGCCGCCTTGGCCTTAGGCGTCGGCGCCACAGCGCAGGCGAGTGGCGACAAGCTGAAGATCGGCTTCTCGCAAGGCACGATGGAAAGCTCGTGGCGCGTCAACATGGTGGAAGGCAACCGCAAATATGCGGAAGCCAATCTGCCCGATGTCGAGCTCATCGTCACCAATGGTGAGAACAACGCCTCGAAGCAGGTGGCCGATGTCGAGAGCCTGCTCGCCCAGGGAATTCAAACGCTGATCATCAGCCCGGTCACCGCCGACGCGCTGACACCCGTCGTGAAGCAGGCGATGGATGCCGGCATTCCGGTGGTGACGCTCGACCGCAAGGTCAATACCGACGTTACCCTGCATATCGGCGCCGACAACAAGCTGATCGGCAAGTCGGCCGGCAGCTATGTGTGCAAGGCGCTGGGCGGCAAGGGCAATGTGGTGGAGATTCAGGGCACGGCCGGCGCCTCGGCTACCGTCGACCGGCATGATCTCTTCGTCGAGACGATCGGCAAGGAATGCCCGGATGTGAAGATCGTCGCTAGCCAAGTCGCCAATTATGTGCGCGAGCCCGCGATCAAGTTCATGGAGGACACGCTGCAGCGCTTCAAGGACGGCGAGATCCAGCTCGTCTATGCCCATAATGACGACATGGCGCTGGGTGCGGTGACCGCGCTTGAGGCCGCCAACAGGCAGAAGGGCGTTTTGGTCGTCGGAATCGACGGCGAGAACGCCGCCTACGACGCAATCAAGTCCGGCAAGATGGTCGCCACCTTCACCTATCACTTCGTGGCGCCAGAAGGCGTCCAATATGGCTACAAGATCGCCAAGGGCGAGAAGCTCGACAAGGAGATCGTGCTGCCCACCCACCAGGTAGATTCCAGCAATGTCGATCAGTTCCTGGGCAAAGGGTTCTGATCGTCAGGGGACGGCCCCCGGTACTCCCTCCGGGGGCTGTCTCCAAAATTATCATATTAAAATATTAATGAGGAAGCGACCGCATGCTCCGCGTTGAAGATCTCGACACACCGGCCGTCATCGTCTTCCTCGACCGGCTCGAAGCCAATATCGCGCGGGTGCAGAGCCTGATCGCGCGGCAAGGCATCGGCAACCGACCCCATATCAAGACGCACAAGATCCCGGCCATCGCCCAAATGCAGATGCAGGCCGGCGCCGTGGGCCTCACCTGCCAGAAGCTCGGCGAGCTCGAGGTCTTCGTCGATGCCGGCGTGTGCGACGACTATCTGCTCACCTACAACATCATCGGCCCGCACAAGACCGACCGATTGATGCGGCTTGCCGGTCGCGTGAAGCGGCTTGCCGTGGTCGCCGACAATGACGTTGTTCTGCGCGGGCTCTCGGAAGCGGGCCTGCGCCACAGCCGCGACATCCCGCTCCTCATCGAATGCGATACGGGCTTCGGCCGCAATGGCGTGCAGTCGCCGGAGGCGGCGCTCGATCTCGCCAGGTTGGCGCTGAAGCTGCCGCGCATCGCCTTCGAAGGGTTGATGATGTTCCCCAACACAGCACCCCACACTCATGAATTCTTCACCCGCGCCGTGAAGTTGTTCCGCGAGGCTGGCATAAAGCTGCCTGTGGTCTCAGGTGGCGGCACGCCTGCCCTCAACAGCCTGGCCGAGTTTCCGATGATGACCGAGCATCGCGCCGGCACTTATGTCTATAACGACGTGATGATGGTGCATTCGGGTGTCGCATCCTGGCAGGACTGCGCGCTGCAGGTGCGCGCCACCGTGGTAAGCCGCCCGTCGCCTGCGCGCGCCGTGCTCGATTGTGGCTCCAAGGTGTTGACTTCTGATCAATATTACGTCCAGCATTATGGCCGGCTCGCCGACTATCCGGGCGCCGTCATTTCGGCGCTGTCCGAAGAGCATGCGATCGTCGATCTGACTGCCGTGTCCAAACGTCCGAAGATTGGTGAGGTGGTGAATGTCATTCCCAATCATTGCTGCTCGGTTTCCAACATGAATGACGAGGTGCATGGCGTGCGCAACGGCGTGGTCGAGCTCACCTGGCCGGTGGCGGCGCGCGGCAAGGTACGCTGATGCGCGAAGAAATAGCCCGCCTGTTCGACCTAACCGGTAGAACGGCTTTGGTCACAGGCGCTCGAAGCGGGCTCGGCCAAGCCATGGCGCTGGCGCTCGCGGCCGCCGGCGCCGACATATCGGGACTCGGTTCATCACCCATGCCAGAGACACGCAAGCTCATCGAAGAGGCGGGCCGCGGCTTCTGCGAGATCCAGTGCGATCTGGCGCTGCTCGACGATGCCGATGAAGTCGTCTGCGGCGCCGCCCATGAGCTGGGACCGGTCGACATACTGGTCAATTGCGCCGGCATCATCCGGCGCGCCGAGATCGGCCAATTGGCGATCGAGACCTGGGACGAGGTGCTCGACGTCAATCTGCGCAGCCTGTTTCTCTTGAGCCAGGCGGCGGCGCGCCACATGGTGGCCTATCAGCGGCCGGGACGCATCATCAATATCGCCTCGCTATTGTCCTTTCAGGGTGGGATCAGGGTGGCGGCCTATACGGCGGCTAAGCATGGCGTCGCCGGCCTAACGCGCGCCATGGCCAATGAACTGGCGCCGGCCGGCATCACCGTCAATGCGATTGCGCCCGGTTATATGGCGACCGCCAACACGCTGGCGCTGCGGGACGATCCCGTAAGATCGCGGGAGATACTTGGCCGCATCCCAATAGGACGCTGGGGCGTCCCGCAAGATATCGCGACCGCGATCCTGTTCCTCGCCTCGCCCGCCAGCTCCTATGTGACGGGCACGGTGGTCACGGTCGATGGCGGCTGGCTCGCGCGCTAAGCTTGAATTTGCGGCTTCGCCGGATGGCGGCGGAGCAATAACGGGAGGAGTGGAAATGAAGAAGATCGTACTTTGCCTGTTGATGGGGGCAAGCCTCGCCGCATTCAGCGGTGGTGCACAAGCCGACAAGCTCGCCGACGTCCTGGCGCGCGGAAAGCTGGTGGTGGGTACCGGGGTGGGGAACCCCCCCTGGCATTTCCGCGACGAGGCCGGCAACATGGCCGGCTATGATGTCGACATCGCCAAGATCATCGCCAAGGGCCTGTTCGGCGACGACACCAAGATCGAGTTTGTCAATCAGGCTTCCGATGCGCGCATCCCCAATATCGTCACCGACAAGGTCGACATCACCTGCCAGTTCATGACGGTGACCGCCGAGCGCGCCCAGCAGGTCAACTTTACCATTCCCTATTACCGCGAAGGCGTCGGGCTGATGCTGACGGCGGGCGGCAAATACAAGTCGCGCGACGACATGAAGGCGGCGGGCAACGCCGTCACCGTGGCGGTGCTGCAGAATGTCTATGCCGAGGACATGGTCCATTATGCGCTGCCCGAGGCCAAGGTCGACCAGTATGAGAGCGTCGATCTCGCTTATCAGGCGCTCAATTCCGGGCGAGCCGACGCGGTGGCGACAGACATGTCGTCGCTGCTGTGGTTCATGAAGCAGAATCCCGGCAAATATGGCGATGGCGGCTATGGCTGGTATCCGCAGACCTATTCCTGCGCGGTCAAGCGCGGCGAGCAGGACTGGCTCAATTTCGTCAATATCGCGCTGCGCGAGGCGCTGACCGGCGTCGAATTCGCCACCTTCTCGAAATCCTTCGAGCAGTGGTTCGGCGTCAAGCCGCCGGAGCCCCAGATCGGCTTCCCGGCCGAGCTACGTTAGCGCGGGATGCGAAAAAGTGGGCACCGGTTTTTCGCAAGAATCCCGCGCTCACATATAAGAATCGATCACGTTCATGAGTTTGGATTGGCTCAATCCAAACTCATCGTGATCTAAGGGAAGGGCGCGAGGGCAATGGGATACTCCTTCAATTTCGGAGTGATCTGGGCCAGGTTTGATGTCTTCCTCCTCGGTCTGGCACTGGGTCTTGCCCTCGCGCTCGCCGCCCTCGCTATCGGCACCATACTGGGCCTCATCGCGGCCTTCGCGGCCCAGGCGGGAGGCTTGAGGCGCCGGCTCGTCGCCATCTATGTCTCGGTCTTCCGCAATACGCCGCTCCTGGTGATCGTGCTCTTCGTCTATTTCGGCCTGCCGCATTGGGGCCTGCGCTTCGGCAAGTTCGAAAGCTTCATCCTGGCGCTGGCGGTCTATTCCGGCGCCTATCTGACGGAGGTTTTTCGCGCCGGGCTCGACGGCGTACCCAAGGGTGTCATCGATGCCGGGCGCGCCGTAGGCCTCCACCAGTTTGCGCTCATCCGCCTCATCGTGCTGCCGATCATGCTGCGCAACTGCCTGCCGGCTCTGGGCACCACCTTCATCTCGTTGTTCAAGGACACGTCGCTCGCCGCGGTGATCGCAGTGCCCGAGCTCACCTATGAGGCGCGCAAGCTCAATACCGAAACCTTCCGGGTGGCCGAGGCCTGGGCCACCGCCAGCGTGCTCTATCTCGTCACCTGCCTGATGATCGCCCAGGGCTTGCGCCTCGTCGAACGCCGTTTCCCGAAATTCTGAAGGTGTCGCATGGCGCATTTCCTCCACGAAGTATGGATCGCCCGCTTCGCCCTCCTGCAGGGCCTCGCTTTGACCTTGTGGCTCTCCGTGATCTCGATCTGCGTCGGAACTGTTCTGGGCGTTCTGGGCGGCATCGCGCTGACTTACGGTGGCAGGTTCACCCGCTGGCCGGTGCGTGCCGTGGTCGATGCGCTGCGCGGCATTCCGGTGCTGGTGCTGATCCTGGCGGTCTTCTATCTCCTCACCTTCGCCGGCATCAATTTCACCGCCGTTCAGTCCGGGCTCATCGCGCTCAGCCTGTTCTCAGGTGCTCACATGGCCGAGATCGTGCGCGGCGCGCTCAGCGCCATCCCTCAGGGCCAGATCGACGCCGGGAAGGCGCTCGGCCTAAGCCCGTTTCGTATCTTCCTCCTGGTGCTTCTGCCGCAAGCGGTGCGGATGATCATTCCGGTCTGGATCAATACCGGCGCCGAGCTGGTCAAGACCTCGACGCTCTTGTCGGTCATCGGCACCGGCGAGCTCCTGTTCCGCACGCAGGAGATCATCGGACGCAATTTCATGACGCTGGAATTCTATGGTCTGGCCGGCGCCCTCTTCTTCCTCATCAATTTCATCATCGAGAAAGCCGGTCAAGCGGTCGGCCGCCGCTTCGCGCTCAGGTGAAATCGTTGCGCTCCCGCGCTTAAGCCCATGTCTAGAGCATCGGACCGAAAAGTGCGAAGCGGTTTTCGGATAATCCGATGCGCAAATCAAAGAGTTAGAGCGCCGGCCCGATTCTATGTGAGCGTCCGGCGATCTAGACGCCGGTGTCGAGGATGATCTTGCCGATCATCCGGCCGCTATCCTGAGCCTCATGCGCCTCGATGACGCGCTCGAGCGGCAGGCGCAGGCCGATCACCGGCCGATAGGCGCCCGCCTCAAGGCAGGCGGTCACCTCGCGCACCGCCTGGCGATGCGCCTCTTCGGACATGGTGTAGACGAGCATGAAGCGGAAATTGAAGCCGCGCTGCATCGCCGGCACAAACGGAATCGGAATCACCGCGGCCGGATCATCGGTCGCATAGGCGCTCACCGTGCCGTCGAGCGCCAGGCAGGCCATATCGATGGCGAGATTGGCCTTCAGATTCACTTCCACGATACGGTCGACGCCCTTGCCAAGGGTCGCTTCCTTGACCCGGACCGCGACATCTTCCGTCTGCCGGTTGATGACGAGATCGGCGCCGGCCTCGCGCGCGACCTTTTCCTGCTCGCTCCGGCTCACCGTCGTCGCCACGAAGGCGCCCGCCCATTTGGCAAGCAGTATAGCGGCCGTGCCCACTGCTCCAGCGCCGCCCTGCACCAGCACCCATCGGCCTCTGAGATCACCATCGGCCAAGAGGCAGCGATGCGCGGTCAAGGCCGGCACGCCCAGGCAGGCGCCCGTCTCGAACGAGACGTTGCTCGGCAACACCACCGCCTTGGCCGCCGGGACGACAGTGAACTGCGCCGCCGTGCCAAAGGCGCGGCCGAACTGCGCCTCATAGACCCAGACGCGTTCGCCCAGTCTCGCTTCCGGCACGCCGGGACCAACCCGGTCGATGACACCGGCTCCGTCCTGGTGCGGCACGATACGCGGAAACCCCATGGGTCTGCCGCCGAAGGCGCCGCGCGTCTTTGTATCGGAAGGGTTGAGTCCCGAGACATGCACACGCACGCGCACCTCGCCGGGGCCGGGCTCCGGGTCGGGCAGATCGCCCAGTTGAATCACATCGTGTGCCGGGCCTTGCCGGTCGTAATAGGCTGCTTTCATGGCCGCAGGATAGAGAGCAATGACGCGCCGCTCAACTAACGAATTTTGTCTGTATGCTGAGGACAGGGGTAATGATCTTGGCGGAGCGGATCGCGTCGAATGAAATCTAGCCGAGGCGCCGCGACAGCTTCTGCGCCGCGGCGATGACGGCGGCGATCAACTGGTCGCGATTGGGTCTGGCGAGGCGCTGCTCGGGGGCGACGATACTCAATGCCGCGACACAGCGGCCCGAACCGTCGATCACAGGGGCTGCGACGCAGCCCGCATGCTCGTTGGTCTCGTTGAGCTCCGTCGCATAACCCTGGCGGCGGAATTTGCGGATCTGGGTGATGAGCTTCTGCACATCGAGAACGGCCCGGCCGGTAGGCGACTGACGGATCGTCGCGACGAGGAGCCTGGTCAGCGCTTCGTCATCCATGTCGGAGACGAGCAGGCGGCCTGCCGCCGCCCAATTGACCGGCACGCGGGAGCCGATGGTGCTGATGATGCGCAGCGGCCTGATGCCTTCCTCCTTGAACAGCACCATCATCAGGTCGTTTTCGAGCACCGAGAGCTGCACCGTCTCACCTGTCTCGTTGCGCAACTCCTCGGCGATCCGGCTGCCGTCGCGCAGAAGATCGACATGGCTCCGATAGGCCGTGCCGAGTTCATAGAGGCGCCGGCCGAGGAAGAGCCCGGAGCCTTTTCCGGCGGGCTCCAGGTAGTCGCCGTCCGACAGAGTGCGGACGAGCTCATAGGCGGTAGACTTTGGGATCGCCAGCTCTGCAATGATCTGTGCTACGGTCACAGGCTGGTTGTGCTTGAGCACGAGCTCGAGTATATCCAGCGCGCGGCGCACGCTGCGCGAGCCCGAATTTTCGTCCGAGCCGGTGCCGCTTTCCGCCTCGCGTGGAGTTTTCAAGGCTCGAATCTCCGCCTGGATCACGACCGCCTCAGGTCAATCAGGAGCCGGGAGCCACTTTTCCTGAACAACCGTCTGTGTTTGGAATACTGTACTTGGTTCCGTATTTGTGGACAAGCGACCCCAGTTGCGCGGTATCTAAGACCCCGCCTTTCCCGTCTTGCTGGACGAGACCTGGCTCGAGCTGCGCAAACGTTGGAGCAGCGCGCGTGAGGGATGGCCGTCGGCGAGCAGGCCTTCCCTCTTCTGGAACCTGATGATGGCGAGACGTCCGGCCGGGGTGAGGATGCTGTCGGATGTGTCAGGCGTGAAGCCTTTCGCCGCCATCAGTTCCTCGAGTTCGCGGCGCTCGGTGCGCGACAAGGGCACCATGTCGGCGGGCCAGGCCTGCACGAATACGTCTCCGCCACCGATGCGATCCGCCAGATGCGCGACGGCGAGCGCATAGGAATCGGCATTGTTGTAACGCTTGATCACCTCGAAATTCCTGAGCACCAGGAAGACCGGACCATTGCCGCCGGAGGGCTGATAGAAGCGTGCCGTCTCGTTCGTCGACGGCAAAGGCTTGCTATTGACGCGGGTGATCCCGAGCTTGCTCCAGTCGCGCAGGGCCATGCTGGCGTTTTTCTTCCACACCTTGCCGAAATCGAAACCCTTGGGGAGCTTCACCTCGTAACCCCAGTCGCCGCCTTTCCGCCAGCCCTTCTCCTTCAGGAAATTGGCGGTGGACGCGAGCGAATCCGGCACCGAATTCCAGATGTCCTTGCGCCCGTCGCCATCCTGGTCGACGGCATAGGTAAGGTAGTTCGACGGCATGAATTGCGTCTGGCCCATGGCGCCCGCCCAGGATCCGGTCATCTGTGATTCGTCGGCATGGCCGGCCCGGATGATCTCCTTGGCCGCCGAAAGCTCAGCGCGGAAATAATCCGTGCGATGGCCGCCATCGGCGAGTGCGGCGAGCGAGCCCAGCACTTTGTAGTCGCCCATGTTCCTGCCGAAATTGGATTCGATGCCCCAGATGGCGACCAGGGTCTCGGCCGGAATCCCGTATTTATCCACGATCGTGGTGATGGTGGTCTTCCATTCGGCGGATTTCTGCCGGCCCGTCTCGATGCGTGTGGGCGACACCCTCAGCTTGATATAGTCCTCGACGCTCGACACGACTTCCGGCTGGCTGCGCGCGAGATCGAGCACGTTGGTGTAAGATTGCTTCCAGAGCGCTGCCAGGAAGCTGCCGGCTTTGTCGCCATACATATATAGTGTCAGGCCAGAGGTGACGGTCAGCGTCGCCGCCGTGACGAGCACGCCGGTCCTCCACGACCTGAGCATGAGCCAATTCCTCTTCGCCATTCTTAATCCATTAGCGGCGAATATGATTAAAATATGGATACCGGCCGGGCGTGGCCTCGGATCACGTTTAGTTCAGTCTGGTTGCGTATGAAGCTCACGCGCGGGGCGGGGCGAATACCGTCACAGCCTTGCTCTTGATGCGGAAAGTCGCCGGCGTCTTGCCCACGATCTCGCCATCGGCATTGATGTCATGCGGTCTCCTGGTGCGGACCACGAGATCCGTCGCCGAGAAGACTCTTACCTTACGCCAATGTCCTTGCGTGCCGCGGCGCAGCGACGGGGCCAACGCCAGCATTTCCCACCAGTGATCGATCTCGAGGCTGTAGACATCGAGGCGGCCGTCATCGGGAGCGGCGTCCTTCTCGACGGTCATGCCGCCACCATAGAAGCGGCCATTGCCGACGCTGATCTGCACCGTCTTGACCCGCTCGACCGTCCCGTCATGGTCGATCTCGACGGTGAAGGGGCTGCTCTGGCGCAGGAGATTCAGGGCGGCGAACGCATAACCCAGCGTTCCCCAGCGCTTCTTCGCCTCGGCGGTCAGCTCGCGCGCCAGGGCGGCGGAAAAGCCGATGCTCGCGACATTGAAGAAATAATGGCCATTGACCTCGCCGAGATCGACAGGGCGGCGATGGCCGTCGATGATAATCTGTGCGGCGCGCGCCAGGTCGCGCGGCACGCCGATGGTGCGGGCGAAATCATTGGCTGTGCCGAGCGGCAGCACGCCGAAAGGCAGTTTCGTCTCATAGAGCGCTGCGGCCGCGCTGTTGAGCGTGCCGTCGCCGCCGCCCAGGATCACCATGTCGACATCCTTGGCCTCGGCGCGGATGGCATCGCTCAAGCTGCGCGAGACGTCGCGCTCGATCGTCTCGATCCTGGCATCATCGAGTAGCTCGATGGCCGCCCTCAGCGACTCACCGCCCCGGCGCGCCCGCCGGTTCGCGAAAATGAGGGCACGGGATTTGGGCACAATGTCTCCTGATCAAGAAGCGAAGGAACGGGCCGGATGCTCTATTTTCAGGGCAAGGCGGATGTGTGGCGGGAGTTTAGCCTGGGTTGTGGCCTGCCAACGCCCGGCCTGCGCTGTCGATGCCGGTGACCGGACCCGCCGGGGTAAAAGCCTGGAAGCGCAGCGTGGTGTCAAGCTCGTCTCCCGGCAGTAGGCGGAGCAGGGTGCCACCCGCCTGTTTTGCCTTGGCGAGGCCCCAGGCCGGCCAGGTCGTGTTGGGTTCAATGCCGATGAGCCGCGTCTGGTTCCGCCAGGGCGCGTCCGGATTGCCGGCGAGTTCACACCACAGCCAGGCGCAGGGAAAGCGGCTCTTGTCCCAGGACAAAGCGACCGCGATCCGATCGTCGAGACGGCGCACCGCGATCCAACCTTGCTTGAAATCCTGAAGGTAAGCGAGGCTGGCCATCGGCTCTTGCGGCTGGCTCAAATTGTATGAGCCCTTCTTGCCGGCGATCATCGGCCAGGCCCCCTTGGCACCCGGCCGCAGCGGATTGGCGAGGGGATCATACTCCCTGTCGACCATCACAGTGCGGGCGCCGCAGGTGATCTCGATCGGCGCCGCGAGAAGATCCGAGCCCAAGGTCGGATGATGCCCCCACATGACCTGGACCGGGTGCTCGCCCGTCATGCGCAGCCTCTCGCTTATGATCAGGAGATCGCCTTCCACCTGCATCTCGCGTCGCATCTCGACGGGGACAGTAGCGAAGCGTCTCGCAAGGACCAGCCGGTCGATGGAGTGCGAAACCACATCCCAAGGCGAGATCGAGCCTTCGCCATGGAAGCCGTGGAATACACCGTCGAACGCGCACGCATCGCCGCCATTGGGGAAGAGCAGGGGCCAGCCACCGCTATAGCGGGTCAGCCATTCCGGCTCACTACGGGCGGCGGCGCTGGCGATCGGCGCATTGGTCACCGGCCACGGCACCGAGCCCAGCACCTTGAGTCCGCTGCGCTTGACGGCGATCTGGGTGATGGTGCCGCCGACCTCAGCGGTGATCGTGACCGCGAGGTCACTGCTTTCCAGCAAAAGCGGCGCCGTCATTTGATCGCGCCCGCCATGAGGCCGCGGATGAAGTGCTTCTGGAAGACGACATAGAGAATGAACATCGGCGCGCTGGCGATCACCATGCCGGCCATGGTCAAGGGTACCTGATTATTGTAGCGCCCCTGGAAGACGCTGATGCCGGCCATCAATGTGCGCTTGGAATCTTCCTGCAGGAAGATGATGGCGATCAGCAGATCGTTCCAGACATAGAGCGAGTTCACCACAACCAATGTCAACAGAGCGGGCAGCGACAGCGGCAGCACGATCTGCCACAGGATGAGGAAATCGCCGGCGCCGTCGATACGGGCCGATTCGAACAGTTCGTTCGGTACGGTGCGGAAGAAAGTGGTCAGGAGATAGACCGAGAAGGGCGTGATGAGCCCCGCATAGATCAGAATGGCGCCCTGATAGGTGCTGATCAGGTCGAGCTGGGTATAGAGCACGAAGAGCGGGACGATCATGACGACCGGCGGCACCGCCATCAGTGATGTGCTGAGGGCCAGCAGCGTGTCGCGGCCTTTGAACTCCATGCGGGCGATGGCATAGGCGGCGAGACAGGAGACCACGATGCTGAGCGCGACCGAGCCCGCCACCAGGATGAAGCTGTTGACCATCCAGGCGAGGAAAGGGCTGTCGACGAGCACGGCGCGGAAGTTCTCGAACACGGGCGCATCGGGCAGGCCCAGCTTGTCGATGGCATATTCCTCCTCGCTCTTGAGCGCCGTCATGATCATGTAGAAGGTCGGCACCAGGGCGATGAAGGATGCAATCAGCAGGACGCCCTGCTTGAGCGCATCGCTCAGCGAGACGGTTGAACGCCAGCGGCGACTATGTGTTTTGGTAGCGGTCACAGGCACTATGCCTCCTCTTCCCTGACGCGCCGGCGGGCGCGGAACATCGGGAAGATGAGCAGCACCGACACCAGGAACAGCAGCACAGAAGCGGCGGACGCAATGCCCGGCAGGCTGGCGCGGATCAGCGCGTTGAAGATGTAGAATTCGATCACCATGGTGGCGGTGCCGGGCCCGCCGCGTCCGCCGCCCATCACATAGACATAGGAGAAGACGGCGGCCAGGATGGTGATGACACTCACCACGACAAAGAACTGAATGACGCCGCGCATCTGCGGCAGGATGATGTGCCAGACACGCTGCCACCAATTGGCGCCGTCGAGGCGCGCGGCTTCCAGAACCGATTCATCGAGGCTCAGAAGGCGGGCGAGAAAGAGGATGATGCCGAGCGCCGATTCGCGCCAGACGATCAGGATCATCACCGTCCACAGCGCCACATCGGAGGACCCGATCCAGTCGAGCGCCATGAAATCGAGGCTCAGCCAGCGCAGCACTTCGTTGACGGGGCCGGAGAACTGGAACATGCGCTTCATCACCACCGCGATGATGGGGATCGCCAGCACGAAGGGCACGAAGACGATGATGCGATAGAGCTTCCAGCCGGTGATGCGCTCGTAGAGCAGGATGGAGATGAGGAGCGAGATCACCACCATGGCCGGGATTGCCAGCAGCAGCTGGATATTGTGCAGCACCGATTCCCAGAACAGCGACTGGCTGAGGATCAGCTCGTAATTGCGCAGGCCGATCCAGGGGCCGTCGACGCCGCGCACCAGCTTGAAGCTGAATTCGAAGATGCGGACGAGCGGGTAGCCGAAGACGAAAGCCAGGAGGAGAACCAGCGGCAGCACATAGAGATAGGGTTTGAGTTTCTGGCTTTGCGATGCGGTCATAAAGATCTTTCCCCTTCTCCCGCTTGCTTGCGGGAGAAGGGGAAGGTGTTGCGCGGTCATCAGTCGCTCAGATTGGCGCCGACAGATCGAGCGCCCACTTGCGGTAGTTCTCGACCATGTCCGGGTTGAATTCGCGCCATTCCTTGGCCGTGTTCGAGGCGAGCTCGCCCGCCTGTTCGCCGCTCATCGAGCCCTGGACGATCTGCTGGCCGGTGGGGATGGCGGCGCGCTCATAGAACTGGCCCGGCACCAGATTTGTCACGTTGGAAATATTGGGCTTGAGGCCCCAATTCTCCCACAGGCCGCGCACCGAGGGATCGGCGATGACGCTCGCATCGAATGTCGTGTTGGAGGGCAGCCAGCCGGTTGCGTCCCAGAAGGCTTTCAGCCGTTCGGGCGAGTTCAGAAATTCAAGGAAGGCAGCGGCAGCTTGCGGATCTTCGGCATTGGTGGAAATGCCGAGCCCCTGGACATCGACCACGGGAATGCCGGCGAGCTTGCCCTTGCCGAAGACCGGCATGGTCATGTAGCCGATCTTGCCGCCGGTCGCCTTGCTGTCGGCCGGCAGCCTGGTGCCGATGGTCTGGCCGATGGCGAGTTTGCCGGCGACCACCAGATCGATGCCCGGATAGAGTTCGAGCGACGACATGTCTTTGTTGAGATAGCCGCGTGTCTTCAACTCCGCGAGCTTCGTCCAATGCTCGTGGTATTTGGGATCGCGGAAGTCCTTGTCGCCGATGAAGAGCTCGACCGCCTCGCCGAACGAGTCGAGATTCTGCGGCAGGGAATGGGTGATGTACCACTCGCTCCAATAGCCGTCCTGGATGCCGCCACCCAAAGGCTCGATGCCGGCGGTCTTGAGCTTCTCGCAGGCGGCGAGCAAGGCGTCCCAGGTGGCGGGCGGCGCTTCCGGATCAAGTCCGGCCTTCTCGAAGAGCGTCTTGTTGTAGCACCAGAACATCGGCAGCGGGTACCAGCCGACCCGGTAGATATCGCCGCCGAAGCGGCTGAGCGCGGTCGGGTTGGAGGCGGTCAGCACCTCCTCCTTGACGAGGCCCTTGAGGCCTTTGAGGTAGCCCAGCCACACGCTTTCCATGTGATAGACGCCGTTCCACAGATACTGGATGTCCGGTGCCTTGCCGGCCGCTGCCGCGGTCTGGAACTGCGAGATGACCACCGCGGTGTCCTGCAGCATCGATTTCACCGTCGCCTCCTTGTAGGCGGCGATCGAGCTGTCGACGAATTTCTGCAGGCCGGGCAATTCCTGCTCGCCCCACCACCACATATCGAGCGTCTTTTCCTGCGCGCGCGCGAATGAGGGCAGGAGTCCCCCAAATGCGGCCCCGCCAAGGACGGCCGACGTCCTTAGGAGGTCGCGACGAGAGATGTTGGGTAACCTTGGATTGCTCATGTGATTCCCTTCCCTTTTCCTCATTTTATTTATGCTTTGATCAGAACGTGCTCATCAACCCGCCATCGACCACCAGAAGTTGGCCGGTCATGTAGCGGCAATAGTCGGAGGCGAGGAACACGACCGTGCCCGAGACATCTTCCGGCTGACCGCTGCGGCCCAAGGGAATCTTGCGGCGGGTGATGTACCATTCGATGTAATCCGGCGTCGTCGTCTCGTCGACGCCATTGACGACCGACATCGGCGTCACCATGAAGCCCGGTGCCACCGAATTGACGAGGATATTATAACGGCCGAGCTCGACCGCCATCGATTTCGTATAAGCGATGATTCCGCCCTTGGCGGCATTATAGGCGCCGCAGTCGCCGCTCGAGGCAAAGCCCTGTATCGAGGCGATATGGATGATGCGGCCGTCCTGCTGCCTCACCATATGCGGCGCCACCAGCTTGCTGCCCATATAGACGGCTTCGAGATTGATGGTGATGGTGCGCCGCCATTCCTCCAGCGTGTCATTGAGAATGGTGCGGGTCGGCGGGTTGATCGCGGCGTTATTGACGAGGACGTCGATGCGGCCATGCCTCGCCACGACATCGGCGACGATCTCGGCGTAGCGCTCATAGTCGGTGACGTCGAGCGCATGTGCCTCGGCTCTGCCGCCCTCCGCTTCGATCTCCTGGGCGACGGCCTTGAGAGTTTGGGGATTGCGCTCGAGCAGGATGGCGACGGCGCCTTCCTTTGCCATCTCGCGCGCGATGGAGCGGCCGAGCCCCTGGCCGGCCCCGCTGACGAGGCAGATCTTGTCGGCGAGCAGGCCCATCGCTCTTTTCCGCAATGTTGGACTTTAATCTGAGATGCCGGAAGGCACTATAATCGGGGCCTTCCGAGCGTCAAGGGCCGGGCGGCGCGTCCGACGTTGCATCTCCGTGCATCGGGACGGTAATGGTAACGGCGGCCACCGTGGCCAGGGCCATCCAGGGTCTGGAGAGGAGAAAATTGCCTGCAAATCCCTGCTAATCCCTGCAATTCCTCTGTAAATTCGGCTGTTTTTCCGCTGTTGTTCTGAGCCTGTATTCGCTGCTTTTCAAAGAGAGCCTACGCCCGCCCGCAAAGGTTGTGCATCGGACGTTTCATATTTCTCGAGAAAGGGTTCCGCCGACAGCGCGCGGAAATCGGGCAGCGCCTGGCGCAAGGTTTCGTGGTCCCAATCCCACCAGGCGAGTTCCTGAAAACGGTCGGCGATCTCTTGCGGGTGGCGCCATTTGATGAACCGGGCCGGCGAGCCGGCAACGATGGCATAGGGCGGCACGTTCTTGGTGACGACCGAAGCTGAGCCGACGATGGCGCCATGGCCGATGGTCACGCCCTTCATGATCACCGAGCCATGGCCGATCCAGGTGTCGTGGCCGAGCGTCACCGGGCGCGAGCGTCGCCAGTCGAACAGCGCCTGCTCGCTCTGCTCCTGCGGCCAGTAATATTCCGAGCGGTACATGAAGTGATGCAGGGAAGCACGCTGATAGGGATGCTCGCTTGGATTGAGGCGCACGAAAGCCGCGACATTGGCGAATTTGCCGAGCGTCGAATAGGCGATGTCGGCATAGCGGTCGGTGTAGCTGTAATCGCCGAAGACGCTCTCGATGATACGGGCGCCGGCGCCGATCTCGACAAAGCGGCCGAGCGTCGAGCCGGTGACGATAGCACCTTCATGCAGAAAGGGCTGGGCAGACAACGTCGGCATAGGAGTCCCTGGAGAAATGCAGAAGCGCCAAAGTGAAGCCGCAAGTGGCGGCTTCGAGCGTGCTGTCATTGACGATGGTGATGGTCTCGATCTGCGTGTCGTATCGCGGCGCGTCGCGGGCGATGCGCGCGGCGATGTCTGCCGGCGCCTCGCGGCCGCGTCGCGCCAGCCTGGCCGCGATCACGTCGGCTGGCGCCGTGACATTCAGGACGGCGACATTGGAGAATTTCCCGGCTGCCTCGGTGATGACGGCGCGCGAGACATTGACTGCGGCGGTGCGGCCCGCTTTGAGTTCGTCGACGAGGGAAACCGGAATGCCGTAATTGAGGCCATGCGCCTGCCAGGACAGAGCGAAGCGGCCCTGCGCCTCGGCGGCCAGGAACTCATCGACGGTCAGGCTGTCATGCGCTTCCGTTTCGTCGTGGCTCGGCCGCGTGATGACGCGGCGCGGAAAGACGATATGACGGTCGGCGGCGAGGCTTCGCGCCGCTTCGCGCAACAGGCTGTCCTTGCCGGCGCCCGAGGGGCCGATGACCAGAACCAGTCTTCCCGCGTTTGCCATGGCGCTCAGAGAACACGCTCGCCGGCGCGCCAGACCGAGCGCACCACCGGGTGCTTGTCGACGAGCCGCACCTCGATCAGATCGGCGCGCTTGCCCGCGGCGATCTCGCCACGGTCGTCGAGACCCATCACGCGGGCCGGGTTGCGCGAAACGACATTCACCGCTTCCGGCAGGCTGATGCCCGGCGCATTGTCCGGCAGAGCGAAGGCCGCGTGCAGCAGGCTCGCCGGCACATAGTCCGAAGACATGAGATCGAGGCAGCCCGCTTTGGCCACATCGGCGGTCGGGATGTTGCCCGAATGCGAGCCGCCGCGCACCAGATTGGGGGCGCCCATCAGCACGGCCAAACCGCTTTCATGCGCGGCGCGGGCGGCGTTTTCGGTGGTCGGGAACTCGGCGATCGACACGCCATCGGCAATCGCCTCGGCGACATGCGTTTCGGTCGCATCGTCATGGCTGGCAAGCTTCAATCCCCTGGACGCCGCAAGATTGACTATGGCGCGGCGGTTGCGCTCGGAATGAAGCTGGTTGAGCTCGCGCCGTTCGCCGATGAAAATCTCGAGCCGCTCGGGGCTCATGATGCCCTTGCCCAGATAATATTCGCGGAACTTGTCGATGCTGACGAATTGCCGCTCACCCGGCGTGTGGTCCATGACGGAGAGCAGCTCGACCAGGCCTCGCTCGACCAGTTCCTCGACCGTGTCGAATGTATCGGGGCAGGGAAGCTCGCAGCGCAGATGCACGCGATGGTCGGCGCGCAGGATACTAGCGGCGCGCGCCTCGCTGATCGCGTTGGAGAGCTGATCATTGGCGCGGCGCAGACCGCCCGCTTCCGAATCGAATGTGCCGGCACGCAAGGCGTCAAAGACGGTGGTGATGCCGGCGGCGGCGATCTGCGCGTCATGGGCGAGAAGAGCGCCGATAGCGGGCCAGCTCACGCCGGGGCGTGGACGATAGTGGCTTTCGAGATGATCGGTATGCAGCTCGACCAGGCCAGGCAGCAGATAGGCACCCTCGAGATCGACATCGGCTTTGGCCGTCGGCGTCGCACTGATATCCGCAATTTGGCCGTCCCGGACGAGGACCGAGCCCTCGATAGTCTCATCCGCCGTCACGATCTTCGCGTTGTTGAAGATCCTTTCCTTCGTCATCTCACACCCAGTTTCCACAGTTCCGGCCAGATCGTCTCCGCCTTGCCGGTGAGGGCGAAACGCTCCTCGGCCCGAAAGACTGCTGCCTTCTCGGCCTCGCAAAAGATGGTGATCGCATCGAGCCTGACCGGCACGCCGATGACGGGCGCGAAATGCTGCTCGGCTCCTTTTTTCAGGCTCGCCATGTCGGCGGGCGTCAGCTTATTACTGAGGGTCATATGGAAACGGAACTGATCCAGCACATGGGGGTAGCCCCAATTGAGCAGGAGGCGGCCCTGGCGATGGCTGAGACCTGAGCGATGGCGGCGTTGAATTTCATCGGGGAGGAGAGTGCCTCGAAAGCCGTCGAAATCCATGACGCAGCAGGCGGCGAGCTCATGCAGATGTTCGGTCTCGCTGTCGGGCACCAAAGCAAGGAAGCCGTCGAGCGCGGCCAGCCTGAGCTTCGGCAACATCACCGGCGCCTGGCGGCGGGCGAATTCCTTGGCGAAGGCGGTGAGATCGTCGCGGCTCTTGCCGGGGGCAAGCTCGAACGGCGCCTTCAGCGTGGCATGGAAACCATAGCGGCGTGGCTCGGTGGTGAGGCCCGCGATGTTTGCGATCGCCGGCTGTCCTGGCGCGGCTCCCGTCCAGGCGTCGCGGCCGAGCCAGTTCGCTCCCAGGGCATGGAACAGCGTGTCCGGGCATGGAGCGTAGTAAAGAGCGTAGCGGGCGGTCATATCAGCACCTTGCGCAGGCGCTGCGAGATCATGTCGATGATGGCGACGGTGATCACGACAACGATCATGATCGCGGCGGTCTCGCCATAATAAAAGCCGCGGATATTCTCGAAAAGGAGCTGGCCGATGCCGCCGGCGCCGACAATGCCGAGCACGGTGGCGCCGCGTACATTGGATTCGAAGCGATAGAGGCCGTAGCTCAGCCATAGCGGCATCACTTGCGGGATGATGCCGTAGATGACTTCCTGAAGCCTGGTGGCGCCGGTGGCGCGGATGCCCTCGACCGGGCGCGGATCGGAGGCTTCAACCGCTTCCGAGAACAGCTTCGAGACGATGCCGAGATTGTGGACGAAGACGGCCATCACGCCGGCGAAGGGGCCTAAGCCCACGGCAACGACGAAGAGCACGGCGAAGACGAGCTCGTTGATGGCACGGCAGGCATCCATCAGCCGGCGCACCGGCTGAACGATCCAGACCGGCGCCACATTGTTGGAGGAAAGGAGGGCGAAGGGAATGCCGAAGAGCACGGCGAGAAATGTGCCCCAGACGGCGATATGGACGGTGATCAGCATCTCGCTGACATAAAGTTTCCAGTCGGCGAAGTTGGGCGACAGAAAGCCTGAGGCATAGCGCGCCATATTGCCGGCATCGGTGACGAGCAGTGGCGCGCGATAGATCTCGGCCGGATAGAAGCTCCAGGCCAGCAGCACAGCGAGGATCGACCAGAAGGCCAGGCGCCCATAGCGCTGCGCCACCGGTACAGGAGGAATATGGATCGCGGTCGTGGTCATCGTCGCATCAAACACTTTCAAATTTCCCATTCTCCCGCTTGCGGGAGAGGGTGCTCGAAGGGCGGATGAGGGTGTCGTCGTGACGCCCGCCATCTGCGGAACATTCAGAAGTCGCTATTTCGATCTGTTCGAATTTCCAAAAAAGTGCGGGAGGGACGTGCCCTCCCGCCAGTCCGGGGGAGGATCAGGTCTGTGGGACTTCCGCCATGAGCTTCTGGAATTCGGCCTTCTTGGCTTCGAGCTCCTTGAGCTTGGCGTCCTTGTCGGCCTGGCTCAGCTGCTCGTCGGCCTTGACCTTGTTCATGGCCTTGGAGATTTCCAGAATGCGGATCGGATAGAGCTGCGCGTCGGATGAGGGTTTGAAAGGCGCCCAGTTGAGCTTCTTGAGATTATCGCGCGCCGTCTTCACTTCATCGACCGAACCCTGGCGGCCATAGGTCATGAAGAAGGAAAGCAGCTTGTCCTTGGTCGGCTGGTCGAGATCCTTGCGCCAGACGATGGGATCGGACGGGATCAGCGGCGAGCGCCAGATTTCCTTGATCTTCTTCAACTCTTCCGGATGCGACTTGGCGAAGTTGCGCATATTCTCGGTGTTGTTGGTGGCGAAGTCGACCTGCTTGTTCACCACCGCCATGAGATTGGTTTCATGGTTGGCGTTGGTGACGGTCTTGTAGCAATTCTTCGGATCGACATTATGGGCGCCGAAGACGAACACCGACGGGACGAGGAAGCCCGAGGTCGAGTTCGGATCGCCATTGCCGAAGCTCATGCTCTTGTCGCACTTCAAGACGTCGTCGAGCGTGTTGATATTGGTGTTGTCGACATTGGTGACGAGGAGCGACCAGTAGCCGGGATTGCCCTCGACATCGACGGACTGGGCGAAGACCTCGCCATCGGCGCGGTCGACCGCCTCCATCGCGGATTTATTACCGTACCAGGCCACCTGCACCTTGCCGAAGCGCATACCTTCGATGATGCCGGCATAGTCGGAGGCGAAGAATGGATTGATCTTGACCCCGGTCTGCTTCTCGAGGTCGGTGAGGAACGGGGTCCAATATTGTTTCAGATTCTGCGTCGACTCGGTCGATATGATGCCGAAATTGATCTCCGTAGTCTCCGCATAGGCGGCGGTGGCCATGAAGGCGGCGGCCGCCATCGTGGCAAGCGGTCTTGCGATCCATCTCATCTGACTTCTCCTGATACGTAATGTTTTCTTGACGCGACTATGCGGCGGCGGCGGCCGTGAGCCCTTCCAGCATGGAGGAAGGCCTGCGGACTTCGCCCGCATCGGGAAGGATCAGCTCTTCACTGGCCGATCCATAAATCTGGCGGAGGCGTTCATTCGAAAGTTGGGTGCTCGGGCCGTCGAAGACGACCTGGCCCGCCTGCATGGCGATGGTGCGCGGGCAGAAGCGGCGGGCATATTCAACCTGGTGGAGCGCTACGACGACGGTGATGCCGTCCTGGCGGTTGATGGTCTCGAGCGTCTCCATGACCCGGCGGGCCGAGGCGGGGTCGAGGGAAGCGATGGGTTCATCGGCCAGGAGGACGCGCGCGCCCTGGACCAGAGCGCGGGCGATGGCAGCGCGCTGCTGCTGGCCGCCCGACAATGTCGAAGCACGCTGACGCGCCGTCTCGGCGATACCGACACGCGTCAACGCCACCATGGCGGCTTGCTGTTCGGCGAGCGGGAAGGCGCCGACGGTGCCGCGCCAGGCCGGAATCTTGGCGAGAACGCCGGTCAGCACATTGGTGAGCACCGACATCCGGCCGACGAGATTGAACTGCTGGAAAATGACACCGATCTCGCGGCGGATATCGCGCACATTGGCGGCCATGCGGCCTTGTGTCTGGACAAGGCGGCTATGAACGGAGATGCCGCACCCGTCAGCCTTGTCGGCGGTGACGAGGCCGGCGATGTGGCGGATGAGAGTAGACTTGCCGGAACCGGACGCGCCGATGAGCGCGACCATCTCGCCTTGGCCGATGCTCAGTGAAATGTCGTCCAGGCCGCGCTTGCCGCTGCTGAACGTTTTGCTCAATCGCTCGATACGGATCGCGTCCAACGTCATCCCCTTTATGGTTTCACAACGCGTAGCGACGTTGTGTGACAGTCATCTGAAGGCTTTGTGTCAGTCGGACTAAGGCGGCTGGCCTGTGGAAAAGCACACTCGTTTCACGTAGAGTTCTGCTGATCACGAGCCCGGGAGGAGTTGCGATGGCGGATGCGAAAGTTCATGAACCGGCGCGGGATCCTCAGGATCTGGAGCGGTTTCTGATCGAGCGGCAATGGGCCGGTGACATCGAGGGCATGATGGCGCTCTTTGCATCCGACGCGGTCATCGACACGGGCGCCGGTCCGCCGATCCGCGGGCATGACGCCATCCGAGCGCGCTTCGCCGCCTTTGCCGCCGAAGGTCGGAAATTCGCCAAAGGAAAGCAGAGCCCGGCGGTGATCAATGGCGATCTGGCGCTCACTTCGACGCATCTTCCCGATGGCAGCATCACCGCCGAGGTTGCCCGAAGACAGCCCGACGGCACGTGGCTGTGGGTCATCGATCGCTATTCGGTGACTTGAACGAACCCCCGCCTGGCTCGCTTCGCGGCTATCGGAATCACACATCTTATGTCGGCTGCGCTTATACCCTCGCCCCCGACGGGGAGAGGGAGGGCCCGATGCGAAGCATCGGGACGGTGAGGGGGAAGGGATGTCCGGGGGAAATTCATTGCAGTACGCAAGGCCTTACCTGCTTCCCCTTCTCCCGCTTGCGGGAGAAGGTGGCCGAAGGCCGAATGAGGGTGTTCTCTCAGCCTCTTTGCAACCACAAGCGTGGGAAGTGTCGAGGCTTTGTTATCTTGATCTTTTGAAGAGTGTAGCGAGCTGAAACAACACCCTCATCCGCACTATCGGGCACCTTCTCCCGCAAGCGAGACCTTTGCGGAAGTGGTCGGATTGCGGCTGGAGAGGGGAATGGAGTTTTTTCGCGCGCCCGATTGGGCGGTGGGAACTTGCAATGCCCGGCGGGAGATGCCCCGTATGAGGTATTTTGGTTGCCGGGGTCATGCACTGAGCACCGCCAGGCGCTTGAGATTGATCGCGGTACACAGCATCGCGAAGTGACCAGCGTTCCTCACAAGCCCGATGTAGCGCACCCGCCGCCATCCCATCAGACGCTTGGCAATGGCGAAGACCCGCTCGACAGCGCTACGACGACGCGAGATGCCCTTGTTGCGTTGAACTTGGCGCTTGCTCAGCGGATGGTGCCTGTTGGGACGGTGAGCAATGCGATCATTGGCCCCGGCAGCCTTGAGGGCCGCGCGGCGTGCCTTGGTGTCATAGCCCTTGTCGGCGTAGAGCGCCCGCTCATCGCCCATGATCAGCGCATCACCCATAGTCGTATCAGCCACCGAGGCGGTGGTGAGAACACAGCGACGGATGATGCCCGAGCCCAGGTCGACCGCCACATGGCCTTTGTAGCCAAAGTAGCGCTTGTGGCCCTTCTTGGCCCAGCTCGCCTCAGGATCGGTCGGGCTGAGGATGAGTTTGCTTGCCGGCCGTTCGCCTTTGGGCCCGGCCTTGTCCTGCTGCGGGGCTTGATCGCTGGCGGGTGCCGGCGCCGGTGTCTTGTCTTCCTTCGGCTTCTCGGGCCGCTTCACATGGGCTTCGACCAGCGTCGCATCGATGATCGTGCCCTGGCGCAGCAGCAGTCCCTTGGCATCAATCTGAAGGTTCACAACTTCAAACACCGCCTCGCTCAGGCCCCTCGTCGCCAGCTCCGTGCGAAACCGGCTGATCGTCGAGTGATCCGGCGTGTCTTCACCCAAAGCCAAGCCGACAAAGCGGCGGAACGACAATCTATCGATCAGCGCTTCCTCAAGGCCTGGATCCGACAGCGAATACCATTGCTGCAGCAAAAGAGCCTTCAGCATCAGCAGTGGCGGGTAGCCGGGCGCGCCATAGGGCGAGCCGCGCATCGGCGCGAGCAAGGTGTCGATCTGGCCCCAATCGATCAGGCTCTGCACCCGATCAAGTGTCTCGCCCGAGCGGCTCGGCTGCTTCGCCAGAGCATCAGCCAGGCTAAACTGACCAGTCACGCGTGTCGGCATGCGTCGACCCCCTGTTCCTCTCCCCAGAGAATCACAGATGCCCCACTTCTGCAAAGGTCTCGCAAGCGGGAGAAGGGGAATGAAGTTGAGTTCTGAGTCTCGTTCGAGATGACGTGTCTCGAATCCCATTCTTACGTAATCTTTTCTGGCATGTCGCGAGTTTCTCCGGACAGCCCTCCAGCAGGCGGAGAGGGGATTGCTAGGCGGCGCGGCCGAGATCGAATTCGCGGGTGCAGACGGCCTTGCGGTCGGCCGCGTCATGGAAAATGCCGATGATGGCGCTGCCTTGGGCGCGGGCCTCGTCGATCATGGCGAGGACGCGCGCCTTGTTCTCCTGGTCGAGCGAGGCGGTCGGCTCGTCGAGCAGCAGGATCGGATAGGCGGCCGCGAAGCCGCGGGCAATATTCACGCGCTGCTGCTCGCCGCCCGAGAAGGTCATCGGCGACAGGCTCCACAGGCGTTCGGGGATATTGAGCCGGCCGAGCAGATGGCCGGCGCGTTCGCGCGCTTCATCGGGTGCCACGCCGCGCTCGAGCAAAGGCTCGGCTACGATATCGAGCGCCGGCACGCGCGGGATGACGCGCAGGAACTGGGTGACATAACCGATGGTGCGCCGGCGCGCCTGCAGCACCTCGCGCGGCTCGGCATCAGCGAGATCGATCCAAGCTCCATCATGGCGGACGAGGATTTCGCCCTGGCCCGCCTTGTAGGTGCCGTAGATGAGCTTGAGCAGCGAGCTTTTGCCCTTGCCCGAGGGACCGGTCACGGCAAGCGCTTCGCCTTCGGCAAGCTCGAGATTAAGATCGTCGAAGACGGGAATGCGCGCACCGCCCTGCAGATGCAGGCGGAACTGTTTGGCGAGATTTTTTATCTTGAGAACGGCGCGCATCGGATCACACCTGCAGGACGGAAGAGACGAGAAGCTGCGTATAAGGCGCCTGCGGATCCTCGAGCACCTGGTCGGTGAGGCCGGTCTCGATGACCCTGCCCTGCTGCATGACGAGAATGCGGGTGGAGAGAAGACGCGCCACCGCGAGGTCATGCGTCACGATGATGACCGAGAGGCCCAAAGTGCGCACGAGGCCGCGCAAGAGATCGAGCAGGCGGGCCTGGACCGAGACGTCGAGGCCGCCCGTCGGCTCGTCCATGAAAACGAGACGTGGCGCCGTGACCAGATTGCGGGCGATCTGCAGGCGCTGGCGCATGCCGCCCGAATAATTGCGTGGGCTGTCATCGATGCGATCACCCGATATCTCGACGCGGTTGAGCCAGTCGAGTGCTGAGGAGCGGATGCGGCCATAATGGCGCTCGCCCACCGCCATCAGGCGCTCGCCGACATTGGCGCCGGCCGAGACGCCCATGCGCAAGCCTTCGCGCGGATCCTGATGCACGAAGCCCCAATCAGTCCGCATCAAAAAGCGGCGCTCGGCCTCGCTGAGGTCGGACAGGGATTCCGTGCGTCCGTCGCGCAACGAATAGAGCACGCGGCCGGCGGCAGGCGCGATCTGCATCGAGAGACATTTGAGCAAGGTCGTCTTGCCGGAGCCCGATTCCCCGACGATGGCCAGGACCTCGCCCGGCCACAGCTCGAAGCTCACTCTGTCGCAGGCGACGCGTCCGTCATAGAGCTTGGTGATATTTTCAGCGGTGAGCAATGGTCCGGTCATGCCGCTGTCTCCTGCGCCTTGCGGCAGTGGTCGGTATCGGAGCAGACGAACATGCGCTTGCCTTTGTCGTCGAGAATGATCTCGTCGAGATAGGTGGCGGTCGAGCCGCACAGCGCGCAAGGCTCTTCCCATTTCTGCACGCTGAAGGGATGGTCCTCGAAATCGAGGCTCTTCACCTGCGTATAGGGCGGCAACGCATAGATGCGCTTCTCGCGGCCGGCGCCGAAAAGCTGCAGAGCGGCGCAATCATCGAGCTTGGGATTGTCGAATTTCGGGATCGGCGAGGGATCGAAGACATAGCGCCCATTCACCTTGGCCGGATAGGCATAGGCTGTGGCGATATGGCCGTGGCGCGCAATGTCCTCGTAGAGCTTCACATGCATGATGCCGTACTCCTCGAGCGCATGCATCTTGCGCGTCTCGGTCTCGCGCGGCTCGAGGAAGCGCAACGGTTCGGGAATCGGCACCTGATAGACGAGGATCTGGTCCTCGCGCAGCTTGGCCTCAGGAATGCGGTGACGCGTCTGGATGATCGAGGCCTTATCGGTCTCCTCGGTCGTCGCCACGCCGGCGGTGCGCACGAAGAATTTGCGGATGCTGACCGCATTGGTGGTGTCGTCGGCGCCCTGGTCGATCACTTTCAGCGTGTCATCGGGGGTCAGGATCGAAGCCGTCACCTGGACGCCGCCGGTGCCCCAGCCATAGGGCATCGGCATTTCGCGGCTGGCGAAGGGCACCTGATAGCCCGGAATGGCCACCGCCTTCAGCAGCGCCCGGCGGATCATGCACTTCGTCTGTTCGTTGAGGTAAGCGAAGTTGTAGCCGGTGGTCATTCCGCCGCCTCCAGATCAAGGCCAAGTGCCTCGCGGCGCAGGCGCCTCAGCAATTCGAGCTCGGCCTGGAAATCCACATAATGCGGCAGCTTAAGGTGCTCGACGAAGCCGGTCGCCTGTACATTGTCGGCATGCGAGAGGACGAACTCCTCATCCTGGGCAGGTGCCGTCTGCTCCTCGTCGAGCTCGCGCGCGCGCAACGCCCGGTCGACCAGCGCCATCGACATGGCCTTGCGCTCGCATTGGCCGAAGCTCAAGCCATAGCCACGGGTAAATTGCGGCGGCACGCTGCCTGAGCCCTTGAACTGATTGATCATCTCGCATTCGGTGATGTCGATCGCGCCGATCTCGATCTCGAAGCCGAGCTCCTCGGGCGTGAAGCTGACGCTTACCTCGCCATAGCGGATCTCGCCGGCGAAGGGATGAGAGCGGCCATAACCGCGCTGGGTCGAATAACCGAGTGCCAACAGGAAGCCTTCATCGCCGCGCACCAGGCTCTGCAGGCGCAGATCGCGCTCAGCCGGAAAGGCCAGGGGATCACGGGTGAGATCGCCTGGCTCGGCGGTGTCGGCGGAGGCGGTCTCGATCAGTCCTTCGGCGCCGATCAGGTCGAGGACGCGCGGCATGGTGCGGTCGAGATCGGCGGGACCCATTTCGGCCGGCGCGGGGGCAACCTCGCTCTCCTCGAGCTCGAGCAGGCGATGGGTGTAATCGAAGGTCGGCCCTAGAATCTGGCCGCCCGGCATGTCCTTGAAGGCGGCCGAGATGCGCCGGCGGATCCGCATGCTGGAGGTCTCGATCGGGACTGAATAGCCGAAGCGCGGCAACGTGGTGCGTGACGCGCGGATAAGGAAGATAGCCTCGATGAGATCGCCGCGCGCCTGTTTGATCGCAACGCCTGCGAGCTCGCGGTCATAGAGCGAGCCTTCGGTCATCACCCGGTCGACGGCAAGAGTGAGCTGCGCGCCGATCTGCTCGGGCGTGATTTCTGGAATAGTGGGATCGCCCCGGCGCTCTTCCGCCAGCAGGCGATGTGCCGCATCGATCGCCTTCTCTCCGCCTTTGACCGCGACATACATCAGGCCTGACCCTCTCTCTTTATATGTGTCGAACGCGGCAGCGCCGCGATTTCCCGGGGCGCAGCGAAGTAGACGTCGACGCCCAGAGGAAAAAGCTGGTGGTTGTCGTCCATCAGCGTCCAGAAACGCGAATCGAGGCCGCAGGTGGTGAAATGGCGCCGATCCTTGATGCCCGGTCCTTCGAGCGTCAGCATCTCACCGCCAAAGTCGGTGAGCTGAATGATGAGTGTCGCCGAGGCATCGGGATATTCGGCATTGCCGCGATCGGCATGAGCAAGCGCCTCGGCGGCTGAAGCGGGTGTGCAGAGGAGGAAGCTCGCCTGTGTCATCGCGCTCTCGATGCGTGCGCCGGTATGGAAGCGCAGATAATCCGTGACCGGGGCTTGCCTGAGCGTCTCGTCGAGCCAGAGCGGCGTGTCATAGTCGCACAAGGTCAGGCAGATCGCGGCGGTGGAGGCGAAAAGCGGTGCCGGCGCCTCGAAGTCCGGCGTCAATGCCAGGACGCGGCCGGGCTGCGCCATGGCGTCGAGCATTTGACGGAAAGCTTGCGCGCTGCCGCGGGCCTGATCGGGGAAACCGCTCAAGAGTTCAGTCGACATCGCCCCTCACCATCGTAAAGAAGTCCACTTTCGTCGCCGCGTTCTTGAGTGCGATCCAGCGCTCACGCTCGGCGCGTTCGCGCGCCAGCGGGTTGATCACCGCTTCCGTCAGATGTGCATTCTCGGGCCCTTGCAGCAAAGCATCGCAGACCGCGGCGCTCACCGCATGCTCATGCGAGCGGCCCATCACGAAAGCATGGCCAACCGTGCCGTCGCCGAGGCGGATGCTGCAGCGGGTTAAGGTGGCTTCGCCGACATTGAAGGGGCTTCCGGTACCACCCTGGCGGCCGCGCAGCATCACGAGGCCGGTCTCGGGCTTGCGCAAGTAAGTGAAGCGGGGATGGCGGTCGCGTGGAAAAAGCGCGTCGAGGCGCTCTTTCCTGGCGCCGGCGAGCAGCGACATCCAGGTCTGTCGCGCCGATGTTTCATTCTTGGATGGGGAGGGATCGTCGAGAGCCATGGGGCTATCAAACAGCCCATTGTAAAAGTACTGTGACAGTTCGCAGAGCTTTATGTGGACGGAGCCATGCAGTTACGACCGGCTATCGTATGAGGCGCACCGTCATGCCGGGTTGAAATTCGCCCCAGTCGCTCTGCAGATCGAGACGCAGGCGCAGCGTGTTGCGATCATGGTCGCCGACCGTGCGTTCGGCCTGCCACGTCGCGAAGGGGCCCAGCGGCATGAGCTCGCTCACCACTGCCTGAGTCACGCCCTCCTTGCCCATCCGCTCGACATTGACAGCCGAGCCGATGGTCAGACCGCGCAATGCGTCCTCGCGCAAATTGATGGACAACCAGGGTTTGCCGTCCGCCTCGATGGCCAATATCGGTTCGCCGGCGCGCACCGCCTCGCCGATCTCGCCGACGATCACGCTGACGGTCCCATCGGCTGGGGCCCGCAGAATGGTTTTATCCAGCCGGCGTTCGAGCATGGCGAGAGTCGCCCCGGCGGCATGGACCTGCGCATCGGCGATCTGACGCTCCTCAGATGTTGGGCCGGCCACCGCCGCTGCGTGCTCGGCCTGTGCCTCGGCCAAGGCGGCCTGGGCCGTCGCGACATTCTTGTTGGTCTCGTCAAGCGCTTGCTGTGAAGCGAAATCGCGCGAGACCAGATAGGTAGAGCGATCGAGCTCTTTCTGGAAATAGCTCAGATTGGACTGAGCCTTGGCGATCTCGTCAGCCAAGACGGCGACCTCCTCGGCGCGTACTCCTGCATAGACATGATCGCGCTCGGCACGGGCGGCAGCGAGAGCGGCGCGAGCCTGCCCGACCGAAGCCGTCAGTTCGAGTGCCGATAGTTCGGCCACAATATCACCCGCTGCGACGTGATCGCCCTTGTGGACCTTGATCGTCGCCAGTTGACCGCCCACCTCCGGCGCCACACGCAATTGAGTGGCGCGGACCACGCCCAAGACCGGCGCCGGTTCCGCCGACGGCCACAGGGCATATCCGGCCACGGCGCCCGCGAGGATCAGAAGGACGAAGGCAAACTTGCCGATGCTACCCTTTGACATGGTCTCGCCTCAGAAAATAAGCCGAGATGGTCGCCAGCATGAAATAGACGGCGGTCAGGATGGCAAGGTCGCGCCAGTCATGCGCCACTTCCCACAGATTCGCGCCAAGCTGATTGATGCGCACCAGGCCGTCGATCGCGGAATCGGCGGGAAAGATGCGGCCGGCGGCAAGGACCGCGTCCGGAATTGCCTCGCGCGGCCAGGAGAATCCGGCCAGGAAGAACTGCGGCAGACTGGTGGCCAGGAAGATCAGGGTTGGTGTCTCGGGAGATTTGAACCAGGCGCCCGCCATCTGCCCCATGAAACTGGTGGCGAGGATGAAGAGAGACGCCAGCACGGCGAGCTGCGGCAGGTTGCCGAGCGCGGAGAAGCCATAGAGACGCGGCAAGACGATGAGATAGAGGGCGAGTACGGGCAGATAGAGCATCAGATGCGCAATGCCGCGGCCGAGCACATTGGCGAAGGCACTGCCACGAAGCGGCGTGCCCACGGTCATCATGGAGGCGCCGATGAGCAAGGTCTGCTGCAGGATCAGCACGAAGGCCGCCGGCACGATGTAACTCGCATAGCCGCCCACCGGATTGAAGATCGGCTGGAGCAGGATGTCGGCAGGACTGCCCGAGGCAAGTGTCACCCGGGCCAGGCTGCCGTCGCTGCGCGCTCCGGCGAGGGCGACTTCGGAGGAGAGCGCGTTGATCGCAACGGCGATGGCGCCGGCCGTCGATCGGAAGACGAACAGATAGGTGGCGTCCGCATAGACGGGGATATGCGCCTTGTTGCCCTTAAGCACATCGCGTTCGGTGCCGGTCGGAATGCCGACGGCGGCGAATGCCTCGCCGCGTTGAATGACGTCTTGAGCCTCGGCCAATGTACCGACATTAGCCGCCACCCGGATAGCGCCGCTGGCATCGAGAGTCTGCACCAAAGCGCGGCTGAGCTCGCTCAGGTCGTTGTCCACGACGACGATGGGCACCTTGCGCAGGATTTGAGAGAGGTAAGGCTGCGGGTAATAGGCGCCATAGATCAAGGGGGCGAGAAAGAGCAGGGCGAAGGCGCCGCGGGTCGCAAGAACGCGCCGCCATTCCGTGGTGAAGGCCTGGCCCACGCCACGCGGCGGCACCGCGATCGCTTGTGGCGGGCTCGCCTCCTTCTTCCGGGTGGGCCGTTTGGCGATCGCCCACAATCGAAGCAGGGCCAGCAGGTAAAAGCCGATCGCCAGCGCCGCCAGCATGGCGAAAGCATGGGCCGATTGATGAGGCGGCAGCCCGCGCGCCGCCTGGCCCAGCAGCACGGCCATGTACCAGCGCAGGGGCAGGAAAGTGCTCCATCCTTGCGCGAAGGCATTCATGCCGAGGGTCGGAAATCCGACGCCGGCATAACCGAAGGCCGGCGAAACGATAAGGCCGGTGAGGCCCAGTCCGGTGGCGAGGTCGCCGACCAGGAGCTGCAGGAGGGCGCCGAGCGCCAGGTAGCTGACGATCAGCAACATGCCCGCCGCGATCATCATCGCCACATTTCCCTTGAAGGGGATCTGGAACCAGCCCTCGAGGATCAACGCCACCGAGAGCATGATGACGACGAATATGGCGAAGAGCGGCGCCAACTTGCCGGCCAGTGCGATGATCGGGTTGTTGCCGGCGCAGGCGAGCCAGCTGCGCATGCTGCGGCGGCGAAACTCCGGTCCGACCGCATAGCCAGCGGCGATGGTGATCACCACATGGATGACCATGGGCAGCAAAGCGCGCAGCAGGAACTGAGCATAGTTGCGCTGCGGGTTGACGAGCGCGATGGTCTCGGCGACGAGCGATCCGGTGCGCGAAGCCATCGGCGCCATCAAGCGGCCAGGTGCTGCATTGGTCGTCGCTGCGGCGAGGGAGTCGCCCAGCCCCTGTGAGGCGATGCCGGCAGCGGTCAGGAACTGCTGATTATGAAAAGCCACGACCTGCGGGCGGCGTAGCGCCTTCAGATCCCTTTCGAAATTCGCCGGTATATAGATCGCCGCTATGGCTTCCCCGGATCGTACCGCCCGCGCGGCCACGGCCAGGTCGGTGGAGCGCTCGACGATCTTGAGGCCGGGAGCGACCGCCACCTCCTCGATGAAGGCGCGTGAGGTCTCCGAACGGTCGGCATCGACGACCACCGTGCCCAGCTCGCGGATGACCGGATGACTGAAAACCGCGCTCAGCACCAGAAAGGCGAAGAGCGGCACGCCGAAGATCAGGATGAGGGCGACGCGATCATGGAAGAGCCAGCGGCATTCGCGCCGTACGACGAGCCAGAAACCGGGTTTCGCCGGCCGCCTCATTGGCGCGCGCGCCAATCGAGATAGGCGCTCATGCCAGGTCTGAGCTCCGGCACCGGTGTGACCGGATAGGCGCGAATGGCGAATGTGCGCAGGTCAAAATCGCCGGTCGCACGGGTGGCACGCCAGCTCGCATATTCGCCTTTGGTGGCGATCAGCTTCACCTCGACCGGCACCTCCCGGTCGGCAAGCGCGGGAATGCGGACCGTGAACCTGTCGCCTACCTTGATGTCCCGTACGAGATCCTCCCGGAGGTCGAAATGGATCCAGAGGTCGCGGAGATCGATCAGCGTCACCAGGGTGGCGCCGGGAGAGACATATTCGCCCGGTTCGATATTGCGCTGATAGACCTGCGCGGCGACGGGCGCGTAGACGGACATCTGATCGATGATGGATTGCGCCGCGGCGATGTCGGCCGCGGCCTTGTCCACATTGGCCACGGCGATCTGGCGCTCTTCGGCCGTATAGCCATTGACGGCCTGATCATAGGTGGACTGGGCCTGGTCGACGCTGCGTTGGCCCTCATGCAACTCGTCCGACACCTGATCGAGCCTGGATTGCGGGGCGTTGCCGCGCGTCACGAGCTGACTGACCCGGTCGAATGTCTTCTGAGCGAGGATGACGCCCGCCTGCGCCCGCTCGAGCGCCGCCTTGCGCTGCGCGATGACCTCCGCCCGCGTGCCCGCCGCGATATTGGCGAGCTGCGCCTCGGCGACCGCTTTGGCCGCAACGGCCTGTTCGTGCCTGGCGAGCGTCTCGGGATTGTCGATCTTCACCAGAACGGCGCCCGAGTCGACATTCCGGCCCCGCTCGGCCAGTACCTCGCTCACCCGTCCATCGACACGCGCCGCGATGTCGATGCGGGTGGCGTCGACTTCGCCCTGGATGATCAGGGGTTCCGGATGAATGAGATACCAGATCGAAAGCGCGGCGATCGCCAGCGAGACCAGGGCGACAAGGAACGGTGCGATCCAGCCGGAGGCCGGCGCCTTCTTCGGTGGCCGTCGCGGCGACTCCGGGGGAGGGGGCGACGCGGCGCCTGGCTGGCCCGGCGGTTTCATGCGCTCAGTGGGGGGAAGCTCGACTGGCTTTTCCACGGCGACCCTCGGTCGTGACAGGTGGAACCTCCACCCTCAGGCATCATCGGCGGAGTTTTGGCTCAAGGCAATACGGGCGAATGCTCCTAAGCCGACCAGAGCCCAGCCTAGCTTTCAAATGCATCCAAAAAGTCGAAAGTTCAGTGAAATGCCAGTGCGCAACTGGGGATGGAGGTTTTGCGCTGGCGGCCAACTCGTGCTTGAATGGAGCCTGACCAGGGCCGGCGCTCGAATTTGCGCCAGATCAAAGACGGGCTGAGGGGCTCTCGTCTAGGGATGGTGCAAGGGGGGATCACATGATGATCATCTTGGCTACGGGGGCAACAGCATCATGATTGCGCGATTGACCAGCGCCGAGCGCCAATTGGCGTTTATCCTCCTCATCCTTATGACGGTTCTGGGCCTTGCCATGGCGGTGGCGGGGCGCGGCACGCCGTTCGGACTGCATGGCCTCCTGGTCATCGCCTTCTCTGTCGGCATCGGTATTCCGCTCCTGCGCAAATTTGACGCGCCCGAGCCCGATCCGGCGCAGTTCGAGCATTATTATGATGATCCGACCAAGGCCGGGATCGTGCTCGCCATGCTCTGGGCCATTGCCGGTATGCTCGTCGGCGTGTGGGTGGCGGCTCTCCTGGCCTGGCCCGATCTCACCTTCGATGCCGGCTGGGCGAGCTTCGGCCGGCTCAGGCCGATCCACACCAGCGGCGTCATTTTCGGCTTCGGCGGCAATGCGCTGATCGCCACGTCCTTCCATGTGCTGCAGCGCACGTCTCGCGCGCGCCTGCCGGATCAGCTGAGCCCATGGTTCGTGCTCATCGGCTACAATCTGTTCTGCCTCGTGGCCGCCACCGGCTATATGATGGGCATCACCCAGTCGAAAGAATATGCCGAACCCGAATGGTATGCCGATCTCTGGCTGGTCATCGTCTGGGTCGTCTATTTCCTGATCTATATCCGCACGCTGGCGCGCCGCAAGGAACCGCATATCTATGTTGCGAACTGGTACTACATGGCTTTCATCCTGGTGGTGGCGATCCTCCACATCGTCAACAATCTGGCGGTGCCGGTGTCGTTCGGCGGGTACAAAAGCTACTCGCTGTTCTCCGGCGTCCAGGATGCGATGACGCAATGGTGGTACGGGCATAATGCGGTGGCCTTCTTCCTCACCGCGGGCTTCCTCGGCATGCTCTATTACTACCTGCCGAAGCGCGCCGGCCGGCCGATCTTCTCCTACCGGCTTTCGATCATCAGCTTCTGGGGCATCACCTTCATGTATATGTGGGCGGGCTCGCACCATCTGCACTACACGGCGCTGCCGCAATGGGTCCAGACGCTCGGCATGACCTTCTCGATCGTGCTTCTGGTGCCGTCCTGGGCATCGGCCGGCAACGCGCTCGCCACCCTCAACGGCGCCTGGCACAAGGTGCGCGACGACGCCACCTTGCGCTTCATGATGGTCGCCGCCGTCTTCTACGGCATCTCGACCTTCGAGGGCTCGTTCCTTGCCATCCGCGCGGTCAATTCACTGTCGCATTACACCGACTGGACTGTCGGCCATGTACATGCCGGCGCGCTCGGCTGGGTGGCGATGATCACTTTCGGCTCGATCTATGCATTGGTGCCATGGATGTGGAAACGGGAGGCGATGTATTCGGCCCGCCTCGTGGAAGTGCACTTCTGGCTCGCGCTTGCCGGCACCGTCATCTACGTCTTTGCGATGTGGAATTCCGGCATCATCCAGGGGTTGATGTGGCGGACCTACACGGAAAACGGCACGCTCGCCTATTCCTTCATCGACTCGCTCGTCGCGATGCATCCCTATTATATAGCGCGCGCCTTTGGCGGCCTCCTGTTCCTGCTGGGCGCGATCGTCGGCACATATAATGTGCTGATGACGATCCGCGTCGCGAAGCGTGAACAGGCCGAGAGCGGCGGCGAGCTCGACCGGCCGAGCCATGGCCGCGATCCCGTCCTGCAGGTCGGGGAGTAACGCTCATGGCCGAATTCCACCGCACACTTGAACGCAGCGCGATGCGCTTCGTCTTTGCCATCATCATCGTCGCCTCGATCGGCGGCCTGGTCGAAATCGCTCCGCTCTTCACCATCAAGAGCACGGTCGAAGCGGCGCCCGACATGCGGGTCTATACGCCGCTCGAGCTGGCCGGGCGCAACATCTATATCCGGGAAGGCTGCTACGCCTGTCATTCGCAGATGATCCGCACTCTGCGCGATGAGGTCGAGCGCTACGGGCCTTATTCGCTGGCGGTCGAATCGCAGTATGATCATCCGATGCT
This sequence comes from Nordella sp. HKS 07, assembly GCF_011046735.1. Lineage (NCBI taxonomy): Bacteria > Pseudomonadati > Pseudomonadota > Alphaproteobacteria > Hyphomicrobiales > Nordella > Nordella sp. HKS 07. The sequence goes on along the minus strand of NZ_CP049258.1, from coordinate 1,827,775 downwards.
GTGGGGCTCCAAGCGCACCGGCCCCGACATCGCCCGAGTCGGCGAGAAATACTCCGACGCCTGGCATGTCAAGCATCTCTACAATCCGCGCGACGTTGTGCCGGAATCGGTCATGCCGGCCTATCGCTGGCTCTTGCGTGACGAGCTGAAGGTCGACGATCTTCCGGGACATCTGCGGGCGATGCGCGATGTCGGCGTGCCTTATACAGATGCGATGATCGAGAATGCGGCGAAGGACGCCGCCGGCCAGGCCGCGCCCGACAGCGATGCCGCGGCGGGCGTCGCGGAGCGCTATGGCCCGGCCACGCATATCCGGGCCTTCGACGGCAATGCCGGCCGTCTCACCGAAATGGACGCGATCGTTGCCTATCTGCAGATCCTGGGCAAGCTCACCGACGCTGCCCATAATATCGAGCAAACCACGCTGGGAGAGTGATCATGCATGACATGATCGTCGCTTTCGCCAAGAGTTGGGGGCTCTTCTATTTGATCGCGCTGGCGGCCGGCGTGGTGATCTATGCCTATTGGCCGGCCAATCGCCCTAAGTTCGATCGCGCCAAGAAAAGCATTCTCGACAAGGATGACAAACCCAAAAACGGCATTTCCGACAAGGACGACAAACCGTGGACATAGGCAAGCGTGATCCCATTACCGGCCGCACGACGACCGGTCATGAATGGAACGGCATCGAGGAGCTCAATACGCCGGTACCGCGCGTCGTGCTGTTTTTCCTCATCACGACGACCCTTTTCGCCATCGGCTATTGGATCCTCATGCCGGCCTGGCCTCTTGGCACGACCTATACCAAGGGACTGCTGGGCATCGACCAGCGCGAGATCGTGGCGAGGCAGGTCGCGGAGGCCCATCAGGAGCGGGCGCCCTGGACCGACAAAATCGCCACGATGGATTTCGCCGCCATCAAGTCCGATCCCGAGCTCATGGGCCGGGTTACGCTCGCTGGCCGTACACTATTCGAGGATAATTGCGCCGCCTGCCATGGCGTGAAAGCGACCGGCGGACCCGGCTTCCCCAACCTTGCCGCCAAGTCGTGGCTGTGGGGCGGGGGGCCGGACAAGATCGCGGAAACCATCCGCGTCGGTATCAACTCGACCAACGAGGGCACGCGCGTCTCGCAGATGACCGCTTTCGGCCGCGACGGGGTTCTGACTCCGGCGCAGATCGGTGATGTCGTCACCTATGTCCGTTCCCTCTCCGGCCTCGTCGGTGATGATCCGGCGGCGGCGCCGGCGATCCAGGCCGGCAAGGAAGTCTTCGCCGCCAATTGCGTGAGCTGCCATGGCGATGACGCCAAAGGCAAGCAGGATATGGGCGCGCCGAACCTCACCGACAAATACTGGATCTATGGCGGCGATCTGGAATCCGTCTTCACCAGCGTCTATTCGGGCCGGCAAGGTCACATGCCGCATTGGGACACCAGGCTCTCGCCCGTCGATATCAAGATCCTGGCGCTCTATGTCGACGGGCTGGGGCCGCTCCAATGACCGCGCTCGGCGAGAGGCGCTTGTCCTGGCGGTTCCTCGCCTACGCGCTGGCGGGGCTATGCGTCGCCATCTTCGTCGCCGCGAATGCGCACCTCATTTATGTGGCGGTGACGTCGCAGCCCGATTGCGTGCCGCATCAGAAGGGTGAAGGCATCTATCAGGTGGCGAAGGCCGCCTGCTGAAAGGGAGATCAGGATGACCGCCTCGAGCAGCATGAATGAGACCGGCGAGCGGCCCTATATCGAGCGCAACCGCCGCAACCTCCCGGCCAGCGCCGCTGTCGGCTGGCTCAAGGCCGGATGGCGCGACTTCCTCGATCATCCGGGGCCCAGCCTTGCCTATGGTCTCGCCGTCTTCGCGGTGTCGCTCGCTATCGTCTGGGGACTCTTCGCGCTCGGATACGATTACATTCTTTTCCCGGCGCTCGCCGGCTTCATGGTGATGGGGCCGATCCTCGCCGTCGGCCTTTATGAAAAAAGCCGCGCGCTCGCCAATAAGCAACCCGTCTCGCTTCTTCGGATGATTTTCGTCAAGGCGCGCTCGGGCGGTCAGATCTGGTTCACCGGCGCGATCCTGTGCGGTTTGATGCTCCTGTGGATGCGTGCCGCGGTGCTGATCTATGCGCTGTTCTTCGGGCTCACCCCGTTTCCGGGCCTCCATCACATCACCCCGATGCTGTTCACCACCTGGACCGGCTGGGCCATGCTGCTGGTCGGCTCGGTGATCGGCGGGATCTTCGCCGCCTTCTCCTTCGCCATCAGCACCTTCTCCATCCCGATGCTGCTCGATGAGGATGTCGATGCCTTCACCGCCATGGGCAGAAGCATCTCGCTCGTCTGGAGCAACCTGCCCGTGATGATCGCCTGGGGCGCCATCGTGCTGGCGTTGTTCCTGTTGAGCGTGGCCACGGCTCTCATCGGTCTCATCATCGTGTTTCCCGTGCTTGGCCATGCCACCTGGCATGCCTACAAGGCGATGAGATGAGCTGCTGCGGCCAGGCGGCGGTGGCCGGCGCCGAGCTTCTGGCGCCACCGTCCACCGACGAGGTCGCCCTCGCCAGCCGCGATCTGGGCGAAGGCCTGCGCCAAAGCGATCTTTCCGTCCCAGGCATTCACTGCGCCCACTGCATCGGGGCCATCGAAGGCGCCTTCAAACACGTCGATGGCGTCGAGGCGGCGCGCGTAAATCTGTCGAGCAAGCGGGTCGCCGTCAAATGGCGGGGCGAGAAGGCGCCGCCGATCATCGAGACCTTGCGCGAGCTGGGCTATGACGCCCATCTCTTCGCGCCCGAGGAGCGCAGTGATCCGCAATTGGCGCGGCTCATCCGCGCCATGGCCGTCGCCGGCTTCTGCTCCATGAACATCATGCTGCTGTCGGTGTCGATCTGGTCGGGCGCGGAGCCCGGTACGCGCCAAGCCTTCCATTGGATTTCCGCCGGGCTCGCGCTTCCGGCCCTGCTCTACTCGGGCCGCATTTTCTTCTTTTCCGCGTGGTCGGCGCTGCGGAAGGGCCGCACCAATATGGATGTGCCCATATCCATCGGCGTGGTCCTCGCTTTCGGTCTGAGCCTCTACGACACGGTCATCGGCGGCCCACATGCCTATTTCGACGCGGCCACCTCGCTCCTCTTCTTTCTGCTGATCGGCCGGACGCTCGATCACCTGATGCGCGAAAAAGCGCGTTCAGCGGTGCAGGGCCTCGCGCAGCTCACCCCGCGCGGCGCCACCGTTATCCGCGCCGACGGCGGTCGTGACTACCTGCCGGCCCAGGCAATAGAGCCCGGCATGCTGCTGCAGGTCACGCCGGGTGAGCGCATTCTGGTCGACGGCGTCGTCGAGGGCGGGCAATCCGATATCGACTGCTCGCTCGCTACCGGCGAGACCCGGCCGCATAAGGTGGCGGCGGGCGACAAGCTCCGGTCGGGCATGCTCAATCTCACCGGGGCGTTCACGCTCAGGGCGCAAACGAGCGTCGCAAATTCCTTTCTCGCCGAGATGACCCAGCTGATGGAGGCGGCTGAAAGCAGCCGCGGCCATTATCGCCGGCTCGCCGATCGGGCCGCTGGCTACTATGCGCCGGTCGTGCATGCCTTGGCTCTGCTGACCCTCATCGGCTGGCTCATCGCCACCGGCGACTGGCACCGCTCGATCAGCGTCGCCATCGCGGTGCTCATCATCACCTGCCCCTGCGCGCTCGGACTGGCGGTGCCGATCGTCCAGGCGGTGGCGGCCCGGCGCCTGTTCGAGAGCGGCATCATGGTCAAGGACGGCGCCGCCCTGGAGCGTTTGGCGGAGATCGACCAGGTCGCCTTCGACAAGACCGGCACGCTCACTCTCGGCCATCCGCGCCTCATCGATGAAGATGCGGTCGACAGGCGCGCGCTCGCAATTGCCGCCGCCCTGGCGCAGCAGTCCAATCATCCGCTCTGCCGGGCACTGGCACTTCATGGCGACGGTAGTCGCCGCACCGTGACGGACTTCGTCGAAATTCCGGGCTCAGGCCTCGAGGCGAGGATCGAGGGACATTTCTACCGGCTCGGCCGAGGCGCCTGGGCGGGCGGCGATGACGGGGAAGCGACGGTCCTTACCGAGGACGGTAAGCCAATCGCCAGCGTCACCTTCGAGGACGACCTCAGGCCCCGTGCATCGGAGGCGGTGCGCGAGCTCCGTGCCATGGGTATCGCGCCCCTTATTCTCTCAGGCGACGCGCGCCCGATCGTACGGCGCGTCGCCGACGGGCTCGGCATCGAAGAGGCTATGGGCGCCATGTTGCCCAAGGAAAAGACGGAGTATGTCGCGGGGCTCGGCAAGGCGCTCATGGTGGGCGATGGCCTCAATGATGCTCCGGCGCTGGCGCGCGCTCACGTTTCGATGGCGCCGGCCAGTGCTGCCGATATCGGCCGCAATGCCGCCGATTTCGTCTTCCTGCATCGCGCGCTCACCGCCGTGCCGCTCGCCATCCGCATCGCCCGCGATGCACGGCGGCTCGTGGGACAGAATTTCGCGCTCGCCATACTGTATAATGTGCTGGCTCTACCCTTCGCCATGGCCGGCTATGTCACGCCCTTGCTGGCGGCACTTGCCATGTCGGCCTCGTCGATCGTCGTCGTGGCGAATGCGTTGAGATTGCGTGGAGGTCCCTCATGAGCAGCCTCGTTTATCTCGTACCTCTGGCACTGCTTCTGGGCGGTGCGGCACTCTGGGCATTCTTCTGGACATTCAAGAGCGGACAGTATGACGATCTCGATGGCGCCGCCAATCGTATCCTGCTCGATGACGACGAGATGGAGCGGTGATTACCCGACATGGTCGAGCAGGCGCTGCGCATCGACCACAGTGACGCGTTTGCGCGTGCTTTTGACGAAGCCCTGATGTTCCCAGGCGGTGAGCAGGCGGCTCACCGTGTGCAAGGTCGTGCCGGTCATGTCGGCGATGTCCTGGCGTGAAATGGGAAAGCTGATCTCGATACCAAATTCGGTCTTGCGGCCCGACTGTTCGATGAGCCGCAGAAGTGCGTGCGCGACGCGCCGGTCTACGAGCGCGGTGGCAAGGTCGACGACGCGCTCATTCGTCTCCTCTAACCGGGCGGCGACGGTTTTGTAGGTATTGGCCGCAAAGGCTGGATAACGGGCGGCAAGCTCGTGCCAGGCTTCGTTCGGCCAGGCGAGCGCCAGCGAATCCACCGCGGCGACGGCGGTTGCCGGATAGGTCAGGCGACCAAGCGCGGTAGCGATGCCGATGAGCTGACCGGCGCTGATATAGCGCATGATGACCTGCTGACCATCGGCAGTCGTCTTGACGACCCGGACATGACCGTCAAGCAGCAGGAAGAAGGAATGCGCCTCGGCATCCTGTTCGAAGACCGGCTGGCCGGCCGCGATCCGCAGCGACCGTGCCTTTTCAAGGATCAGGTCGAGATCGGGGCGGGTGAGCCCCGAAAAGGGCGGCAGGCCGGCGATCAGGGATCGGTCAAGCATGTACAATCCAGTTGGTCCTCCAAGCGGGACGGGACGGAACGCCGCAGGTCCGCGCGCCGGTTATTTGCGCTGCAGCAAAGTCAGAGAGGGCCGGACAAGTCAATAGTTGGCCAGATCGAAGCAAATGGAGAATTGTCATGAGAATTCTGGCCGGGCTGCTGGCATGCGCCATGGTGTTTGGCGCGGGCACGGCGCTGGCGGCGGATTATCAGGTCCACATGCTCAACAAGGGCGAGAAGGGAGCCATGGTGTTCGAACCTGACTTCGTCGCGGCGGCGCCGGGCGACACGATAACCTTCATCCCCACCGACAAGTCGCACAATGCCGAAGCGATCAAGGGCATGCTACCGGAGGGTGCGGAAGTCTTCAAAGGCGCAATGAACGAGACCGTTACGCTCACGATTGCCAAGGAAGGTGTCTACGGCATCAAATGCACGCCGCATTACGGCATGGGCATGGTGATGCTGGTCGCGGCCGGAAAACCGGCCAATATCGATGCGGCAAAGGCGGTCAAGCATCCGGCCTTCGCCAAGAAGAGATTCCAGGCCATCTTCGAAGAAATGCCGCAGAGCAATTAGGGACGGTGGCCGGAGCGTCCGGGAGACCGGGCGCTCGCACCGCACGCATATGGCGATCGCGCGCGTTAAACCAGGGAATTATCCGGCGGTGCTTTCCTACGGCTTCCGGCCCTTCTTTCTTTTGGGGGCGCTCCAGGCCGGGCTCGCGGTGCTCTTCTGGCTGCCGCTTTTCTACGGGTGGCTCACCACGGCGAGCCACTTCGCCCCCGTCGATTGGCATGTGCATGAGATGCTGTTCGGCTATCTGCCGGCCGTCATGACGGGTTTCCTCCTCACCGCCATACCCAATTGGACCGGGCGCCTGCCTGTGCAAGGCGCGCCTTTGCTGGGCCTCGTGCTGCTCTGGCTTACCGGGCGCATCGCCGTATTCTTCTCGGGCGAGATCGGATGGGCTGTCGCGGCGGCGATCGATGGCGCCTTCTTGGCTGCTGTGGTGATTGTGGCGGCACGCGAGATCATCGCCGGACGAAACTGGCGCAATCTCAAGGTGCTGGCGCCGGTCACGGTGCTCTTCGCCGCGAATGTTCTATTCCATTGGGAGGCGAACCAATATGGCATCACCGATCTCAGCCGCAGGCTGGGGCTTGGCGCGGTGATCGTGCTGATCATGGTGATCGGCGGGCGGATCATCCCGAGCTTCACCCACAACTGGCTCGCCCGCGAGAATCCCGGGCGCTTGCCCATTTCTTTCAACCGCTTCGACGCGGTGGTCATTCTCGTCTCGGCGCTGGCGCTGGTGGCCTGGATCTTCTTTCCCGCCCGAAGCGAGAGCGGGCTACTCATGATTCTTGCCGCGCTCCTCAATGTGGCGCGTCTTGGGCGGTGGGCCGGGGATCGCACCTGGCGCGATCCCCTGGTCTTCATTCTTCATGCCGCATATGCCTTCCTCCCGCTGGGCTTCTTGCTGGCCGGGCTGGCGGCATTCGCACCTGAGCTCATCCCGCCCGCCGCCGGGATCCATGCCTTTGGCACCGGCGCCGTTGGCGCGATGACGCTCGCCGTGATGATCCGCGCCACGCTCGGCCATACGGGCCATGCGCTGAGGGCGGGAGCAGCGGCGCGGCTGATCTTCGTGGCGATCATCGCCGCCGCGCTGTTGCGGCTCGCCGCCGCCTGCCATCCGTCTCTCGACTTCTTGATGCCGCTCTCGGCGGCGTGCTGGGGCATAGCCTTTCTCGGCTATGCGGGCTTCTTCGCGCCCATGCTGCTCAGGCCGAGACGGCGGGCGCAGCCTGTCGCCGCGCCCGCCTGACAATCAGGCAGGGGACGCGGCGGCATCGAGCAGCAGCTTGTTCTGCCGCCTGATCCCGGCGCGCAGATCGGCGATGGTCATCGCTTCGGCCTTCACGAAGATGGAGAACATCATATTCGTGTTGTTGAAAATCATCTCGCCGACGCTTCTGGCGTCGACGTCACGGCGGACGAGCTTCAGCTCCTGCAGCCGCCTGATGAGCGCGCAGGTCTGGTCGGTGAGGGCCCTGTCGAGATCGCCATAGGTCCTGCCGAAAGGGCTTTCCGGCTGCTGGGTCGAGATCGCCATCGCCTGGCGCCACATCTCCTTGCTCAGATAGACAAGTGAGTGCTCGATATAGCCGATGACGAGCCTGTCGACGGCCTTGGCGACATTGGCCGGCGGATTCTCGATCACCTCGTGACCGGCATTGAGGACTTCGTTCACTTCCATAGCGACGATGGCGACCAGAAGATCGCCCTTGTTCTCATAGTAATTGTAGATCGTGCCGATCGAGACCTCGGCCAGCGCGGCGATCGCTTCGATCTTGGCGCCTTCATAGCCCGAGTTGCGGAAAAGCTCCGATGCGGCCTGCAATATCCGCTGATGCCGGTCGGCTTTCTGGCGCGCGCGTAATCCTGTCATCCCGTCATCCTGGCATATTTTTAGAATTGACTCAATTTTAGAAATGGTTCATTTTTTGCACGAAATTCAGAAACTCAGGGAGGAACGACATGAGGACTCTGTCTCGCATCAGGAACGCCTTCAGGAAGCTCGCGCTTTCGGCGACGGCTCTCGTGGCGCTCGGGATTTCGCCGGCCCTGGCGGAGGAGATCAACGCGCTGATCTGGTGTGATCACTCGGCGCCCGAATTCCTCAAGCCTTTCGAGGATGCGACCGGAATCAAGGTGAACGTGAAGGAGTTCGAAGGCACCGGCGCCGGCCTGGCGCTGCTCGAGCAGTCGCAGCCCGGCGACTGGGACGTGATGGTGATCGATTCCATCGATGTGCGCCGCGGCGTGGAGAAGGGGCTTTTCGAACCCCTGCCGGAAGACAAGCTGCCCTTCGGTGATCTCTATCCGCAAGTGACGCTCGACGCCTTCACCAAGTTCGACGGCAAGCGTTACGGCATCACCGAGAAATTCGGCTACAACACGATCAGCTTCAACAAGGACAAGGTCGACCCCAGCGACATGCAGTCCCTGCAGTCGCTGGTGAGCGACAAATATAAGGGCCGCATCGCCATCTATGATTATTATCTGCCGGTGATGGGCATGGCGGCGCTGGCCGTCGGCAAGAAGACCGCCGAACTCACCGAAGCGGACCTGCCGGCCATCAAGGATGTGCTGCTCAAGATGAAGGCCAATGCCAAGCTCGTCGGCGAGGTCACCGCCAGTCAGACGGCGCTCGCTACCGGCGAGGTTGATATTCTGGTCGGCGGCGGCGAGTGGGTGACGGCGGGTCTCGCCAAGGAGAATCCGGCGCTCGACTTTTCCATTCCGAAGGAAGGCGGCATTCTCTGGTCGCAGTCGCTGGCGATGCTGGCGGCCAGCCAGAAAAAGGACGCGGCGCTCAAATTCATCCAATATGTGCTGAGCCCGGAAGGCCAGGCGCGGCTCGCCACGTCCTCCTGCTATTGGGGTATGCCGTCCAACCAGAAGGCAGCGCTTTCCGACGAACAGAAGAAGGTGCTGCGCTTCGACGAGCAGCCGGAGTTCCTCGCCCGCGCCCAGTTCTATCCCGCTCCCGACGAGAAACTCGACAAGCAAATGCAGGATGTGTGGACCGAGATGCTGCAGGCGCAGTAATCTCGACTGCCTTGAGCATCCCGACGATATGATGACGCGAAGCCCGAATACCAGTGGCGCCGTGCCCTGGGTGGCGGTGGGGCCGGCGCTCCTGTGGACGCTGGCCTTCTTCACCGCCCCTTTCATCGCCATGGCGCTGATCAGCGTCACGGTGAAGGGCGGAGGCTTCTCGCTTTCCAACTACCAGCAGTTTTTCACCGACCCGAGCTATTACCGCGCGCTGTTCAACTCGCTTCAGGTCACGGCGCTCGTGACCGTCATTTCGATCCTGCTCGCCTATCCTTTCGCGTGGATTCTCGCCGAACGCATCCCCGAACGCTGGCAGAGGCTGGCGCTCATTCTGGCGATCCTGCCCTTCTGGACCTCCTATGTGGTGCGTTCCTACAGCTGGCTTCTGGTGCTCGCCGAGAAGGGTGTCGTCAACAATGCCCTGGTGCAGCTCGGCCTGATCAGCGAGCCGATACAGCTTGCCAATACGCGCTTCGCCACGGTCACCGGCTTTGTGCATTTCTTCGTCATGCTGCTGACGCTGACGATCTTCGCCAATCTCAAGCAATTGAGCCCGAGCTACCGCAAGGCCGCCGCCGATCTGGGCGCCGGACCGGTCAGGACCTTCCTCCATGTCATCCTGCCCTTGACGCTGCCCGGCATCATGGTCGGCGCCTTTCTCACTTTCGTGCTGGCGACCGGGGACTACATCACGCCGCAGATTCTGGGCGGCAACAACGAACTGCTGATGCCGCAGCTCATCATGCTGCAGATCGGCCGGCGCGGCGATTTCCCACTCGCCTCGGCTCTCGCGATCCTGCTGATGGCGGTAGTGACGGTCGCCTATCTGCTCTGCGCCCGCTGGCTGAAGATCGAACGGACCTGACATGCGCGCGTCGATTCGTATCGCTACCATTCTCTATGCCGTGCTCATCTACGGCTTCATCTTCCTGCCCGTGGTCACCCTGGTGCTGTTCTCATTCCAGGCGACCTCCTTCCCGATCCCGCCTTTCAGCGGACCGTCGCTGCGCTGGTATCAGGCGGTGCTGTCCGATGCGCGCCTCACCTCGGCGCTGATCAATTCGCTCTTCGTCGCCGTGATTTCCTCGGCGGTCGCGACTGTTCTTGGCTTCCTTGCCGCCTGGGGCTTCGCCCGCTTCTGGCTGCCGGCTTCGGCGCTTCTGCGCGGCTTGATCACCCTACCGCTCACAGTGAGCTATCTCATCATCGGCATGGGACTTCTCGTCCTCTTCAACGCCATCGGCATCCCCAAATCACTCACCGCCGCCGGCATCGGTCATGTGGTGATCAATCTGCCGCTCTGCTTCGCTATCCTCTATAGCCAGATGGGCGAGCATCAGGCCAATATCGAGCGCGCCGCCCGCGATCTCGGCGCCAAGGAATGGCAGGTGCTGACGCTGGTCACCGCGCCCATGCTGTGGCCGGCTTTGTTTGCCAGCTTCTTCCTGTCGATGACTTTTTCCTGGGATGAGTTCATCATCTCCTTCCTCCTCACCCGCTTCGATACGACCTTGCCGGTCGAGATCTGGAACCTCCTGCGCTCCGGCCTTAACCCCAAGACCAATGCCGTGGGCTCGCTCGTCTTCCTGGTGTCGATCGCCTTCGTGCTTCTTTTCGAACTCGTTTTCTTCCGGAAATCCAGAACATGACGCCCTTGGTCCAGGTCAAATCCGTCTCGCAGACTTTCGGAACCATGCGGGCTCTCGACAATGTCTCGCTCGACATCGCGCCGCGCAGCTACACGGTGCTGCTGGGCCCTTCGGGCTCCGGCAAGACGACCCTGCTGTCGATCCTCGGCGGCTTCCTCGTGCCGACATCCGGCCAGGTGCTGATCGAAGGCCAGGATTGCACCAGCATGCCGCCGGCGAAGCGGCCGACGACGACGGTGTTCCAGGATTATGCGCTGTTTCCCCATATGACGGTCGGCGCCAATGTCGGCTTCGGCCTGCGTATGCGTGGCGTGTCCGCCAGCGAGCGGGACCGGCGGGCACAGGAGGTGCTGAAACTCGTCGGCCTGCCCGAGGCCTTCGCCAAGAAACCGCATCAGCTGTCCGGCGGCCAGCGCCAGCGCGTGGCGCTCGCCCGCGCTCTGGTGGTCGAGCCCTCGGTGCTGCTCCTCGATGAGCCCCTGGGCGCGCTTGACCTGAAGCTCCGCCGCCAGATGCAGGAAGAGCTCAAGGCGATCCAGAAGCGGGTCGGTACCGCTTTCGTGCATGTGACGCATGATCAGGAAGAGGCCATGGCGCTCGCCGATCATTGCGTGGTGATGAATCACGGACGAATCGAGGATGAAGGACCGGCCGAGCGCGTCTATCTGAAGCCGGCGAGCCGCTTCAGCGCCACCTTCATGGGCGAGAGCACGATCTTTCCGGGCCGTATCGTGGCGGCGGGCGAGATCGAAACGCCCTTCGGTCTCTGGAAACTCGCCACCGATGCGGCACCCGGCCGCGAGCTCACACTGGCGATCCGCCCCGAACATGTGGTGATCGATCAGAAGAAACTCCTGCCGCTGGGCACCGCGCGCATCGAAGACGTCATCTTCCAGGGCAGCTTCAAACGCGTCACCGCCATTCCCGCCAAGGACGAGACGTTGACGCTCCTGGCGCGGCTTCCCGCCGATGCGATGGTGCGACCGGGCGACATGATCGATTTCGCCTGCGACCCGGCGCATGTCCTGGTCCTGGCGCGATGATGGTCGCCGCTGCTGATTGGTATGAGACGATCCGCTGCGCCGATGACGTGACGCTGATACATGAGCCGTGGATCAAGCCCTTCTACCGTTGCAATATGTGGCATGTGCGCGGGCGCGACCGCGATCTGCTGTTCGATACGGGGCTCGGCCATTTCAGCCTGCGACGGCATGTGGCGCTGGTGCGCGAGCGGCCGCTGCTCTGCGTCGCGAGCCACACGCATTTCGACCATATAGGCTGCCATCATGAATTCGCCGATCGGGCCGTGCATGGGGCGGAAGCCGCCATTCTCGCCGATCCGCGCAATGAGCTCACCTGCGCCGACAGATATGCGACGGAAGAGATGTTCGACCGGCCGCCGCAAGGCTGGAAGACGGAAGCCTATCGCATCGAGCCGGCGCCGGCAGGTCGCATCCTCGAGGGCGGCGATATCATCGATCTGGGCGATCGCGCCTTCGAGGTCATCCACACGCCCGGCCATTCGCCGGGCGGCATCGGCCTCTTCGAGCGCCGGACCGGCATCTTCCTCTCGGGCGACATCGTCTATGACGGACCATTGATCGACGACGCCTATCACTCCGTCCGTCGCGACTATCAAGCGACCTTCGAGCGCATTCGGTCATTGCCGGTGAGCATCGTGCATGGCGGCCATTTCCCAAGCTTCGGGCGCACCCGCTATCACCAGCTCATCGATGAATATCTGGCGGGCCTGCGCCGGGCCGGGTGCCATATCGCGAGATGAGCTAACCCCGCGAGCGTCTCGCGCTCTCGCGCAGGATGATGCTGAAGCCGAGATTCTGGCGGCTAATATTGCTGCGTCCACCGGACAAACGCGCCAGCAGCATATGGCCGGCCTTGCGCCCCATCTCGGTCGCCGGCACATGCACGGTCGTCAGCGTCGGGGAAACCACCCGGCCGATTTCGAGATCGTGAAATCCGGCAATACCGATCGTGTTGGGCACGTCTATTCCCTGTTCGCGGCAGGCCAGGATCGCGCCGACGGCGAATATGTCGCTGGTAAAGAAGATCGCATCGACATCCGGTGTCTGCTGGCGCACGGCGATCAGCGCCCGCGCGCCGATTTCGGGACGGATATCGGCATCATGCTCGACGACGTGAATGGGCAACGCCGGCAAGCCGGCCTCCTGAAGTGCCGCGAGATAGCCTTCGGCGCGAAGCCGCGCGCGCTCGTTGCCGGCGGATGAGCCGTTGACGAAGGCAATGCGACGGTAGCCGGCGCGCACCAGCTCGCCCGTCATAGCATGGGCCGCGTCGCGGTTCGAATAACCCACCATCATGTCGATGGGCTCCTCGGCCGTCTCCCAGGTTTCGATGACGGGGATACCGAAATTGCGCAGAATGTCACGCGAGGCCTTGCTGTGGGTAAGGCCAGTCAGCATCAGCGCGTCGGGGCGCCGTTCGAGGATCGAGCGGATCTGGCTTTCTTCCACATCGGTCCGGTAGGAGCTGAAGGACACGAAGAGATCGAGGCCGGCTTCGGAGATGACATCCGACAAACCTTCCAGCACGTCGGCGAAGATCGAATGGCGCAATGTCGGCACGATCGCGGCGATGAGGCCGGTGGCGCCGGATGTCAGGCTGCCGGCGAGCCGGTTGGGGACGTAGCCGAGCTTCAACATGGCCGACGATACGCGCTTGCGCGTTTCCGGGTTGACCTTCTCGGGCTGACGCAGCACGCGCGAGACCGTCATCTTGGTCACGCTGGCGAGTGCCGCCACTTCCGCCATGGTCGGGCCAAATCCGCGCTTCGACCCTCCATCTCCTTTTGCCAAGGTCCGAAATCCTGCTCGTTTCACGTGCAAAGCTGTCGACAGGAACCCATGCAGATCATTGCCGGGCCTGTCAAACGCTTGTTATGATACCCGTAACATAGGAGGGGATGCGATGGATTTTTTCGGCGATGGGCTGTCGGGCGACGCGCTGCGCCGGCGCGTCGGGCATATGTCGCAGATCGCGGACGTCAGGCTGCTTACCTCCGATAATGGCCCCTCGCGCGGCGTCCGCTTGCTCGAATTCAGGACCGGCACCGGTTTTTCCTTCGAGATAGGCGTCGATCGCGGTTTCGATGTCGGCCGCTGTGAATTCCGCGGCGCATCCGTGGCCTGGATCCCGCCGACCATGCTTGCTGCGCCCTGGTTCTTCGAGGATCAGGCCGGATTCGGCTGGCTGAGGACCGGGCTTGGTGGCCTCAACAACACATGCGGGCTCGTCCATATCGGCAATCCGGAAGAAACGTCCGTCGCCCACTACAATTTTCCTGCGCGGCCCACCGACCGCTATGGCGTGCATGACCGGGCCGCCCTCATCCCGGCCGAGATCGTGAGTTTCGGCGGGCGCTGGGTAGAGGGAAGATATTGTCTCGAGGCCGTCGGCCGGGTCACCCAGGCGCAGAGCTATGGCGAAACCCTCGTTCTCACTCGCTGTTATCGGGCCGAAATGGGCGGATCATGGTTCGAGATGGAGGATGTCGTCGAGAATTGCGGCTTCCTGCCGGCCGAGCACATGCTGCTCTATCATTTCAATGTCGGCTACCCCTTCGTCGATGAGGGGGCCGAACTCATCGCGCCGACCGAGCGTGCGCCACGCCTCCTCTTCGGCACGGCCGATGTGAGCGATCGCAGCAGCTGGTCACGCTTCATCGCGCCGCAGAAAGACTGGGTCCAGCAGACTTTCGAGCATCGGCTGCGGGCGGATGAACAAGGCGAAGTAGAGGTCGCTATCTACAATCCAAGACTTTTTGGCGGCACCGGCGTGAGTGTGCGTTATGACCGAAGGGCGATGCCGAACTATATCGAGTGGCGGATGATGGGCGAAGGCCAGTATGCGGTCGGCATCGAGCCCTGCACCAACGGCTTTGGCCGCGAGGCTGTGAAAGCCGCCGGCGAGCTGATCGTGCTCGCGCCCGGCGCGGCGCGGCGCTACAGGACGCGCCTCGCCATCATCGATGCCGGCGCGGCCGATCGCCTTCGCCAGGCGGCAGGCTGAGTCGCGCGGCGTCCGTTGCCATCATCCCTGCACCGCGAGCCGCTTTTCCAGCCAACGGCTGGTGCGCGACAGCGGCCAGCACAGCGAAAAATAGATCAGCGACACGATGAGAAAGACGGTCAGAGGCTGGTAGGTGGCGTTATTGACCAGCTGCGCCGTCCGCGTGAGCTCGGTAAAGCCGATGATCGAGGCGAGGGACGTGTTCTTGATCAGCTGGACGAGGAAGCCGATCGTCGGTGGGATGGCGAGTTTCACCGCCTGCGGCGCCACGATGAGAAGAGTAGCCTGCCATTGCCTGAGACCCAAGGCCTTGGCCGCCTCCCACTGTCCTTTGGGTACGGCCTCGATGCACCCGCGCCAGATCTCGCCGAGAAAGGCACTGGCATAAAGCGTCAGGCCCAACGACGCCGCCGTCCAGGCGTTGATCTGGAGCCCAATGATATTGGCGCCGAAGAAGATCACGAAAAGCTGCATCAGAAGGGGCGTGTCCTGGAAGAGCTCGATATAGCCGGTGGCGGCCCAACGCAGCGTCTTGGCGCGCGAGGTGCGCGCGAGTGCTATAAGGAAGCCTGCGATCGATCCGCCGACGAAGGCGATCAGCGAAAGCAGGATGGTCCAGCGTGCCGCGAGCAGCAGGAGCAGTATTTCGTCCGCCGAGAAGTCCCTGATCATCGCTGACGGATCCAGCGCGAGTGAACGAGATGGAAGGCGCCGCGGAAGGTGAGCGCCAGTACGATGTAGATCAGTGTCACGATGAAATACACTTCGAATGTGCGGAAGGTCCGCGACTGGATGGTGTTCGCCGTTGCGGTAAGCTCCTCGACGGCGATTGCCGAGACAATGCTGGTGCCGAGCATCAGGAGAATGAACTGGCTCGTCAAAGCGGGATAGATCGCGCGGATCGCTTGCTTGAAGATGATCAGGCGGAAGATCATGAACGGCCTGAGGCCCAGGACCTTTGCGGCCTCGATCTGGCCTTTGTGAATGGACTGGATGCCGGCGCGGATGATCTCCGTGCCATAGGCACCGACATTGATCGTCATGGCGAGAATCGCCGCGTGGTCCGGGGCAAGGCGGATGCCGAGACTCGGGAGGCCTAGATAGACGACGAAGACCTGGACGAGGAAGGGCGTGTTGCGGATGAACTCGACATAGGCAGTGACCGCCATGCGCAAGGCGCGTGGCCCATAGGAGGCGGCGAAGGCGCCCAGAGTCGCGACGATCATCCCGAAGAACATGGAGAATAGGGAAAGTTTGATGGTCAGCAGAAGGCCGTCGACTAAGAGGGGCCACTCTCGCCACACCGTCCCAAACTGGAAAGTGTAATCCAGCACCGTATAAATTATCCCCTCATATATTGACTTGTTACCGATAACATGCACAGTCACCGACCCGTTGACAAGTCTTATGGGAGAAAATCATGAAATGGTTGGCAACATTTATGCTGGCCGTGCTGACGATGATCGGCGCGGCGCAGGCGCAAACAGTCGATGACATCATCGGCAAAGGCAAAGTGGTCATCGCTGTGGATCCGACGAGTGCACCTTTCGGCGTTACTGGCACCGATGGGCAGCCCGACGGTTATGACGTGGATGTGGCGCGTCTCGTGGCGAAGCATATGGGTGTCGAGCTCGAGCTGGTGCCAGTCACCTCGACCAACCGCATTCCGTATCTGCTCACCAACCGCGTCGATCTGGTGATCTCGCTGTTCTCGATCACGCCGGAGCGCGCGCTGCAGGTCTCGTTTTCGAATCCCTATGCCGCGGTCGGCACTATCATCACCGCCCGGAAAGAGAAGCAAATAGCGTCTTATGACGATCTCAAGGGCCTGAAGGTCGGAGTGCCGCGCGGCACCATCCCCGACCTGCTGCTGACCAAGATGGCGCTTCCCGACGTCGAGATCATGCGCTTCGACGACGAGGCGACATCCATTCAGGCGCTTGTCACCGGCCAAGTCGATGCGCTCGGGAGCAGCACGACGGCGTTGCTCGTGCTCAATCGCGGCAAGGCCGAGAAGGAATTCGAATCGAAGATCACGCTGGTCGAGAATCATTTCGGCATCGGCATGCGGCGCGGCCAGGACGATCTGCGTCAGTGGTTGAACACTTTCATCTACGCCATCAAGACGAATGGCGAGCTCAACGCCATCGCGCGCAAATGGACGAATGACGATCTGAAGCCGCTGCCGGTCTTCTGATCCCACCGCCCGCCCGTCCGGTCGCGCCGGACGGGCGGTGATTGACAAATTTACGGTTACCGGTAACATGCTCCGAGGGCCTCGTGATCAGGCCCGCGCCAGGAAATCCGGCGCCTCAGGGAGGAACCAACATGCAGAGAATGCTTCTCGCCGCTACCGCGGCTCTGATCCTTGCCGGCACGGCCACCGCTCACGCCCAGCAGAAGGTCGGCCTCATCCAGATCGATCTATCCAATCCCTTCCATCTGGGAGAGGTCGATGGGGCCAAGGAGGCGGCGCGGCGCGCCGGATTCGAACTCGTCGTCACCAGCGGCGAGGGCGATGTCACCAAACAGATCCAGGCCATGGAAAACCTGATCAACGAGAAGGTCGACGTCATCTCGATCAATTTCATCGACGCCGCCGCCTTCGGACCGACCATGGCCAAGGCCGCCGCTGCCGGAATCCCGGTGGTCTGCCTCCATTCCAAGATCGATGGCTGCGCCGCCACGCTCGGCTTCGACGAGCGCTATACCGGCAAGATCGTCGGCGAATATGCGGTCGAGCTCCTCAAGAGCCGCTATAAGGGTGAAGTGAAGGGCGAAGTCGCCAATCTCCAGGGCCTTCTCGGGCAGGGACTCAATACCGACCGTTCCGGCGGCTTCACCGATGTCATGCAGCAATATCCCGGCGTGAAGGTGGTGGCGCAAGAGCCGACGAGCTGGGATCCGACCAAGGCCGTGTCGATCACCGAAAACTGGATGACGGCCTATCCCGATCTCGATCTCATCTACGGCAATAGCGACAGCCTTACCGTGCCGGCTGCCACGGCGATCGACCGGGCGGGCAAGAAAGACCAGGTGATGCTGGTCTCCGTCGACGGCACCGAGCCCGGCCTCAAGGCGGTGAAGGATGGCACGATGAAAAGCACCGTTCTGCTGGCGCCGCAATATTCGGGCTTCTGGAAGGCCTATTTCCCCTATCAGATCGCCGCCAAGAAGGAAGCGGCCAAGGATTTCCTGATCAAGGGTGTCCTCGTCACCGATGCAAATGTCGATGCGGCACTGAAGCTCGCCGATGATCAGGTCTCGAAGATCCAGGAATTCCCCTTCGAGAAGCCGCTCGCGGATATCGTCGCGACCTACAAATGAGTGCCGCGGGGCCTTTGCGCGAAAGCGCCGGGCCCCGTCTGATCGAAACGCCATGGCGGACGCGAATGTGAGGATGGGGGAGGCCGTCAACGGCGCCGGCGCGGCCTTGCCCCGGATGCCGGTTCTCAGCGCGCGCGGTGTGAGCAAGCGCTTCGCGGGCGTAAAGGCGCTGGACGACGTCTCTCTCGATATCGAAGCCGGCCGCGCCCATGCCCTGATCGGCCAGAATGGCGCCGGCAAGTCGACTCTCATCAACATACTGTCCGGAATGTTCCGGGCCGATGCCGGCGAGATCCATATGGAGGATCGGCCGGTCGTGATCGACGGCACGCGTCACGCGCTGACACTCGGTATAGCCACGGTCTATCAGGAGCTGAGCCTCCTCCCCAATCTGACGGTCGAGCAGAATCTGGCACTCGGCCGTGAGCCGCGCCGCGGCATGCTTCTTGATCGGCAAGCAATGCGTGACAAGGCCGCGCGCGCCCTCGGCCGTCTTGGTCTCGCCATCACGCCCGACATGCCGGTGGCCCGTCTTTCGCTGGCGGAGCGCCAGATGGTCGAGATCACCAAGGCGCTTGCCGACGATCCGAAGCTTCTGATCCTCGATGAACCCACCGCACCGCTTGGACCCGGCGAATGCGCGCAGCTTTTCGCGGCCATTGCGCGACTCAAGGCTCAAGGCGTCGCCATTCTTTATGTATCGCATCGTTTCGCCGAGGTGCTGGGCCTCTGCGAAACGGCAACCATTCTGCGCGATGGGCGCCGCGTGCTCAGCACCGGGCTTGCCGGCTGGTCGGAAGACCGGCTCACCGATGCCATGCTGGGGACAAGGTCGCAGCGTTATGAAGGCGTCGCGCGGCAGACCGGTGACGTCGTGTTGAAGGTCAATGACCTCCATCTGCGCCCGCGCGTGCGAGGTGTTTCCTTTACGGCGCGGCGCGCCGAGATCGTGGCGCTCGCGGGACTTCTTGGCGCCGGCCAGAACGAAATCGGCCGCGTGATCGGCGGCGATCTCCGTCCCGACAAAGGTTCGGTGGAAATCGACGGTACCGGCGTCGGCGCCGGTGATCCGCGCGCCGCCGTCACGGCCGGCATCTGTCTCCTGACTGAGGAGCGCAAAGCCGAGGGCATCCTGCCAAACCGGCCGCTCAGCGAGAATATCGCCGTCGCTTCACTGGAACGACGGCGCGGGGTCTTGGGCTTTGTGAAGGCCACCGCCGAGCGCGATGCGGTCGCCCAAGCGAGCAAGCTCTTCGGTGTCGTCGCCGCATCGCCGGACGCGCCGATGCGCACGCTGTCCGGCGGCAATCAGCAGAAGGCGCTGCTGGCGCGCTGGGACTTGGCCAAAGCGCGCGTCTTCGTCCTGATCGAGCCGACCCGCGGCGTCGATGTCGGCGCCCGGGCGGATATCTATCGTCGGCTCGATGCCTTGGCGCGCCAAGGCGCGTCGATCATCCTGATCTCGTCTGACCTGCCCGAGGTGCTGGCGCTCGCCGATCGCATCCTGATCGTGCGCGCGGGCCGCATCGTCGCGGAAACAGCCCCGGTCGCAGTCGACGAGGAGCGGCTCAATCTGTTGATCCAGGAGGCGGCCGTCGCATGAGCACTCCCGTCTCGTCAGTGACTGCGTTCATGCGTCGTCCGAACTGGTCAGAGGCGCTGACACGGCATGCGATGCTCCTCGCCACGGTGCTGCTCTGCGTCATCTTCATTGCGACGGCGCCCGCCTTCGGCACGCCGGGCAATGCCGCCAATATTATGCGGCAATCGGCGTCCGTTCTGGTGCTGGGCCTCGCGATGATGACGGTCGTACTGGTCGGCGGCATCGACCTTTCGGTGGGCTCGGTGGTGATCGCCGCGGCAACCCTCTCCGGCATCGGGCTCGCGGAAGGCTGGCATCCGGTCGTCGCCGCCCTGATGGGGATCGGGATCGGCGCCGCGGTTGGCGCGCTCAACGCGGTGCTGATCGAGGGACTGAAAATCAGCCCCGTTATCGCGACCCTCGGCATGATGATCGCCGTGCGAGGCGCAGCATTGCTGGCGCTCGCCTATTACAATTCGTGGCTCGCCATCAAGGGCCCCCTGTTCGATGATCTCGCGCGGCGCACCGTGATCGGCCTGCCGCTCGATGCCCTGGTCGCGCTGGCACTCGCCGGACTCGTCTGGCTCGTTCTGAAATACACACTCATCGGACGCCGCCTTCACGCGGCCGGCGATGCGCCGGTTGCGGCGCGGCTGGCCGGGGTCGGTATAGGGCGCGTTCGATCGGCCACTTATGTCGCGAGCGGGGTGCTTTCGGGCTTCGCAGGCGTCCTGATCGCGGCGCGCACGGGCCTTATCAGTCCGTCGATCGGCGTAGGTCTCGAATTCTTCGCCATCGCCGTCGTAGCGTTGGGCGCTGGCGGCCTGCCGGCGGGCCGCGTAAATACGGCTCATGCCGTCATCGGCACGTTGCTGCTGATGATGATCTTCAACTACATGACCATTCGCGGCGTGCCCGGAACCTGGCAAACGACGGCGACAGGCCTGCTTCTGCTTCTGGCGATGGTCGCCGGCCGCCTTCTGCAGCGCAACGCGGCGTCCGACTTCACCGTCAGCGAGTCTTTCTCGGATGAATATGCCAGCATGACGCGCAACGCGACGCGGTTGGCGCGCGCCGTCATGGTGATCGCCACCCTGGCTCTTGCCGGTCTCTTCGCCTTCATCAATCCGCGCTTTGCCACCTTCGCCAATCTTATTGCCCTCATCGAGCAGAATGCCGCTCTGGCCATTGTCGCCGTCGGCGCCACCATCGGTATCATCTCACGCACGATCGACGTATCGCCGGGCTCGACGATCGCGCTCGGCGCGGTGGTTGCCGCTCTCGCCGCTCAGGCCGGCCTGGGCGTCGTCCCCGCCCTGGCGCTCGGCATCATAGCCTGTGTCGCCGTCTATGCGCTCAATGGCGCGATCGTCGGCGGCCTCGTGCTCGACCCACTGATCGTCACGCTGGCCGCATGGATCTGGGCACGCGGTCTGGCGGTCTCGCTGACGGGCGCCACCACTATCGCCTTTCCTGCAAGCTATATCGGCTTCATGAACGCGCCGCTGGTCTTCGGCTTCACGCCGGCGGTGGCGCTCGTGCTTCTCGCTTTTTTGGGTGGTTGGCTGGTGCTCGCCCGCTTGCCTTTGGGCCTTGGCGTCTATGCGCTCGGCGGCGATCCGCGGATGCTGCGTCAGGCCGGCATCGCAGAGGGACGACTGCGTCTCACCATCTTCGTCGTGATGTCGCTCTTCACCTCGCTTGGCATGCTGGTCATGCTGGGCCGCCTGGGTGCGGCCGCGCCTACAGCCGGCTTCGGACTCGAGCTCGACGCCATTGTCGCGGTAATCATCGGCGGCGCTTCCTTCCGCGGCGGCCGTGGGCGCTTGAGCGACACGGCGGTTGGCCTCGCTTTCCTCGCCATTCTCAACAATGGCCTGTCCGGTCTGCAAATGGGCGACGCGCAGTTCTTCCTCATAAAAGGTTCGGCGATCCTCCTCGCCTTGACCTTGCGCATGCTCGCCTATCGATGGCTGGCGCGGCGAAGGGCAGGTTGATCATGTGGCCGACGATCGATTTCGGACATACCGGGATAGATGCCGCCTTCACCCGGCGCGATGTCTATGACGTCGCCGGCAAGCCTGAGCTTGCGGCGAAACGTCCCTTGCGCGTGGCGATCGCCGGCTGCGGCGGTGTCGCGCGGGGCAAATGGATACCGGCATTGCGACGGCTGCAGACGATCGGAGAGCCGGTTTCGTTCTGCGGCGTGACCGATCCGGATGGCGCAGCCGCTGAGAAGGCCGCCCTGCTTGCCGGCACGCATGCCTTCCCCGATATCGCCCAATTGATCAGAGTTGAACGGCCAGACCTCGTCCTCGTGCTGGCTGCCGACAGCGTGCATGTCAGCCTGGCGCGCCAGGCCATCGATGCCGGGATAGCCTGCCTCGTCGAGAAGCCGCTGGCGCGCGAGGCGGATGAAGCCGCGGCGCTTGCGCGTCACGCGAAGAGTCGCGGGGTGCTTCTTGGCGCCGTCGCCAACAAACGCTTCTCCCCACCCTATGCGCTGGCGAAGAATCTCATGGATGAGGGACGGCTCAAGGGGGCGCCCACATTGTTCACGGGGAAGTTCACCCTCGGCTATCCGTATGTCGATCTTCTCGAAGGCGGCACTGTCCACCTTCTCGATCTCATGCGCTGGTATATGGGGTCGGTAAAGCGTGTACATGCCCGTGGACTTCATCATACGAACGGCCGGCTCAAGAGCGCGGTGATGTCCTTCGGTTTTGCGTCGGGCGCCATCGGCACGATCATGACGAGCGCCGTGGGCTTGAGCTTCAAACCGTGGGAGCGCGTGGAGATATTCGGCGACGGCGCTTTTCTGGTCATTGACGACCAGTTCGAAACGACTTTATTCGATGACGAGACAGGCCCCGCCAAGAGCTGGCGCCCTGCGGTGCCGAACACGCTGATGTTCGACGAGACGTTCGGCGGCTATGTCGGCCTGCTCGCCAATCTGCTTGATTCCGTGCGCGGTCTGGCACCGCTTGCCGTCACAGGCAAAGACGGTGCCGCCGCGATCCGTCTCATCGAGGCCATTTACCGCTCGCTTGCGTGCGGCGCTGAAATAACCATGACTGAAGAGGAATTTGCCGCATGAAAATCAAGGCACTCGAAACCTTGCTGGCCAATGCGGGGCAGCGCAATTATCTATTCGTCCGACTGGTCACCGACACCGGGCTCGTCGGCATCGGCGAAGCCACACTCGAATGGCAGGAGAAGGCTGTCGACCTGTTGCTGAATGAATGGGTGGCATCGCGCGTCATCGGAAAAGACCCGTTCGACATCGAGGACGTCGTCGGCGGCATGATCCGCGACCAGTATCAGGGCGGCTCGACCGTGATGACCGCCATTTCGGGCGCGGAAATCGCCATGTGGGACATCATCGGCAAGGCGACCGGTCAGCCGGTCTACCGGCTCATCGGCGGCAAGGCCAAACAGCGCCTCGATGCCTATGCCAATGGCTGGTATGGCGGTTGCGTGACGCCGCAACAATTCGCTGCGCGCGCGCGCGAGGTTGTCGCGCGCGGCTATCGGGCGCTGAAATTCGATCCGTTCACGACCGCGTGGAAGATTCTCGACGACGAGGAGGCGGATGCGGCGCATGCCGTCGTCGCGGCGGTCGCCGAGGCGGTCGGCCCAACTATCGGATTGATGATCGAATTCCATGGCCGCCTCGGCGAAGGCGATGCGCTGCGCTTCATCCGCCGGCTCGACGCCTACAATGTCGTCTGGTGCGAGGAGCCCGTCGCGCCCGAGAATCTCGAAATGCTCGCCGATCTGCGCCGGCGTGTGACGAAGCCGATCTCGTCCGGCGAGCGGCTTTATGCCATGGCTGATTTCGCCCGCCTCATTTCGCTGCGCGCGGCGGATGTCGTGCAGATGGATGTCGCGCATTGCGGCGGCATTTCCGCCGCCAAGAAAATCGCCGCCATGGCCGCGACGCAGGATATGGCGATCTCGCCGCATTGTTCCATCGGTCCGGTGGCGCTCGCCGCGGCCCTGCATGTCGCCTGGTCGACGCCGAACATGCTCAAGCTCGAATGCTTCGCCGAATTCGACGTCGACTGGCGCAATGACTTGGTGTGCGGCTGGAATCCGCTCCGGAACGGGTCCTTCATGTTGCCGGAAAGGCCGGGCCTGGGCCTCGAGCTCGACGAGGCGGCGATCGCCGCCCATCCTTACAAGGCGCTCGCCTTTCCCTCGCTCTGGGACAATAGCTGGCGCGACGAGTTCACCGGCACGGCCAAGGTTTCCCGGGTCTAATCCTCGATCACGATGGTTTTGGATCGAATCGATCCAAACTCATAAACGTGATCGATTCCGATATTTAGCGCGGGATTCTCGCGAAAAACCGGTGCCCACTTTTTCGCATCCCGCGCTAAGGCCGGTCACCGGGCTGGCGATATTGCTGCATGCGCCTGACCCACATGGAGATGTGGCTGCGCCTGATATAACCGACGCTCTCCCAGTCGCCGAGCTCCATGGCGGCGAGGATGTCGGCCACTTCGCGGCGAAACACGGCAACCTCGTCCTTGAGGTCGAGAAGCGGCGCCGAGCGCAGCCAGACCCTATTGGTGAGGAAATAAAGCCGCTCGGAGATCTCGCGCAGGGGCTGATTGCCGATCATCGCCGCGAGCTCGTGGAAGAAATCCATGTTGAGCCTGGCGTAGGACTTGGGCTCGGGCGCCTTGATCAGCTCGTCGCAGCGGCTAAGCAAAGCGCGCACGCGAGCGAGGTCCTCTTGGGTGCGCGGTATCGGATCGAGCTTGCCCATCAGCGCCGCGAGCTCCATGCGCAGGCGGTAGACGGGGAGCAGCGCGTCGAGATCGACGTCAATGACGAACGTGCCGACGCCGTGTCGGCTTTCGAGCAGGCCTTCGCCTTCGAGGCGGGTCAGCACGCGGCGCAGCGGCGTACGCGAGACGCCGAACTCGCGCGCCAGCTCCTCCTCGGCGAGACGCGCGCCCGGCTCATATTCGATCAGGCAGATGCGGTCGCGGATCGTGTTGTAGATGCGTTCGAAGCGCTCGCGCGCCAAAGTGAGCGGCTTGTCGTCATTGTCAGCGGAAATACTCATCCGGCCTCCAGGACCGCATGAAGAAATTGCTTGGTCCGCTCATTCTGCGGGGGAGCCGAAGAAGGCACTGGGTGGGCCCTGTTCGCAGATCTTTCCCTGATAGAAGAAGCAGACGCGGTCGGCGAATTCCTTGGCGAATCCCATCTGATGGGTAACCATCAGCATGGTCAGGTCATGCTCACTCCCGAGTTTGCGGATCACCTGAAGCACCTCTCCGACGAGCTCCGGGTCCAAGGCGGAGGTCACCTCGTCAAACAGCATGATTTTCGGCCGCATGGCAAGGGCCCGGGCGATGGCGACGCGCTGCTGCTGGCCGCCGGACAGCTGAGAGGGAAAATGCTCCTTCTTCTGGCCAAGCCCTACCATATCGAGAAGCCCGGCGGCGCGCTCCTCGGCTTCCTTGCGCTTCATGCCGAGCACCGTGATCGGCGCCTCGATGCAATTGGCCATCGCCGTCATATGCGGGAAGAGATTGAAGGACTGAAAGACCATGCCGATCTTGGCGCGGATCTTACGGATATGGGCGCGATCGGCGCGGACCAGCCTGCCATTGCGCTCCATATGGGTAAGCGGCTCGCCCTCGATCCAGATCACGCCGTCATCAATTGTCTCGAGCGTCATCAGCATGCGCAGGACCGTGGTCTTGCCCGAGCCCGAGGGGCCGATTATGGCCACCTTCTCGTTGCGGGCGATGTCGAGCTCCAGCGAATCGAGCACGGTGAGCGGGCCGTAGCGCTTCGAGACCTTGTCGAAGCGGACCATAGGCGTCTCTGTCATCGGGCAAGTCTCCGGTTGAGCAGGCGTTCGGCGGCGCGGATGAAGGCGGCGGAGACGAGGCTCATCGCCAGGAAGAACAGACCGACCAGAGTGATGGGCTCAGTGTAGCGGAATGTCTCCGAACCGATGATCTTGGCGGTCTGCATCAGTTCGAGGACGGCGATGGCCGAGAGCAGCGGCGTTTCCTTGAAGAGGGCGACCAGATAATTGCCGAGTGCGGGTACGACAGGCGGAATGGCCTGCGGAATGATGATGTCGCTGAACGTCGTCCACGGGCTCAGATTGAGGGCGATGGAGGCCTCCCACTGGCCGCGCGGGATATTGTCGAAGCCGGCGCGGTAAACTTCCGAGCAATAGGCGGCATAGTGGATACCGAGCGCCAGCACGCCGGCGGTGAACGCATCGAGCGTCACGCCGAAGGACGGGAAGACGAAATAAAGAAAGAAGATCTGAATGAGAAGAGGCGTCGAGCGGATGAGCTCGACCAGGACCGAGACGGGCCAGGCGGTCCAGGGAACAGCGATGCGCAGCAAAGCGAGGGCGAGGCCCAGGATCGCGGCGAGCGCAAAGCCCACAAGTGTCGCCTCGATCGAAATCACCGCCGCCTTGGCCAGAGTGGGGAGGATTTCGAAGGTGAAGGCCCAGTCCCACATCAGGCGGTCCTCCCGCGGGCGAGGCCGCGCGCGGCGCGCTGTTCGAGGAGGCGCATGCCGATGGTGATGAAAAGCGACAATACGAGATAGATAAGAAGCACGAGGGTGAAAATGGGGATCGTCTTCATCGTCGTCTGGTTCATCTGCTGCGCCTTGAAGGCGAGATCGGACAAAGTGATGAGCGAGACCAGGGCGGTGGATTTCAGGAGCTCGATAAAGAGATTGCCCCAGGGCGGGATCATGGCGACGAAGGCCTGCGGCAGGATGATCCGGCGCAGCATCTGCAAACGGGTCATGTTGAGCGCGGTCGCCGCTTCCCATTGCCCGCGCGCCACCGACTGGATGGCGCCGCGCACGCATTCGGCGCCATAGGCTCCGATATTGAGTCCGAGCCCCAGCACTGCAACGGTAAAGGGCTCGAGGCTTAGGCCGAATTGCGGCAGGACGAAAAACAGCCAGAAGAGCTGGACCAGCGCCGAGGTACCGCGGAAGATCTCGATATAGATATTCGCGAGCCAGCGCAGCGGGGCAGGGCCGTATAGCTTGCCCAGGGCCGCGAGGAGCGCCATGGAAACGGCAAGAAGACAACCCAGCACCGTGATCTGCGCCGTCAGCACAGCTCCCTGCAGGAGGCCGGGGAGAAACATCGCATAGGTGTCGCGCGTCGCCAGCGCCGCGATCAGCACTATGGACGCCACCAGCATGACGACGAGCGTGCGAATGCCCACGCGTTTGCGTCTCCCCTATCTCAACGCTCCTCGGGGTGAGGGACTTAGCTGGCCCTCACCTTTCGACGTGACAGAGACTATTCACCCTTGCAGAGCTGTTCCATCGTCTTGTTCGGCAGATAATCCTTGCCGAAGCCGAAGGGCGTCACCAGGGCGATATGCTCCGGCGTTCCGAGGAAGGCTTTCAGTTGGGTGTTGAAGGCCTCGCTAAGATCGGTGTCTTCCTTGCGGAAGCCGAAGCCGCCATGGCCCTTCACCGATTTTCCGGCGACTTCGCCGAAGGGCTTCGTCGATTCCACCCCTTCGCCCTTCTTCGCCATGTCGGCGATGGAGAGAGCGGTCAAGGCGGCGGCATCGGCGCGATCCGACTGTACGGCGGCGACGAGGCTTGACTGGTCGGGCAGGATGACGAGCTGCTCCTGCGGCACGCCCGCATCCTTGGCGTAGCCGACTTCGACGGCGCCCGCCATCACCGCGAGCTTAAGTGCCGAGTTGTCCTTGATGCTCGTATAGTCCTTGATGCCCTTGGGATTGCCCGTCTTCACCAGCATGGCCTGGCCGATGCCATAAGAGGGCTCCGAGAAGGTGATCTCGGCGCAGCGCTTGGGATTGATGAACATGCCGGCAGCGATGATATCGAAGCGCCCGGCCTTGAGGCCCGGGATGAGCGAGCCGAATTCGGTGAGCACGCCATCGACTTGCGCAATGCCCATCTTGGCGAGAACCGCCTTGGCGACTTCCGGCGCTTCGCCGGTGAGCTTGCCGTCGGGCGTCGCATAGCCGAAGGGCGCTTCATTGGCGAAGCCGATGCGGATGTAGCCTTGCGCCTTGGCACGATCGAGCGTGGTCTCGGCAAGAGCGAGGGACGCAAATGAGAAAGTCGAGACGGCGAGCGTGAGGCCGGCCGTTCGCGTGAGCAGGCGGCGGCGCGTGATCATCGTGGTCATGCATGTCTCCCGGATTTGTCGCGTTTCCTGCCCGGTCTCATCGCCGGGTGCTTTAGTTGTATACATCTTATCTGGACAGGCCGCAAGGGAAGATGTAATTTGGTTGAAACAACATAAAAAACACAACGCTCTTTGCTTGTTGTGCACATTAGGGAGTTTTGATGGGGGTTTCCCTTGCCGAGGTCCAGGAGGCGCACAGACTCATCATGGGGCTGGCGCGAGTAACCCCGCTCATCGAGGCCGAGAGCCTCAGCGCCGAGGCGGGCCTGCCGATCCTTCTTAAGCTCGAGACCTTGCAGCCGATCGGCGCCTTCAAGATCAGGGGTGCCGCGCATGCGCTGCTGCGCCTCGATGCCGAAGCCAGACGGCGCGGCGTCGTCTGCTGCTCGACGGGCAATCACGGAAAGGCCGTCGCCTATGCGGCGCGCCATCTCGGCATTCCCGCCACCATCTGCCTCTCCAGTCTTGTGCCGGAGGCAAAGGTCGAGGCTATCGCGGCGCTCGGCGCGACGATCCGGCGCTGCGGTGACAGTCAGGACGATGCGCAGAAGGAAGCCGACCGGCTGGTGCGCGAGAAGGGCTATACCGACATTTCGCCTTTCGATCATCGCGACGTGATCCTCGGCCAGGCGACGATCGCACTCGAGCTATTCGCCGAACGGTCCGATCTCACCCAGATCGTCGTGCCACTGTCGGGCGGCGGGCTTCTGGGCGGCATCGCCTTCGCCGCAAAGCAGCTCAAGCCCGACATCCGCGTCGTCGGCGTCAGCATGGAGCATGGCGCCGCCATGCATGAAAGCCTCAAAGCGGGTCGCCCCATCCAGGTCGCCGAAGTTCCCTCGCTCGCCGACACGCTCGGCGGCGGCATCAATCTCGCCAATCTATGGACCTTCAAGCTTTGTCGCGACTTCGCCGATGCGACCGTGCTGGTAAGCGAAACGGAGATCTATCGCGGCATGCAGGCACTGTTCCGGCGCGAGCGCCTCATCGCCGAAGGCGGCGGCGCCGTCGGCATCGCCGCCCTGCTTGCGAAGAAGCTCAAGCTCGACGGTCCGACCGCCATGATCATCTCCGGCCAGAACGCCGATCTCGACCAAATCCTCGCCGTGGCGCGGGGCGAACCAGTGCGCGTCGGCGACCAGATGGTGAAAGGCTAGATCATGAGCGATATCGCCATTCTCACCGAAGCCGATCTGCGCCGCGCAGTCACACTCGGCGCTCCCGTCCTTGCCGCGGTGGAGGAAGCTTTCCGGCTTCTTGCTTCGGGCAAGGTCATCATGCCGCCGATACTTTCGATGGAGATCGCGGAGGCGAATGGCGAAGTCGATGTGAAGACCGCCTATCTGCCGGGCTTCGATCATTTCGCCATCAAGGTAAGTCCGGGTTTCTTCGACAATCCGAAGCTCGGTTTGCCAAGCCTCAATGGCCTGATGATCCTGTTCTCGGCCAAGACCGGGCTCGTTACCGCACTTCTCCTCGACAATGGCTATCTCACCGATATCCGTACCGCCGCGGCCGGCGCCATCGCCACCAAATATCTGGCGCCGAAAAAGATCGAGGCCGCCGCCGTGCTTGGCACCGGCGCGCAGGCGCGCCTGCAGATCATCGCCGCGCATCAAATGCGGCCCTTCAGCCGAGTGCTGGTCTGGGGCCGCGATCGGGCGCGTGCCGAGGCCTGTGCCGAGGACATCGCAGCGGCGCTCAAGATCAACACCGAAGCGGTGCCAGATGCGGCCGCCGCCGTCGCCGCGGCGCAACTGGTGGTCACGGCGACTTCGGCGCGCAAGCCGATCCTGCGCGCCGAATGGCTCCATAAGGGAATGCACATCACCGCCATGGGCGCCGATCAGGCCGGCAAGAACGAGATCGACCCGCGCGCCGTGGCGCTTGCCGATCTCTATGTCTGCGACCGTGTGAGCCAGGCGTCAGCTTTGGGCGAATTGCGCGCGGCCCGCGCCGCCACCTTGATGAACGGCACCAATCCGCCCGAGCTCGGCGCCATCGTCGCCGGTACTCATCCGGGGCGTACCTCCGAGACCGCCATCACCATCTGCGACCTGACCGGTACGGGCGCGCAGGATACCGCCATCGCGTCCTATGCCTTCGCCGCGGCGCAGAAGCTCGGCATCGGCGCCAAAATCAAAGCTTGAGAGACAGAATGACCATCATCCCCTTTTCGCGCGCCGAATATGCCGAAAGGCTCGCCCAGGTCAAATCGCGCATGGCGAAGGCCGGCTTCGACCTCATCATTTGCCAGGACCCGGCCAATATGGGCTGGCTCACTGGCTTCGACGGCTGGTCCTTCTATGTGCCGCAATGCGTGCTCGTGCATCAGGAGGAAGAAACACCGATCTGGTTCGGCCGCGCCCAGGACGCGAAAAGCGCGCATCTCACCACCTATCTGTCGGCAGACAACATAGTGCCCTTTTCGGAGCATCTTATCCAGCATCCCGCCGGTCATCCCTATGACGAACTCGCCGAGCTCATTCGCGCCCGCGGCTGGGGCAAGGCCCGCATCGGCGTCGAAATGGATGCGCATTATTATACGGCGCGCTGCCACGCTCATCTGACGAAGGGCCTGCCGGATGCGGCCTTCGGCAATAATGGCGATCTCGTCAATTGGGCACGGCTTATCAAATCGGACGTCGAGCTCGTCTTGATGCGCGAGGCAGGGCGCATCTGCAGCCACGCGATGAACCGCGCCATTGAGACGATGAAGCCGGGTGTGCCGCAGTATCAGGTGATCGCCGAGATCTATCATACGCAAACCATGGGCGTTCCGGGCGCCGGAGGCGACTATGCTGCCATCTGCCCGCTGATGCCGGTAGGCGAGGGCACAAGCACGCCGCATCTCACCTGGAGCGATGCGCCCTTGCCGAAAGCGGGCCTCGCCATGCTGGAGATCGCCGGCGTCCGGCGGCGCTATCACGCGCCGCTTACCCGCACCATCCATCTGGGCAGACCGCCCCAGGCCATTCGGGATGTCGCCAAGGCCGTCGTGGAAGGTGTCGATGCCGGCCTCGCCACAGCGAAATCCGGGAATACAGCGGCGGCGGTCGAAGCGGCCTGGCAGACGGTGCTGCGCAGGCATGGGCTCAAGAAGGAAAGCCGTGTGGGCTACTCGATCGGCCTTGCCTATCCACCCGATTGGGGCGAGCGCACGGTGAGCCTCAGGCCCGGCGATGAAACGGTGCTCGAGCCCGGCATGTGTTTCCATATCCAGTCCGGCGTGTGGCTTCAGGATTTCGGCGTCGCGATCTCGGAATCTTTCGTCGTCACCGACAGAGGCGGTGAGCGGCTGTGCGATGTCGCACGCGAACTGATCGTCATCGACTGACATGCATGACAATCCTTTCAGCGACGCCGAAATCGCTCGCCGCCTCCGTCGCGTGCGCGCCGGGCTCGAACTCAAGGGCCTCGAAGCGGCGGTCTTCGCCAGCCCGGAGAATGTCTTCTATTTGGCCGGCCTCGATCACTGGGGCTATTTCGCCCCGCATCTCCTCATTGTGCCACTCGAAAGCGAACCTGTCCTGGTCACACGCGCGATGGAGCAGGTCTCGGTCGAGAAGCAGGTGAAGGCGGCGCGCTTTCGCGGGCATTCCGACAGCGAGACGGCGGCCGACATGGCGGCGCGCGTGCTGCGCGAGCTCAAGCTCGACGGCAAACTCATCGGCCTCGAATATTGGACCTCGGGGCTTAGTCACGGTCTTGCGCTATCGCTCACCGCGCAGATCGACGCCAGATGGTCGGACATCACCGGCCTTGCCGATACGCTGCGGCTGGTGAAAAGCGAGGAGGAGCAGGCGCTGATGCGCCGTGCCGCCCGGATCAGCGACGCGGCGGGAGAGGCGGCGATCGCGGGCATTGCCGATGGCGCGCGCGAAAGCGAGGTGGCGGCGCAATGCATGGCGGCGATGATCCGCGCCGGCGGCCATCCGCCCGGTTTCGGTCCCTTCATCCGGCCAGGCAGCCGGCTCGGCGAGGAGCATGCGACCTGGGGAGACGGACACTATAAGAAAGGCGAACCGGTGTTACTCGAATTGTCGGGCTGCGTCTCGCGCTATCACGCGCCTCTGGGACGGCTCGTCCATATCGGTGCCATCAGAGAGGAGGATGCGAATATCGCTCAGATCGTGCGCCACGCCTTCGACGCGGTCGTCGCGGCGATCACGCCCGGCGTGCGTGCGCGCTCGGTCTATGCCGCCTGGCAGGCGGTCGTCGATGATGCGGGGCTTTCAGATTACTGTCGTCATCACTGCGGCTACTGCGTCGGCATCGGCCAGCCACCGTCCTGGACGGGCGGCAACAGCGTAACGGGGCTCCGGCATGATAGCGATCTCGAGATCAAGACCGGCATGAGCTTCCACATTCTCTCCTGGCTGATGGGCAGTGGCCAGGGCGACGACTTCCTGTCGAACACCGTGCTTTTGACCGAGAACGGGCCCGAAGTCCTGACAAAGCTCAGAAGCGGACCGATCGTAGTCTAATCCGCCATCGTGCAATTGCCGGGAAAAGTCTCCAGCGCAATGCGCTTGCCGGTGACGGCGCTTGCCTCGACATAGGTGCGGCTGACCGACACCTCGGCGGCCGGCGGATCGGTGATGCTCAGCATGACCGTTGCCGTGATGGCAGCTTGCATCTTCTGTTCCGCTTTCTCCTGACAGGCGAGGACATGCATGAAGCGGATATCCTCATCGTCAGTCGGGTTCTGTTTGAAGCGGCCAGCGATGCATTTGGTCGAGCGCCACTCTGTCGGGCATCAGGGCCGAGGTTTCGCCAAAGGCGCGAATGCCGATGACGCTGTATTTCTGGCCGTCGATCTCCCCTTCCTGCTCCTCCCTGGTCGCCGCCAGGATCATTTCGCCGAAAGAGGCTTTGACGGTGAGCGTGCCCTTGGCATCACCTTCATAGGCCAATGTCATCTGAGGCGAGGCTTCGCCCGAATGCTCGCGGCAGTTGATGCTCATCGTCTGCGCTTGCGCAATGGAGGCAGACAGCAAAAGGACTGACAGCCCTATTCCCGGCAGGTGATTCATCAACCTATCCCTTCATGGATTCATGGCGGCGATTGCGTTAAGTTTGCCGGGGGAGAGCCAATTGAGCAACCGTTCGCATTTTCCCTTCGACATATTGACGGTGGACAAGTCGGCGCGTCTTCCGCTCCATCGCCAGCTCTACGACACGCTGCGCTCACTCATTCTCAGCGGCCGGCTGCGCGCCGGCAGCACCTTGCCCGCGACGCGTAGCCTGGCGCAGCAATTGAAGCTTGGCCGCAACACGGTGAGTGCTGCCTATGAGCGGCTGCTCACCGAGGGCTATGTCGAGGCGCGGCCGGGGCGAGGCACCTGGGTCGCCAATCTTCCCGACCGTCCGGCGACGCCACCCGGAGCGCCGCCGGTCGGCGGGCGTTCGCCCATCTCGCGGCGCGGCGAAGCTCTGGCGACGCGACTCCAGCCTTTGCGCAATCCCAACAAGATCAACTTCCAGCCGGGCTTTCCGGAAGTCTCCAACTTTCCCTTCGCGACCTGGGCCAAGCTTCTCGCCCGCAATGCAAGGCGGCGCAGCGGTGATCTCCTCGGCTATTATCACTTCGCCGGCCATCCGCGCCTGCGCGCGGCGATCGCCGATTATGTCACCATCTCGCGCGGCGTTTCCTGCACGCCTGATCGCGTAGTGGTGGTCACCGGCGCCCAGGCCGGCCTCGATCTCGTGGCGCGACTCCTGCTTGATGATGGTGATCCGGTCTGGATGGAGGAGCCTGGCTATTGGGGAGCGCGCAGCGCGCTCGAAGCCGCGGGCGCGGCGCTCCATCCGCTCTTTGTCGATGGGGATGGCTGGGCGCTCGATGACCCGACACTTCCCGAGCCCCGCCTCATCTATGTGACGCCCGCCTGCCAATGGCCGCTCGGCACCACCATGCGCATGGAGGAGCGCCTTCATTTATTAAGTCGCGCCGAACGTCATGGCGCCTGGATCATCGAAGACGATTATGACGGCGAATACCGCTTCCGCGGCCAGCCATTGCCGGCCATGCAGGGGCTCGACCGCGCCGACCGCGTCATCTATCTCGGGACCTTCAGCAAGACATTGTTCTCATCACTCAGGATCGGCTTCCTTATCGTGCCGGATGCGCTGGTCGAGCCGTTCAACCGGGCGGTGGGAGTCACCGGCCAGTTCACGCCGTTGCTCTTGCAGGTAACGCTCGCCGATTTCATCGAACAGGGCCACTTCGCCACTCATCTCAAGCGCATGCGCCGTGTCTATGGCGAGCGCCAGAAGGAATTCATCGCTCTGTGCCGCAAGCATCTGGGGTCCTGGATTACGGTGAGCGATAATGAATCGGGGATGCAGGTGATCGCGCGATTCACCTCTGGCATGGATGATGTGAAGATCGTCGAGATCGGCCATGCGCATGGCATCGATCTGCAGCCCATCTCGATCAACTATCACCACAAGATTCCGGAGCAGGGACTCCTGCTCGGCTATGCCGCCCTCAATGAGCGCGATATCCAGACAGCCGTCATGGCGTTGAAAGCCAGCTTCGCGGAGGCTCGCAAACGCGGAGCATTCTAATTGGCTCTACGTCAAATGCAGAAATTGGCTCTATTGGGGGAGCCATGGAGGGGTTAAGCTTACCTGTGGAATGGGGCAAGTCGGCACGGGCCGGCTTATTTTCGAAATCAATTTTGGAACGTTCCATATCCTCGCAACCTTGCCGCAGAGCAGGGCGCAATGACGGTTCAAACAGGAGGTAAGCCCATGAAAAGACTGTTTGCCCTAATGCTGGTGCTGATTGCCGGCATGATCTCGGTCCTCGCTTCGCCCGAGGCTCGAGCCGACGAAAAGAAGATGCTGGTGATCTTCATCACCCATGGTCAGGCCGGCGATCCCTATTGGAATGCGATCAAGAACGGCCTCGCCGAGGCGGCCAAGACCTTCAACGCCGATGTTCAATATGAAGCGCCCGATGTATTCGACATGTCGGCGATGGGCAAGATGATCGACTCGGCCGTGGCGCGCAAGCCGGACGGCATCGTCGTTTCCATTCCCGATGCGGATGCGCTGAAGGCGCCGATTCAGTCGGCGCTCGCCGCCGGCATTCCGGTGATCGGCATCGATTCCGGCCTCACCAAGTTCAAGGAACTCGGCATTCCCGCCTATCTCGGCCAAGATGAATATCAGGCCGGCGTCGCGGTGGGCGAAAAGCTGAAAGCGGCCGGCGCCACCCACATCATGTGCATCAACATGGAAGTGGGAAATACCGATCTCGACAATCGCTGCCGGGGCGTGAAGGACGGCTCGGGCGTCAAGGAAACGATCGTGCCGGTCACCATGACCGATCCGGTCGACGCCAAGTCGCGCATCGCCAGCGCGCTGCAGCAGGACGCCACGATCGACAGCATCATTGCGCTCGGGCCCACCAGCGCCTCGCCGATGCTCGCCGCCGTCCAGGAACTCGATGCCAAGGGCCGCCTCAAGGCGATGGCGACCTTCGACATGACGCCGGAGATCCTGGAGAAGGTGGCCGACGGCACGCTGCTCTTCGCCACCGACGCCCAGCAATTCCTGATGGGCTATCTGCCGGTCGCCCTGTTCAAGAATTACAAGCTCTATGGCGTGATGCCGACCACGGCCTGGCCGACCGGCCCCGGCTTCATCACCAAGGACACGGCCAGCGGCGTGATCGAGCTCAGCCGCAAGGGCTTCCGCTAAAGACCTGACGCGATCAGGCGTGGCGATCCCTTGCGGGCCGCCACGCCTGCATTTCCCGCTTTCATCATTCGCACTTTCTGTCAGGATGGAGCCTCGAGACAACGATGTCCGTCGTAGCCCATAGCAAGATCGCCGACGAACGGGTCCGCGCCATTCCGACCTGGCGCTTCCTGCTCGGACGGCCGGAACTGGGTGCGGCGGCCGGCACCGTCCTGGTCTTTGCCTTCTTCCTCACTTTTGCCGGGGATTCCGGCATGTTCAGCGCCAAGGGCGTCATCACCTTTCTCGATGTCTCGGCCCAGGTCGGCATTCTCGCCGCCGCCGTGGCGCTTCTGATGATCGCCGGCGAGTTCGATCTCTCCATCGGCTCGATGATCGGCTTTGCCGGCATCGTCATCGCGATACCGGCGGTCGAATGGGGATGGCCACTCTGGTCGTGCATCCTGCTGGCTTTCCTGGTCGCCCTCGTGATCGGCTTCATCAACGGCTATCTCACTATCAGCACAGGTCTTCCCTCCTTCATCGTGACGCTCGCCAGCATGTTCATCCTGCGCGGCCTCACGCTGGCGCTCACCCGTGCTGCCACCAATCGCACCGTCGTGTCGGGCATCGGTGACTATGCCAAGGACGACTGGCTGGCGCCGATCTTCTCAGGCTATGTGCTCAAGGATCTATTCCATTGGATGGGCAGCCTCGGCTGGCTGCAGATGCGCACCGACGGCACACCCCTGGCGCCCGGCATTCCGATGGCGGTGGTCTGGTGGATGCTGCTCACCCTCCTCGGCACCTGGATCCTGATGAAGACGCGCTTCGGCAACTGGATCTTCGCCTCGGGCGGCGATCCGGTGGCGGCGCGCAATGTCGGCGTACCGGTCAGGCGGGTGAAGATCCTGCTCTTCATCGGCACGGCTCTTGCCGCCACCTTGCTCGCCGTAATCCAGGTCCTCGAAGCGGGATCCGCCGATACGCTGCGCGGTCAGCTCAAGGAATTCGAGGCGATCATCGCCGTGGTGGTGGGCGGCACCTTGCTGACCGGCGGCTATGGTTCGGCGATCGGCGCGGCACTAGGCGCGCTCATCTTCGGCACGGTACAGATGGGCATCTTCTTCACCGGCGTCGATACCGACTGGTTCAAGGTGTTCATGGGCGCCATGGTGCTGATCGCGGTTCTGTTCAACACCTATGTCCGCCGCAAAGTGACCTATTCGCGGTGATGGCCATGACCGAAACAGCCGATTTCCTCGAACTCGCGCAGGTCAGCAAATTCTTCGGTTCCGTCATCGCTCTGAAGGAGGTCTCGTTCGGTGTCAGACTGGGTGAGATTCACTGCCTTCTCGGCGACAACGGCGCCGGCAAATCGACACTGATCAAATTGCTGTCGGGCGTGTTCCAGCCGACGGCGGGGGAAATCCGCCTCGCCGGCAAGCCGGTCACGCTGGCCTCGCCCCGCGATGCGCTCGATCAAGGTGTCGCCACCGTCTATCAGGATCTGGCGACGGTACCGTTGATGAGCATCGCGCGCAATTTCTTCATGGGCCGCGAGAAGACCAAGGGTCGAGCGTTGCTGCGCCGGCTCGACTGGGATTTCATGAACCACACGGCGCGTGATGAGATGAGCAAGATGGGCATCGACATCCGCGATCCGCGCCAGGCGGTCGGTACTCTGTCGGGCGGCGAGCGCCAGTGCCTCGCCATCGCACGCGCCGTCCATTTCGGCGCCCGCATCCTGATCCTCGATGAGCCGACCTCGGCCTTGGGTGTGCATCAGGCTTCCGTCGTGCTGCGTCTCGTCGCGCGAGCAAAGGCGCGGGGCTTGGGCGTGATCTTCATCACTCACAATGTGCATCATGCCTATCCGATCGCCGACCGCTTCACTTTGCTCAACCGGGCGATAAGCCTCGGCACTTTCGTCAAAGCCGAGATCTCGCGCGAGAGGGTCACCGATTTGATGGCGGGTGGCAAGGAACTGGTCGATCTCGAGACCGAGCTCGAAGCGATCGCGGTAAATGGCGCAGTCCCGGCAGGAGACGAGATGCGCACGAAGCGCGTGTCGGTCTAAGCTTTTCTGTTCCTCTTCGCGCCGGGTGGCGCGGTCGAGCCGCGGATGATCAGGCTGCAATCGACGATCTGACGCAGATGGCCGCCGGTCAGCTCGCCCTTGATCCGCGATGAAATCGTCGACACCGCGATGCGCGCCATCATCTCCTTGGGCTGCGCCACAGTGGTGAGATTGATCCGTCTCAGGCCCGCCAGCGTGACGTCGTCGAAACCGACGACGGAGAGTTCCTGCGGCACTTTCACGCCCAGGCGGTCGGCGCAGTCGAGAAGCTCGATGGCGCCGAGATCGTTTGACGAAAAAACACCAGTGACGCGGTCATCGCCGAGCAGGACCTTTTCGATCGACGTCTCCTTCAGGGTCTTTCCGTCCGAGCCCTGCCAGTGATAGACCGCAACCGGCAGGCCGGCTTTCGCCATCGCACGGCGATATCCGGCCTGGCGCGCCTGGTCGGCGGCGTCTTCGACGGAAGGATCGGCGATATAGGCAATGCGCCGGTGACCCAGCTCGAGCAGATGTTCGGTGGCGATGCGTCCGCCCTTTTCATCGTCAGGCGACACGACGTCCCCCCAGTCGGCGGTGCAGGTGAGGAAGAGGGCAGGTACGCGGCTTTCTGTCACGAGGCGGGCGCTTTCCTCATCGCCGGCATAAGCGAGGAAGATCAGCCCGGCGATACGGTAATCGAGCAGGCCGCGCAGGCCGGCGAGTTCGATATGCTCGTCGATCTGCGTGTTGCAGAACATCACCTGATAGCGATGCTGGGCCGCATAATGCTCGATCTGCTTGGTCATCTCCGAGAAGAAGGGATTGGCAAGATCGCCGACCACCACACCCAGGACATTGGTGCGCTGTTGGACAAGCTGGCGCGCCAGCACATTGGGCCGGTAGCCGAGCTCGTCGATCGCAGCGCGGACGCGGGCAATGGTTGCAGGCGCAATGCCTTTGGCATCGCGAATGACATTTGAGACCGTCGATTTCGAAACCTTCGCGAGCCGCGCGACATCGAGGATGGTCGCCGGCTTGGCCGGCTCGGACGGGTTCTTCATAGGCTCAGGCCGCGCAACGTCATGCCATCTGTACCCTAGACGAAATGTATGATCCACCCCCCTCAGGCATGCATCACCCCCGCGAGCAGCCGTGCCGCCTCGATGATGCCGGCCTTTGGCTCGACAAACGGATCCTCATGCTCGATGGCGATGGTGCTGACCTTGCCGGCCTTGCCGAGATCGTTGGCGAAAGTCCGCCACCAGATTGCATCCTTGCCACGCCCGACAGTGGCGAAGTTCCACGGCATCTCCTCGGGCGGCTTCGGCCAGCGCCTGTCGAGCAGGCCGTTGAGGGCGAGCTGGTCCTTCTGGAACAGCACGTCCTTGCCGTGAGCATGTCCGATGCGACGGCCGAGCCGTTCCACAATGCGATTGGCGTCCATGCCCATCCAGAAGAAGTGACTGGGATCGATGTTGGCCGAGATCGCTGGGCCGAGAGAGGCCAGACGCTCGAATGTCTCGACATTGTGGGCGACGGTGCCGGGATGGAGTTCCAAACAGATCATCAATTCCGGGTGAGTCCGATGGGTGAAATCGGATAGTCCGGTCCAGTAGTCGGCGATGCGCGCCTGCCATTGCCACTCATAGATGTTCTCGAGATAGGGCAGCCAGCCACCGCCCGAAAAATGCGGGGCCTTGTCGCCGGGCGCGCCTGCCGGGCAGCCGGCCATGGCGACGATGCGATCGGTTCCCGTTTCAGCGCCGAGCCGGATCGTGGCGCGCAGATCCTCATCATGTCTGGATGCGATTGCCGGGTCGGGGTGGAGCACGTTACCCCAGACATTGAGCGCGGCGAGCCTTAGTCCGCGTGTCTCGATCTCCCGGCACCAGGCCCGGCGGGCGCTCTGGTCGCGCAACAGAAGCGGCATGTCGCAATGGCTGGTCGGAGCATAGCCACCGGTGCCTATTTCCAGATCGGTGATCTCGGGGACCTCGGCGACGAGCCAGTTCATGACCTCTGTAAGGGGCAGATTGGCGAGTGGCTCGGTGACGAGGCCAAGGCGTGGCAAGGATTTCTGTTCAATCATCCTGGATCGTTCCATAGTGTGTTTTCATGCCGGAATTCGCTGGGATTTGTCGAAAATCTCAGGGGATTGGAAATTCCCAGCCGCCCCGATAAGCCAGTTCTTGACAGTGTTTATACACCATTCTACGCTTTTATGGAACGTTCCAGAGCGGAGTTTGCATGAAGAGGCTGCGGGTCGGGATAATCGGCTGCGGATTGATCGCGCAGGTCATGCATCTGAACTATCTGCGCGAGCTCGCGGACCGCTTTGAGATCGCCGCCCTGTGCGACATCTCGCAAAGCGTTCGCGACGCCTGCGCCCGCGATTACAATGTGGCCAAGACCTTCGGCGACTGGCGTGACCTCCTCAAGGAACGACTCGACGCCGTGCTCATCCTCACCCCCGGCAGCCACGCGCCGATTGCCATTGCGGCAGCGGAAGCCGGCATTCATGTGCTGGTCGAGAAACCGATGTGCTTCTCGGTGGCGGAGGGCCAGGAGATGATCGCGGCCGCCGCCCATGCCGGCGTCGTGCTGATGGTCGCCTATAACAAGCAATATGATCCGGCCTTTGTCCGCCTTAAGGAAGAGGCGAAGTCGCTTCAGGACCTGCGCCTCATCCGCGTCACTACGCTCGAGTCACCGCTCAAGCCCTATGTCGATCATTATGCGCTGCATCGCGGCGGCGGCGTGCCGGCCGATCTTCTCGCCAAGCTAGGCGACGATACCGATCAGCGCATCACCCAGGCGATCGCCACCAAGGACGCGCTGGCGCGCAAGGCCTATCACCTCGTTCTGCTCGACAGCATGGTGCATGAATTCAATGTCGTGCGCGGCGTCCTGGGCGAGCCCGACGAGCTCACCTTCGCCGATATCAGCGAGACCGGCCTCACCGCCATACTTCGCTACGGCAAGGCGCAATGCACGATCAACTGGGTCGATCTGCCGGGCATCGCGCGCTATCAGATGGAGTTCGCCTTCTACACGCCGACGCGGCGTCTCACCCTCTCGATGCCGTCACCCTTCCTGCGCAACGCGCCCACCCTTCTGATCGATGAAGGCGGTGATGCGGCATCTGCGAAATCCTACCGAAATGAGGAGATCATCTCTTACAATGAGAGCTTCAAGGAAGAGCTCCTGCATTTCCACGACTGCGTGACCAAGGGGCTGTCGCCGCGCACCTCCGGTCCCGACAGTTTGCGCGACATCGCGCTCTGCCAGTCGATCATCAAAGCCCATCTGACGCGCAAACCCGTCGCGCGTCCAACCGATATGGCGGCACCACGCGCCTGAAGGACAAGTCATGACCCAGACAAAACAAGACAAGATCGTCCTCGCCAATGCCCCGGTGAGCTTCGGCGCCTTCGAGATCACCGTGGGTATCGATCCCAATGTGCCCGACGGCGAGGGCATTCTGGATGCGGTGGCAGGTGCCGGCTATCGCGGCATCGATCTGGGCCCCGCCGGCTATCTCGGCACAGGAGACGAACTGAAGAAGCGCCTCCACGACCGTAAGCTCGGTCTGGCTGGCGGCTATCTCGAACTTCCCTATAGCGAGCCCGCGCGTTTGAAAGCGGCGCTGCATGAGCTCGACATCTTGCTCGATGTCTTTGATGCGGCAGGCCTGCCGGATAGCGGTCTCAAGCCCAAGCCGACGCTCGCCGATCTCGGCAGCGACAGGCGCAAGGCGCATCCGGGACAGGCGGCCACCCGTCGCGAACTGGGCTTCGACGCGGAAGGCTGGAAGCGCTTCGCCGACGGGCTCGAAAGCGCTGTCGTACGTTGCCGCGAGCGCGGCTACGAGCCGACCTTCCATCACGAGACCGGCACTCATATCGAAGCCGTATGGGAGATCGAGAAGATGCTGGAATTGACCAGCATCGATCTCTGTCTCGATACCGGCCATCTGCTGCTGGGCCAAGGCGAGCCGGTCAAGGCGCTGAAAGACTGGAACGGGCGCATCAACCATATTCATCTGAAGGATGCGCGGACTGACGTGATCGACAAAATCGTCAAGGAAGCGGCTCCGGTGATCGAGATCTGGCGGCGCGGCGCCTTCTGCGCGCTGGGCAAGGGTGATGTCGATATCGAGGGTGTGCTCGCTCATCTGCGCCGGAACTATGAAGGCTGGCTGGTGGTCGAGCAGGATATCCTGCCGGATGCTTCGGCGCCCGACCGGCCGGCCATGGACCAGGTCGCCAATCTCTCCTATCTCGCTGAACGGGGCTTCTGAACCATGGCGCGCTTCCGCCTAGGTCTGGTGGGTGCCGGGCGGATGGGCCAGACGCATATGCGCGCCATTTCCGGCAGTGATCGCGTCGAGGTGGTGGCGATCGCCGAAACCTCAGAAGCCATCCGCTCTACACTCAAGCTGCCTGCCGGCGTCAAACTCCATAGCGAAGTCGAAGGGATGCTGAAGGCCGGCGGCATCGATGGCGCACTGGTCGCGGTGCCGAGCGCCTATCACGTCAACATGGTGGCGCGACTCGCCGTCGCCGGTCTGTCGGTCCTGTGCGAAAAGCCGTGCGGGATCACGGCGCGCGAGGCGCGTGTAGCATCGGAGATCGCGGCGAAGGAGAAAGTGCTGCTCCAGGTCGCCTATTGGCGCCGCTTCGTGCCGCAACTGAAGCGGCTCAAAGACCGTATCGCGCAAGGCGAGTTCGGCGATCTCTATCTTGTCTCCTGCTACCAATGGGACGAGACACCGCCGCCCGCCTCCTTCCGCGCCACCAGCGGCGGCGCCTTCGTCGATATGGGCGTGCACGAATTCGATCAGATGCGTTGGCTGACGGGGCAGGAAATTTCCAATCTGCGGGTCGCTACGGCCGCGACCGCCTATGCGGAGAAAGTCGAGGTCGATCCCGATGCGGCGCAAGCCCTTTGCGATCTGTCGGGCGGCGCGTGCGGCCTTGTCTCGCTCGGCCGCCGCTTTCCCCTCGGCGATGCCTGCTGGGCGCAAGTGTTCGGCACCAAGGGTTTCGAGGATTGTCGTTTCTTCTGGCCGCCCGAAAGCGAGAAAGTGTTCCTCGACGCGCTGAGGCTGCAGGCGGAAGGTTTCGCCGATGCGGTCTGCGGCCGGCCCTCGGAAGGCGCCACGGCTGCGGATGCGATTGCGGCGCTCATTGCCGCCGAGCAGGCTTCGGCCGCGATCGCGAAAGGGAGGACGAGATGACTTCATTGCCAAAAGTCCGCATCGGCATGGTCGGCTATGGCGGTATGGGCAAGGCGCATTCCTATGCCTATCGGGCGCTCAACACCTTGCGCAAGCTGCCCGTCGAGCCGGAACTTCACATCATCAGCGGCCGGCAGCAGGCGGGCGTCGAGAAGGCCGCCACTGCTTACGGCTTCGCGCGCTCGACGACCGACTGGCGCAGAATCGTCGAAAGTCCCGATGTCGACATCGTCGATATCTGTACGCCGCCCGGCACCCATGCCGAGATCGCCGCGGCCGCCGCCGCCAACGGCAAGGCGGTGATCTCGGAAAAGCCGCTCGCAACTTCCTATGAAGAAGGCCGCATGGCGCTCGATGCCGTCAAGAAGGCGAGGGTGCTCAACGCCGTCGGCTTCAATTACCGCAAGCTGCCGGCCGTCTCGCTGATGAAGCGGATGATCGATGAAGGCAAGGTCGGCAAGGTGCAGCTCTGGCGCGCCATCTGGATGTCGGACGAGTTCATCGACCCAAGCATTCCCTTCGACTGGCGTTTCGAACGCAAGATGGGCGGCACCACCATCGCCGATCTCGGCGCCCAC
This sequence comes from Nordella sp. HKS 07, assembly GCF_011046735.1. Classification (NCBI taxonomy): domain Bacteria; kingdom Pseudomonadati; phylum Pseudomonadota; class Alphaproteobacteria; order Hyphomicrobiales; genus Nordella; species Nordella sp. HKS 07. The sequence continues at coordinate 1,784,313 of NZ_CP049258.1, read as the reverse complement.
CTGATCGACATGGCGCAGTGGATGATCGGCGACATCGAGGAGGTCAGCGCCCAGTCGGAGACCTTCGTGCGCGAGCGCGCCGATCCGGCGAAGTCCGGCGGCACGCGCAAGGTCGAGGTCGACGATGCGTCTTCAGCTTTGGTGCGTTTCGCCTCAGGTGCCCGCGGCATCATGGAGATGACGCGCTCCTGCGTCAGGCGGCCGTGTGATTTCACGATCGAGGTCAATGGCACGCTGGGCACACTGCATTTCGATTATGCCAGGCTGAATGAGCTGCTCTATGGCGACGGCAGCGACGCGGTGGAGCTCTATGGCATGCGCCGCATCCGCGCCGAGCACATATCGCATCCTTACGCCGCCAATTGGTGGGCGATCGGGCAGGGCGTCGGTTATGGTTCGAGCTTCGTCAATCATTTCGGCGATCTCCTGGAGAAATGGCCGCAAGGGCCGTGGGATCCCGATTTCGCGCAAGGTCTCAAGGTTCAGGCGGTGTGCGATGCGATGGAGCAGTCGGCGGCCAGCCGGCAATGGGTGTCGGTGGCGAGTATCGGCAAGGGGTAGATATTCGGTTCAATTCCGCCTCTTCGGACGGGTTGCAAGGACATTGCGGATCGAGAAGCTCGAGTGAATTCGTGATACGCCGGGCAGTGCCGAGAGGATTTCCTTGTGGATGCGCTCGAACTCACCCGCATTGGCGACCTCGACGCGCAGCAGGTAATCCGAGCCGCCCGTCATCAGGAAGCATTCGCGGATCTCCGGATGCTTACGCACCGCCGCCTCGAAGCGGTCGAGGTGGTCCTCCGTCTGCCGTTCGAGCGTGATGTTGATGATGACCGCTATGGCCGATTCGGCATTTCCCGCATCCACCAGCGCCGTATAGCCGCGGATGACGCCGGCTTTTTCCATAAGTTTGATCCGGCGGAGACAGGCCGAGGGCGAAAGACCGACTTCGGTGGCGAGGCGCGCATTGCTCATGCGCGCATCGAGCCTGAGGAGCCGAAGGATGTTGCGGTCGATAGCGTCCAGGGCGGTCATAGCAGATTATTCCAAAAAATCGCCGTTTCTTTCAAAAATCATGATTTCTCACAATAATCAAGCGCTGTTTCGTCTGCAATTTCACGATCCTTTCACTAGTCTCCGCGCCGAGTCGGAGGCCGGAAATGGACTGCTTAATCACGACAAACAGACAGGGCGGAACGACCCGCGCGGGTGGCGCGCCGGGCTACCTGACCCTTGATCTTTCGGCCCTTGCCCGCAACTATGAGCGGCTGGCGGCGGAGGTCGCGCCGGCGCGTGCGGCGGCCGTCGTCAAGGCGGATGCCTACGGCCTCGGCGCCGACCGGGTCGCCGCGAAGCTCTACGCCCATGGCTGCCGACATTTCTTTGTCGCCCAGTTCGCGGAAGCCCTGCGCCTGCGTCCACTTCTTTCCGCCGATGCGATGTTCTTCGTGCTGAACGGCCTCCAGCCCGGCAATGAGGACGCCTGCGCCCGCGAAGGTATCGTGCCCGTGATCAACTCGCTGGAACAGTGGCAGCAATGGGCAAGCGCCGCGCAGGCGCTCGGCCGCAAGCTGCCGGCGGTACTGCAATTCGACACCGGCATGTCGCGCCTCGGCGTGCCGCCGGAAGAGCGCTCTGCGCTTGCCAGCCTCCTGGAAGCCGAGAGCGGGATCGATGTCCTGTTTATCATGAGCCACCTCGCCTCCGCCGATGAGGAGACAAGCGAACAGAACGGCGACCAGCTTGCTGAAATGAACCGCGTCGCGGCGGCGTTTCCGCAATTCCCCGTCTCTTTCGCGAATTCGGGCGGCATCATCCTCGGCAAGGCCTATCATGGCGTGCTCGCCCGCCCTGGCATCGCGCTTTATGGCGGCGCGCCGACGGCAGGCAGGCCGAATCCGATGGAGCCGGTCGTGCGGCTCGACGTCGCCGTGGTGCAGACGCGGACCGTACCGGCCGGCACGCGCGTCGGCTATAGCGGATCGCATGTCACCGCGGAAACTACCCGGCTTGCCACCATCGCCGCCGGCTATGCAGACGGCCTGCCACGCAGCCTCAGCAACAGGGGGGCGGTCTATCACGACGGCATCCGCCTGCCCATCGTCGGGCGCGTCTCCATGGACAGCATCACCATCGACATCTCCGCTTTGCCGGAGGGCCGCCTCAAGCTCGGCAGCCTCGTGGAAGTGCTGGGGCCGCACCAGACGCTGGAGGACGTGGCGCGCCACGCCGGCACCATTTCCTACGAAATACTGACAGGTCTCGGCCACCGCTTCGAGCGGCGATACCGCTGACCCCTTCTTCTCTCTATGAGGACATTATGAAAGTCATCGTTCTCGGCGCCGGCATCGTGGGTGTCACGTCGGCCTACCAGCTTGCCAAGGCGGGACATGCGGTCACGGTCATCGACCGTCAGCAGGGCCCTGCGCTGGAGACCAGCTTCGCCAATGCCGGCGAGGTCTCCTTCGGCTATTGTTCGCCCTGGGCCGCGCCCGGCATCCCCATGAAGGCGGTGAAATGGCTCTTCATGCAGCACGCGCCGCTGATCCTGCGTCCCAAGGTCGACGCCGCCATGATTTCCTGGCTGGTGAGGATGCTCTCCAACTGCACCTCCGAGCGTTACGCGATCAACAAGAGCCGCATGCTGCGCATTGCCGACTACAGCCGCGTCTCGCTCGCAGCGCTGCGCGAGGAGACCGGCATTGCCTATGACGAGCGCATGCAGGGCACGCTGCAACTATTCCGCACTCAGGCGCAACTCGACGCCTCGGCCAAGGACGTCAAGGCGCTCGCCGCCGACGGCATCCCCTACGAGGTGCTCGATCGCGATGGCTGTATCCGCGTCGAACCTGCCCTGAAGCATGTGCGCGAGAAAATCGTCGGCGGCCTGCTGACGCCGAAGGACGAGACCGGCGACTGCTTCAAGTTCGCCAGTGCGCTGGCAACGAAGGCGGAAGAGATCGGCGTTCGCTTTGCCTACGGCACCGAGATCCAGGGTCTGGATGTCGAGGCCGGCCACGTGCGCGGCGTCGTCACCGCTAGAGAAAAGTTTGCCGCCGATGCGGTGGTCGTGGCTCTCGGCAGCTATTCACCGCTCCTGGTGCGGCCCTTCGGAATCCGCCTGCCGGTCTATCCGGTCAAGGGCTACTCGCTGACCATTCCGATTACCGACGCAACGCGCGCGCCGGAATCGACGGTGATGGACGAGACCTACAAGATCGCCATCACCCGGCTCGGCGATCGCATCCGCGTCGGCGGCATGGCAGAAATCTCTGGCTATACCAACGATCTCGGCATGGCCCGCCGGCGCACGCTGGAGCATTCCGTCATGGACCTCTTCCCGGGTGGCGACGCCAGCAAGGGCTCGTTCTGGTCGGGCCTGCGTCCCATGACGCCGGACGGCACACCGGTCATCGGCGCGACGAAGATCGCCGGCCTTTTCCTCAACACGGGCCACGGCACGCTCGGCTGGACGATGAGCACAGGTTCGGCCCGCGTCATCGCCGATCTTGTCGGCGGCCGTAAGCCGGAGATAGATACGACCGATCTCGCCATCACCAGGTATGGCTGAGCGGCCCCACCCTTTAGAGCGCCGGACGCTCACATAGAATCGGTCCGGCGCTCTAACTCTTTGATTTGCGCATCGGATTATCCCGAAAACCGCTGCGCACTTTTCGGTCCGATGCTCTAGCGTTCGAGCGCCAGAGCCACGCCCTGGCCGACACCGACACACAGCGTCACCAGCGCGCGCTTGCCGCCGCGCTTCTTGAGCTCAAGTGCGGCGGTGCCGGCGATGCGGGCGCCCGAGGCGCCGAGCGGATGGCCGAGCGCGATGGCGCCGCCATTCGGATTGAAATTTTCGTCCTCCGCCGTGATGGCAAGCGCACGAGTCACGGCGAGGACTTGCGCCGCGAAGGCCTCATTGAGCTCGATGATGTCGAAGTCGCCGATCTTCCAGCCTTGCCGTCGCATGAGTTTCTCCGTCGCCGGCACCGGGCCGATGCCCATGATGCGCGGCGCCACGCCCACGCTTGCCGCGCCGACCACGCGTGCCAAAGGCGCGAGGCCGTATTTCGCCACGGCCCTCTCCGACGCGATCAGCAAAGCAGCGGCGCCGTCATTGACGCCCGGTGAATTGCCGGCGGTCACCGTGCCCGGATTGCGGAAGGGCGTCGGCAGTTTCGACAACTTCTCGACCGTCGTGCCGGCGCGCGGATGCTCATCGGTGGCGACCGACAGAGTCTCGCCTTTCTTCTGCGGCACCGGCACGGCGACGATCTCTTCAGCGAAGCGGCCACTCTCTTGCGCCTTCACGGCACGGGTCTGGCTTTGCGCCGCATAGGCGTCCTGATCGGCGCGCGAGATCTGGTAGTCGGCGGCGACATTCTCCGCCGTCTCGGGCATCGAATCGATGCCATATCGCGTCTTCATCAGCGGGTTGACGAAACGCCAGCCGATGGTCGTGTCGTAAAGCTCGGTGTTGCGGGAGAAAGCGGCTTCCGCCTTGGGCATCACCAAAGGAGCCCGCGACATGGATTCGACGCCGCCCGCGATCACCAGATCGGCCTCGCCGGTCCTGACCGCGCGCGCCGCGGCGATGACCGCATCGAGGCCCGAGGCGCAGAGCCGGTTGACGGTCAGTCCCGGCACGGTTTCGGGGAGGCCCGCCAGCAAGGTGGCCATGCGGGCGACATTGCGGTTATCTTCGCCCGCCTGGTTGGCGCAACCCAGGATGACCTCATCGATCGCCGCCGGATCGATCTCTCTATGCCGCTCGAGAAGCGTGCGGATCGGGAGAGCCGCGAGGTCATCAGTGCGTATCGACGACAGGACACCGCCATAGCGCCCGATCGGGGTTCGAATGAAATCGACTATAAAGGCTTCCATGATCAAGGCTCCTTGAGCCAGCCGTCGCTGACTTCCGGCAAGGGAATGGAATCGCGCAAGAGCCGAGTATAGGCGTGCTGCGGCTTTTCGAAGAGCGTCACGGTGTCGGCGTCCTCGACGATCTCGCCCCCGCGCATCACGATCACCCGGTCGCATAGCCGCCGCACCACGGAAAGATCATGACTGATGAAGGCCATGGTGAAGTTCATCCGCGCCCGCAAGTTCATCAGAAGGTCGAGGATCTGCGCCTGGCTCGACACGTCGAGGCCGGAGACGATCTCATCCGCCAGAATGAAGCGCGGCTTGAGCGCCACGGCGCGGGCGATGCCGACGCGCTGGCGCTGGCCGCCCGACAGTTCATGCGGATAGCGCGCCGCGAATGAAGTCGGCAAGCCGACCTGCACCAGCGCCTCACCGGCAAGGCTACGGGCTTCGCCGGCGCTGCCTGCCACTTTGTGCAGCAGCAGGGGTGCGGCAATGATGCTACCGACCGTCTTGCGCGGATTGAGTGAGGAAAACGGGTCTTGGAATATGACCTGCAGATCGCGCCGCAAAGGCCGCAGTGCATCGTCATCGAGGCCCGCTATATCGCGCCCGGCAAAGACTATGCGGCCTCTGTCGGGAGTGAGGAGGCGGATCAATGTCCGGCCCAGCGACGTCTTGCCCGATCCCGATTCCCCGACAATGCCGGTGATGGCGCCTTCCGGCACGGTGAAGCTCAAGCCCTTGAGGATCTCAATGCGGGGTGCCGCGCCGAACAGCGGCTTGCGCGCTAAATCGGGCAAAGAGAGATGAAGCCCCGCGATGGTGAACAGCGCCTCAGCCATCGGCGCGCTCCCTGGCCCAGGCGGCATCGGTCTCGGCCACTTCGCGCGCAAGCTCGGCCAGGAGTTCGGGCGAGGCGGGCTTGAGCGACTCTTCCGGGCGATCATAGCGCGGCGTCGCCGCCATCAAGGCTCGCGTATAGGCATGACGGGGATTTGCGAAAAGCTCGCGCACGGCCGCCTGCTCGACCACCTTGCCGGCATACAGGACGGATGCCGTCTGGCAGAGCTTCGCCACCACACCGAGATTATGGGTGATGAACAGCAGGGCTGTGCCGTGCCGTGCCTGCAGGGCGGCGATGAGTCCCAAAATCTGCTTCTGTACCGTGACGTCGAGCGCCGTCGTCGGTTCATCGGCGACGATCAGGCGCGGCTCGCCGGCGAAAGCGGCGGCAATGAGGACGCGCTGGCGCATGCCGCCCGACAATTCATGCGGGTAGAGGCGCATCACCCGCTCAGGTTCGGCGATCTTCACCTCGTCAAGCAGGGCCGCCGCGCGCTCGTGGGCCTTGGCTTTCGGCAGGCCCAGAATATGGATGAGCCGGTCAGAAATCTGCTCGGCGATGCGCTTCGACGGGTTGAGTGCGGTCAGCGGATCCTGCGGGATGAAGGCGGCGCGTCGGCCGATGAACAGCCGGCGGGCGGTCTCGGGCATGGCGTTGAGATCGGCGCCTTCCAACGTGACATCTCCCTCGAGGATCGCGACCGCCTTGGGCAGGATGCCGAAGACGGCGCGCGCGATCATGCTCTTGCCGGCGCCCGACTCGCCCACCAGCGCATGAACCTCCCCCGGCTTCACGGCGAGCGAGACGCGGCGCAGCAGGCGGCCGCCGCCATAGTGGAGCGCGACACTCAGATCCCTGATATCCAGATAGGCATCGGTCATCTGAGCACCGGGTCGAAACGTTCCTTCAGCCCTTCGCCGAACTGGCTGAAAGCGAGCACGGTCAGGAACAAAGCGATCATCGGGAAGACCAGCACCCACCAGGCCTGATAGATGATGCCGCGGCCTTCGGCGATCATGCTGCCCCAGGTCGCGTCATCGGTCGAGACCGAGAGATTGACGTAAGACAGGATGGCCTCGACGATCACCGCGATGCCCATTTCGAGCGACAGCAGCACGACAATCGCCGGGAGCACATTGGGCAGGACTTCGCGCGCCAGCGTGGCAATCGAGGTCAAGCCCATGGCGCGGGCACTCTCGACATAATCCATGCGGCGCTGCTGCATCGTCTCGGCGCGCACTACACGGCAGAAGCGTGTCCAGTCGATAATGGCGATGGCGATGATGACCGATTGCAGGCTCGGATTGAAGAAGGCGACCAGCAGGATCGACAGCAGGACAGGCGGGAACGCCATCCAGATATCGACGATGCGCGAGATGATGCGGTCGGTCCAGCCGCCGAAGAAGCCGGCGAGCAGTCCCAGCACCGAGCCCAGGAGACAGGCGGCGAGACCGGCGCCGATGGCGACGATGAGCGCGGGCCGGGTCGCCGAGATCAATCGCGACAGCACGTCGCGGCCGAGGCTGTCGGTGCCGAGCAGATAGCCGGGCTCATGGCCGGCGATCCAGGCCGGCGGCAGCTTGCCGAGCATGAGATCCTGGGCGAGCGGGTCATGCGGCGTGATGAGGGGTGCTAAGATGGCGGCGAGCGCGAAGAGGGTCAGCCACAGGCCGGACAACCACAGACGCGGACCCGCTCTCACCCTGATGACGCGCGCCTCAGCCATGGCGAAGCCTCGGATTGAGCAGCGCATAACTCAGATCGACGAGCAGATTGATGACGACGAAGAGCAAAGCGAAGACGAGAACGATGCCCTGGATCAGCGGCAGGTCGCGGTTGATGACGGCATCTATCGCCAGATTGCCGAGGCCTTCATAGGAGAAGAGCCGCTCGACGATCACCGTGCCGCCGATCAGGAAGGTGAATTGAACGCCGGCCAAGGTGAGCGTCGGGATCACCGCATTGCGCAAGGCTTCCGACAGCAGCACGCGCGTCTCGGAGAAGCCTTTGGTGCGGGCGAGCATGACATAATCCTGCTGCATCGCCTCCTTCAGCGACGTCTTGAGCAATTGCGCGATGACGGCGGCGAGTGGCAGGGCCAGGGCCAGGGCCGGCATCAGCATATGGCGCATGAGATCGAGGAAGATGTCGAAGCGCAGGCGCAAGATGCTCTCGATCAGGTAGAAGTCTGTGACGAAAGGAAGATCGAGCGTCGGCGAGACGCGGCCCGATATGGCGAAGACCGGGACAAGGACGCCAAACAGCAGGATGAGCGTCAGGCCCCAGAGGAAATCGGGCATCGCGAGGCTCGCGCCATTGGCGAGATCGATGCCGGTTTCGACGGCGGTGCCGCGGAAGCGCGCGGCGGTGATGGCGAGTGCGCCACCCAATGCCATGGCGATCAGGAGGGCGAGTGTCGCAAGCTCCAGTGTCGCCGGCAGGCGGCCGAAGATCAGGCCCATCACATCCTGGCGCAGCGAGATCGAGGTGCCGAAATCGCCTTGCAGCGCCCGGCCGAGCCAGACCCAGAACTGGGTCAGAATCGGCTTGTCGAGACCGTAATGGGCGGTGAGCAGGGCGATATCGGCGTCCGACGCGCCCGGCGGCAGCATCATGGCGATGGGATTGCCGGGCACGACCCGTACCAGGATGAAGACGATGAGCGCCACGCCGAACAGCGTGACCATCGTGGAGCCGAGGCGGATCAGAAGATTTCGGCCCATGCAATCTCTCAACCTACCTCATGCCGAGGCGACGATTTCCACAACTCGTCATGGCCGCCCGGATGGCCGGGTTAAACCCGGCCATGGAGGCGGCCATCCAGTCCGTCCGTGCAGCAGCTTTACGGCGGCGAGACTGGATGGCCGGGTCGGAGCCCGGCCATGACGAACTGGTGGAACAGTGCCCGCATCTCACGATGAGGGGGATGGATCGCAGCAAGCTCAGTCCCTAAGCCGGTGACATCAGCGCCGGCAAGAGCGCGCCTGATACATGCGGCGTGACTTTGACCGACTTCACATGGATGATCGGCTGCACATATTGGAGCAGCGGGATGACATAGCCTTGCTCGGCAATGTATTTGTCGACCGCCTTCCAACCGTCGATGCGCTTGGTTTCGTCTTTCTCGCCCCAGAGCGGGATGATCATGTCGACGAGGTCCTTCGAATCCCACACCGAATGCGGGCTCGGCCCGAACATGGCGAAGCCGGTTGAGGTGGTCGGATCGCCGATCGCGTTACCCCAGTTGTAGAAGGCGGCCGGCGCCAGCGTGTCGGCGGCGCGCAATTCGTAATGCTTGGCGATCTCGTAAATCTCGATTTCCGCCTCGATGCCGACCTTGCGCCACATGCCGACAATGGCCTGGATCATCTCGTAATCCTTGGGCTTGAAGCCCTTGGTCGTCTGGATCTTGAACTTCACGGGCTTGTCGGTGCTGTAGCCCGAGGCGGCCAACAGCTGCTTGGCTTTGTCGGGATCGTAGCCGACTTTGATCGAGGCGTCATAGGCCGCATATTGCGGCGTTTCGAGCGTGTCGATGGGAATGCCATAGCCGTTGAGCAGGCGATCGATGATGAGCTTCTTATCGATCGCGTGATGGGCGGCAAGGCGTACATTCTTGTCGAGCATCACATCGACGTCGTTGAGGAAGATCATGCCGATATCGGAGATCGGGGTGGTGATGCCGGTGAGTCCGTCCTTGGCCTTGAGACGATCGAATTCGTCATAAGGAATTTCGAGGGTCACCTGCGAGGAGCCGGATTCGACCTCGGCGACACGGCTCGCCGAATCGGGCACGAATTTGATGATGACGGTCTCGAAGGCGGGCTTGCCGCCCCAGTAGTTCGGATTGGCTTTCAGGCGCACGAAGGCGTTACGCTCGAATTTCTCCATCATATAGGGGCCGGTGCCGATCGGCGCCTTCTCGAAGCCTTCGGCGCCCACCTTCTCATAATAGGCCTTGGGCAGCACATAGCCGGTGAGGAAGGACATCCACTTGAACAGGACCGGCTCGAATTCCTTCACATCGGCGGTGATCTTGTTGCCGTCGACCTTGAAGTTGCCGATCTTGCTCCACACGAACTGGATCGGGTTGCCGGTCTCAGGCTTGCCGGCGCGCTCCAGCGACCAGGCGACGTCCTCGGCGGTGAAGGGCGAGCCGTCATGCCAAGTGACGCCGTCGCGCACCTCCATCATGATCTGCGTCTTGTCGTCGTTCCAGCCCCATTTGGTGACAAGGCCCGGCGCGAAGGAGAGATCGGGGTTCTGCGCGATATACATGTCGAAGACCGACTGATAGATCGCCTGAATGGTCGGGTTCACCGCCGAAGGGCCGACGGTTGGATCCCAGGAAGGCAGATTCACATTGTAGGCAATGGTGAGTTCGGAGCCTTGCGCGAAGACTTCCACACCGGGCAGCCCGGCAATCAACGCGGCGCCGCCAAGGGCGCCAAATTTCAACAGATCACGCCTGGATGTCGTCATGTGTCACTCCCTGTTGCCCGGTTCTATGCTGGGCTGATGCAGATACTTTAGGTCTAAAATAAATCTCCCGCAAGCACGCTTGGTTTCACCTATTGCGCATGATCTTTTCGGAAAACCGCTTCGCACTTTTCCGGATCATGCTTTATCTTTTTGTTTGCGCATGATCTTTTCGGAAAACCGCTTCGCACTTTTCCGGATCATGCTCTGGCCAGCATCTTGGCCAGCATGAAACCCGATCCGGCGCCGACGCCGGCGCCCGGCCAGGTCGCGGCCCCGACGAGATAAAGCCCCTGGACAGGTGTCTTGTAGCGCGACCAGCCGGGGGTTGGACGGAAGAAGAAGTGCTGGCTCAGATGATGGCTGCCGCCGAGACTGTCGCCACCGACGAGATTGGGATTCTCGCGTTCGAGATCGAGGGGCGAGAAGACGGCGCGCTCCAGGATCTTGCGCGCGAAGCCCGGGGCGTAGTCTTCGAGAATGGCGAGCACACGGTCGGCATAGGCGTCCTTGATCTCGTCCCAGGAGGTCGATGCGATCATCCCCTCGCTGTCCCCCCTGATGCGCGCGGGCACAACGCGCACCTGCAGCCATAGAATATGCTTGCCCGCCGGCGCGCGGCCCGGGTCGACCGCGGTCGGCTGGCCGACGACGACGACCGGTTCTCCCGGCAGCAGGCCGGCCTGCGCCTCGTGATAGGCGCGGCTCATCATGTCGAGCGACGGCGCCAGATGGATGTAGGCGAAGCGCTTGAGCTCCTCGCCCGCCGTCCAGTCGGGCAGGCCGTCACAGGCGACATGGATCATCATCGTGCCGGGGCCGGGCTGGAAGGACTTCATGCGGCGATCGGTTTCGGCATCGCCGCTGCCGCCGTCGAGAAGGCGACCAAAGACCGATTGCGGCGAGGCATTGGCGATCACCGCGCGCCCCGCCTCGACTTGCCGCGCGTCGGCAAGTGTGACCCCGGTGGCGCGATCGCGGTTGCGGTCGATGCGCTGCACCTCGGCATCGAGATGAAGCTCGCCGCCGAGTTCCTTGAGATAGCCAATCATCGCCTTGATCATCACGTCGGCGCCGCCTTTGCCGAGCGCCATGCCGAAACTTTGGTGGGCCATGGCTTCGAGATAGGGAAAGAGCGCGCCGCCCGCGATATCGGGAGCGAAATCGAGATGCAGGCCCCAGGCGGCAAGCGTCGCCTTGATCTGGTCGGACTCGAAGGTCGCATCGAGAAAGGCACGGGGCGATGAAACGAGGAGCTTCAGCGTGTCGACATCCAAGGCAGGCCCTGCGCGCGCCAGGCCTTCCAGCCGATGGACAAAAGATCGCGCGATGGCATCGGGCTGCCGAGCAATGCGAAGATATGGGGCGCGTCGCGGCCGAAGCGCTCGCTGAGCCGGCGCCAGGCTTCGGCATCCGCCGAGGAGAATCTCTGCGCGCGGGCGATGTTCTTCTCCTTGTCCATGGAGACACCGAACCAGCTGTCATCGGCGAAAGGGGTCGCGAAGCAGTCGCTCGCCGCGGCGAAAGCGAGCCCGTGCCGCGTGAGCGCCTCGCCATAAGCGCGCATGAAAGCCGACCCGGCGAAGAGGCCGAGATTCATGGCGAAGAGATCGTGACGAAAGCCGGGAAGCGTCACCTCGCGGGTCTGCACCGCGCCGCCCGCGATACTGTTGCGCTCGAACACGCCGACCTTCCAACCCTGCTTCGCCAGATGGATGGCCGCGGCGAGCCCGTTATGGCCGCTACCCACAATGATGGCGTCATAACGCATGGACGTCCCCTCCATCAGACATACTGGCATATGCATATAATCTGTCCATGGAATTCCGATCAGCCATGCAGGGCTAGGATTTGTTCCTTGCATTTGCATGTATTGGGCATAGGATGAATGTCAGAATACAAACATAAGCAGCGGAGGAAACAGCATGGCGCAGAAAGCGGATCTCAGTTCATTGGCCGAAGCTCTCTTGTCGGGTGCGATCGAGGTCATCGATCTCTCGGCCCCGCTCGGGCCGGATACGCCACTGATCAAGCTGCCGCCCGAGATCGGTAAAAACACGCCCAAGGTCGAAGTGCACAATATTTCCAACTACGATCAGAACGGTCCCTTCTGGTCGTGGAACTGGCTCAAGCTCGGCGAGCATTCCGGTACGCATTTCGATGCGCCGGTGCACTGGATCACCGGCAAGGACTATGCCGACGGCACCACCGACAGGATCGCTCCGAAGAACTTCGTGGCGCCGGTCAATGTCATCGACTGCAGCGGCGAGGTGAAGAAGAATCCGGATTTCCTCCTCTCGGCGGACGGCGTGCGCGCCTGGGAGAAGACGCATGGCGACATCGCCAAGGGCAGCTGGGTCGTGATGCGCACCGACTGGTACAAACGCAATGGCAGCGAGCAGGAGTTTCTCAATGCCAATGAAACCGGTCCGCATTCGCCGGGACCGACGGTCGACTGCATCGAATATATCCTGTCCAAAGGCGCCATCGGCTGGGGCAGCGAGACGGTCGGCACCGATGCGGGCGCCGCCGGCGGCATGACGCCGCCTTTCCCGGCACATAATCTGATGCACAAGTCGAACCGCTACGGGCTCGCCAGCCTGTGCAATCTCGACAAGCTGCCGCCCAAGGGCGCGATCCTGATCGCCGCGCCATTGAAGATCGTCAACGGCACCGGCAGCCCGCTGCGCGTCCTGGCGCTGGTAGCGCGCTGAGGTGAACATGCGAGAGTGGAGATCTTCTCTCCATGGTCGCTTGCTTTCCCTTCTCCCGCTTGCGGGAGAAGGTGCCCGACAGGGCGGATGAGGGTGTTGGTTCGGCTAGTGACAGCTCTTCAAGAGAGCAAAATGCCGAAGCTTCAACACTTCCCACACTTGCGGTTTTACAGAGGTTGAGAAAACACCCTCATCCGGCCTTCGGCCACCTTCTCCCGCAAGCGGGAGAAGGGGAAATGATGAAAGGGACGACGGAATGGCCGATCCTGACTATGTGATCGTCGGCAGCGGCATCAATGCCCTGGTCTGCGCGGCTTTGTTGGGCCGGCAAGGCAAACGCGTCCTGCTGCTCGAGCGCAATGATCGGATCGGCGGTTGCATCCGCACCGAAGAGATCACGGCACCCGGCTACATCCACGACGTGATGGCGACGACCTTCGTGCTCTTCATCACTTCGCCCGCTTATGCCGCCTTGGCCGCCGATCTCGGCCGGCACGGGCTCGAATTCTGCCACAGCGAGCATCCATCCGGCGTGCTCCTGCCGGATGGACGCGCGGCGGTCGTGACCAAAACGCGCAGCGCCAATGGCGAGGCCCTCGACCAGCTCGCCGCGGGCGATGGCGCTCAGCATCTCGCCGATGTCGGCGCGGTCGAGCGCAACGCGCCTCTGCTCTTCGCGCTGCTCGGCGGCCAATTGTGGAACTGGCCGACCGCCAAGCTCCTGGCGCTCGAAGCCTGGAAGCGCGGTCCGCGTCCGCTGGCGCGCTTCTTCGGTGAGGCGCTCACCACGGCGCGCGCCTGGCTCGAAGCGAATTACCGCTCCGATGTCAGCCGCGCTTTGTGGGCGCCCTGGGTGCTGCATACCGGACTTGGACCCGAAAGCGCCTATTCGGCGCAGATGGCGAAAGTGATCGCCTTTGCGCTCGAAGCGGCCGGCGCTCCCATCGTCAAAGGCGGCGGGCAGAAGCTGCTCGACGCCTTCTCAGGCCTGATCCGTGAGACGGGCGGTGAAATCCGCACCGGTGCCGACGTCTCCAATGTGCTTGCTGGCGGTGATGGGACGGCGCGCGGTGTCAAGCTCGCCGACAATTCCGAAATCACGGCGAAGGCCGGCATCATCTGCTCGGTCACGCCGACCCAGCTCTATGAGCGCCTGCTCAAGGGCTTCACCTTGCCGGGCGACCTCGCCGGCGAGGTGCGGAACTATCGCTATGGCAAAGGCAACTTCCAGCTCCATTATGCGCTGAAGGCGAAACCACGCTGGCTTTCACCCGGCCTCGATCGCGTGGCGCTGCTCCATCTCACTCCCGGCCTCGACGGCGTCTCGAAGGCGGCGAACGAAGCCGAGCGCGGCATGCTGCCGGAAACACCGACGATCTGCGTCGGCCAGCCCTCGGCACTCGACCCGAGCCGCTGTCCGGAAGGTGCCGCAATATTGTGGCTGCAGCTGCCGGAGGCGCCGCGCCATATCAAAGGCGATGCGGCGGGAAAGATCGCGGTGCCGGCGGACGGGTCGTGGAGCGAAGCGGTGCGCGAGGCCTATGCGGATCGCGTCGAGGGGATCCTTCAGCGCCACATCGCCGATTTCAACGACATCAAGCTGGCGCGCAAGGCCTGCTCGCCCGCCGATCTCGAGGCGATGAACATAAATCTGGTCGGCGGCGATCCCTATGGCGGTTTCTGCGGCCTCGACCAGTCCTTCCTGTGGCGGCCGTTCAAGTCCTCGGTCAATCACCGCACCTTCATCCGCAATCTCTATCACATCGGCGCCTCGACCCATCCCGGGGCCGGGCTCGGCGGCGGATCGGGTTTCATGCTGGCGCAAGCGTTGAGGTGATCAGATGGTCGGACGCTTCGGAACCACCTTGCTCAAGCCCTCCAATTCGATCGAGGACGCGATCCCCTCGATCGGCGAGATCGGTCTCAACCACTTCGCGCCCTATCTGATCAACCGCATCTCGGCGCGCTGGAACGCCGACCTGCAGGAGGCGCTGAAGCCTTTCGATCTCACCACCGCCAAGATGCGCACGCTGGCGGTGCTCTCCATCACCCCCGGCATGACGGCGAATGATCTGGCGCTGCACACCATCACCGAGCAGTCGACCATGAGTCGCACGCTCGACGCGATGGAGGAGCAGGAGCTGGTCAAGAGCCGGCCGCGCAAGGGCGATCTGCGCGTGCGCGAGGTCTATCTCACCGACAAAGGCCGCCAGCTTTTCGCGCAATTCTGGCCCTTGATGTATAAACGTTACACGGAAGTCTTCTCCGGCGTCAGCGAAGCCGAATATGAGACTTTCATCACGGTCCTGCACAAGATGCTGCAGAATGTGAACCAGGTCTGATGATGCGAGAACGAACCACATCCCAACTCGTCATGGCCGCCCGGATGGCCGGGTTAAACCCGGCCATGGAGGCGGCCATCCAGCCCCTCCGTGCAACAGTCGCATGGCGTCGAGCCTGGATGGCCGGGTCGGGGCCCGGCCATGACGAATTGGTGGCATTGTGCCCGCCCCACACCCTTCGAGGGCCGCTTCGCGGCCACCCCAGGGTGAGGGTAGCACTGTAGGAGGACGAGAGATGGCCGAACGATCCTTCGCGAAAGAGGTTCAGCAGCTCAAGATCGGCGCCGGCGAGGAATTCCGCGGCGAGGGCATCCTCGCCATCACCAAGGCGCTCCTGCAATGTGGCGTCGGCTATGTCGTCGGCTATCAGGGCGCGCCCATCTCGCATCTGATGGACGTGCTCGCCGACGCGCAGGATATACTCGGCGAGCTCGGCGTGCATTTCGAGGCGAGCGCCAGCGAGGCGGCGGCGGCCGCCGCCCTCGCGGCCTCGGTGCATTATCCGATCCGCGGGGCGGCGACATGGAAGTCGACGGTCGGCACCAATGTCGCTTCCGACGCGCTCGCCAATCTCTCCTCGGGCGGCGTCACCGGCGGCGCCCTCATCATCGTGGGCGAGGATTATGGCGAAGGCTCCTCGATCATGCAGGAGCGCAGCCATTCCTTCGCGATGAAATCGCAGATCTGGCTGCTCGATCCCAAGCCCAATCTGGAAGCGATCGTGAAGGCGGTCGAGGACGGATTCGCTCTTTCGGAGGCGACCAACACGCCGGTGATGCTGGAAGTGCGCATCCGCTCCTGCCATGTGCATGGCCGCTTCATTGCCAAGGATAATCAGCGCCCGGCGATGTCGGTGGCCGAGGCGCTGGAATCACCGCGCCGCGATACGCAGCGCATCGTGCTGCCGCCCGCGTCCTTCCTGCATGAGCAGGAGAAGGTGAAGAAGCGCTGGCCGGCGGCGATCGACTTCATCAAGACGCACAAGCTCAACGAGGTGACGGGAGCGAAGCGCGGCAAGGTCGGCATCGTGCTGCAGGGCGGCATGTATAATGGCGTGATCCGCGCGCTGCAGCGGCTCGGCCTCGCCGATCTCTACGGCACGTCGATGGTGCCGCTCTATATCCTGAATGTCACCTATCCGCTGGTGGATGACGAGTTTCTCGACTTCTGCAAGGACAAGGCTGCGGTGCTGGTGGTCGAGGAAGGCCAGCCCGATCATCTCGAACAGGCCTTCGGCCATATGCTGCACAAGGCCGGGGCTACGACGCGGCTCCATGGCAAGGGTTACCTGCCGATGGCCGGCGAATATACCGGCCAGGTGATGCTCGACGGCCTGTCCGGCTTCCTGAGCGATCACGCGCCCGAGCTGCTCAGCGCCAAGGTCCGTCTGCCCAATGCGCCGACGGCGCCGCCCGACGTGTCGCATCTGGCGCAAGTGGTGCCGATGCGCCCGCCCGGCTTCTGCACCGGCTGTCCGGAACGGCCGATCTTCGCGGCAATGAAGCTGGTCGAGAAGGAGCTCGGGGCGCATCACGTCGCCGCCGATATCGGCTGCCATCTCTTTTCGATCATGCCGCCCTTCAATATCGGGGCGACCACCATGGGCTATGGCCTGGGTCCGGCATCGGCCTCCGCCTTCAACGTACCGGCGAAGAAACGCTCGATCGCCATCATGGGCGATGGCGGCTTCTGGCATAACGGGCTTGCCTCCGGCATCGGCAATGCCGTCTTCAACAAGAATGACGGCGTCATCCTGGTGGTCGACAATTACTACTCGGCGGCGACCGGCGGGCAGGACATCCTGTCCTCGCGCGCCAGCAACCGCACGCGCTCAACCAGGCACCCGATCACCGACGCGGTCAAAGGCGTGGGCGTCAACTGGGTGCGCCATATCGACCACACCTATGATGTCGGGCGCATGCGCGACACGCTGAAGGAAGCGCTGACGACAAATGAGAAGGGACCGAAGGTCATCGTCGCCTCGTCGGAATGCATGCTCAACCGGCAGCGGCGCGAGAAGCCGCTCGTCGCCAAGGCCATCCATGACGGAAAACGGGTGGTGAAGCCGCGCTTCGGCGTCGATGAGGATGTGTGCACCGGCGATCATGCCTGCATCCGCCTGTCGGGCTGCCCGTCGCTCAGCGTGAAGCAGCTGGACGATCCCTTGCGCGACGATCCCGTGGCGTCGATCGACCAGTCCTGCGTCGGTTGCGGCAATTGCGGCGAGGTGGCGGACGCCGCCGTGTTATGCCCCTCCTTCTATCGTGCCGACGTGATCAGCAATCCGAACCGCCTCGACACTATCCTGGCGCGGCTGCGGCACAAGGTGATCGATTTCCTCCAGAGGCGGCGTGATGCGAGGTCCCTGCGCTTCGTCAAGGTGGGAACGCCACGATGAACATGCAGCTGCCGCGCCAGAATCAGATCATCAAGCTCGCCATATTGGCGGTGGGCGGGCAGGGCGGCGGCGTGGTCTCGGACTGGATCGTCCATCTCGCCGAGGAGAATGGCTGGTACGCGCAGGCGACCTCGGTGCCGGGCGTCGCTCAGCGCACCGGCGCCACGATCTATTATATCGAAATGGTGCCCGATCGCGGCAAGACCCCGATCCTGGCCCTGATGCCGGCGCCCGGCGATGTCGATATCGTCATCGCCGCCGAGCTCATGGAAGCCGGACGCGCGATGATGCGCGGTCTGGTGACGCCGGAACGCACCACGCTCATCGCCTCCTCGCACCGCGCCTTCGCGGTATCGGAGAAGTCGGCGCCGGGCAATGGCATCGCCAACGGTGCGGCGGTCATCGAGACGGCGCGCAAGACGGCGCGCCGCTTCGTCGCCGCCGATCTCGAGGCGATCGCCGCCCGCAATGGCAGTGTCATCTCGGCGAGCCTGTTCGGCGCGCTCGCGGCGGCCGCCGTCCTGCCTTTCCCGCGCGAGAGCTTCGAGGCGACGATCAAGAGCGGCGGCAAAGGCATCGAGGCAAGCCTCAAAGCCTTCCACGAGGCTTTCGATGCGGCGCTGGCTCCGATCGTTCTCGACTCGAAGCCGGAAAGCGCACCCGCCCGGATCGAGGGGCCAGCGGCGCTGCTCGAGCGCTATCAGGCGCTCGTCGCCCGCATCGATGACGAGATGCCACCCGACTGCCGCGACATGGTGAAACGCGGCCTCGCCAAGGTCGTCGAGTTCCAGGATCTCGCCTATGGCGATGAATATCTGGGCCGGCTCGTCAAGATCGCGGCGCTCGACCATGATCTCGGCGGCGACGGCAGGGGCCGGGCCTTGACGCGCGAGGCGGCGAAATACATGGCCAATGCCATGGCCTATGACGACGTCATCCGGGTGGCGCGGATCAAGACCGAGAGCCAGCGCTTCGAGCGCGTGCGCGAGGAGGTTCCGGTGCGCGACGAGCAGATCCTGAAGCTCACCGAATTCATGCATCCGCGCATGGAGGAGGTCTGCGGCATGCTCCCCGCCCGGCTCGGCCGCTTCATCGAAGGCCGTCCCGGCCTGTTCAAGGCGCTGGACCGGCTCGTCAATCGCGGCCGCCATGTGCGCAGCGACGGGATCTTCTGGTACGCGGTGCTCTATGGGCTCGCAAGTCTCCGGCGCTTCCGCCGCGGCCTCTTACGCCATCAGGTCGAGCAGGCCCATCTCGCGCGATGGCTCAGCGAGGCGGAACGAACGGCGCGCGTGAATTACGAACTCGGCGTCGAGGTGCTGCGCTGCCGCCGTCTCATCAAAGGCTATAGCGACACGCATGCGCGCGGCCTGTCGCGCTATGACAAGGTGCTCTCGGCGCTGCCGCTGCTCGAAGGCCGAGAGGACGGCGCGCCATGGCTGCGCCGCCTGCGCGAGGCCGCACTCAAGGACGAGAATGGCACGACGCTCGACGGCGCGCTCAAGACGGTCGAGAGTCTCTGAGCCAGCGGATGCAGGGATTTGCAGGGATTTGCAGGGAAATTTGCAGAAAAAAGTGCCACTCCGAGTGATTTCAAATGCTTAGCCGGCCGGGAGGCTATCGAGCAGGGAATTTAGTCGGCGCAACGCACTGCGATCGCGCACACAGGATATGATGACGGCCACATGGAATACAGGCCGATAACGCGCAATTCCTACGATGGAAATTTCCAATTCCATGATCGCGCACGCGATTTCAAGGAAATTCCGGCATCAATCAATGGAGTTTCTTGGCTTGACCATTGAGACTGGTGCGTCCTCGCTGTGCTTTTCGACCTCGCGCCGAATTGATCTCAAAGCGGCGTATCTCCGGTTGTCGAACTTCGGAGCGGGAACAATAATAGCCCTATGAAGACCTTGCGGTCATGGCGGACCCTTGCGGTGGTTGCGCTTCTCGCGACGATCCTCATGGCTATTGCTCCTTTTTCAGCGGTCATGCGGGTGGCATCCTCGAAGGATCAGGGCTTTATGCAGTCCTCTTTGGATGGCTCCATGACCTGCAAGCCGTGCCCGAAGGCCAACATGGCACTCACGAGCTGCCAGCAGATCACGTGCCAGCTTGCCCCCGAAACATCCTATATTCACTTCGTAGCGGCGACCCCACTGCGTTATGCGCCAGTCACGATGACGCGGCCAGCAGAGTGGCACACGGTGCCGCCTGTCTCACCTGGGTAAAAGCAAACTCATCTGTCTGTCCGCGCCGGCAGTGTCGGCGCGACCGTAAACTCAATCCCTCCAATCAAGGAGACCGTCAGCATGTCTGACTTTGCTCTTGATATCATCACGCGCCGCAATGCGGTCTTTGGCTCTCTCGCGACACTCCTGACAGCGCTTGTGCCGGGGGTATCGAGCTCTGCTCAAGTCACCGGGGATGATCTCGCGAAGCGGTTCGAGTTCCTGAGCAGGAACGGAAACTCGAATTGTTCGCAAGCCTTCCTGGAGTCCATTCGGACAATGTCCGATACGGCGAGGCTCCAAGGTTCCTGCTGCGGGCCGATGGACTTGCACCGCTATGGAGAGCAGATCGCCGGGCTCAAGGCCTTTTCAGCGATCCTCGAAATTCCGCCCGATCCCTACGACATCGAAGCCGGACTCGCGAAGCGGCTTCTGGTGGCTTCCGACATCAAGCTCAAGGTGCAGCAGCAGAAAGCCTATGATCGCGCAATGGCCACATCAACCGAGAAAGGCCCCTGTTGCTGCGAGTGCTGGCGGTGGCACGTTTACGGAGGTCTCGGAAAACTGCTTATCCGTGATCGCGGATTCGATGGAAGCAAACTCGCCGCGGTCTGGAATTTGTCCGACGGTTGCGGTGGCGAGAACCACGCTCATTGAATTGTCGGTCGTGAGGAGATTCGAATGAGGTCCGCTTTCGCTCATCATATTACCCGCCGGATGTTTCTGTCAGGGCGCGCCAGTGGGGCGTTCATGACAGTCGCGAGTCTCTGACCCTTCGCATTTGCAGGCCAATACAGGTGAATACAGGTGAAAACAGGGAACTACAGGAGATTCTCGCGAAAGCGGAGAGTGGTCGAAACAATATCATAGGCTTAGACAAAATTCGGCGCGGCTGAACAGGTAATTTCCACCTGTTATTGGTTGAGGAACTGGTCGTCGCGAGCATGCGACGGGCCAGCGTTGCTCCGATGATGAAATTTCCAATCCCATGGTCGCGCACGCGATTGCAAGAGGGGCTTTCGCGGAGCTTGCACCCCGGCGCCTCCTGCAAAGGCAGGTTCTCGCCCGTCCGAAGAATGGGCAGGCGCAAGCCGGGATCCACTAGGTACCCGCAAAGCGGTCAGCGCTGCTTGCGCGGACGGGCTTTTATGGGTCCCGGCTTTCGCCGGTATCGGATTCACACAATCTGATGAGCGACCTGCCGCTTTACCCTCGCCCTGCAAGCGAAGCGCAGCGGGGAGAGGGAAGGGGCCCGACGCGCAGCGGCGGGAAGGGTGAGGGGCACGGCCACCGACGCAGTGAGGTTCTACTTGTCGCGAGAGCGTTGGTTGCCTGAGGTCGAACTCAATCTCGCAAAGGCCCCTCACCCTCCCATTGCTTCGCAATGGGTCCCTCCCTCTCCCCGCTAAAGCGGGGCCAGGGTAAGGGCGCATCCCTCATGAGATGTGTGCATATGATAGCGGCGAGGAACCCCAATTGCTTCAATTCTAAAGCATTGTCCGCAAATTAGTTTAGTTCTATAGTAATGCCAGGTGCCGCTCGAAAGACACCGGACCTGGCAAGGCACCGGCCCGTCCCGGAGGAACGCAACATGCGAATGAGATTCGCCGCGTCGTTGTCGCTTGCCGCCTGTCTTCTCGCCGTCCCGGCCATGGCCGGATCGCTGCCTGGTCTGCGCGGGCATGACCATACCGGCGTCACGGTGCCCGACATCAAGCAGGCGCTCGACTTCTTCACCAATGTGCTGGGCTGCCAGCATGCGATGACATTCGGGCCCTTCTCGGACGACAAGGGCACCTTCATGCAGGACCTGCTCAACGTCAATCCGCGCGCCAAGATCGAGCAGATCTCGCTGGTGCGCTGCGGCTATGGCTCGAATATCGAGCTCTTCCAATATTCATCGCCCGACCAGAAGGAAGCGCAGCCGAAGAACAGCGATATCGGCGGCTATCACATCGCCTTCTATGTCGACGACATCAAAGCCGCCGCCGACTATCTCAAAGCCAACAATGTGCGAACCATGATGGGACCCTTGCCGGTCGAGCAGGGGCCGGCGGCCGGCCAGTCCATCCTCTATTTCATGGCGCCGTGGGGGCTGCAATTCGAGCTCATCAGCTATCCCAAAGGCATGGCGTATGAGAAGGACGGCGGCACCGTGTTATGGTCGCCCAAGGATCCGGCGAAATAGGGCCGGTTGCAGACTGTCCGCCTATATAGATGGCTCGGAATGGGAGCCGGGGTTCAGGCCTTGATCTTCTCGATTAGCGTTACGCCCGGCAGGCTGCCGAAATGCGCATCGCACGTGATGAGGTCGGCCCCGTGAGTGCGGGCGGTGGCAAATACGATGGCATCGGCCGTCGCCAGCTTGTGCGTCAGGCAGGCCTCGGCTGCCGCCAGCGCGAGCTCGGTGTCGAGCGGTACAATGTGGCAGAGTTGCGTGAAGGCGATGACCTGATCGGCCTTGTCCTCGCCGACTTCGCGCACAAGCCATTTTGCGAGCTCGAGCTGTATCATGGTGGGCACCAGCCAGTCGGATTGCTCAGGTAAGTGCTTGGCGACGAGCTTTCCCGTCGGTGAGCCGATCAGCCATTCGATCCAGGCAGAGGTATCGACAAGGCGCATCAGACCCGATCCGACCGGTCACGATAGCCGGTCGTGGACGCACCCTTCGCGATCCCGGCAAGCGACTCGCGCCTGGGCACGGGTACCAGCAGGACACCCGTTCCCTTGGGGATGAACGCAAATGTCAGGCCCGCCTCCCAGTGCTGGGCGGTGCGGATTGCCTTCGGAATCGAGATCTGGAACTTCGACGACAGGGTCGCGGTCTCAGCCATTTCATACTCCATCTGTATCGATGACTATAACGTAAGAAAATCTTGCTCCTTCTTCAAGGGGGCAAATTGCTTCATATCTAAAGCATTGTCCGGAGATTAGTTTAGTTCTATAGTAATTTCTGATCGGACCCTGGCGGTCGGGAGAACGAGTGATGCGGATCAAGGTGATCGGCGGCGGCCCCGGCGGCCTCTATTTCGCCCTTCTCACCAAGAAGGCGAAGCCCCGTTGGGACATCGAGGTCATCGAGCAGAACCGGGACGACGACACATTCGGCTTCGGTGTCGTCTTCTCCGACGACACGCTCGGCGAGTTCCTGTCGCATGATCACCCTTCCTATGACTGCATCCGCGCGAAATTCGCCTATTGGGACGATGTCGCCATCCACTATCAGGGCCACGAGATCCGCTGCGGCGGCAACGGCTTCTGCGGGCTGTCGCGCATGACGCTGCTGCAGCTCCTGCATGCGCGCTG
The DNA here is from genome assembly GCF_011046735.1 of Nordella sp. HKS 07. Taxonomy (NCBI): domain Bacteria; kingdom Pseudomonadati; phylum Pseudomonadota; class Alphaproteobacteria; order Hyphomicrobiales; genus Nordella; species Nordella sp. HKS 07. The sequence continues at coordinate 1,761,124 of NZ_CP049258.1, read as the reverse complement.
CCGCGAGGAAGGGGTGGGGCTCACCTTCAGCCGCCGCATCGACCCGCAAGAGATCGAACAACTTTGCTCCTCGGCCGATATCGTGGTGGCCGCCGACGGCATCAATTCCGTCATCCGCGAGCATTACAAGGAGCATTTCAAGCCCCAGGTCTCGATGAAGGCCAACCGCTTCTGCTGGATGGGCTCGACGCGCCCGATGGACGAGTTCAACTACTTCTTCAAGCAGACGCCGCATGGGGTGATCTGCGCCCATACCTATCAATATGAGAAAGGCAAATCGACCTGGGTCTTCGAGATGGACGAGGGATGCTGGCAGGGTCACGGCTTCACGGAGACGGACGAGGAAGGTTCGAAGGCCAAGCTCGAGGCGCTCTACAGGCAAGAGCTCGGGGGCCATCCCTTGCTCCTCAACCGCTCCTATTGGCGGCGCTTTCCACGCATCTTCTGTGAAAACTGGAGCCACAAGAACATCGTTCTGCTCGGCGATGCCAAGGCCTCGGCGCATTTTTCCATCGGCTCCGGCACCAAGCTCGCGATGGAATGCGCCATCGGCCTCTCCGACGCGGTGGTGAAGCATGGCGCCACCGACGTAAAGGCCGCCTTCACCGCCTATGACGCGGCGCGGCGCGTGCCCTGCCAGGTGGTGCAGCACAATGCCGATGTGTCGCTCGCCTGGTTCGAGCATATGAAACGCTCCTTCGACATGGAGCCGATGCAGTTCGCCATGGTGGTCATGTGCCGGGCCAAGACCATCACCTATGACAATCTCCTCATCCGCGATCCGGGCTTCGTCGCCAAGGCGGACAGCGAATGGTATGAGCGCTATTTCCGCGAGACCGGCTATGACTATCGCTCATCGCGCCCGACCCCGATGTTCACCAAGTTCCGTCTGCGCGGCATGGAAGTGACGAACCGGGTGGTGATGTCGCCGATGGCGCAATATTCCGCCGACAGGGACGGAAATCTCACCGACTGGCATTTCGTGCATTACTGCTCGCATGCGCTGGGCGGCATGGGGCTGATCTTCGTCGAGATGACCTGTCCCTCGCCCGATGCGCGCATCTCGCTCGGCTGTGCCGGCCTGTGGAGCGACGCCCAGGAGGCGCAATGGAAGCGCATCGTCGACTTCGTCCATATGTCGTCGGATGCGAAAATCTGCATGCAGCTCGGCCATTCCGGCCGCAAGGGCTCGACGCAGCTCGGCTGGGAGGAGGCCGATCATCCGATCGAGGCGGAAGCCGACAACTGGCCGGTGGTATCGGCCTCAGCCATCCCCTATTTCGAGCGGATCAGCCCGGTGCCGGCCGAGCTCGACCGCGCCGGCATGGACCGCATCAAATCGGAATTCGTCGCGGCGACGGAGCGCGCGGCCAGGGCCGGCTTCGACATGCTCGAGCTGCATTGCGCCCACGGCTATCTCTTCGCCTCCTTCATCTCGCCGCTCACCAACAAGCGGGATGACGACTATGGCGGGAGCATCGAGAACCGGCTGCGCTATCCTTTGGAAGTCTTCAGTGCCATGCGCGCAGCATGGCCGGAGGAGCGGCCGATGTCAGTGCGCATCTCGGCGTCCGACTGGAAAGAGGGCGGCATCAGCGAGGCTGACCTCTTCGTCATCGCCGAGACGTTCCGCGAAGCGGGTTGCGATCTGATCGATGTCTCCTCGGGCCAGACGGTGCCTGATCAGAAGCCGGTCTATGGCCGCATGTATCAGGTGCCTTTCGCCGAGGCGATCCGCAACGTGCCGAAAATGGCGACTATGGCGGTGGGCGCCATCACCGAGGCAGCGCAGATCAACACCATCCTGCATACGCGGCGCGCCGATCTGGTGGCGCTGGCACGGCCGCATCTGTGGAATCCCTATTTCGCCCATCAGGCGCAGGCCTGGTACGGCTCAAAAGACCAGGACTGGCCGAAACAATATCTGCCCGGGCGCAACCAAGCCTTCCGCGAGATGGAGCGGCTGCGGCAGAAGCAGATGGAATTGCAGATCAAAGCGCGGCCGAAACGTCACGCGGTGAAAGAGGAGGGCGCGTGACATGAGCGACGCGAAGAGACAACCTTTGCATCACATCCTGCAACCGCCGGGATGGCCACGCCCCAAGGGCTATTCCAATGGCATAGCGGCGCAAGGCCGACTTGTCTTCACGGGCGGGCTCGTCGGCTGGAACGAGGAAGGCGTCTTCGCGCAAGGCTTCGTGCCGCAAGCGCGCCGGACGCTGCAGAATATCATGGCGGTGCTCAAGGAAGCGGGGGCAGGCCCCGAACATCTCGTGCGCCTCACCTGGTATGTCACATCGGTGGATGCCTATCTCGCCGACCCCAAGGGACTGGGTGCCGCCTATCGCGAGATCATCGGCAAACATTATCCCGCCATGGCGACGGTCGAGGTGACGCGCCTCGTCGAGCCCGAGGCGCTGGTCGAGATCGAAGCGACGGCGGTGATTCCTTGAAAGAGACATGCCCTTCTTGATTGCGCATGATCTTTTCGGAAAACCGCTTCGCATGGTCGGGTCAAGCCCGACCACAAGCTTTCCGGATCATGCGTTAGAGCAGCGCATCAGACTGCTGAAGCGCGCTTCTTCGATCGCGTGACGCAATAGCCGATCCGATCAATTTCTTCCGAGACGATTCTCGGAACCAGCTTGCGATTGGCGCACAGGGTCCACTTTGCGGCCGACGCCAGTTTCGGCAATTTGTTTCCCTGCCGGATCGTCAAGCGAAACTCGTCCCTGCCGACGTGGCGATACACATCATACATGTCATGTCCTTTTCTCGGTGTGGCCCAGCGGACGCTCATTGTCCGGACGACCGAACAAATGTCTTGACCGGACTGCGGCGCACTCCCGACATTTCGGCGATCTTGCGGTCCTGTTCCTCGATCAAGGCGGCAACGGCCTTGTCGCCGTCCAGTCCCCCGACGTGAGTGGAGGGTATCCGGCGGCGAGAGGATCTCGTGCCGTCCTGATAGACGACGTCGAATAGAATGAAATTTTCAGTTCCGTGCGGTTTCTTCCTGCCCCTCACAGCGGCCTCCTCGTGCTAACTTTCGCGTTTCGCAAATACGGGCGTGCCATGCAGGTCATTTCGCCGGTGCTGCCGCGCCCGATGTGGCCTGGACTGGTCGAGGCAAGCGGAAGACGTCGCCAGGTCGCGGCGGCCTTTCCTTGGCCTTGGGCATAGGAATCAAGCCTTCACGTTGCGCTTTCTTGCGCGCCAGCTTTCTTATCCGGCGTATCGCCTCGGCCCTTTCGCGCGTTTTCCGCTCGGACGGCTTTTCATAAGCCGAACGCCTCTTGATCTCGCGGAAAAGACCTTCGCGCTGCATCTTCTTCTTCAGAATTTTCAGCGCCTGGTCGATATTGTTGTCGCGAACAAACACCTGCATGACCGCCTCACGGCTGAAGCCACATGAATTCGCAGCAATTAGAGCACCGGGCGTTCTCATGGAATCGCCGCGGCGCTCTATCTCTTTAGATTTGAGCATCGGCTTATCCGAAAACCGCTTCGCGCTTCTCGGGCCGATGCTCTAGAGCTGACAGAACAGCCGGTACATCCGCGGTCTGCTCTGCCAGCGGCGACTGCTAAGCCGCTTTTTCCAGACTGTCAGCCGAGACCTTTCCGGTCCGGCGGTCGGTGACCGCTTCGAACTGGACTCTCTGTCCTTCCGAGAGCGTGCCAAGATTGGCGCGCTCGACGGCGCTGATATGGACGAAAATGTCCTTGCTTCCGTCTTCAGGCTGAATGAAGCCGAAGCCCTTCTGACTGTTGAAGAATTTTACTGTACCTACCGGCATGATGTAACCTTTCATAGCCATGCGCTGCGGGAACGCATCATCGCGCCCGCTCAAACGATCGATGTTTTCAGGAGAAAGGTCGTCAGTTGGCGCAGCTTTCCGCCGCGCGAGACCGATAATCAATACGGCCGAAACTCGAAGTATCACATATGGGCGCAATCCTGCCATTTTGCAAGGAGTAAACGGCCGTGGCGCCAATTTAGAGTGCCGAGGCGATTCTCATGGAATCGCCTCGGCACTCTATCTCTTTGATTTGCGCATCGGCTTATCCGAGAACCGCTTCGCACTTCTCGGGCCGATGCGCTAGATACTAGCGGGTCGCTGAAGCGACGGATCGACAACCCATTCGAGGTCCTGGCGGCGATTGCCCACGGATATATGCTCGCCATAACGCACATAGACGCAGTGCAGGTCGAAGTCGGTGATTGTGCCGACCCTGGCCACCCGATCGCGCCGGTAGGGATGGACATAGAGCACTTCGCGGCCGATGTCCTTCTTGGCAGGTTCTATCATGTTTCTCCAATCCCACGGCGCGTGAGGGGACAATCCCTCACTTGTGCGCCGGTATATGAAAGAGCGTGCCGCATTTCCGGCACGTCAGGACATCCGTGGTCGCGTTTCCCGGACTCTCGAACAAAGTGCCGGAAAGGCCCATGCGGACGAAGCAGTTCGGGCACTCATACTCTCTCGCAACGACAGGAACGTAGACCTTCGCTCTCTCCATCGCGGATTGGGCGGCGTCGCAACCCTTCTCCAGAAACAGGATCCGCTCGCGCGCCTTGACGAGATCGATCCGGTATTGCTGCAGCCGGGACAGAAACTCTTTCTCCAGTTCGGCCGCGCGCGCGCGAAGCACCTGTCCAACGCCGTCGATCTTCGGATCAGACTTCACATCCATTGCGCCGCCTCGCTGATCAGGGCGCTACTTCGCCGCCTGGCGATCATGAGGCTCCTCCGCCTCGGCCTGGTTCGCCAGCCGCAATTCGCGCAAGCGAGCGATTTTCAATCGACGGTTATTCTGCTCGGCTTCGATGATTTTCATCGCCGCAACATGGGTCGACTGCGCTTTGGATTCTCTGTCTGTGCGGCTTACCATTCACTCCGCTCCTTGATCATGGCGGGAGCAAAGTCAGCTCTCAGTCGTCACGATGCCTTGATGAGAGTATGGTTTTGACGATGGTCCAGTATCGCACAATACCTCTGCCAAGGATACGCCTATCTCCCGATCAGCAGAGCGACTTGCCGCCAGTTCCCATGCGATAGGACTTCAGGCGCAACCCTTGAATCCAACGCTACTTCGCGTTCGCCTGCATATATTTCCGTCCCTTTGAGGGAGGCGCTCCGGGCGCTCGTCGCCCAAAAGGTCCACTTGAGCTTCCTGCCGCCGTCGCCGTCGTGCCTCGCTGCCGCAAGGGGAAGGGTAAATCACTTCGCGAATTTCCCGCCTGCTTCTGCCAACCGTATCAGCAAGGCCGATGGCCGCCAGAACCAGGCATCCTCCCTCGCCAGGATCTCGATGCGGCGCAGGATTTCCTTGACGCCGATCTCGTCGGCGATGAACATCGGCCCGCCGCGCCAGCGCGGAAAGCCATAGCCATTGACCATCACCACGTCGATGTCGCCGGGCCTGAGGGCGATGCCCTCATCGAGAATACGCGCCCCTTCATTGATCATGGCGAGCAGGATGCGGTCCATGATCTCATCGCTCGTGAAACCGCGCGCCGTCACGCCGTTACGTCGGCGCTCCTCGGCGATGATGGCCAAAGTCTCTTCGTCGGGCACCGGACTCTTGCCGGCGTAGTTGTAATAGCCGCTGCCGGTCTTGCGGCCGAAGCGGCCACGCTCGCAAATGAGATCGACGATGCGGACATAACGCTCGCGCGGATCGCGCCTGGGAGAGAGCGCCTTGCGGTTGGCCCAGACGATGTCGAGCCCCGCCATATCCTGCATCTCGAAGACGCCCATGGGCAACCCGAAACCGCGGAAGGCGGCATCTATCTCCGCCGGTGCGGCACCATCCTCCATCAGATATTCGGCCTGCTTGCGATAGGCGGAGAGGATGCGGTTGCCGATGAAACCGTCGCAGACGCCGGCTCTCACCGCGATCTTGCCGAGCTTGCGGGCGAGCGCGAAGCCGGTCGCGACGGTTTCGGGAGCGGCATTGGGCGGGACGACCACTTCGAGCAGCTTCATGATATGAGCGGGCGAGAAGAAATGCAGGCCGATGACCTGTTTCGGCCGCGAGGTGACATCGGCAATGGCGCCGACATCGAGATAGGAGGTGTTGGTGGCGAGGATCGCCTCCGGCTTGGCGATGCTGTCGAGATCGCGGAAGATCGCCTGCTTCACACCGAGGTCCTCGAAAGCCGCTTCGATCACCAGATCGGCGGTGCTGAGATCAGCCATTGCGGCGGTGGTGCGCAATCCACCTGCTGCGATCCGGTCAAAGTCCGATTGCGCAAGTTTGCCGCGCTCGACTGAGGCTCTCAACAGACCCAACACCCGGTCACGGGCGAGATCGGCTGACGGCCGGTCGCGTTCGACCAGAATGACGGAGAGGCCAGCCAGGAGGGCCGCGGCGGCGATGCCAGTTCCCATGAGGCCGCCGCCAATGATGCCCGGTTGCGCGACCGGTACAGGCCTGGCTTCCGCCTCAGGAATTTTGGCGATCTCGCGTTCGGCAAAGAAGATGTATCGCAGCGCGCGCGCCTGGTCGGAATTACGCAGCTCAGCGAAGACTTCCGCCTCGCGCGCCATGCCTTGCGCGAAGTCCATGCCGGCGGTTTCTTCCAGAACATCGAGTGCCCGCAGCGGGCTCGCCTGGCCGCGCGCTTTCTGCGATATCTGCTTGTGCGCATCGGTGAAGCCGGCTGCGATGGAAAGGAGATCGCAGAGGCGCCTCACGGCCGGCTTCGTCGCGATGAACGCGCGCGCTTCGGCGAGAAGATCGTGTTCAGCGACGTTATCCGCGATGCCGAGCTCAAGGGCTTCCTTCGCGGGCACGCGGCGGCCGGAGGTGATCATATCGATGGACGGGGCCATACCGATCAGGCGCGGCAGGCGCTGGGTGCCTCCGGCGCCCGGTATGATGCCGAGCGTCACTTCCGGCAGGCCGACAAAGGCATTTCTATCCATGACGCGATAGTGGCAGCCGAGCGCCAGCTCGAAGCCGCCGCCCAGAGCCGTGCCGTGGATGGCGGCGACGACCGGTATGGTGAGTGCTTCGAGCGCCGCGATCACGTCGCGCAGCGACGGCGGGACCGGCGGCTTGCCGAATTCGCGGATGTCGGCGCCGGCGACGAAGGTCTTGCCGGCGCAGGCGAGAATGACGCCGCGCAGCGTCTTGTCCTCAGCGATCGCGGCGATGGCGTCGGCGAGGCCCTGGCGCACCGCATGCGAGGCCGCATTCACCGGCGGATTGTCGATGGTGATGACGGCGATGCCGTCGTCGCGGGTGAGTGATACCGGCAATGTCGTCTCTCCATTTCGTCATCCCGGCGAAAGCCGGGATCCATTACATTCCCTCAGCGCGATCAGCGCCGCCCGCTTGCGTCTATTCAGTGGATCCCGGCTTTCGCCGGGATGACGGGTGAGATGTCGGTGAGAGCAGCGAGCGCGCGATGATAACCTTCTGCACGGCGCTGGCGCCTTCATAGATGCGCAAAGCGCGGATCTCGCGATAGAGCTGCTCGGGCCGTGAGCCCGATTTTACGCCGAGGCCGCCGAAGAGCTGGACGGCGGTGTCGATCACGCGCTGCGCCGCCTCGGTCGCGGTGTATTTCGCCATGGCGGCTTCGCGCGTGATGCGCTCGGCGCCCTGGTCCTTGGTCCAGGCGGCGCGATAGACCATCAGAGCGGAAGCATCGACATCGAGCGCCATGTCGGCGATCTGGCCCTGCACCATCTGGAGATCGGCGAGCACGCCGCCGGTCATGCGCCGGGTCGACACATGGATCAGCGCCTCGTCGAGGGCGCGGCGCGCGAAGCCCAGAGCGGCCGCCCCCACCGTCGAGCGGAAGATGTCGAGCACCGACATGGCGACCTTGAAGCCTTCACCGCCCTTGCCGATGCGGTTGGCGATGGGAATGCGGCAATTCTCGAAGCGCAGCCTCGCGAGCGGATGGGGCGAGATCGTCTCGATGCGCTCGGCAATGGTGAGACCCGGCGCATCCGCCTCGACCAGAAAGGCGCTCAGGCCTTTGGCCCCCGGCGCCTCGCCGGTACGGCAGAAGACGACATAATGGTCGGCGATGCCGCCATTGGAAATCCAGGTCTTCTCGCCCTCGATGACAACATGCTCATTGCCGTCGGGCCGCGCCACGCAGGCAAGGGCCGCCACATCGGAACCGGCTACCGGCTCGGACAGAGCGAAGGCCGAGATGGCCTTGCCATCGGCAATGGGCGGCAGCCATTTGCGCTTCTGCTCTTCGGTGCCGAACAAAGTGACAGGACCGGTGCCGAGGCCTTGCATGGCGAAAGCGAAATCGGCGAGCCCGTCGGCATAACTCAATGTCTCGCGGATAAGGCACAGAGAGCGCACGTCGAGCTTCTCGCCAAGTCCGCCATAGGGAGCGGTCACCGCGTGGCGCAACAAACCACGCGCGCCCAAAGCGGCGACAAGGCGGCGGCACGACCCATCGGGATCCTTATGATCGACGAGGTTCGGGACTACATGGCGGGCGAAATCCAGAACCTCCGCCTCGAGATCGCGATGGCTCGCATCGAAGAACGGCCAGGCGAGGAAGCTCTTGTCGCTCATCGTTAGTGTCCCGGTTCGCAAGTTCGCCTACTCATGCTGCCCCTCTGAGCGAACTTGCGAACCAAAGGGACACTAAGAACTTAATGAATCTAGTATGCTCTTGAACGCGAAGTTCCTGTCGGTGACAGCCGTCAGATTTCAGGAACTTCGCGTTCAGCATACTAGTTACCTTTGAAGACGGGCTTCTGCTTGGCCGCGAAGGCCTCATAGGCGCGGCGGAAATCCTCGGTCTTCATGCACAGCGCCTGGGCGATCGCTTCGGCCTCGACCGCATCGTCGATGCTCATCGCCCATTCGGCCTGCAGCATGCGCTTGGTCATGCCATTGGCGAAAGTCGGGCCCTGGACCAGCTGGCGTGCCAGCTTCGTCGCTTCCTCGATGAGGCTTGCGGGATCGACGAGGCGGTTGAAGAAGCCCCAGCGCTCGGCTTCGGCACCGCCCAGCGCACGGCCGGTGAACAGCAGCTCGGAAGCGCGGCCCTGGCCGATGATGCGCGGCAGCATGGCGCAAGCGCCCATGTCACAGCCGGCCAGCCCGACGCGGTTGAACAGGAAAGCGACCTTCGCCGCCTCGGTGCCGAGCCGCAGATCGGAAGCCATGGCGATGATGGCGCCGGCGCCGGCGCAGATGCCGTCTATGGCGGAGATGATAGGCTGCGGGCAGGCGCGCATGGTTTTGACGAGATCGCCGGTCATCTCGGTGAAGCGCAGCAGTTGCGGCACGTTCATTTCGGTCAGGGGCCCGATGATCTCCAGCACATCGCCGCCGGATGAGAAATTGCCGCCGGCGCCGGAGATCACGAAAGCATGGGTCGTCTCGTCCTTGCGGGCGGCGGCGAAAATGGCGGTGAGCTCGTCATAGGAGTCGAAAGTGAGCGGGTTCTTCTTCTCCGGCCGGTTGAGCGTGATCGCGGCGACACCGTCCGTCACCGTCAGCAGAACATGGCGCGCCTGATAGGTGCTCAGAGGCGGCGTCACCCAATGGGTCCGGTTCATGGTTCCTCCCTCGTGAGGATGCTTTCGCGCGCCGAGTCCTTCAGCGCCGCCAGGAGATCCATCAATCTGTCGATGTCCTTCTGCGGCAGGCGCTCGAAATAATCGGCGATCCAGTCACCATGGACCTTGGCCATGCGGCGGAATTCGCGCCGGCCCTTGTCGGTGAGGCGGATAACCTGGGCGCGGCGGTCGCCGCTCGAGGTGGTGCGGGTGATGTGGCCGGATTTCACCAATCCCTCGACCAGGCTGGTGATATTGCCGGCCGAGACCATCAGCCGCTTCGACACCTCGCCCAGCACCAGGCCCTCATCGGCGCGGTCGAGCTGCGCCAATATGTCGAAACGCGGCAGGCTGAAATCGAACTCGGCGTTGAGATGGCGGCGGATGTCGTTCTCGATGAGGCGCGAGCACGAGAGAAGACGCAGCCACAGGCGCAATTCCATCTTGTGATCGGCGGGCCTGGCCGCCACCGCGGTCTCGGCATCGATCCAGATGGGAGATTGCTCGTCGGGCGCCGTCACGGATCGCCTCCCGCAATGGTGATCGCCTGGCCGGTGACGGCGGATGCGCCTTCGGAACAGAGCCACAGAGCCGCATCGGCGACTTCCTCCGGCGTGATCAGCCGGCCGGAAGGATTGGTCCGGGCGAAATGATCGATCGCCTTTGCGGGCGCAAGCCCGGTCTTGGCCGAGATCGCGGCCGCGGCATTGGCGATGAGATCGGTGTCGGTATAGCCGGGGCAGAGCGCGTTGACGGTGATGCGCGTCTTGACAAGCTCGGCCGACAGCGCACGGGTGAGGCCGATGACGGCGTGCTTGGCGGCGCAATAGGCGGAGACATAAGCATAGCCTTTGAGGCCGGCAATTGAGGCGACATTGATGATGCGGCCGAAGCCCAGTCCGATCATGCCGGGCAATGCGGCGCGGGAAGCCGTGAAGGCGCTTTCGACATTCACCGCCATCATGCGGCGGAGGAGTTCGAGGCCGGTGGCGGAGAAGGGCGCCGATTCGGCGGCACCGGCATTGTTGACCAGGATATGATAGGGCCCGCTGTCGGTGACCGCCTTGCTCAGCGCCTTCTCGTCGGTGACATCGAGCGCGAGCGAGCGCCGGGCGACGCCCTCGGAAACGGCCTTGGCCAGCGTTGCTTCCGAGCGGCCCATGATGGTGACGTCATGGCCTGCGCCGGCAAGCGCCATGGCGATGGCGCGTCCGATGCCCCGGCTTCCGCCCGTGACGAGTGCTCGTTTTTCCGCCATGTGCCCTTCTTCCGCTATTCACGCAATTGTAAGGCCGGGCCGGAAATTATTTCAAGTCTAAAGCGTTTTTGCCAGAGGCCGCAATTGACATTCGGGTCCGTTATTTTAGAATTAAAGCATCTGACGCGGCGCGCTTCTGCGCACTATTCCCGCGAGGGCTTGTCATGATTCCGAGCGCCTATGCCGATACTTTCGCCCGCGATCATCTGCCGCCCACCGATTTATGGCCCGATCTCGCCTTCGATCTCCCGGAATACCAATATCCCGACCGTCTCAATTGCGTGAGCGAGCTGCTCGACCGCTGGCTCGACAAGGGCTGGCAGGAGCGGCCCTGCATGATCAGCGACAGCGGCACCGTCACCTATGGCGAGATGGCCGAGCGGGTGAACCGCATCGCCAATGTGCTGGTCGAGGACTGCAAGCTCGTCCCCGGTGGACGGGTTCTGCTGCGCTCGGCCAACAATCCGCAATTCGTGGCCGCTTATCTCGCCGTGATGAAAGCTGGCGGCATCGCGGTCGCCACCATGCCGCTCCTGCGCGCCCGGGAGCTCGCCTTTCCGATCGGCAAGGCGAAGATCGCCCTGGCGCTCTGTGACGCGCGTCTGTCGGACGAAATGGAGAAGGCCAAGGCGCTGGCGCCCGATCTCAAACGCATCGTCTATTTCAACAGCGCCGAGCCGGACGGCCTCGAAGCCCTGATGCGCAAGGCATCGCCCGCCTTCACCGCATGCGACACGGCGGCGGACGATGTCTGCCTCATCGGCTTCACCTCGGGCACGACCGGCGAGCCCAAGGGCACGATGCATTTCCATCGCGATGTGCTGCTGATCGCCGACGGGTATGGAAAACATGTGCTGAAGGCGGAGGCTTCCGACCGTTTCATCGGCTCGCCGCCGCTCGCCTTCACCTTCGGGCTGGGCGGGCTGGTGATCTTTCCGCTGCGCGTCGGCGCCGCGTCCATCTTGCTCGAGAAGGCCACACCCGACGATCTGATCGCGGCCATCGACCGGCATCAGGCGACGATCAGCTTCACCGCGCCCACAGCCTATCGCGCCATGCTGGCGAAGCTCGGGCCCGGTTCCGGAAAATCCCTGCGCAAATGCGTATCGGCGGGCGAGACCTTGCCCAAGGCGGTATTCGAAGCCTGGCTCGAGCGCACCGGCATAAAACTCATGGACGGGATCGGCGCCACCGAGATGCTGCATATCTTCATCGGCGCGCCCGAGGACAAGATCCGCGCCGGTGCGACCGGCCTGCCGGTGCCGGGCTATCAGGCGCGCATCGTCGATGAGCAGGGCAACGAGGCGCCGCGTGGCACGCCCGGCCGTCTCGCGGTGAAGGGACCGATCGGCTGCCGCTATCTCGACGATCCGCGCCAGCGCAAGTATGTCGAGAAGGGCTGGAACATCACCGGCGATACTTTCATCCAGGACGAGGAGGGCTATTTCTGGTTCCAGGCGCGCTCCGACGACATGATCATCTCGTCCGGCTACAATATATCGGGGCCGGAGATCGAGAATGCGCTCCTCACCCATCCGGCGATCGCCGAATGTGCGGTGATCGGCGTTGCCGACGAGGAACGCGGCATGGTACCGAAAGCCTTCATCGTCCTGAAGGCGGGAAACCCCAAGGACGCCAGCATGGTGAAGCTCTTGCAGGACCACGTGAAGGCCGAGATCGCGCCCTATAAATATCCGCGCCGCATCGAATTCCGCGACGCGCTGCCCAGGACCCAGACCGGCAAGTTGCAGCGCTTTGCGCTGCGCGCCGAAGAGGCCGGCAAATGATCAGCCGCGGGCAAGCCGAGGCGCTCGATCTCGCCGATCCGCTCAGGGCGAAACGCCAGCTCTTCGTTCTGCCGGAGAAGACGATCTATCTCGACGGCAATTCGCTTGGGCCTTTGCCGCGACATGTGGCGGCGCGGCTTGCCGGCGCCGTCGCTGAAGAATGGGGCCAGAGCCTCATCCGCGGCTGGAATGCGCATGGATGGTTCGATCTGCCGCGTTTGCTGGGCGACCGGATCGGCGGACTGATCGGGGCCGAGCCGGGCACGGTGCTGGCGGCGGATTCGACCTCGATCAATCTGGCGAAGGTGCTGACCGCCGCCTTGGCGCTCCGGCCCGACCGGCGCGTCATCCTCTCCGACAGCGGAAATTTCCCGAGCGATCTCTATGTCGCGCAAGGTGTGATCAAGGCTCTGGGGGGCGGGCGGGAGCTGCGCATCGTGGGGCCGGAGGAGGTCGAGGAAGCGATCAGCGATGATCTCGCGGTGCTGATGCTGACCGAGGTCGATTACCGGACCGGCCGGCGGCATGACATGAAGACGCTCATCGCCAAGGCGCAAGGCCGGGGCGCGCTCGCCATCTGGGATCTCTGCCATTCGGCGGGCGCCTTCCCGGTCGATCTTGCGGGCGCCAACACGGATTTCGCGGTCGGATGCGGCTACAAATATCTCAATGGCGGACCGGGCGCGCCGGCCTTCGTCTATGTCAGGCCCGATCTCCAGAACGAGGTGGTGCCCTCTCTGTCGGGCTGGATGGGCCATGAAGCGCCCTTCGCCTTCGATCTCGATTACCGCCCGGCCAAAGGCATCGACCGCCTGCGCGCCGGCACGCCGGGCGTGCTCTCGATGATCGCGCTCTCGTCTGCCCTCGATGTCTGGGACGGCGTCGATCTCAAAATGCTGCGCGACAAATCGGTGCGCCTCGCCGAGCTCTTCATCTCGGAAGTCGAGGGACGCTGCGGATCTTTTGGCCTGAAGCTCGCGAGCCCGCGTGATGCGGAACGGCGTGGCAGCCAGGTGTCGTTCCATTGCGCGGACGGCTATGCGGTGATGCAGGCGCTCATCGCGGAGGGTGTCATCGGCGATTTCCGCGCCCCCGACATCATCCGCTTCGGCCTGACGCCGCTTTATATCGGTTTCGCCGACATCTGGGATGCGGCGCGCATTCTCGAACGCGTGCTGGCCGAGCGCCTGTGGGACAGGCCGCAATTCAAGAAGAGGGCCGCCGTCACATGAGCGCCAAGCCCTTCGATCCGAAGAAGGATGGGGCTGAGACGGATTTCACGGGCCGCATGTCCTATGGCGACTATCTGCAGCTCGACAAGATACTCAACGCGCAGGCGCCGCTCTCCAAGGCTCATGACGAGATGCTGTTCATCATCCAGCATCAGACGAGCGAATTGTGGATGAAGCTCGCCATCCATGAACTGAGCGCCGCGTCGCGCGCCATCGCGGGCGATGAATTGCAGCCGGCCTTCAAGATGCTGACGCGGGTGGCGCGCATCATGGAGCAGCTCAATTCCGCCTGGGACGTGCTGCGCACAATGACTCCCAGCGAATATACGCTGTTCCGGGGCAGCCTCGGCCAGTCCTCGGGGCTGCAATCCTATCAATATCGCGCCATCGAATATCTGGCCGGCAACAAGAATGCCGCGATGCTGACGCCGCATGAGCACAGAAACGAGCTCCATGACTGGCTCGACGGTATCCGCCACCGACCCAGCCTCTATGACGAGGCGATCCGTATTCTCGACCGGCGCGGCTTCGCCATCGATGAGGCGGTGCTCGGGCGCGACATGGCCGAGCCCTATCAGGCGCAGGAGAGCGTCAAGGCGGCCTGGGCCGTCATCTATCGCGATCCGGCGCATCATTGGGAGCTCTATGAGCTCGCCGAGAAGCTCGTCGATTTCGAGGATTACTTCCGGCGCTGGCGCTTCAACCATGTGACGACGGTCGAGCGCGTCATCGGCTTCAAGCGCGGCACCGGCGGCACATCTGGCGTCGCCTATCTGCGCCGCATGCTGGAAGTGGTGCTGTTCCCGGAACTGTGGGACGTGCGGACGGAGCTTTAGCCTGATTTTCCCTTCTCCCGCTTGCGGGAGAAGGGGAATCCTGGTCGGGCTCCGTCATAGGGATTGTCCGGGTCATCGGTACCCAAGAGCCTGAACAAGCTTGGCTTTTACCCCCTTTCCCACAATCTGTAACTGTAGCGTAATACATTGAAACAATTATGCTTTTTACTCCGTCGCGGGGAAGCACTATCTCCTCAGGCGACGCGATGCCCCTTGACGCGCGGGTGCTGAATTACTAGATCGACTGATCAATTAAACAATTTGGACCGTAAGGACCATGCGCAAAGTCGACCCGCAGAAACACGAAGCCAAGCGCCGCCAGATCCTCGATGCGGCGGTCATCTGCTTTGCCCGCAGCGGTTTCCACAAGACGTCGACGGCGGAGATCTGCGCCGAGGCCGGCATGAGCCCCGGCAATCTGTTTCATTATTTCAAGAACAAGAACGCCATCATCGAGGCCATCGTCGATGAGGATCGCCGCCAGATTTCGGAATGGTATGAGAAGGCGCTTAAGGCCGACGATCTGTTCGAAGAGCTGTTCAAACTCATGCAGCGCAATCTCGAGCTGATCGCCGAACCGACCTATCGCAAAATCGGCATCGAGATCTTCGCCGAGGCGATGCGCAATCCCACCGTCGGCCAGCTCGTCGCCCGCAATGACGCGGAGCAGACCGCAGCACTGACGGGCATTCTCAAGCAGGCCGCCGCCAGGGGCCAGATCGACGCCACGCTCGATGTCGGCAAGCTCGCCACCTGGATCGCGGCGCTGGGCGACGGCGCCTTCGGGCGCGCCGCGCTCGATCCCTATTTCGATCCGACCGGCCAGGCCGGCATACTGCGCGAAGTGCTGACCCGCATCCTCAAGCCCCAGGCGGAACGGTGAGGCCATGGCCGCTCCCTCGACCACGCGGCTCCGGCGGCAGCTGCCGCTCTACGGCCTGTTCGCCTCGGGCACGGTGGCGCTCATCGGCAACGCCATCGCCTCGGTGGCGCTGCCCTGGTTCGTGCTCTCCTTGACCAAAAGCCCGCTATGGACCGGCGTCGCCGCCGCGGCCGGCCTGGTGCCCCTGGTCATCGGCGCCTTTTTCGGCGGCAGCCTGATCGACCGCTATGGCGCGCGCAGCATCGCCATCATCGCGAGCCTCGTCAGCGCCGCCGCCGTCGCCGCCGTTCCTTTGCTGCACGCCTATGAGCTGCTCGGCATCGGGCTTCTCATCGCGCTGATCGCCATCGGCGCCATCTTCGATGGCCCCGGCATGACGGCGGAGGAAAGCCGCTTGCCGGAGCTGGCGCGCCTTGCCCGCTTCAGGCTCGAGAAGGTGACCTCGATCGACAGCCTCATCGAAGGCTCGGCGGCGCTTATCGGCCCCGCCATCGCCGGCCTCGCCATCGCGGCCATCGGCATGAGCAACACATTGTGGATCACCGCGCTGTGTTCGCTTTTTGCCGCAGGGATCGTCGCCTTGTCCTTGCCGCGCGAACGCCCGCACCGCATTGCCCGGCGGGCAGAGGAGGACGGGGACGTGTTCGCCGGCCTCAAGCTGCTCTTCGCCGACCCGTTGCTGCGCCCGCTTCTGCTGTTCGCCACCGCCTTCGTCGCCGTGGCGGCCGCCCTCGGCGCCGTCGTCATGCCGGCCTTCTTCCTGCTCGGCGGCCGCACCGCGCTCGATCTCGGCCTGTTCCTGTCGATCCTCGGCGGCTTCACGATCCTCGGGACTTTCGCCTTCGCTCTCTGGGGCGAGCGCGTCAGCCAGCGCCTCCTGTTCCTTTCGGGCTGCGCCGCGCAGGCGCTCGCTTTCCTGGTTCTCGCCTTCCATACATCGCCGATGATGCTGTGGGGCGCGGCGGCGCTTGCCGGTTTCGCCGGCGGGCCGATCGGCCCCATTGCCAACGCGGCGCTGCTGCGCCGGATCCCGCTTGCCTTGCGCGGCCGCGCGCTCGGCGCGGCGACATCGCTGGTGCTGGTCGCCACGCCCGCCGCCGTGCTCATCGCCGGCGCCGCGGTGGAGCTGACGGACGCCCGCGTGGTGCTGTGGGCCTCGGCGATATTGCTCGGCGCCTTCGTCTTCGCCGCCTCACTGCTGCCGGGCTTCCATGAACTCGACCGCCCGGCCAAGGCCGCCGGCGCCGCGTCGCAAATTTGACACAGGCCGCTCCTAGGAGCCCGCACATCATGACGACCGACTTGAACATCGCACCGAAGCCAAAACGACGCTGGGGCATGATCCTCGCAAGCGCTCTCGTCGCTTTTCTGCTGTTCGGCGGCGCCCTCGCGCTTCTGGAAAGCCTCGAGCCGGCGCCGTCGCCCGCCAGCACGGCGCCGGCGGACGAGCTGCCGCGCGTCACCATCATGCCGCTCGAGGAGCGCCAGATGGAGCGCAATCTCGCCGTTACCGGCACGCTTTTGCCGCGCGACGAGATCGCGATCGGCACGGCGCTACAGGACCAGCGCATCCGTGAAGTGCTGGTCGAAGAGGGCGATCTGGTTGCCAAAGGTCAGGTGCTGATCCGACTCGAGACGGATATTCTCACGACCAAGCTCAATGATACGCAAGCCCAAGTGGCGCGCGCCGTCGCCGCCGTCGCCGAGAAGGAGGCGCAGCTGGCGGAAGCGGAAGCGAGCTTCCGCCGCACCGAGAAACTGCGCCAATCGGGTGTCGCCAATGTCCAGACCTATGACGAGCGCCGCGCCGCCTATCTCGCTGCCGATCACGCGCTGAAGGCGCTCAAGGCCGAGCTCGCCCAGTCGGAGGCGCAGGTGGCGGAAGCCAAGCTTCAGCTCGAACGCGCCGAGATCAGAGCGCCCGAGGCCGGCATCATCTCGGAGCGCGCAGCGCAGACCGGCGCCATGCCCGGCAGCGAGCCCTTGCTCAAGCTCATCCGTAATGGCGATATCGAGCTCGCGGCGGAAGTGCCCGAAGCCGATCTGCCGCTGGTGAAGCCCGGCCAGTTCGTGGCGGTGCGGCTCACCGGCATGGACCAGATTTTCGAGGGCGAGGTGCGGCTCGTCGCCCCCAAGGTCGATCCGCGCACCAGGCTCGGCATCGTCAAGGTGATGCTGCCCAAGGATCCGGTCATCCGTCCCGGCATTTTCGCCAGAGGCACGCTGCTGCTCGAGCGGCGGCGCGTCGAGGCGATCGCCGACACCGCCATGCTCTATCAGGAGCCGGGCAACAAGCCCTATGTGTTTGTGGTCGACGGCGAGGAGCGCGTGGCGCGCCGCTTCGTCGAGCCGGGCCTCCAGCGCGACGGCTATGTCGAGATCCGCTCCGGCCTGTCAAAGCAAGAGCGCGTGGTGCGCAGCGCCTCGGCCTTCCTGCAGGAGGGCGACAGAATCCAGCCCGTCACGGAGACGGATAAGCCCAAATGATGTCGAATATCTCCGCCTGGGCGATCCGCAGGCCGATCCCGACCATCCTGCTCTTCATCGTGCTCACTTTGATGGGCTGGGCGTCCTTCGCCAAACTGCCGATCAATGCCGATCCGAATGTCTCCTTTCCGATCGTCAATGTCACGGTGACGCGCTCGGGCGCCGCGCCAGCCGAGCTCGAGACCCAGGTCACGCGCAAGATCGAGGGCGCCGTCGCCGGCCTCGCCGGGGTGCGCCACATCACCTCCACGATCGAGGACGGCGTGTCGACCACGACGGTGGAATTCCGCCTGGAAGTCGACACCAACCGCGCCACCAACGATGTGCGCAACGCCGTCGCCAATATCCGCGGCGACCTGCCCGGCGATATCGACGAACCGACGGTGGCCAGGCTCGACATCGAAGGCAGCGCCATCCTCTATTATGTCGTTCAGTCGCCGTCGATGGCGCTGCGCGATCTGTCGTGGTTCGTCGAGGACACGATCGGGCGCGAATTGCTGGCGGTGCCAGGCGTGCAGAAGGCGCAGCGCTTCGGTGGCATCGAGCGCGAGATCAAGGTCGAACTCGATCCGGCCAGGCTCACGGCTTTCGGCATCACGGCGGATCAGGTGAACAGCGAGATCCGCAGCCTCAATGCCAACATGCCGGGCGGACGCGCCGAGCTTAGCGGCCGCGAGCAGTCGGTGCGCACGCTGGGCAGCGCCCTTACCGTCGAGGCCTTCGCCGACACGCAGATCCCTCTGCCCGGCGGACGCTGGGTGAAGCTCGCCACGCTCGGCACCGTCACCGACGGGGCGGCCGAGGAGAGGAGCTTCGCGCGTTATGACGGCCAGAATGTCGTCGGCTTCTCGGTGTCGCGCGCCAAGGGCTCGAGCGACACGACGGTCGCCGATGCGGTGGCCAAGAAGCTCGAGGAGATCGGCCAGCGCTACCCGTCCGTCAAGATCAGCGAGCTCGTCTCCACCGTGGAGTATACGCGGGAAAGCTATGACGCCGCCATGGAAGCGCTGGTCGAAGGCGCGTTCCTCACCGTGCTGGTGGTGTTCCTGTTCCTGCGCGATTGGCGCGCCACGCTCATCGCCGCGCTGGCCATGCCGCTCTCCATGCTGCCGACCTTCGTCGCCATGGACATGCTGGGCTTCACCCTCAACAGCATATCGCTTCTGGCGCTGACGCTGGTCATCGGCATTCTCGTCGACGACGCCATCGTCGAGATCGAGAATATCGACCGCCACATCCATATGGGCAAGCGGCCCTATCTCGCCTCGATCGAGGCGGCGGACGCGATCGGCCTCGCGGTGGTGGCGACGACCTTCACCATCGTCGCGGTGTT
This sequence comes from Nordella sp. HKS 07, assembly GCF_011046735.1. Classification (NCBI taxonomy): domain Bacteria; kingdom Pseudomonadati; phylum Pseudomonadota; class Alphaproteobacteria; order Hyphomicrobiales; genus Nordella; species Nordella sp. HKS 07. Next base: position 1,741,757 of record NZ_CP049258.1, on the reverse strand, counting down.
CACGCCGGTGAGCTTCATCGGCGGCATCATCGGCCAGTATTTCAAGCAGTTCGGCATCACCGTCGCGGTCGCGGTGTTGGCGTCGCTGCTCGTCGCGCGCCTTCTGACGCCCTTGATGGCGGCCTATCTGCTCAAGCCGAAGGCCTCGCCCACGCATCAGGACGGCACCAAGCCGTCGCGCCTCAAATCCGGCTATCTCCGCCTGCTTGGCTGGACGCTCGACCATAAGCTCACTTCCATCGCCACCGCGATCGCCATCTTCATCGGCTCGATGTTCCTCACCCAGCTTCTGCCCTCGGGCTTTCTGCCGGTGAGCGACAGCAATCTCTCGACCATCAAGTTCGAGCTGGCGCCCGGCGCGCGCCTCGCCGATACCGACAGGGTGGCGCTCGATCTCGTCGCCAAATTGCGCGAGCGGCCCGAGGTCGCCCATGTGCTGGCGACGTCGAGCGAAGTGCGCAAGGCCGAGCTGCTGGTGGTGCTGAAGCCGCGCGCCGAGCGCGATATCACGCGCCAGCAATTCGAGGTCGCGGTCAGGCCGCTATTGCAGGCCGTTCCCGACATCCGCTTCACGTTCCAGAGCGACGGCGGCGGCGGGCGCAATGTGTCGGTCGTGCTGGCGGGCGATGATCCGGCGAAGCTCACGCAGGCCGCGCATGATCTCGTCGCCGGCATGAAGGGCCTTCCGCAAGTGGCCAATGTCGCATCGACCTTGCCCTTGCCGCAGCCCGAATTGCTGATCCGGCCGCGCTTCGACGAAGCGGCGCAGCTCGGCGTCTCGATCGAGGCGATCGGCACGGCGCTGCGCATCGCCACGATCGGCGCCACCGACACGGGCTCGGCCAAGTTCAATCTCGGCGACCGCCAGGTGCCGATCCGCGTCGCGCTGGCGCGCGAGGCCCGCGCCGATCTCGACGCGATACGCTCCTTGCGCGTCACCACCGCGGCGGGCGACGCCGTGCCGTTGAGCTCGGTCGCCGATATCGGCTTCGGCACTGGCGAGGCGGCGATCGAACGCTTCGACCGCAAGAGGCGCGTCAATGTCGAGGCCGATCTCAACAATGCGACGATCGGCGAGGCGCTGGCAGCCATCGCCGAGTTGCCGGCCATGAAGAAGCTGCCGCAGGGCGTGGAAGAGGTGAAATACGGCGAGGCCGAGTTCATGCAGGAGATGTTCATGAGCTTCGCCCTCGCCATGGCGACGGGCATCATGATGGTCTTCGTGGTGCTGATCCTGCTGTTCAAAGACTTCCTGCAGCCGATCACCATTCTGATGGCGCTGCCTCTGGCGATCGGCGGCGCCATGGTGGGGCTCCTGCTCTATGGCGCGGCCTTCGATCTCTCAGCGATCATCGGCCTTCTGATGCTGATGGGCATCGTGACCAAGAACTCGATCCTGCTCGTCGATTTCGCCATCGACGGCATGGAAAGAGGCATGAGCCGGCGCGACGCGCTGCTCGCGGCGGGTGCGACGCGGGCGAGGCCCATCATCATGACGACGCTCGCCATGATCGCCGGCATGCTGCCGGCGGTGCTGGGCTTGGGCGCCGGCGCCTCGTTCCGCGGTCCGATGGCGGTGGCGGTGATCGGCGGTCTCGTGACCTCGACACTGCTCAGCCTCGTCTTTGTGCCGGTGGTCTTCGTCTATATGGACATGCTGCGCCAATGGCTCGGCCGGAAGCTGTCGCGGCTTACCTCGGTGACGGAAGAGGACCGCAAGGCGGGGGCGGTGGGGTAGACTCATACCCTCGCCCCCTGCGGGGGAGAGGGGATACCACAGCTTGAGCTTTCGTGCCGCCAAGGGCATCGTGAGATGAAAAGCGGAGGCGTGGTGAGGATACGTCGTGAAATCGGGCCGAGGGGCAGCGTCCTTGAGATCGAGAAGGACGGCATCTGGACGGCGCTCAGTGAAAGCGAGGCCGAAGCGACGGATCTCGCCTGGCTCATCGCCTTGCCGCCGCCCTCCGCGCATGGTTCTCATATTCTGCCCTTCCAGGCGCGCTCCTTCCGCGATGTGCTGCTCTACGAAGATCATTGGATACAATCCTCGCGCGGCTATGTCCGGCAGTTCATGCCTGCAGCCTTACCGGCGCGATCTTTCCCGCCTTCCGGCCGCCGAAGCTGCTCGACCGGCAGCCCCTCTATTATTTCGGCAATCACCTCACCATCGTGCCGAGCGGCACGCCGGTGAAGATACCTTCCTACAGCACGGCGCTGGATTATGAGCTCGAGCTCGGCTGGGTTCTGTCCAAGCCCTTGTTCAACGCCACGCCTGATCAGGCGCTCGACGCCGTCGGCGGCTTTGTCGTCGTCAACGACTTCTCCGCCCGCGACGTGCAGCACGCCGAGATGCATTCGGGCTTCGGGCCTCAGAAGAGCAAGCATTTCCTGAGCTCCATGTCGGCGACGATGGTGTGTCCCGACCGGATCCTGCCCCGGGTCGACGCGCTCAAGGCTTCCGTCGAGATCAACGGCAAGCTCGTCGCTCAGCCGGTCTCCGCCGGCATGCGCTATTCTATCGGCGAGGTGCTGGCGCATCTGTCGCGCGATGAACAGCTGCATCCGGGCGAGCTGATCGCCAGCGGCACGCTTCCCGGCGGCTCAGGTCTCGAGGCGGGCCGCCTCCTCAGCAGCGGCGATGACCTGCGCCTCGTCATCGAGGAGGTGGGCGAGATCGTCCACCACATCCTGTAGATGCCGACGGCGCGCTGGCTCAACGGTCCCGACCGGAATGTCACGTGCTTTGGCGAGACGGCGAAATACCGCGAAGGCCTTTATCGTCTTACGTCAAAGACCTATGCCTGGATGGTGCCGAACGGGGCCTGGGGCGAAACAAATTTCGGTCTCATCGACTGCGGCGGCAGGAGCGTGGTGATCGACACCGGGTGGGATCTCCACTGCGCCCGCGCGTTTCTCGGCGGCGCGGCCGAGATCCTGGCGCGCTCGCCGGTCCACAGCGTGATCAATACCCACGCCGATGGCGATCATTGCTGGGGCAACCAGCTCTTCGGCGATGTGCCGATCATCGCGACCCATGCCTGCATCGGTCACATGCATCATATCGAGCCCGGGTCGATGCGACTGCTGGGCAGGGCCGCGCAGGTGATGAAGCGCGTGCCGGTCGCCGGCATCGACATTCTCGGCCATTATGCGAGCGCGATGGTCGCTCCTTATGATTTCAGCGGCATACGTCTCGTCACGCCAAATCAGGGTTTTTCCGGCGAGACGACGATAACGATCAACGGCATCGAGATCATCCTCATGGAAGTGGGGCCGGCGCATACGCCGGGCGACGCGATGATCCATGTGCCTTCCGAGAAAGTGCTCTATGCTGGCGACATCGTGTTCACCGGATGCACGCCGGTGGTCTGGGCGGGGCCGGTCGCCCGCATCGTCGCGGCCTTGCGCAAGGTGCTGGCGCTCGATGCCGACTTCATCGTCGCCGGCCATGGGCCCCTGGCGACGCGTGCCGATGTCGAGCTGCAGATTGCCTATTGGGAGCATATCCAGAATGAGCTGCATCGCCGCCGCGCGCAGAGCATGTCCGCCGTCGAGGCGGCCAGCGATCTGGTGCTCAGCGCGCAGTTCCAGGCGACACCTTTCGCGACGTGGGATTCGCCCGAGCGGCTCTTGCGCAACGCACAGGCGCTCTACGAGGAATGGGGTGAGCGGCCGAGCCTCCTGCCGGAGAAGCTCGCCCGGCTCAATACGCTGCGCCAGCAAGGCCGGCTCGCCATGAAGCTGCCCGAAGCGACGCCGCGGGTGATGCACCAGCGGTGAAGAATGGTTTCCCGCCCGATTGATGTTCCAGAATCTCACAGGCCTGACTGCGTTTCCAGATCCAGCCGCCGCGTGATGCCGATCGCGGCGAGGAAGGCCTCGTCATGGCTGATCACCAGGAGCGCGCCGTCATAGGCGTCCAGTCCCGCCTCGACCGCCGCGATCGACTCGAGATCGAGATGGTTGGTCGGCTCATCCAGGATCAGGAGGGAAGGCGGCGCGCGCCCGCCGAGCACGCAGGCGAGGCCGGTACGCAGCATCTGTCCGCCGCTCAAGGTTCGAACATCTTGCAGCGCCGCATCGGCCCTGAACATGAAGCGGGCGAGAGCGGCGCGGCAGGCATTTTCATCGGCTTCCGGATTGAGGCGGCGGAAGTTGTCGCGGATCGTCCCCTTGGGATCGAGCAGCCGTACTTGCTGGTCCAGCATCGCGACCCGGCTCATGACCGCGACGCTTCCGGCCCAGGGCCGCAGCTTGCCGGTGATCAGCGCCAGCAGGGTCGTCTTGCCGGAGCCATTGGGACCGGTGATGGCAATGCGTTCAGGCCCGGTGATGGCGAAAGTGACATCGCGCAGGATGGGACGTTCCGGCGCATAACCGGCGGTGACGGCGTCCAGGCGCAGCACGGTGCGGCTCGCCGGCAGGCTGGTCGATGGCAGCGTCACCGACAGGGGTTGCAGAATCTCGATGCGCCGGCGGGCTTCCGCGGCGGCGGCTGCTTCGGCGCGGCGGTCCTCGGCGAGGCGCTTGAGGGCGGCGCCGGTATTCTCGCTGCGTTGCTTGAGCCCGCCCAGAACGATACGCGGCATGTCGCTCCGCGTGGCTTTCCGACGGCCGGCGCTGTCCTTGCGCATTTTGCGCTCGGCAGCGGTTTGCGCCTTGCGGTCCAGTTCGGCGACACGCTTCTCGGCGGGCGCGCCGCCGCCAGCTCCAGCGCCTTGTGCTCGCGCCAGGCGCTCCAATTGCCGCCATACCGTGTCGCGCCGAGCGAGGTCAGCTCGACGATGGCGTGCATGTGATCGAGCAATTCACGGTCATGGCTGATGACGATGGCGCCGGCGCGCCATTGGCCGAGGAGATCGATCACGGCGCGGCGGCCGGCACGGTCGAGATTGTTGGTGGGTTCGTCGAGCAGCAGAAAGTCGGGCTCGGCGAAGACCAGCGCGGCAAGGGCGGCCCGCGTGCGCTGGCCGCCGGAAAGCGCATCGAGGGGCGTCGTGGGTTCGGCCGCGAGCCCGACGCGCATCAGCGCCTGGGCAAGCCGCGCCGTGAGCGTCCAGTCGGCATCGGCCAGTTCCTCGGCCGTAGCCTTGCCGGCCTCGGCGCGGTGCAGCAGCGCCAGCCGGTCGGCGATGCCGAAAAGCTCGGCGACCGTTTCGCCGGGGCGCAACTGGACGGCCTGGTTGAGGATGCCGAGGCGGCCATTGACGAGGAGCGCGCCGGATTGCGGCGCAAGTTCGCCGGCGATCAGCTTGAGCAGCGTGGTCTTGCCCACGCCATTACGGCCGACGAGCCCGGTCAGTTCAGGCGCGAAACTCAGATGGAGATTGGTGAGAAGCGGGTGGCCGTCAGACGGTGAGTAGGACAGGCCGGAGAGGACGATCGAGGCAGACATGACGAATTTCCCTGATGGCAAGGCGGACAAGCATTGCGGTCAGGTTGAAATCCATTGCTGCGGATATCCTCGTGAAGTTGACGGACGGCACCTATTTAGGAAGACGGCGCCGCGCGATCAAGTGTCTTCCGTCATCCCGGCGTAAACCGCTGGCGTATTCACACATCTGATGACCGGCCTGCCGCTTTACCCTCGCCCTGCAAGCGAAGCGCAGCGGGGAGAGGGAAGGGGCCCGACGCGTAGCGGCGGGAAGGGTGAGGGGCACGGCCACCGACGCAGTGAGGGCGTACTTGTTGCGAGAGCGTTCAGTTGTCTGAGGTCGAACTCAATCTCGCAAAGGCCCCTCACCCTCCCATTGCTCCGCAATGGGCCCCTCCCTCTCCCCGCTAAAGCGGGGCGAGGGTTAGGGCGACGACTTGGGGAGGTCAGATCTTCCCGCGATTCCAGCCGCGGCCGGCATCGCCATAGGGCTCATAGCCGTTCTTCGTCACCGCCACCGTGTCCTCGAGCTTCACATAACCGCGCTTCGGATGGGGCAGGGTCGTCTCGATCGAGATGACCATGCCTTCCTCGAGTGGCAGGCCTTCGTCATAGGCGGGATAGGGCACGGGACCCGAGCCGGTAAGTCGCGGCGCCTCATGGGCGATCATGCCCATGCCATGGGCACAGAAATGCATGATGTCACGATGCGGCGCCGTTCTGAACGCCTTGTCGGCCTCGACATAGATGTCGCCGCCGCGCGCACCCGCCTTGATCGGCTTCCGCGCCGCCTGCTGGACCATGTCGACCTCGGCCAAGAGGTCCTTCAGCTCCTGGTCGGGCTCGCCCAGCAAGGCCATGCGGCAGAGATCGCCGATATAGCCTTTATAATTGCCACCCGAATCGAGAGAGAGCACTTCGCCTTTGTTCCAGGTGTCGGGCGAAGGCGAGCGGTTGTGGCTCGATCCCACAGTGATCAGGCAATATTCGAAAGTGAGGCCGCGTTTGATCTCCTCGAGACGCAGCGCCTCGTTCATCTCGCGCTTGGTCGCGCCCGGCCCGTGGCTCTCCATCACCGCCAGCATGGAGGCGACGACGCCCTCCGACGCGTTCTTCACCAGCGCGAGCTCTTCCGGCATCTTCACCGCGCGCAGCCTTTCGAGCGGCAGGAGCGCATCAACGATCTCGCAATTGGCCATCGCCTCGCGCAGCGCACCAAAAGCGTCGGCGGGGAGGAAGCTCATCTCGACGCCGATGGTGCGGATCGGACCGAGTTTCTTGAGATGTGCCGCGGCCAAGGCGATCACATCGCGGGTGCCCCAGGACTTCGTCTCTACGGTCGCCGGCCAGAACTTATCGAGCTGGCGCTCATAGGTCTCGAGCCCGTTGCCGAAATAAGCGGCCTGGTCGGGCCGGCCCTTGCGATAGATCAGCACCGGCAAATAACGGCTCACCCCGATCGCATCCATGAAATCGAAGAAGAAGAAGCGGTAGCCGCCGAGCAAATACTGGATGTTGTGCTTGGAGGTGACGACGAGCACGTCGATCCCAGCTTCGTCCAGCAACCGGTCGAGCTTCGCCTGATCGAAAGGAACCGGTTTCGCCATCTGATTTCTCTCCCTGGGCGCCGTTCTCGCTATTTATGTTAGAATAGACGGAACGGCATCGGAAAGGAAACAGTGAATGCGCAGAATGGGTCTCGTCATCGGCCTCAAGCCCGAGGTCATCCCGGAATACAAGAAAATCCATGCCGAGGTCTGGCCCGATATCCTGGCGCTGATCAGCCGCTGCAATATCCGCAATTACACCATCTTCCTGCGCGAGCCGGAGAATCTGCTGTTCGCGACCTGGGAATATCACGGCGCGGATTTCGAGGCCGACATGGCGCTGATGCGCGCCGATCCGCGCATGCAGGACTGGTGGCGCATCACCGACCCGATGCAGGTGCCGCTCTCGTCGCGCCGGAGGAACGAATGGTGGGCGCCGATGGAGGAGGTCTTCCATCACGATTGAGCGGAGCCATGGAGCTACCCAACTCAGTGCCCCTCTCCCGCAGACGGGAGAAGGGGACTGAGCGCGGCCCTACTTGTTCAAAGTATATTTGAAATCATAGGCGCTGCCCTTGTCGTCCCTGGCATGGAGCGCCATCTCGCCGCTGACGTCTGAATATTTGCCGGTCCCGCCGGTCACCGCCAGCACCGAATCGCCGGCATCGAGGAAAGGACCCTCGACGGTGATCTGGCCGTCGGTGAGGGACACGGTCCAGAAGCACTCCCATGACTTCCCGGCCACGACCCTGACGCACCAGCCATTGTCGCTGCCGACCTTATGGGCGTCCTGCCCGTCGAAGATGTCATTGGCGAATGTGAGAATGTCGCCGGCACTGTCGCCCGACGCCCCGATATCGACGACGGCATCGGTCGTCGCATGCTCGACGAGATCGATCTTGGTCGTGTCCTGCGCTTGCAGCGGAGTCGTGAGCGCGGCGATGAAGATGAGTGAAAGCGGCACGGCGAAAGAGCTGAGTGGCATGTCGTCCTCCCTTGTCGATGGGTTTGACCGGATTCTGCCTGTGCCCCGCGCCAGCCAGATTAACACCCAAGCCGGCAGCGACAAACAATCTCCAACAGGGCTCGAATTGCGCAATTATGATCAAATCACCGGGGTCTCATCGGCCTATGGACTGCGGTGCTGCATGAGGAATGCCATGAATCCCGCCGAGAGAGCGCTCTGGTTCGTCGAAAGTCACTTCGCGGGAGAGATTTCTCTCGACGAGGTCGCGGCGAGCGCCGGCGTCTCGCGCTACCATCTGACGCGTGCCTTCGCGGCGGCCACCGGCATGCCGGTGATGGCCTATGCGAAGGCGCGCCGCCTGAGCGAGGCCGCCAAGGAACTGGCCCAGGGCGCGCCAGACATACTCACGGTCGCGCTCGAGGCGGGATATGGCTCCCATGAGGCTTTCACCCGGGCCTTCCGCGACCAGTTCGGCATCACGCCGGAGCAACTGCGCCAGGGCCGCATTCTCGACATCATACCGATTGTGGAGCCGATCCCCATGGACGACAAACCAAACACCCTCGCGACGCCGCGCATCGAAACCGGCAGGACCTTGCTCATCGCGGGCTTGAGCGAACGCTATACATATGCGACGAGCGCCGCCATCCCGTCACAGTGGCAACGCTTCCACCGCCATATCGGCCATGTGGCGGGCCAGATCGGCCATGTCGCTTACGGCGTCTTCCACAATACCGACGACAGCGGCCATATGGACTATATGACCGGCGTCGAAGTCGCCGACTTCTCCGACCTGCCGAAGGATTTCGCGCGGCTGCGTATCCCGCAGCATCTCTATGCGATCTTTCGGCATGAGGGGCATGTATCCGGCATCAGAGGCACGATGAACGCGATCTGGAACGGCTGGTTGCCGCAGTCGGGCCATGAGGCGGCCGACGCGCCGGGGCTCGAGCGCTATGACGAAGCGTTCAATCCGGATACCGGTCTCGGCGGCTTCGAGATATGGATTCCGATCAGACGGTAGATCCACGTTTGCCGGGGAGTAGCTTTTAGGCGACAAGATGCCAGGGCTTGTTGGCGTGTCGGTTCCGGGTGTATTTACATTTCCGGGGCGCGTCGGGACGCAATATGGTTACTCCAGGCACGCATGGCAAGCCGATCCAGGCAATCCTTTTCGCGGATATCCACAATTACAGCCGATTAATGAAGAAGGACGAGGTCCAGACCCTGCAACGGGTCGACCGCGCCGTGCGGCTCATCAAGTCACTCGCCCGCGACTATGGCGGCGATATCAAGAATATTGCCGGCGACGGCGTGCTGGCGCTCTTCCAATCGGCACAGCAGTCGGTGAAATTCGCCGTCGAGATGCAAAGGGAGTTTCAGACCGATGCCGTATGGAATTCCAAGAACGACCCGATCGCGTTTCGCATCGGGATCAATGTCGGTGAGGCCTACGACACCGAGACCGGAATCCAGGGTCACAGCGTCAACGTAGCCGCAAGGCTGCAGTCCCTGGCGACGCCCGGCGGCATCTGCGTCACCGACGCGGTGCGGCGCGAGGTGAGGGATGTCGAGGGGCTGCATCTGAAGTCGCTGGGGGCGCCGAGGCTCAAGAACATCGACGAGACGATCGAGATCTACAGCCTGACCGGCGGCGAAGATTTCCATGCCGCCGCGCATGGAGAGATCGTACGACGCGAAATGACGGGAGCGATCGCGTCGGAAAGCTCGATCGCCGTCCTGCCCCTCGACAATCTCACCGGCGATCCGGTCCTTTCTCATGTCTGCGACGGGCTTACCGGCGACATCATCGCCAATCTGACACGCTTTCGCGATATGCATGTCATCGCGCAGCGCTCATCATCGGTCTTTCGCGACCATGGCACGTCGCCGGCTCAGATCGCCCGGATGCTGGGCGTGCGCTATCTCGTCGATGGCGGCTTCCAGATGGCGCTCCACCGGATCCGGCTGCAGGTCCGCCTCATGGACGCGCGCACCGAGCGGTCGCTGTGGTCGGAGCGCTTCGACGGCGACCTCAAGGACATATTCGCCTTCCAGGACGAGGTGACGGCGGTCATCGCGGCAAGGCTCTCGATCGAGGTGGACGCCGCCGAGCAGCGCAAGCTTTCCTCGGCGCCACCGCGCGAGCTCGAGGCTTACGGCCTGATCCTCAGGGGCAGGGACCTCTTCCTGCGCCGGACGCGGGAAGCCAATCTGCATGCGCGACGACTGTTCGAGAATGCGCGGGAAATCGATCCGAGCTATCCGCGCAGCTATGCCGGCATATCCCGCACCCTCAACGACGCCTGGCGGTTCAACTGGGCCGATCCGCCGGAGCCGGCCCTCGATGAAGCGGTCCGTCAGGCGGAGATCGCGGTGTCGCTCGATCCGACCGATGCCCGCGGCCATGCGGCGCTCGGCAGCGCCAGTCTCTACAAGAGACGCTATGACGAGTCGCTTGCCGCCTTTGAGCGGGCGATCGAATACAATCCAAATGACGCCGACGTGCTGGCGGAGATGGGGCACTCGGTCTGCGTGAATGGCGACACGGAACGGGCGATCACTTTGATCAAGCGCGCCATGCGGCTCAATCCCTATTATCCCGACTGGTATCTGTGGCACCTGGGCGAAGCGCATTTCGACAATAGCGACTACAGGCTGGCGATCCATACGCTGAACCAGATGTATGACAAGACCGAAGCCTATCGCATGCTGACGGCAAGCCACGCCTTGCTGGGCGAGATGGACGAGGCGCGCGCCTCCGCCAGGCAACTGCTCATCACCCATCCCGAATTCACTCTCAGGCACTGGACCAATGTGCCACCCGACCGCAATTCCGAGCCACGCGACCGGCTGATCGAAGGGCTGAAGAAAGCCGGCGTCAAATGAGCCAGCGCAGCGAAAGGGGGCACCAGAAGGCAAGCCGGGCGAAGAAGCAGATGCCGGGCTTCGCGCTTCGCCCGGCCACGCCCGCGGATTTCCGCTTCGCCAAGGCGCTCTATATGTCGTCGATGCAGCCCTTGCTGACGGCGCTCGGCGCCTGGGACGAGGCCAAGGCGGACGCCAGCTTCCGCGACTATTTCAAGTCGGAAGAGGTGCGGGTGATCATCCTCGACGGCGCCGATATCGGATGGATCCAGGTGTCGGAAGGCGACAACGAACTCCATCTCGACCAACTGCATCTGATCGAGTCCCTGCGCAATCTGGGCATCGGCACAAGCCTCATCCGGCAGTTGCAGGGAGAAGCGCGCAAGAAGGACAGGCCGCTCAGGCTCTCATTCGTGCGCGGCAACCGCGCGGCAGCTCTCTATGAGAGACTAGGCTTCAGGCATGTCGGCAGCGACGTGACCAAGATCCACATGCAATGGCACGCGTGATAGTGCGCCACGCGTTCCGATGAATTCGCCGCTCTGTTATGTGCATCGGATAATCCGAAAACCGCTTCGCATATTCGGGTCAAGCCCGATCACAAGCTTTTCGGTCTGATGCTCTATCTTTCTTCGGGAACCGGCGGAGAATTGAGCTTGAAGGCGACGTTCGCTTTCTCGACGGTGCATTCCTCGTGGTCCCAATATTGCCTCACCGTAAAGAATTTGGCGCCCGGATAGGCCGTGTAGTCGATGTATACGCGCATATGAAGTTCGTTGAACTGCGTTACCCTGATCGACCCATCGATGACTTTGAAGCGGTCCTCGTCCTCTTCCTCAAATGTTTCCTTGTTCTGGTCGTCCTTGACCTTTCTGAATATCCGCACCTCCGTTTGGATCGAGGGGGAAGTGTCAAAGGCACCAAAGAGCACCAGCGGTTGCACAATGCTGTCGTCCTCGTCCGTTGGAATGAAGTACGACGGCGGCTCGGCATAGGAGACTGCCAAGTGGCATTCCTGCGACATGGATGCGGCCTCGGTTGCGGAGGCCTTTTGCGCCTTCGCCTTCAGCGGCGGGGCCTTCTTCGGCTTGGAAGCTTTCTTTGCGCTCTTCATCGTCGGTCACCCCGTGCCAGATTTGCGTCAGTCGTTGCCGCCCCCATAGGCCTTGCCGCCACTATAGGCCTTGCCACCGCTATAGGCTTTGCCGCCGCTATAGGCTTTGCCACCGCTATAGGCCTTGCCGCCACTATAGGCCTTGCCGCCGCTGTACTGCATCTGGCCGGCGGCATCGATCTCGGCTTGCAGAAGAATTTGCTCGAATGGCCCCGATTCGGGATCGAGCCGAATTGAGAAATCGGCTTTGTCATAGACCCAGACTCGAATGTCGTCGGCAAAGGACCAGTCCTTGCCAGCCGTGGCTATTCTGTCGACCTTCCCCGGGGCCCGCGAATAGCGAAGCTGATCCTTGTCCGTGCCCGGGACCGGGCCCTCCGCCAGCGTTCCTTTGCCATGGACGAGGAATATCTGGGGCCGGGCGAGATCATAGATGTTGCCCTCATAGCCGTAGCAATAAATCCTCGCGAATCTCGGCCGCTGTTCAGGATTACCGCCCTGAAGGGCAGAAAGCTGGTTTATGAGAAAATTATTGCCGCTGAGCCTGGGCGGCGGCTTGCCATCATCATCGTTCGGAGGCACGCCGTCATTGGGCTTGGAAAAGTTCAGAATCAAATCTTCCATCTCGCGCCCGAACAGATGGATCATTGTTGCGCTCAGAAGTGTTTCGGCCATTTCGCCACCTCAACCCAAGCCGTCACATTTACTTACACTACGTAAAGTTGATTGTCACGCCTTCATGTCGCCTAAAGGCCACGCGCCAGCGCCAAGCGCAGCCGGTAGGGCGTTCCATGGGAGCATGGGCGGGGGGCGCGACAAAGGCATCTCGGTGCGCGGTGAGAAAGCGTGGCTATCCTCGGCCGGAAGCTCAATGCGGGGGCCTACACGCACCGCTCCAATGCCGCGCCGCCGCATGTCAACCTCGATCACATCCCGGTAGCGGCCCTGGGTGAGCATCGCGTCCGTATCCAGAAAAGCGCGGAAAACATCATCGTAGTCCAGCCGCTCAGGCGAAATCCGCCGCCAGGTGAAAGCCAGTGCCGAGCCCATGTAATCGCGCGCCTCAGCCATGGCCCGGGCAAAGCCATCGGGTGCCGCGGCGTAGGCCTTGTCGAAGAAGGGCTGGATTACCCTGTTGTAGTCGGGCTCGCCTTCCAACCGGTCGGACAGCTCGTCGAGATCCCACGGTATCAGGCCCAGCTCCACCAGATTGCGGTGAAACACATCCACCCAGATGTCGAAGAAGGCGCCCGTCAAAGGCTCGGACAGGTTGTGCTCATCGCGCCAGCCACGGGTGAAATCGTACAGAGTGCGCTGGTTGGAGGCGAGCCGCAGTTGTCCGGAGTCCGAAATCTCGCCAAAGCGATTGAGGCGATTGTGGGTGTAGAGATTGCCGCGGCTCGTTTCCATGAGCCCCAAAAGCGCCGTTTCGAAATGCATCAGCGAAATGAGTGACACCATGTCGGCGGCCGATTCATGAAAACCGAAATATTCGCCGTCGAGGCCGCTCGTATCGGGAAGCCCGACCTCGCCGTAGACGATCAGATGGCCGACCTCGTGGGCGATGACGTCGAAGCTCAGGCCGAAATCGATGGGCACGCCCGGGCCTTTTTCATACGAGCCGATCTCGAGCGACCCATAGCCGGCATAGGCATTGTCGAGACCACGCAGAAAGAGGATCTCGAGACGGTCATATTCCTCGCCGAAATGCCAGCCGATCTGACGGCCGAAGTAATTCTCCCAGACATCGAGGGCAAAGCGGACGGTGCCATAGGCATGCGCCTGCTCGAATTGCCGTGTGCCGAAATCCAGGTGATCGAAATGTCCGTCGGGATCGGGCTCGGCCGGGTTTTCGGCCGGCCCCTTCCAGGGCGGCTTGAAGTGGATGACGCCGCCATCGCGGGCGGGGTAGAAGCCGTAGGGGCGCTGCTTGCCGATCGGATCGATCACATACATGCGGGCGTCCATCGGCCCGGCCAGCACGCTTCCGGCGCGCGGCGAAACCCAAACCGTCTCGGGCTCTCCTTGCTCGTCGAGGCTGGGAAGCTCGGGGAACAGGCGGAATCTCGTGCCGCCCGCGCGAAACGATGAACCAAGGCCATAAGGCATCGGCATCTCCCTCCAGCCGGGCCAGTCTACGCATTCGCGCGCCAGTGAGCAATCCTATGTGCCCGATGCTGCCGCCTGGTCCATTTGCCGGCGATAGGCGATCTCGCGCATGATCGCGCGATCCAGCGCAGAGGCGTCGGCAAAGCCGGCGTCCTCGGCATATTCAGCGATATCGTCGGGGACGGGCCGGCCCAGAACGTCCTCGAAATAGCGCAAACGCGCCTGCATGACACTCAGCCTATGGCCGCGGACATCACCGACAAGCTCCTGCTTGTGCCTGGCGCGCCGCGCGAGAGCCGAATAGGCGCCGGTCAGTTGCAATTCCGCGATGATATAGGTGTCGAGGCGACGGTCCGAGGCGCCGACGCCGGCAAGGCGCAGCTCCTCTTCCAGGAGCCTTTCGAAACCCGCGGCATCGAGGCCGTTCTCGTCCAGCCAGTGCAGCAGCGAGCTGTGCGTCAACAACCCCTTACGGGCGCGAAAGCGAGACATCTCGCGGCGCAGGGCCGACGGATCAGCCGACGCGTGATCTGGCGTGACGCCGGTGTCGATCAACTTGCGGGCGACTGCCCTGCGCTTGACGCTGGCATAATGCTCAGGCTCGAGCCGGAGCTCGTCCAGAACCATATCCGGGGAAACCGATTCCGCATTCGATGATGCGACCGCGCCGTGAGGAATGAACGATCGCGTGGCTTTGTCCCACATCACGGTCCATTCCAGGGCGAAATCCCCTTTCGCCGATTCATGCCGGGCCGCCAGGAATTCGGCCATGGCGGCCACCATCTTGAGCGCATCGTTGCGCTTCAAATCGATCGCATTGGCCGGCAGCCAGCGCGCCAATGCGTCCCGCTCGGCGGGGGCCAAGGCGGCATTCTCGCGCAGAAGCCCTTGCCAGCTCCGTGCCTTGTAGAATTGTCCTTTGGCCAGGCCGATCAACCCATCGGCGGCGGCGGCACTGACGATGCCTTCCGAAACCGCGCGCGCCAGCGTGGCGCGAATATTGACCATCGGCTCCGACATCGTGATGTAGCCCGTCTCCGCCGGGCCATGCTCGACAGCGACCTCGTCATCGTCCTCGAGGCGGCCGGCGCGATAATCCGCAAATATGTCGCCGATGCCGCGCATCCCGAAGCTCGCCAGCTCGGCGGCGCGCAGCGCGCCCATGCTGGCGGCGCCGAAGACGGCGATGCCTTCCGCCATCGTCCACAGGATCTCCTTGTGCCAGACGGAGGGCGCGCCTTCGAAATAACCGTCAATGATGCCGATGGCGCGGGGGCGCAATCTGGCAGCGCGAAACACATCGCCCATGGCGGCGGGCGGCAGAACGGTGGCGTCGCACAGATGCCGGATGTCCGGCGCGGCGATCGTCGGGCCGGCGAAGATGATGGCGCTCATGGCGGCTCCCGCCGTGCCAGAAGGCGTGGCCCCATGCAGTAGTCATCATGGTCGTCCGGACCTTCGAGCCCCGGAATGACCACCCTGACGACGGGCAGGCCGAAAGCGGGCTTGGTCAGGTCGACCGCGATGATCTGCTCGACACCGACCGCACGCAGGCGCTCGGTCATCCAGCCGATGTCTTCGCCGAAACTGTCGAATTCGTGCGTCGCGATCCGTCGCCAATCCTTGCCCGCACCATTTCTCAGCGCCATCAGGCGCCGGGCGAAGTCCAGCTTCGCGCCGATGCCTTCCTCCGAATATTCCTCCGGATTTAGATCGTCACGGGCGCCGGCGATGTAGTTCACGCGAACCTGCACCGCTTCGGTGAGGGCCCGCAACAAGGCGACCTCGCGAGACGGATGGGCGCCGGCGCCGGCCCCCGAATGCGCCAGCTCGATGCGCCGGTCGACGATGAGACAATAGAAGGCGGGCACGCCGGTGTCGCTGGTGATGTCCCAGATGCCGATGTCGAGCTCGGCCTGCACGAGCCTGTCGACGAGCGCGCGGCAGGCTTCGCTGTCGATGCTGGCGAGATCGATGCGGCTCAGCGAGCGGGCCTCGTCGGATGCATGGTTCCAGAGCGTATTGGCGTCACGCTCGATGACCTCGGCCATGGCGTGCGACGTGGCTTCGTCCATGCCGTTGCCGGAAGCGAGACCATTGGTGCTGGCGACGAAACAGCCACTGCCCGCCGGCAGAGGCAGGATGTAGGACGCATGCACGGTCTCATAAGGCAGCCATGTCGCCTCACCGGAGACGAGATCGCGCCCTTCGATCCACAGCAAAGGCAGGTTCGGGTGAAAGCGCCCGTCGCGGATAAACGCGAGCCCGCCGATATCGGCGACGCGATAGCCTCTGGCCAGCATGTCGCGGTGCGAGGCGAGCCGGAGCGGATGATCGATAGTTTCCGCATGAAAGGATTCGAGGGCTTCCATGACGCCCGACGCCTTGGCCGCCGCCAAGGTGATCCCCTTGCCCTGCGATACGGACAACGAGCGCGCATTGGGGCGCATGACCGAGACCACCGGAATGCCGGTCCTGTCGAGCCCCGTCAGGTTGGCGATCCGGGTGATGCCGGCCGGCGCCAGCAAGGGTGCGACGCGTCGCAGGGTCTCCTCGGGGAAAACCATGCGATGGGTGCCCGTTTTGTAGGCCTTCAAACCTCTGGCGGAGTCTCGGTCGTCGAGCATGGGGCAGGCTCACACCGGCGCTGATCCACTCCAGCATAGTCAAGCATCCGAATCCCCGCCATAGGCGCTTTTGAGCGACCTCCGTCTTTCCATCATTCCCCCCTCTCCCGCCTGCGGGAGAGGGTGCCCGACAGGGCGGGTGAGGGTGTTGGCTCGCATATCATATTCACCGTCAGGCTCTTCGCTCACTGCGCAAAGGACACCCTCATCCGGCGCTGCGCGCCACCTTCTCCCGCAAGCGGGAGAAGGGTAATGACTCATCGCGCCATGAACCTCAAATGCGATTCCCCGCCCACAGCGGGAATCATATCGCTACTCTACTCCGAAGACTCCTTGCCGACCTTCGCGATGATGGTGCGGATGCCGGCATCCTCCAGCATCTTGGCGTGATCGTCGGACAGGCCGTCATCGGTGATGAGGGTCGAGACGCGCGACAAAGGCAGTACCGTGTAGCGGGTGCGGATCGCGAATTTGCGGCTGTCGGCGAGGAGCACCAGCTCGTCGGCGCGGGACAGCAGTCTTTCCGATTCCCGCGCGATCAAGGGATGCGATTCCATGATGCCGTTGGGGCCGATGCCCTGCGCACCAAGAAAAAGCTTCGAGGCGAAGAAGTCCGGCGGACCCGAGCCCTGCGCGTAAAGGATGCCGGGCTCGCGATAGAGTTCGCCGCCGCCCAAGGTGAGGTGGCAGGAGCCGTCCTCCCACAGGCGCGCGGCGAGCGGCATCGAATTGGTGTAGATCCGCACATTGCGGCGGGCGAGCCGCAGCGCGAAGAGATAACAGGTTGTGCCGCCATGGATGATGAGCGCATCGCCATCGCGCACCAGCGCTTCCGCCTCGCGCGCGATGGCACGCTTGGCATCGACCGCCAGCATGCGGTTTTCCTCGAAGGGGCGAGCCGCGAGGCGCTCCGGCGCATCATCGCGCAGGGCGGCGGCGATGCCGCCGAAGACCTTGCGCACATTGCCGGTCTCATGGAGCTTGGCGATGTCGCGCCGGATGGTGGCCGGCGAGACCTTCAGAACATCGAGCAGGTCCTTCACCGTCGCAAAAGGCCGCTCCTTCAACTCGTCCAGGATCAGGCGATGACGCTCGCTCTCATCCATGGTGATGTCGTCCGGAATAAGGAGAGGTCGCCAGCATTTCCCCCTCTCCCGCTTGCGGGAGAGGGTGCCCGATAGGGCGGGTGAGGGTGTTGGTTCGACTATCGCATTCTCTGTCCGCCTCTGCGCCCAGATCGCGAAGGACACTCTCATCCGGCGCTTCGCGCCACTGCCGGCCTCTGCTTGCGCTCCGGCGCTCGGCACTCAAAAAGGTCCACTGGACCTTTTTGACGGCTCCGCCGTCGTGCGTCGCCCAGCAAGCGGGAGAAGGGGAACTGACAGCCCTGGGAGAGGCGGGAGGATTGCAGAGCCTGAGCGGTTGCTCCTGACGCCCGCGATGATTGACGTTGATCATCGGCTTGAGCGGATGCTCATGCCGATTCGTCATATGATTGCGATTCATGGCTTGACCAAAATTGCTCATCATTGTTCAATCTTAATCACAACGGGGCCGCCGCGCAACGATGGGTTCAGGCTCCAAAGTCTCCGCGGCCGGTCCGGATTCTGCCGCGAAACACCATAAAATAGAAGAATCCGGATGGGAGGAGGGTTGGTCGTGCCGGGCATCGGAGCCGTTTCTCGCCAAGCCACCCCAGGGGCCATCCGGTCCCACGCTCCCTGTCGCATCCCGGCAGAATTGATCAAGCGAAATCAGGGTGATCATGGAGCCGCGCTGTGACCCCGCTGGTCGAGGTCAAGGGGATCAGCAAGTCCTTTGTCGGCGTCAAGGTGCTGGATCGGGTCGATTTCGACGTGCGGCCGGGCGAGGTGCATGCGCTTCTGGGTGAGAACGGCGCCGGCAAGTCCACGCTCATCAAGATCATCGCCGGCGTTCATGCGCCCGATGACGGCGACATCCGCATCGGCGGCGAAGCGGTGAAATTCATCAATCCCGGCCAGGCGGTGAAGGCCGGCATCGCCATCGTCTATCAGGAACTGCTGCTCTTCCCCGAGCTCTCGGTCGCCGAGAACATCTTCCTCAATCACGCGCCGCGCCAGAACTGGGGCGGGCTCGACTGGACCTCGATGCGCGAGAAGTCCCGTGCTTTGCTCGACGATCTCGATTCGCATCATCTCGATGTCGACGCCAAGGTGGGCACGCTCTCGGTCGCCAACCGTCAGCGCATCGAGATCGCCAAGGCGCTGTCGCAAAATGCCCGCGTCGTCATCATGGATGAGCCCACCGCGTCGCTCGCCGAGGCCGACGTGCAGCAATTGATGTCGATCATCCGGCGCCTGCGGCAAAGGGGCGTCGGCATCGTCTATGTCAGCCACAAGCTGCCGGAAATCTTCGCGCTCGCCGACCGGGTCACGGTGCTGCGCGACGGCCATTATGTCGGAACGAAGGATATCAAGGACGTCAGCGAGCGCTCGCTCGTCGCGATGATGGTCGGCCGCTCGATCGATCAGCTCTTCCCCAAGGAGGATGCGGCAGTCGGCGCGGCGCGCCTCGAATTGCGCGGCGTCTCGCACGGCAAAGCGGTGCGCGATGTCTCCTTCACCTTGCGCGCCGGCGAGATCGTGGGCGTGGCCGGCCTCGTCGGCTCGGGCCGCACCGAGACGGCGCTCACCATCTTCGGCATCACGCCGGCGACCGCGGGCGTGATCCTGGTCGATGGCAAGCCGGTGGAGATCAGGTCGCCGCAGCAGGCGCGCGACCTCGGCATCGCCTATGTGCCGGAGGATCGCGGCCTGCAAGGCCTGATCAGGCCGCAGACCATTGCCGAAAACATTTCGCTCACCGTGCTGCGCAAACTGGCCCGCGCGTTCATCGTCGATCGCGGCAAGGAGGTGGCGCTCGCCCGCGACTTCATCAAGCGACTCGGGATCCGGGCGAGGGGCCCCGGTCAGACGGCACGCCAGCTCTCGGGCGGTAATCAGCAGAAGGTGGTGCTCGCCAAATGGCTCGCCGCCGAACCCCGCATCCTCATCATGGACGAGCCGACGCGCGGCATCGATGTCGGCGCCAAATCGGAAATCCACGCGCTGATGTCGAAGCTCGCCCAGAACGGGCTCGCGATATTGATGATCTCCAGCGAATTGCCCGAGGTGCTGGGCATGAGCGACCGCGTGCTGGTCATGAATGGCGGGCGCATCGTCGCCGAGATCGCGCGCAAGGACGCGACAGCGGAAACGCTCGGCGCCGCCATGACGCTCGTGCTGGAACGGGAGGCGGCGGCATGACCGACATGGCGCTTCCGCTCAAGCGGCCTTCTGTCTTCGCGCGGGTCTTCGAGGCCTATGGCCAGGAGATCGTCGTGCTTGCCGCCATATTGGTGCTGTTCGCCGTGGTCGGCACTGTCAATCCGCGCTTTCTCTCCGACACCAATCTCACCAGCATCTTCTCCGGCAATGCCTATATCGCGGTGGCGGCGATCGGCATGGCCATGGTCATCATCTCTGGCCATATCGACGTCTCGGTCGGCTCGCTCATCGGCGTGCTCGCCACCATCGCCGGCACGCTCGCCGTCTCCGGCTATCCGGTCTGGATCGCCTGGCTCGTGCCGGTGCTGGTCGGCATCGCCATCAATACCTGCCTCGGCGCGCTCATCGCCTATATGCGCATCCCCTCGATCGTAGCGACGCTCGGCATGCTGTCGATCCTGAAAGGCGGGCTGATCAGCGCCACCGGCGGCACCTGGATCACCGGCATGCCGGCCGGATTCTTCATCGCCCAGGCACGGCTCTTCGGCATTCCGGCGCCCGTCTATTTCATGGTGATCCTCACCATCCTGGTGGCGCTGTGGATGCGCTATTCGGCGACCGGGCGCTCGATCTACGCGGTCGGCGGCAATGCGGAAGCGGCGCGCGCGTCCGGCCTCAATCCGGAACGCACCTGCGTCCTCGTCTTCGCGCTGCACGGCTTCTTCGCCGGCATCGCGGCCCTTCTCTTCGCCACGCAGCTGCAGGTCATCCAGTCGACGGTGCCGCCCAATCTCGAGCTCACCGTCATCACCGCGGCGGTGATCGGCGGCGTCTCCATCCTCGGCGGCACCGGCACCGTCATCGGCTCGACGCTCGCCGCCGTCCTCTTCGCCTGCATCGGCTCGGCGCTCATCTTCCTGAATGTCTCGGCCTATTGGCTGCGCGCCGTGCTGGGGCTCCTTATTCTCGTGACCGTGCTCGCCGACATGGCGCGGCGCCGGCGGAGTCTCAAACCATGAGCGCGTCGCTCAAATCCCTGCTGCTGCGGCATGAGACGATCCTGGGCGTTCTGCTGGTGGTGACGCTCATCGTGCTCGCCATGCAGTCGGACCGGTTCTTCACCACCGACAATCTTCTCAATCAGGGCCGTCTCATGGCCGAGATCGGGCTGATCGCGCTGGCCATGACCTTCGTCATCGTCACCGGCGGCATCGATCTCTCGGTCGGATCCGTCGTCGGCCTCGTCGCCATCCTGCTCGGCGTGTTCTGGCAGAAGCTCGGCGTGCCGCTGCCCCTCGCCATGGTGCTCGGCGTGCTGGTCGGCGGGCTCGCCGGCCTCGGCAACGGCCTCATCATCACCCGCTTCGGCGTGCCGCCGCTCATCGCCACGCTCGCCACGCTGGCCCTCTATCGCGGACTTGCCGAGGGCATCAGCCAGGCGCGCTCGGTCCGGGGCTATCCCGAATGGTTCTTCATGCTGGGCCAGGGCGAGTTCCTGGGCGTGCCGGTGCAATTGTGGATCTTCGGCCTGTGCGCACTCGTCGCCGCCGTCATCCTAGGGCTCTCCACCTTTGGGCGCGCCACCTATGCGATCGGCTCCAATTCGATCGCCGCGCGCTTCTCGGGCCTCAGCGTCGACCGCACGCTGCTCCTTATCTATACGGGCTCGGGCCTCATCGCCGGTCTCGCCGCCGTCATCTTCGTCTCGCGCGTCTCGACCACGCGCTCCGACATGGGCACCGGCTACGAACTCGACGTCATCACCGCGGTGGTGCTCGGCGGCACCAGTATCTTCGGCGGGCGCGGCACCATCATCGGCACGCTGCTCGGGCTGGTCCTGATGCAGGCCTTGAAGAACGGGCTCGCCTTGTCGGGCGTGAAGGGCGACGGCACCATCGTCGTCATCGGCGCCGTGCTCATCGGCACGATCCTCATCAGCAATATTTTTCGCAAGGACGCAGACGGTTGATCGAAATGGGAGAATCCGGGCCGCTTCCGTCGGCAAGAGTCAATTCAAGGGCCCGGACATGAAGCGCAAGGAGCAAGACATGATACGCAAGACAGTGTTCGCTGCACTCGCTCTCACCGCCATGGCGGGGAGCGCCTTCGCCGCCTCAGCCTGGACGGGAGGCGACGATCTGCCCACCAATCCGCTCGCCTGCGACGGGACGCCCGGAGCGGCGGTCGCCAAGCCTTATGACGGCGGCGAGCCCACCGGCGCGCCTGACCGGAAGGGCAAGAAGATCACCGTCGTCGATGTGCCGAAGCTCATCGGCATCGGCTATTTCAACGCAACCTCGAAGGGCATCCAGGACGCCGCCAAGGAGCTCGGCAATGTCGACGCCAAGACCGACGGTCCGACCCAGGCCAATATCGACCAGCAGATCACCTTCATCGACAACTACATCACCAGCGGCGTCGACGGCATCCTGTTCGCCGCCAACGATCCCGTCGCGATCGCGCCGGTGCTGAAGAAGGCGCTGTCCAAGGGGATCAATGTCGTGGGCTATGACGCCAACTCGCAGCCCGATGCGCGGCAATGGTTCGTCAACCAGGCCGAGTTCAACGGCATCGCGAAGGCCATGGTCGACAACATGGCCAAGGAGATCGGCGAGGAGGGCGCCTTCGCCATCGTCACCTCGACCTTCACCACGCCCAACCAGGCGCGCTGGATTGCCGAGATGGCGGCCTATGCGGAGAAGTGCCATCCCAAGATGAAGTGGCTGGAGACGGTCGAGGCGCAGGAGGACAATGTGCTCTCCTTCAATCAGGCCACCACCCTCATCAACAAGTATGGCGATGACCTCAAGGGCATCTTCGGCATGACCAGCGTCGCGACGCCGGCCTCCGCCGAAGCGGTGACGCAAGCGAACAAGTGCGGCACGATCGCCGTCGTCGGCCTCGCCACGCCCAATGCGATGAAGCCCTATGTCGAAAAGGACTGCGTCAAGTCGGTCGTGCTGTGGAACCCGGTCGATCTCGGTTATGCGGCGATGCAGGTGCTGCGCGCTGTTGCCGACGGCGATCTGAAACCCGGCGCCACCTCGGTGAAGGCCGGCAAGCTCGGCGATCTCCAGGTCATCAACGGCTCGGAGATCCTGCTCGGCGCGCCCTTCGTCTTCACCAAGGAGAATGTCGGGCAGTTTGATTTCTAAAGAACATCCCCTCTCCCCCTGCGGGGGAGAGGGCAGGGTGAGGGGGAACCGGCGGATCCGTCCTTTCCCCCTCAGCCTCCCAATGCTTCGCATTGGGCCCCTCCCTCTCCCCCGATGGGGGCGAGGGGAATTCTCAAGTGAAAGGTTGCCAGCCATGACGAAGACCGCCATTCCCGATCTGTGGGACGACAAGATCGCCGCGACCTTGGATGAGCCGGGGCTCCTGCTCTACCGCTCCAATTTGCTCGGCAGCGATCTCAGGATCACCAATTTCGGCGGCGGCAATACTTCGGCCAAGGTCAAGATGACCGATCCCCTGACCCGGAAGGACGAGACGGTACTGTGGGTCAAGGGCTCGGGCGGCGATCTCGGCTCGATGAAGCTCGACGGGTTCTCGACGCTTTATCTCGACAAGCTCAAAACGCTGAAGGGCCTCTATCGCGGCATCGCGCATGAGGACGAGATGGTCGACTACCTGCCGCATTGCACCTTCAACCTCAATCCGCGCGCGGCTTCGATCGACACGCCGCTGCATGGCTTCGTGCCGGCGATCCATGTCGATCACATGCATGCCGATGCGGTGATCGCCATCGCGGCGGCGAAGGATTCGGAAAGGCTCACGAAGGAGATCTTCGGGACCGAGATGGGGTATTTGCCCTGGCAGCGGCCGGGCTTCGATCTCGGCCTCAAGCTCGGCGAGATGGCGGAGAAGAATCCGCATTTTGTCGGTGTGGTGCTGGGCGCCCATGGGCTTTTCACCTGGGGGCCGACGGCTAGGGCGTCCTATCAGACCACCTTACGCATCATCAACAAGGCGGCGGCGTGGCTGGAGGAACAACGCGCCAAGCCGTCCTTCAAGGGCGCGCGCTTCGACAGTCTTACCGCGCGCGACCGCGCCGATGTGGCGCGCCGGCTCAGCCCTGAGATCCGCGGCCGCATCTCAAAGGAGGAGCGCAAGGTCGGTCATTTCACCGACGCGCCGGAAGTGCTCGATTTCGTCAACAGCAATGCGCTCGACGCGCTGGCGCCGCTCGGCACGTCCTGTCCCGACCATTTCCTGCGCACCAAGATCAGGCCGCTGGTGCTGCCCTATGATCCGAAGACGCGCAACATCGACGAGGTGGTGGCCGGGCTTGACCAGACGCTCGACGCCTATGCCCGGGATTACGCCGCCTATTATGAACGCGCCAAACATCCCAATTCGCCCAGGATGCGCGATCCCAATGCGGTCATCTATCTGGTGCCGGGGGTGGGCATGCTGTCCTTCGCCAAGGACAAGTCAACGGCGCGCATCGCATCGGAATTCTATGTGAACGCCATCAATGTCATGCGTGGCGCGTCGGGCGTGTCCCAATATGTCGGCCTGCCGGAGCAGGAGGCCTTCAACATCGAATATTGGCTGCTCGAAGAGGCGAAGCTCCAGCGCATGCCGAAGCCGAAGAGCCTGGCCGGGCGCATCGCCTTCGTCACCGGCGGGGCGGGCGGCATCGGCCAGGCGATAGCGCACCGGCTCCTGAGCGAGGGGGCATGCGTCGTCCTCGCCGACATAGATCAGGCTGCCCTCGACGTGACGGTTCAGGGCTTCGCTTCGCGCTTCGGCAAGGATCAGGTGCAAGGCGTGACGCTCGACGTCACGCAGGAAGACGCGGTGATCGCGGCGATGGGTGAGGCGGTCTTGCGCTTCGGCGGGCTCGACATCGTGGTCAACAATGCCGGCATCTCGTCGGCCGCTCCCGTCGAGGACACGACGCTCGATCTGTGGAACAAGAACATGTCGATCCTCGGCACCGGCTATTTCCTGGTGGCGCGCGAGGGTTATCGCCTGATGAAGACGCAGAAGCTCGGCGGCTCGATGGTCTTCATCGGCTCGAAGAACGCCATCGCGGCGTCGGCCGGCGCGTCGGCCTATTGCACCGCCAAGGCGGCGGAAGTGCATTTGGCGCGCTGCATGGCGCTCGAAGGGGCGCCGCTCGGCATCCGCGTGAATGTCGTCAATCCGGATGCGGTCCTGCGCGGCTCGAAGATCTGGCAGGGCGAGTGGCGCCAGCAGCGGGCGCAGTCGAACAAGATCAAGGAGGAGGAGCTCGAGGAATTCTACCGCAAGCGCTCGCTCCTGCAGCGCTCGGTCTATCCTGAAGATATCGCCGAAGCGACGTATTTCTTCGCCTCCGATCTCTCGGCCAAGTCGACCGGCAATTTCCTCAATGTCGATGCCGGCAATGCGACGAGTTTCACGCGGTGATGCCGCGGCGAAATGCGCCTGACACCCTCGCCCCGCGCAGCGGGGAGAGGGTAGGGGCCCGCCGCGCAAGCGGCGGGAAGGGTGAGGGGCCTGGCTGCCGTCATGCTTCTCTCACTCACCCAAGTGATAGTTCTGTCCATATGTTTGCATCACGGCCCCTCACCCTCCCATTGCTGCGCAATGGGTCCCTCCCTCTCCCCGCTGCGCGGGGCGAGGGTAAGGAGGAAGCACCATGACCTTTTCCATTTCGGCCGATTTCATCGGCGAGCAGAACCGTAAGAGCGAGAAGGCGCTGGCGGAAGATTACGCCGCGCTCGGCCGCCAGCTCGAACGGCGCGGCATCAACATCGAGGCGATGACGGCGCGTGCCATGGAGTATGCGGTGGCGGTGCCGACCTGGGGGGTGGGCACCGGCGGCACCCGCTTCGCCCGCTTTCCGGGACCGGGAGAACCGCGCAACGTCTTCGACAAGATCGATGATTGCGGGATCATTCATCAGCTGGGCCGGACGACGCCGACGGTGTCGCCGCATATTCCGTGGGACAAGGTCGACGATTTGAGCGCGCTGCGCCAGAAGGCCGCTTCCCATGATCTGAGCTTCGACGCGGTGAATTCCAACACCTTCCAGGACGCCAAGGACCAGAGGCTCTCTTACAAATTCGGCTCGCTCACCCATGCCGATCAAGGCACGCGCGCCCAGGCGGTGGCGCATAATCTCGAATGCATCGAGGTCGGGCGCAAACTCGGCTCGACGGCGCTCACCGTGTGGATCGCCGATGGCGCGAATTTCGCCGGCCAGTCCAATCTCAATGCCGCCTTCGACCGCTACATGAAATCGCTCGGCGAGATCTATGAGCATCTGCCCAAGGACTGGTCGGTCTTTCTCGAGCACAAGCTCTATGAGCCGGCCTTCTATGCGACCGTCATCTCCGACTGGGGATCGAGCTTCATGGCGGCAAGCGAACTGGGCCCCAAGGCCAAGTGCCTGGTCGATCTCGGCCATCACGCGCCCAACACCAATATCGAGCAGATCGTCGCCCGCCTTATCCGGGCTCAGAAGCTTGCCGGCTTCCATTTCAATGATTCCAAATATGGCGACGATGATCTCGATTCGGGCTCGGTCGATCCCTTCCGCCTGTTCCTCGTCTTCAATGAACTGGTCGATGCCGAATTGCGTAAGGCGCCCGGCTTCAGCCCGGCCTATATGATCGACCAGTCGCATAATGTGACCGACCCGATCGAAAGCCTCATCCAGTCGGCGATCGAAATCCAACGCGCCTATGTGCAGGCCTCGCTGGTCGATCGCGCGGCGCTCGACGCGGCGCAAGAGGAAAGCGACGTGCTGGGCGGCCATCTCCTGGTCAAGCAGGCCTTCATTACTGATGTATCACCTGTCCTTGCGGAAGCCCGGCGGCGCAAGGGCGGCAGCATCGATCCGATCGCCACCTATCGGGCGTCCGGCTATCGCCGGCAGAAGGCGAAGGAACGGCCGGAGAGCGGTGCGGCTTCGGCCGGCATCGTCTGAAACATTTCCCCGCGGCGCTGAAATGCTCTAAAAGCTGCGCGCGCGGATCCTGATCGCGCGTCTGAAGAAAGTCAGAAAAATGAGCAGCAAGGACATCGCCAGCTTTTTCCGTTTCGAGCCCACGGCCAAGAGGATCGAGGATCTGGAGACGCCGACCCCCATCATCGATATCGATGTGGTCGACCGCAACCTGAAGCGCTGGCAGGAGCGCTGCGACAAGCTCGGGATCGCCAACCGGCCGCATATCAAGACGCACAAGCTGGCGCCGCTGGCGAAATATCAGATGGCGCTGGGCGCCAAGGGCATCACGGTGCAGAAGCTTGGCGAGGCCGAGGTCATGGCCGATGCCGGCATCCGCGACATGCTGCTGACCTTCAATGTCGTGGGCGCACACAAGTTGAAGCGTCTCGCCGATCTCGCCAGGCGCACCGATATTTCGGTGGTCGCCGACAATGAAACGGTGGTGGAAGGCCTGGGCCGCGCCGGCGTCGCGGCGGGCCGCGACATCGCCGTGCTGGTCGAATGCGACACCGGCGCTAAGCGCAATGGCGTGCAGTCGCCGGAGGCCGCCGCCGCGCTCGCCAAGGTGATCGACAGGACCAAAGGCGTTTCCTATGGCGGCCTGATGACCTATGCGGCGCCGGCGATGCGTATCGAGACTGAAGCCTTCCTCACCGCGGCGCGCGACCGGGTCGCGGAAGCGGGGCTCGAGACCCGGGTGATCACGTCGGGAGGCTCGCCCGATATGTGGAAGGATGAGGGGCTCGGCATCGTCAGCGAGTATCGCGTCGGCACCTATGTCTATTTCGACCGTTCGCTGGTCGAACGCGGCACATGCGCATTCGACGACTGCGCGCTCGGCGTGCTGGCCACGGTGGTCAGCCGGCCGACCGACGAGCGCGCTCTGGTCGATGCCGGAAGCAAGTCGCTGACCAGCGATCTCCTGGGGCTCAAAGGCTATGGCGTGGTCCATGCGATGGGCGATGCGCAAATCTACATGATGAGCGAGGAGCATGGTTTCCTCGATATTTCGGGCGCCGCGATGAAACCGAAGGTCGGTGACCTGGTGCGCATCACGCCCAATCATGTCTGTCCGGTGACCAATCTCTTCGACCGCGTCGTCTTCGTGCGCGGGACTGAGGTGCTGGGCGCCGTCAAGGTCGATGCGCGCGGGACGGTGCAGTAAGCGATACAGCGTCACCCCGGCGAAAGCCGGGGCCCATTAAATCCGTGCCGCGTAGGCAGCCCCGCCCAGATTGCACTTATTCAGTGGGCCCCGGCTTTTGCCGGGGTGACGGTAGTTTGTTTCAGGTCCGCGCCTTCCCCATCGGATAGGGCATGTAGCCGACGAAGCCGGTCATCTTCCACACGCCGTTGAAGCGGCCGCAGAAATAGAGCGTCTGCCAGTTCAGTACGTCCTGGCCGCCATCGGCCCTGGCGATCACGCCGTCGAATTTCTTGTGGCAGACGGCGCGGTCACCGGCGATGTCGATGTCGCGCATATTGGTGGCGCGGAATAAGGCTTGGCGCAGAGGCTCGGCATATTTCACTTTGGCGGTAGCGGCCGCCTGGCGCAGCCATTCGTCGCGATAGGTCTCGAGATTGGGGAAGTCGAGCCGCCAGCTATCGGGCAGCTCGGATTTATGGGCATGCACGCCGAAGAAGGATTCGGCATGGAAATCGGGGCCGTGCTTGGACCAGTCGGCGGCCAGGAACGCATCGATGTCGCGCTCGACCAGCATGGCCCAGATCTGATGCCGGTCGGTATCGTTCGGCGCGAAGGGGTTCTTCGTGTAGTCCATTCTTCTCTCCCATTAGTTCCGCATCGGATTATCCGAAAACCGCTTCACACTTTTCGGTCCGATGCGCCAGTGCATGATCAGTTTGGTCTGTTCCATCACCCTCACCCTGAGGTGCGACCCCGGCCTTGAGCCGGGGGAGCCTCGAAGGGTATGCTTCACCACTCTTCGCTCTATTCTGCCGGATGCTTCGAGGGCCGCTTCGCGGCCACCTCAGCATGAGGAATGTAGAGAGATAGTGCCAATCAATCACCCAGCGGCAGACGCGGATCGTCCACCTTCAGCATATTGAGGCTCTGCTTGATGCGGCGCATGCCCTCGATGACGCGCGGTCCCATATTTTCGGCCACCATGGTGGCGATGACGTCGACGATGGCGAGCAGGGCGTAGCGCGACGAGGTCGGCTTGTAGATGTGGCTGTCCTCATAGGTCTGGAAGGGCACCACGATATGGGCCGCTTCGGCGAGTGCGGAGGGCGTTGCGGTGATGGCGGCCGTGTGAGCGCCATATTGGCGGGCCACCATCACCGCGTCGACCACGGAGCGGGCATAGCCCGACACCGAGAAGCCGATGACGAGGGTCGATTTGTCGGCGACGGCGGAGGTCATGCGCTGCATCTGACCGTCTATATGCGACACCGCATTGATGCGGAAGCGGAACAGGCGGTTCTGCAATTCCACCGCCATCATCGAGGAAATTCCGCCCGAGCCGTAGATCAGCACATGCGGGCTCTCGGTGATCCTGACGCTCAATTGGGCGATGGCACCGAGATCGAGCGTGGGTTTGAGCTGCTCGATGGCCGTGATGGCGCTGTCGCAGATCGCCTGCAGGGTGCGCTCCTCGCGGGCGTCGCGGTTGAGCGGCGCCGGATTGAGATAGAGCGCCCCCACCGCCAGCGCCTGGGCGAGCTTGAACTTGAAATCGCGGGTGCCCTCGCAGCCCAGGCCCCGGCAGAAGCGCGTCACCGTCGGCTCGCTGACTTCGGCGCGCGCCGCCAGATCGGCGATCGCCGCCTTGGAGGCGAAATCGATATCGTCGAGAATGAGCTGCGCCAGGCGACGGTCGGACTTGGAGCCGTCCTCCGAGCGCTCGCGCAGCCGCGCGACGATATCGATGATGTCGTTCACACCGGGCGCCCCGTCTCGCGGTCGAAGACATGGGTCAGCGCCGCGTCGATAGCGAGGCCGATCTCGGCGCCGGGTGCCAGCTTGAGGCGTTCGCGGAAGACGCAGCGCACGGGTGTGCCGGCGATCGCACCATAGAGATGGGTCTCCGATCCGGTCGGCTCGATCACATCGACCTTGAAGGGCAGGCCCTGGCCCTTGTCGGCGAGGCGGAAATGCTCGGGCCGCATGCCCACTTCGACGGCACGGCCGTCATTGGCGGCGGCCAGCATGCGGGTCGGCAAGGTGACACCGTCATCGGTGACGACGGCGGCGCCGTCGCCGGTTTTCTTCACCCGTCCGGGCACGAAGCTCATCGAGGGCGACCCCAGAAAGCTCGCCACGAATCGGGTGGCCGGATTGTCGTAGAGATCGAGCGGCGAGCCCGCCTGCTCGATGCGACCCTTGTTCATCACCACGATGCGGTCGGCCATGGTCATGGCCTCGATCTGGTCATGCGTCACATAGACGATGGTCGAGCCGAGCCGCTGATGCAGCGCCTTGATCTCGGTGCGCATCTGCACGCGCAATTGCGCGTCGAGATTGGAGAGCGGCTCGTCGAACAGGAACACATCCGGATCGCGGACGATGGCGCGGCCCATGGCGACGCGCTGGCGCTGGCCGCCCGACAATTGACGCGGATAGCGGTCGAGATAGTCGTGCAGATTGAGAATGCCGGCCGCCTTGCCGACCTTGTCGGAGATGGCGCCTCCCGCTTCCTTGCGGATGCGCGGGCCGAAACCGATATTGTCCTTCGCCGTCATATGCGGGAACAGCGCATAGGACTGGAACACCATGGCGATGTTGCGCTCCTGGGGGCTCAGCTCGTTGGCGCGCCTGTCACCGATGCACAGCTCGCCGTCGCTGATATCCTCGAGCCCCGCGATCATGCGCAGAAGGGTGGACTTGCCGCAGCCCGATGGGCCGACCAGCACGACGAACTCGCCGTCGGCGATGTCGAGATCGAGGCCCTTGGGGATGATCGTCACCGCGCCGAAGTGCTTGGCGATGCCGCGCAGACTGACTGTGCTCATGATACGCCCTTGAGAACCGTGTCGATGAAGGGAAGGAAGCCCGCCGTGGCGCCGGCGTCAACCGGCAAGGTTACACCGGTGATGCCGCTCGACAGAGGCGAGGCGAGGAACAGGACGGCATTGGCCACTTCCTCGGGCGTCACCAGCCTTTGCAGCGGGTAGAGCCTGGTGACGCGTGGCAGAAGCAACGGCTCGGCCTCGAGGCGGTGGTCCCAAGCATGGGTGCGGGTCGAGCCCGGGCAGACGCTGTTGGAGCGGATGCCGAAGGCGCCATGTTCGACGGCGATGGCGCGCGAATAAGCCTCGATGCCGGATTTGGCCGCGGCATAGACGGGATTGCCGAAATGCATCAGCGCGTTGACCGAGCTGATGAAAACGATGCTGCCGACCTTGCGCTCGAGCATCGCCGGCAGGAGCCCTTGCGTGAACTGCATGACGCCCGAGAGATTGAGCTGCAATTCGCGCGCAATGACCTCGTTGGTCACGTCCTCCATCAATTCGGCGCGCGTCCAGCCGGCGTTGTTGATGAGGCAGTCGGGGGCGCCGAACTTGGCAACGATGTTCTCCGCCGCCTTGCCGATCTGGGCGGGGTCGAGGAGGTCGAAGACCTCGAGGTGATCGGGCTGGATAGGCTCGTCCGTCTGGTTCGTGCGGTCACAGGCGATGACGGTCGCGCCCTCACGGTGGAAAGCCTGGACCAGAGCCGAGCCGATGCCGCCGCCAGCCCCTGTGATGATGACTTTTTTTCCCTTGAGACCCGTCATGTTTCCTCGCCGTTTTTTCTAGTTTGTACCCAATTATGCAAGTTAGCAACATTAATTCCGCTTGTTTTTCCTTATTTTTGAAAGTATGTAACAAAGCAACATCGAATATGCGATGTGATGAAGGCCCGACAACAGGGGCTCCCACCCCCATCCTGACTGAGGAGGAAACCATGAAAAGCCGATTTTTGAAGACGATTCTGGCCGCCGGCCTGAGCCTCGCAGCGCTCACCAGTGTCGCGCTCGCCGGCACGGTGCGCGTCACCGTCGCTGAATACAGCGCCAAGACCGGGCCCTATTTCGCCGAGGCCGAGAAGGCCTTCGAGGCGGCCAATCCGGGAGTCGACATCCAGATCGAGGTCGTGCCGTGGGACGTGCTCCTGCAGAAGCTCACCACCGATATCGGGGCGGGCAGCAACGCCGATCTGTCGATCATCGGCACGCGCTGGCTCATCGACTTCGTGAAACAGGACGTGGCCGAGCCGCTCGACGGCTTCATCACGCCGGAATTCAAGGACCGCTTCATCGAGACCTTCCTGTCGCCCTCCGTCATGGACGGCAAGACCTATGGTCTGCCGATCGCCGCCTCGGCGCGCGCCATGTATTACAACAAGGAGCTGTTCGAGAAGGCCGGCATCGCCGAGCCGCCGAAGACCTGGGACGACCTCAAGGCCGCGGCTGAGAAGATTTCCGCGCTCGGTGGTGGCGTCTATGGCTACGGCCTGCAGGGCAAGGAAATCGAGACCGACGTCTATTACTACTATGCGATGTGGTCGCAGGGCGTCGAAATCCTCGACAAGGATGGCAAGTCCGGCCTGTCCAGCGACGGCGCCATCGCCGCCGCCAAGCTCTACAAGGAACTGATCGACAAGAAGCTTACCCAGCCGGGCGTCACCTCCTTCGCGCGCGAGGACGTGCAGAACCTGTTCAAGCAGGGCAAGATCGGCATGATGATCACCGCGCCCTTCCTCTCCAACCAGATCAAGGAAGAAGCGCCGAACCTCAAATATGGCGTCGCCGCTATCCCTGCGGGCCCGACGGGGGCGCGCGGCACCTATGGCGTGACCGACTCGATCATCATGTTCAAGAACTCGCAGAACAAGGAAGAGGCCTGGAAGTTCCTCGACTATCTCTTCACCACCGACATGCGCGCCAAGTTCACGCAAGGCGAAGGCTTCCTGCCGGTGAACAAGGAAGAGGCGAAGATGGACTACTATGTGAACAACGCCGATCTCAAGGCGTTCACCGATCTTCTGCCCTCGGCCCGCTTCGCGCCGGTCATCCCCGGTTGGGAAGAGGTGGCGCAGAAGACCTCCGACGCGCTGCAGAAGATCTATCTCGGCGAAGGTGAGCCCGACGCGACGCTGAAGGCCACCGCCGAGGAGATCAACGGCATCCTGCAGAGTCAGAAGTAAGCAGGTTTATATCCCCTCTCCCCCTGCGGGGGAGAGGGTTAGGGTGAGGGGGAACCGGCGGAAGGTCCTGATCAGATGCGCAAGTGCTCCACCGCCTGTTCCCCCTCACCCTCCCAATGCTCCCCCGCAGGGGGCGAGGGTAAATTGTGCGCATTCTTCGGGCCGATGCTTTAGCCTCTCCATCATGACCTCCCGCCAGGCTGCCATACCCTATCTGCTCATCCTGCCGAGCCTCGTGCTGGCGGCGGCGATCATCTTCTGGCCGGTCGGCAGCCTGATCGAGATCGCCACCAACGACGTGAACCGTTTCGGCCAGCTCAAGGGCTGGAACGACTTCGCCAATTTCGCGGCGCTCTTCGCCAATGCCGACTTCATCTCGGCTTTGTGGCGCACCGGCCTGTGGACGCTTCTTGTCGTTGGGGGCGCATTGCTCGTCTCGGTGCCGGTGGCGCTCATCCTCAATGAGGACTTCTACGGCCGCGACATCGCGCGCGTCATCCTGATGCTGCCCTGGGCCGTCTCGCTCACCATGACGGCGGTGGTGTGGCGCTGGGCGCTCAATGGCGAAAGCGGCATGCTCAACTCGGCGCTGATGGGCTTGGGGCTGATCAGCGAGAACGTGCAATGGCTGGCGAGCGGCGACCTCGCTTTCACCATGCAGGTCCTGATCGGCATATTGGTGACGGTGCCTTTCACCACGACGATCTTCCTCGGCGGACTGTCTTCCATCCCGCAGGACCTCTATGAGGCCTCGGCGCTGGAAGGCGCCTCGCGCCTGCAGCAGTTCCGCCATATCACCTTGCCGCTGCTCAAGCCCTTCGTGAATATCGCGCTGGTGCTCAACACGATCTATGTGTTCAACTCCTTCCCGATCATCTGGGTGACGACGCAGGGCGGGCCCGCCAACTCGACCGACATATTGGTGACCCATCTCTACAAGCTCGGCTTCCGCATCGGCAAGCTGGGCGAGGCCTCGGCGGTGTCGCTCATCATGCTGGCGATCCTGCTCGTCTTCACCATCATCTATGTGCGGCTCGCTATGAAGGAGCGCGAAGCCTGATGAGCAAGCTCAAACGCTCCCTCATCGCCTGGGCGGTCCTCTCGCCGCTCGTGGTGCTGTCGCTGTTCCCCTTCGCGGTCATGTTCATCACCGCGGTCAAGCCGCAAGCCGAGGTGCTCAATCCGACCTGGTGGCCGAGCGAGATCCGCTGGCGGAATTTCATCGACATGTGGACGGCCACCAATTTCGGCCGGGCGCTGTTCAATTCGCTCTATACGTCGCTCATCGCCACGCTCGGCGCCATCCTGGTCTCCATCCCGGCGGCCTATGCGCTGTCGCGCTATCGCTTCCGCGCCCGCGGCGCCTTCAACCAGTTCCTGCTCGTCTCGCAGATGCTGTCGCCGATCGTGCTGGTGGTCGGCCTGTTCCGCCTCATCGCCACGCTCGGCCTCGTCGACAATGTGCCGACCGTCGGCGTCATCTACATGGCCTTCAACATCGCCTTCACCGTGTGGATGCTGCAGAGCTATTTCGCCACCATCCCGAAGGATCTCGAGGAGGCGGCATGGATTGAAGGCGCGTCGCGGTCGCAGACGCTGGTCAAGGTGTTCCTGCCTCTGGTGACGCCCGCCATCGCGGTCACCGCCATCTTCACCTTCATCAATGCCTGGAACGAGTTTGTCATCGCGCTGACGCTGTTGCGCCGCCAGGAGAGCTACACCCTGCCCATCCAGGTGTTCTCGCTGGTCGCCGGGCGCTACACCGTCGAATGGCATCATGTGATGGCGGCAACCCTCGTCGCCACCATACCCGTTGCCATTCTCTTCGCCTGGCTGCAACGTTACCTGGTGCGCGGCCTTTCGCTCGGCGCGGTCAAATGAAAAGGAATAATCCATGAAGAAGCAGGTTTTCGGCACATCGCATGTCCCCCTGTCGCCCGCCGTGCGGGCCGGCGATTTCGTCTATGTGTCGGGACAGGTGCCGGTCGATGCGCAGGGCAACATCGTGCATGGCGGCATCAAGGAGCAGACGCGCCAGGTGCTGGAGAATGTCAAAGCCGCATTGGCGCTGGCCGGCGCCACGATGGATGAAGTGGTCAAGACCACCGTATGGCTCGAGGATGCGCGCGACTTCGGCGGCTTCAACCAGGTCTACGGGACCTTCTTCGCCAAGGAGCCGCCGGCGCGCACCACCGCCGAGAGCCGGCTGATGATCGACATTAAGGTCGAGATCGAAGCCATCGCCTACTCGCCCAGGTAGTAATCTTCACGATGCGCATCTTCACGGCGTCGTTCGCGACGGAGACCAATACATTCTCGCCGGTGCCGACGGATCGCGCCAGCTTCGAGATGGCGTTCTACGCAGCCCCCGGCAGGCATCCGGAGACGCCGACCTTGTGCTCCTCGCCGATGCTGGTGCTGCGCCGGCGGGCGCGCCAGGACGATAGCCTCGAGGTGATCGAGGGGACAGCCGCCTGGGCCGAGCCCGGCGGCCTTCTCAACCGGGAGGCTTATGAAGGACTGCGCGACGCCATCCTGGCAGAGCTCAAGGCAGCACTTCCTGTCGACGGCGTTGTGCTCGGCCTCCATGGCGCCATGGTGGCGCAAGGCTATGACGATTGCGAAGGCGACATCCTGGCGCGCGTGCGCGCGCTGGTGGGGCCCAAAGTCGTCATCGCCGCCGAGCTCGATCCGCACAGCCACCTGACACCCAAGCGCGTCGCCAATGCCGATATCCTCGCCGCCTTCCTCGAATTCCCGCATACGGATTTTTACGAGCGCGGCGAGCATGTCGTCGATCTGGCGATGCGGGCGATCAAGGGTGAGATCAAGCCGAAGCTCTCCTCTTTCGATTGCCGGCTGATCGATGTGTATCCGACGAGCCGCGAGCCGATGCGCTCATTCGTCGACCGCCTGAAGGGCCTGCAGGGCAAGGACGATATATTGTCGGTCTCCTTCATCCACGGCTTCATGGCGGCCGACGTGCCCGAAATGGGCAGCCGCATGCTGGTGGTGAGCGATGACGCGCAAGCCAAGGGCGATCGTCTCGCCGAAGCGCTGGGGCGCGAGATCTTCGCCTTGCGCGGCCAGACGATGATGCCGGTCATGAGCATCGATGCAGGCCTCGACCGGGCGTTGCAGGTGACGAAGCCCGGCCAGCCGGCGGTCGTCGCCGATATGTGGGACAATCCGGGGGGCGGTGTGGCGGGCGACGGCACGCTGCTCTTGCGCCGGATGATCGAGCGGCGCGTCCCTAAGGCGGCGCTGGCGACGATCTGGGATCCGATAGCGGTCAGTTTCGCCCATGGCGCGGGCGAGGGGGCGGAGATCGAGCTGCGCATCGGCGGCAAGTCCGGGCCTTTGGGCGGCGAGCCCGTCGATGCGCGGGTGATCGTGCGCAAGGTCGTCCAGGAGGGCTGGCAGAGCTTCGGCGGCAGCCGGGTGACGCTCGGGCCGGCCGCGGTGGTGCGGATCGCCGGAAGCGAGATCGACGTCATCCTCAACACCAACCGCACCCAGACCTTCGAGCCCGACATCTTTTCCAATCTCGGCATCGATCCCCTGGCACAGCCGCTCCTGGTGGTGAAGTCGACCAATCACTTCTATGCCGGCTTCGCGCCGATCGCTTCGGAAGTGATCTATGTCGCGGCGGGTGCCGCCTATCCGAACAATCCGCGCGTCACCAATTACCGCAAGCTCACGCGCAAGTTGTGGCCGCGGGTGGAAGACCCGTTCAGTTAGGGGCTTTATTTATGAAGCTATTTATGAAGCTGGCTATCTCCTCACCCTGAGGCGCGACCCCGGCCTTGCGCCTGGGGAGCCTCGAAGGGTGTCTTTCAATAATTGTGCTGATGGACGCTTCGAGGCCCGCCTTCGGCGGGCACCTCAGCGTGAGGGATTTCATTCCTCCGGGGAAAGCGAGGAGACTTCCCAGACCGTTTGCCTTCCGCTGCCTTCTCTGATTGAACGGGGGAAGGAGGACTCCGAATCAGCCATGGCGCAGCCCCGTCTTCATCTCGTCGTCCCCGAGACGACCGGTCCCCATGCGCTGCGCTGCTTTGCGGCGGCCTGCGAAGCGGGCGATGTCGCCAGCGCGCTGGCACCCGGCGGCCTGGTGGGTCTCCTTTTACCGGTCGCTCGCGAGCACGGCGTGGCGCTGCTTTGCCTCGATGAAAA
Source organism: Nordella sp. HKS 07 (assembly GCF_011046735.1). Taxonomy (NCBI): domain Bacteria; kingdom Pseudomonadati; phylum Pseudomonadota; class Alphaproteobacteria; order Hyphomicrobiales; genus Nordella; species Nordella sp. HKS 07. The sequence continues at coordinate 1,704,633 of NZ_CP049258.1, read as the reverse complement.
ACACGCGCAAGCCTGCGACGGCATCGAAGTCACCAATCGCGCCGATTACGACCATGCCCGCAAGCTCCTGGGCGCCGACAAGATCATCGGCGCGCTGTGCGGCACGTCGCGCCATGTCGCCATGGACCTCGCCGAAGCGGGCGCCGAGTATATCGCCTTCAATCAGGCCCGCCTCAAACCGCATGAGGAGCCGATCATCGCCTGGTGGTCGAACCTGTTCGAGGTGCCCTGCATCGCCGCCGATCCGGTGGCGCCTGAGGCGGTTGCCGCATTATTGACGCAACAGCCCGATTTCATCCGCCCACCGGAGTCGATCTGGACGTCACCCGAAGAGGCCCGGCGCATCGTCACCGAGCTCATGCAGGCGATTTCAGCCGAGGCCCCATGAACCGCATTGCCGCTCTTCTTCTGCTGCTGCTGGCCCTCGCCGTATCCGGCCCGGTCATGGCCCAGCCGGCCTATGAGGAAGCGGTCTCCCTTTACGAGGACAAGGATTACAAGGGGGGCCAGGGCGATCGCCGAGGCGCTCGCCAAGAAGGGCGATGCGCGCGCCATGGCGATGCTGGGCGTCCTCTATCAGAAGGGGCAGGGGGTCACTGCCGATCTCAACAAGGCGGCCGACTGGTATGCTCAATCCGCCGCCAAGGGCAATCTCGGCGCGGAATATTCGCTGGGCGAAATCTATCTCAACGGGATGCTCGGCGATCCGGATCCGGAGCGCGGACGCTACTGGATGGAAAAGGCCGCCAAGCAAGGCAAGCCAGAGGCCGAACATCGCATGGGGCTGCTCGCCGCCAGCGAGACGCCGCCCGACTGGCTCGAAGCGGCGGAGTGGTTCAATAAGGCGGCGGAGCAGGGCTATGCCGATTCCCAGTATAATCTGGGCGTTCTCTTCGCCGAGGGCCGCGGCGTCGAGCAAAACAGGATCAGGGCCGGCGAGTGGTTCGCCAAGGCCGCGGTCAAGGGCCATCGCGATGCCGCCCTCGATTACGGCATCATGGTCTTCCGCGGCGACGGGGTGAAGAAAAACGAGAAGGTCGGCGCCCAATGGCTTCTCGTTTCGGCCAAGCGCGGCAATCCGGTGGCGCAGAATCGCGTGGCACTCCTCTTCGCCACCGGCCGTGTGTTCGAGGCCAATCCGATCGAAGCGGTGAAATGGCACAACCTCGCCAGAGAGGGCGGGCGCAGCGACGCCTGGCTCGATGAGTTCGTCGCACGGCTGCCGGAGGAAACGCGCAAGGCGGGCGAAGCCAAGGCCCAGGCCTTCCAGCCGGATTGAAGTTTGATCACGATGAGTTCGGATCGACTCAATCCGATTTTTGCGCATCGGCTTATCCGAAAACCGCACGCATGGTCGGGTCACGCCCGACCACAAGCTTTTCGGACCGATGCTCCAAACGTGATCAATTCCAATAGTGAGCGCGGAATTTTACGAAAAATCCACTTTTTCGTATCCCACGCTATGTAAAAATCCGGTATCAGGCAATGCCATTTTCCTGCCATCCCTGTCCTTCAAGCAGCTTTCCATGACGACCGCCGCCGCTCGCTCCCGCCGTGACCACCGCATCGATTTCCTGCGCGGCCTGGCGCTCGCCTCGATCTTCATCAATCACGTGCCGGGCAATTTCTACGAAAATTGGACGCATAAGAATTTCGGCTTCTCGGATGCGGCGGAAGTCTTCGTCATGCTCGCCGGCTTCGCCTCGGCCTATGCCTATTTCGCCCGCTTCGAGCGCGGCGAGACCTGGGATGCGAGCGTCAAGGCGGTGCGGCGCGCTTTCACGCTCTATATCAGCCATATCGTCACGACGATCATCGGCATCGCGCTGTTCTGCGCCGCGACACTGTATTTCATGCATCCGGGGTATCTCGACGACTCCATCGTCTACATGGACATCAAGCCGTTGATGGACGATCCGGTGCGCGGCATCGTCGGGCTCGTGACACTCGGACACCAACTCGGCTATTTCAACATCCTGCCCATGTATATGGTGCTGCTGCTGATGCTGCCTTTCTTCATGATGCTGGCGCGCCGCAGCCTGTCGCTTCTGCTCGCCGTCTCGGTGACGCTGTGGTTCGCCACCGGCGTCTTCGGGCTCGAGATGCCCAACTATCCGATGCCCGGCGGCTGGTTCTTCAACCCGTTCGCCTGGCAGCTGCTGTTCGTCGTCGGCTTCATCCTCGGCCAGCGCCAGCGCGAGCAACGGCCGATGCCGTTCTCGGCCCTGCTCTACGGCCTGTGCGTCGTCTATCTGCTGCTCGCCTATTGGTGGGTGCCCTTCGACTGGCTGATCAATTTCTCCGGCATAAAGCTGCCCTCGACCATCTGGAGCTTCGACAAGGGCTTCGTCGCCTGGCCGCGCCTCCTGCATATGCTGGCGCTCGCCTATGTTGTGATGATGTCGCCGCTCGGCCGCCTCATGCACCGAATCCCGGCGAGCAACTTCCTCACCGCGATGGGACGCCATTCGCTGCCCGTATTCTGTATCGGCTCGCTCTTGTCGATGACGGGCGCCATCGTGCGCCATGAATGGGGAGGCACCTTCGGCAAGGACACGGTGATCATCGCGACCGGCCTCCTGGTCATGGGTGGGCTCGCCGTCTTCCTCGACGGGCGCAAGGCGGAAAGGACCGAGCCCCTGCGAGCACCCAGCCCAGCCACCACATAAAGGGGCGATGCAAGCCGGCCTCTGAAGCGGCTTCCGCCGCGGAAGCGGATGGAATAAGACGGCTCCATGAGCACATCCATCTATGACCGCGACCTGCCCAAGACCCCGGCCAACTACCAGCCGCTGACGCCGTTGTCCTTCCTCGCCCGCGCCGGCGCCGTCTATGCCGATCACACCGCCATCATCCATGGCGGCCAACGCTTCACCTATGCCGAATTCTATGCGCGCAGCCGCAGGCTCGCCTCGGCATTGACCAAGGCCGGCATCAAGCGCGGCGACACAGTCTCGGCGCTGCTCGCCAACACGCCGGCGATGCTCGAAGCCCATTACGGTGTGCCGATGGCGGGCGCCGTGCTCAACACGCTCAATACCAGGCTCGACGCCGCAGTGATCGCCTTCTCGCTCGACCACGCCGAGACGCGCCTCGTCCTGGTCGACACCGAATTCTCCGGTCTCATGAAGGAGGCGCTGGCCCTCATGAAGGGCAAGAGGCCGATCGTCGTCGATTATGTCGACAGCGAATTTGTGCCCGACGGCAAGCGTCTCGGCGCCATCGATTATGAGAGCTTCATCTCGGGCGGCGATCCCGATTTCGACTGGATGATGCCGGCGGACGAATGGGATGCGATCTCGCTCAACTACACTTCGGGCACCACTGGCAACCCGAAAGGGGTCGTGTGCCATCATCGCGGCGCCTATCTGATCGCGCAGGGCAATGTACTGACCCAGCAGATGGCGCGCCATCCCGTCTATCTGTGGACGCTGCCGATGTTCCACTGCAATGGCTGGGGCTATCCCTGGTCGATGTCGGTGATGGGCGGCACCCATGTCACTTTGCGGGCGGTGCGCGCCAAAGCGATCTGGCAGGCCTTGGCCGAGCACAAGGTCACGCATCTGTGCGGTGCGCCGATCGTGATGGCGACCATCCTCAATGCGCCGGAAGAGGAGAAGACGAAACTGCCGCATGTCGTCGAGTTCACCACCGCGGCCGCTCCGCCGCCGGAAGTGGTGCTGGCGCGCATGGCGGAAGCGGGCTTCAACGTCACGCATGTCTATGGCCTCACTGAAACCTATGGCCCGGCGGTGGTGAACGACTGGGATACGAAATGGGACGCGCTCGAGCCTGAGGCACGCGCCGCGAAGAAAGCGCGCCAGGGCGTGAACTACATCCCGCTCGAGGCGCTCACGGTGATGAATCCGGAGACGATGACGAAAGTGCCGGCCGACGGCAAGACGCTGGGCGAGGTCATGTTCCGCGGCAATATCGTGATGAAAGGCTATCTCAAAAACCACCAGGCGAGCGAAGAGGCCTTCAAGGGCGGCTGGTTCCATTCGGGCGATCTCGCGGTGCTGCATCGCGACGGCTATGTGCAGTTGAAGGACCGCTCCAAGGACATCATCATCTCGGGCGGCGAGAACATCTCCTCGATCGAGGTGGAAGAAGTGCTCTACAAGCATCCGTCCGTGCAGGCGGCCGCCGTCGTCGCCAAGGCGGACGAGAAATGGGGCGAATGCCCGTGCGCCTTCATTGAGCTCAAGCCCGGCGCAAAGGCAACGGAAGAAGAGATGCTCGACTGGTGCCGCAAGGGTCTCGCCCGCTTCAAGGTGCCGAAGCATGTTGTGTTCGCCGAATTGCCCAAGACTTCCACAGGCAAGATCCAGAAGTTCAAGCTCCGCGAAATGGCGAAGGAGGTGTGAGGGTGATTTGGGGTTCTTATGGCTTTCGCTTTCTTCCGCCGCTCCGGCCGATATCGTGATGACGGCCGAGAAGTTCAGCCGTTTCTTCGCGGGAGAATCTGAAGCGACTTCGGAGGCCGCCCCAAATTGAGAAACGTTCCGCTCTGGCATTTGCGAGCGGCGAGGATCCCTATCTGCCGTCATTTATCCTCGAGGATGATTTCTGGTCGATCGAACAGTTTCCCTATCGTGGAGATATCCTCGTCATCATTGCTGCCCACCACCTTCTGCTGGTGACCGGCAGTCACGAGAGTCAAGGGCTGGAGGCAATTACTAATATGCACATTAGGTCGCGCGAAGCACCGCACGCCATTACGACCAATCCGATCGTCCGCCGTGACGGAAAGTGACAGTCCTTCGTCCAGTAACGTTTGCGTCAGCCGCATTGAAGTGGCCGCCCGTTTGGCGCAATGACGCCGCATGAAGCATTTCGACATCACCTATCAGGGCGAAACCATCACTCTCGCCGACCTGCCGGAATACCGCAAATTCTACCGCAAGCTCGAAAGTGGCGCCTGGGAGCCACGCACCTTCCGTGCTCTGAGCGATCAGCTCGGTCCCGACGTCACCTATATCGATATCGGCGGCTGGATCGGGGTCACGCCGTTCTGGGCCGCGAGACGGGCCAAACGCGTTCTCGTCCTCGAGCCCGATCCCAGATGCCGGGAAATCCTCAAAAGCCTGCTGCCGCTCTATCCCAATGTCACGCTGATCGAAGGCGCGCTCACATCGCAGCCGCATCTCAAGCTCAACGCCGTCGAGGGGTTCGGCAGCTCGGAGACGAGCGCGCTTCCCATCGGCGACGGCCCTTCCGTGGAGGTCGAGGGCTTTTCCATGGCGAAGCTGCTTCATATTGCGGGCCCGGGGCCTCTCTTCGTCAAGATCGACGTCGAGGGTTATGAATATGCGCTCGCCGAGGAGCTGCGGAAGCTCGACCATCCGCAGGTGAAGGGCGTGCAGCTGGCAGTCCACCCGGCTCTGTATGAGAAGACCCTCGGCGGGCCGCGAATATTCCGTCGCGGCAGATCGCTAGTCGCGACGCTCAGGCTGGCCTGTCTCTTCGGGCGCCTCGCGCGGCAAGCGGCCGTGGGCAAATTCCCCAGTCTGGTTACCTATTTGTCGCAAGACGTCGCTTTCACGCCGAAGCCCCGGGGCGCCGATCTTCTTTTCCTTAACAGGACACCCCCGTTGCAATCGAGCGCGCCGGACCACACATTAGCGGCCCTATAGTCGCATTTTCGAGCGCTTTCCCGGAGCACAGCCCATGGCCGCAGAGCATGCCATTTCCGAGACCCTCATGGATGAAGTGTCGGCCTGGCTGAAACAGGCCTCCCTCAAGAGCACCGATCTCGAAACGGTAATTCGCGGGTGTTGCGAAAGGCTCGCCGCTACCGGCCTGCCGCTCAAGCGCATCAATATCTCGCTCTCCATTCTGCATCCGCTCTATCGCGCCATGGGTTTCACCTGGCGGCGTGGCGAGGGCCTCAAGGTCGAGGGCTATCGCCATGTCGAGCCCGGACAGGAGAAGGACGACCAGCTCACCAAGAGCCCCTATTACCAGCTGATCCATAACGGGCTCGACCATATGCGCCGGCGCATCGACGCCGATTGCACGCCGGAATTTCCGATCTTCGAGGATTTCAAGAAAGAGGGCATTACCGACTATCTCGCCTTCTTCCTGCCCTTCGGCGAGGATTCGGGCCAGGGTATCGTCGGCTCATGGTCGACCGACCGCGCCGACGGCTTCAATGAGAGCGAGATCGCCGCACTCCTGCGCATCCAGGGTCGGCTCGCGGTGGCCGCTCGTGTTGCGGTTCTGAGCCAGCTCGCCGGCAACATGCTCACCACCTATCTCGGCAACGGCGCAGGCCAGCGGGTGCTATCGGGCCAGATCCAGCGCGGCGACGGCGAGACGATCCGCGCCGCTCTCATCATGGCCGATATGAGGGGCTCGACGGCCATTGCCGAGCAGGCGGGGCGGCAGGTCTTCATCGACACCCTCAACCAGTTCTTCGACGCCATCGCGGTTCCCTTCAGCGAAGGGGGCGCGGAGATCCTGAGCTTCCTCGGCGATGGCTTCCTGGCGGTCATTCCCTGCGCACGCCATCGCGGCCCCTCGGAGATCGCCTGCCGCCAGGCGCTCGCCGCCGCCCATAATGCGGTGGCGCGCATGGGCCAGCTCAATGAGCGGCGCAAGAGCGAGAACCTGCCCGAGATCGGCTATGGCGTGGGACTGCATGTCGGCAATGTCATGTTCGGCAATGTCGGGTTGAAGGAGCGGCTCACCTTCTCGGCATTCGGGCAGGCGGTGAACGAGGTGCAAAGGCTCGAAGGCCTGTCGAAGAAATACAAGACGCCGATCATTGCCAGCGACGAATTTGCGCTTTATAGCGGCGGTGAGTGGAACATGCTGGGGACCGAAATCTTGCGCGGCACCGATTACGACATGAAGGTCCATGCGCCTCTGGCGGGCAAGGGCGCGGTCAGCGACTATGTCCCGGCAAGTATGGCGCGCGAACTCACCGATGCCGAGCGCCTTATCCTGCTGCATCGCGACACGGGCGTTTTTCAACGGCGCAAGGCGAGCTGATGCCGATCATCCGGAAAGCCGCGCAATTTGGCGCAGTGCTGGCGGGCCTGGCGCTCGCCGCCGCGGCGGGCGCGCAAGAGCTCACTTACAAGGACAAGCTCGTCGACGGTTTCGAGGGCCAGGATTTCGCGCCCGCGGGTGGTCTTTATTACAAGAAGAACTTCGAGCAGAGTGCGGGAAGCGTCGAGTTCCAGAACAAGGTCGTGCATTCGGGCAAGGGGGCACTGCGGCTGTCGGTGAAGCCGCACTGCCCGGCGAGCAAGCCCTTGTGCAGCGAGCGGGCCGAGGTCTGGGAGCGTAGCAAACTCAGGGTGCCCTATGACCAGGGGGCATGGTTCGGTTTTGCTGTCAAATTCGAGGAGCCGGTGCCGCAGGACGATCACCGCTACCTGATCGCCCAATGGAAGCGCGAGATCGATGCCGGCGCGGATGGCGACTTCAGTCCGTTTCTGGCTTTCCGCTTCAACGAGGGCAAATTCTTCATCACGGTCGAGACCAATCTCGTGCCGGGCAAGGAAGGCCAGAAGGGGAAGAGGGCGCATTGCGGCCCGGGCGAAACGGCGGTGTGGCTCAGGCCCGATACCAACCAGACCCGGGCGCTGGTCGCCTTCGACAGGAAATTCGGCCCTGAGAATGGGGATGAATTCAACGCCTGTACCGACAAGATTACGGTGATCGATCGCGGCAATCCTCTGCCCGACCCGGCCACCGGCTGGGTCGACTTCGCCGTCTATGCGAAGCCCGGCCCCGAAGGCACCGGCCAGATCGAAATCTTCGCCAATGACAAGTGGATCGTCACCGTCAAAGGGCGAATCGGTCACAACGACAAGGGCCTTGGCGAGAACCAGTATTTCAAGTTCGGCCCCTATCGGGCGGGCGGCCCGGGGGTGTGGGCGCTCTATTATGACGACTTCCGCCGCAGCCTCGCCTGCGCGGATGTGCTCAAGCCCGAGATTTGCCCCTTTCCATAAGACCCGAAAAGCGGCTAGGCTCCCCTGACTTAAGGGGAAGGCGTTTGGTTGATTATGCTGGCATGGCGTAAGTCCGGTCCGCAATGACGGCGGCAGGTGATATTCTCCGCATCGAGGATCTGGGCATCGGTTTTGCGCTACATGCCTGGGACTTCGATGCGGTCAAAGGTGCGAGCTTCCGGGTCCTGCCCGGCAAGGTGACGGCGCTTGTTGGCGAATCAGGGTCCGGCAAGTCAGTCATCGCCCAGACCATCATGGGCATCCTGCCCAGGCCCGGGCGCATCAAGCAGGGCCGGATCATCTTCTCCGACCCCAAGAAGGGCAAGGACACCAATCTCGCCAGCCTCAATGTCGAGAGCGAGCAGTATCGACATATACGCGGCGGACGCATTTCGATGATCTTCCAGGAGCCGATGACCTCGCTCTCGCCGCTGCACACGATCGGCGACCAGGTCGGCGAGGCCTATCGCATCCATTTCCAGGCGACGGAGAAGGAGGTGCGCGAGCGCACCGAGGAGATGCTGGGACTGGTCGGCTTTCCCGATCCCAAGCGCGCCTATGGCATGTATCCCTTCGAATTGTCGGGCGGGCTTCGCCAGCGCGCCATGATCGCCATGGCGCTCATCTGCCGGCCGGCACTGCTCATCGCGGATGAGCCGACAACGGCGCTCGACGTCACCATCCAGGCGCAGATCCTGCAACTCCTCAAGGAACTGCAGCAGAAGCTGAACATGGCGGTGCTGATCATCACGCATGATCTCGGCATCGTCGCCAATATCGCCGACGAGGTCGTGGTCATCTACCGCGGCGAAATCATGGAAGCGGGCACCGTAACCGATATTTTCGAGAATCCGCAGCATCCCTATCTCAAAGCGCTGCTGGCGGCGGTTCCGCATTTCAACATGACGGCGGGCGAAAGGCTGAAAGCGCTGCGCGACGTGCCGGTCAATGCCGGAGCCCTCCTGGGCGGCAACGGAAAGCGTTCCGGCAAGAAGGGCGGCCTGCTGCTCTCGGTGCGGCACTTGACCAAATCCTTCGCGACGCGCCAGTCCGGCTGGTTCGGCAAGGGCGACGCGCACGAAATCCGTGCCGTCGACAATGTCAGCTTCGACATCAATCAAGGTGAATGCTTCGGCCTGGTGGGCGAATCGGGCTGCGGCAAGACGACCGTCAGCAAGATTATCATGCGAGCGATCACGCCCAATCAGGGTTCGATCACCTTCGATGCGGGCGAAGGGCCCGTCGATTTGCTGAAGGCCGAGGGCGACCAGCTCAAGGATATCAGGCGCCGCATCCAGATGGTGTTCCAGGATCCGTTCAGCTCGCTCAGCCCGCGCATGAGGGTGCAGAACATCCTGAGCGAGCCGCTCGAGATCCACAATTACGGTACGGCATCCGAACGCAGAGCGACGGTCGAAAGACTGATGCAGGCGGTCGGTCTCGATCCGCGCTATCTCAGCCGCTATCCGCACAGCTTCTCGGGCGGCCAGCGCCAGCGCATCGGCATCGCGCGCGCTCTGGCGCTCGGCCCCGATCTTCTCATCTGCGACGAGCCGGTCTCCGCCCTCGACGTCTCGGTGCAGGCCCAGATCCTCAACCTGCTCAAGGACCTGCAGAAGGAACTCGGCCTCACCTATCTCTTCATCTCGCATAATCTGGCGGTCGTCGATTACATGGCGGACCGCATCGCGGTGATGTGCCGCGGCCGCATCGTCGAGGTGGCGCCGCGCGAGACCCTGTTCCGCAATCCGGTGCATCCCTATACACGCGCCCTGCTTGCCGCCGTGCCCTATCCCGATCTCGGCCGGCCGCTCGATTTCAAAACGCTAAAGCTCGGCGGTGCCTCCGACGACAGTGCCTGGGGCAAGGCTTTCCGCGACGGCGGCGACGGCCTCGATCATCGCGATCTCGGCGGCGGCCATTGGATCCTGGCGCAACACGGCGTCGAGAACCGGGAGCTCAGGCCATGATCCTGCGCATTCTCTGTTGTACCCTGGCGCTGCTTGTCGGAACGCCCGGCGCATATGCCGGCTATATCGAGCCCGACTATCTCAAGGAGAAAGTCGCCAAAGGCGAATTGCCGCCGGTCGAGGAACGCCTGCCGACAAAGCCGCTGCTCATCGAGCAGCTCGAGCCCGGCAAGTCGCCCGGCCAATATGGCGGCGAGGTGCGCTCGCTCATCGGCGGCCAGCGCAATATCAGCCAGATGACCGTTTCCGGCTATACAAGGCTGCTGCGTTATGACGACAAGCTGCAGCTCAAGCCGGATGTCCTCGAGTCCTTCGACGTGGAGGAGGGGCGCATCTTCACGTTCCATCTGCGTCCAGGCCACAAATGGTCGGACGGCGAGCCGCTGACGCCGGAAGATTTCCGCTATGCGCTGGAAGACGTGCAGCTCGACGAGGACCTCACCAAAGGCCTCATCTCGAATTACCTCCTGGTGAACGGCAAGCCGCCCAAATTCGAGATCCTCGACGATCTGACGGTGCGCTACACCTGGGACGCGCCCAATCCGGACTTCCTGCCGCAGATCGCGGCGCCCCAGGCGCTCAGCATGGTGATGCCGGCGCATTACCTCAAGCAGTTCCACAAGAAATACCAGAGCGAGGACAAGCTCAAGGAGCTGATCAAGGCCAACAAGGAGAAGAAGTGGACCGGCCTTCATATCGGCAAGGCGCGGCAATACCGTCCGGAAAACCCCGATCTGCCGACGCTCGATCCCTGGCGCAACACGACCAAGCCGCCGGCCGAGCAGTTCGTCTTCGAGCGCAATCCTTATTTCCACCGCGTCGACGCGGAAGGCCGTCAGCTTCCCTATATCGACCGGTTCGTCCTCAATGTGAGCTCCTCCTCGCTGATCCCGGCCAAGACCGGGGCCGGCGAAGCGGATCTGCAGGGCAGCAACATCAGCTTCGCGGACTATACCTTCCTCAAGGAGTCGGAGCAGTCGCATCCGATCAATGTAAAGCTGTGGGAGAGCGGACGCGGATCGCGCGTCGCGCTCTACCCCAATCTCAATTACGAGGATGAGGCCTGGCGCAAGATCCTGCAGGATGTGCGCTTCCGGCGGGCCCTGTCGCTGGCGATCAACCGGCGCGAGATCAATCTCGCGGTGTTCTTCGGCCTAGGGAAACCCAGCGCCGATACGGTGCTCCCGGCGAGCCCGCTGTTCCGCGAGGAATATGCCAAGGCCTATACGGATTTCGATCCGGCCGCGGCCAACAAGCTGCTCGACGAGATGGGCCTCGACAAACGCGACAGCGACGGCATCCGTTTCCTGCCCGACGGCAGACGCGCCGAGATCATCATCGAGACGGCGGGCGAGGACACGGTCGAGACGGATGTGCTCGAGCTCATCGTCGATCATTGGGACAAGATCGGCATCAAGCTCCTGGTGCGCACCTCGCAGACCGACGTGCTGAGAAGCCGCATCATCGGCGGCAAGGTCATGATGGCGATGGCGTCGGGCTTGGACAACGGCATCCCGACCGCCGACATGAATCCCAAGGCGCTGGCGCCGACCAGCCACGAGCAGCTGCAATGGCCGCAATGGGGCATCTTCGTCGAATCGAACGGTGAGAAGGGGACCGAGGCGGATCTGCCGGAGGCCCGGGAACTCTATGACCTCTACAAGCAGTGGCGCCAAACGGCCGACCACGCGGCGCGCGCCGAGATCTGGCATAAGATGCTGGCGCTCTATACCAGCCAGGTCTTCTCCATCGGCATCGTGAACTCGACGCTGCAGCCGATCGTCGCCTCGACGAAACTGCGCAACGTTCCGGACAAGGCCATCTACGGCTTCGACCCGACCGCTTATTTCGGCGTCTACGGCATGGACACCTTCTGGTTCGACGAGAAGGGAGGGTCCTGAGGATGGCGCGCTACATTATCTGGCGCATCTTCATGATGGTGCCGACGCTGGCGATCATATCAGCGCTGGTCTTCACCATCATCGAATTGCCGCCCGGCGATTACTTCGAGAGCTATGTCGCCGAGCTCCAGGCCCAGGGCGAGAGCGTCAATGCCGAGGAGATCGAGGCATTGCGCAAGGAGTATGGCTTCGACAAGCCGCCGATCATCCGCTACTTCCACTGGGTCGGCGGCATGCTCACCGGCGATTTCGGCTATTCCTTCGAATATCAGATGCCGGTCACCGATGTGGTGGGCGACCGGATGTGGCTCACCATCATGGTGTCCTTCATCACCATCCTGTTCACCTGGCTCATCGCCTTCCCGATCGGCATTTATTCGGCGACGCACCAATATAGCTGGGGCGATTACGGGCTGACCTTCCTCGGGCTGCTCGGCATCGCGGTGCCCAACTTCATGATGGCGCTGGTCTTCATGTATCTGGCCAATGTGTGGTTCGGTACGTCGATCGGCCATCTCATGGACCCGCAATTCATGTCGGAGCCGATGAGCTGGGCCAAGTTCAAGTCGATCCTGGAACATCTGTGGATTCCGGTGATCATCATCGGCACGGCGGGCACCGCCGGCATGGTGCGGCGACTGCGCGCCAATCTGCTCGATGAATTGCAGAAGCAGTATGTGGTCACGGCGCGCGCCAAGGGCCTGCATCCGTTCAAGGCGCTGATCAAATACCCGTTGCGTATGGCGCTCAACTTCTTCATCGCCGATATCGGCTCGATCCTGCCGGCCATCATCTCGGGCGCCGAGATCACCGCAATCGTGCTGTCGCTCGAAACCACCGGACCCTTGCTGATCCGGGCGCTGAAGAGCCAGGACATGTATCTCGCCGGCTCCTTCCTGATGTTCCTCGCCTTCCTCACCGTAATCGGCGTTCTCATCTCGGATCTGGCGCTCGCCGTGCTCGATCCGCGCATCCGGCTCCAGGGTGGAAGCACGAAATGAACGACGCGACGCCGCTTCCGCCGTCCGGCCAGCCGCTCCGGCACTATGTTTCCAAGGCGCCCTTCGATCCCGCCTATGGCGAGGCGATGAGCGACCAGCAGAAGAAGGTCTTCCTCGCCTCGCAATGGCGGCTGATGTGGTGGAAGTTCAAGCGCCACCGCCTCGCTCTGATCTCCGGTATCATCCTCACCGCCCTTTACGGCATGATCATCATCGCGGAGTTCCTGGCGCCCTATAATCTCGCCACCCGCAATATGGACAATATCTACGCGCCGCCGCAGCGGGTGCGTCTGTTCCATAACGGGGAGTTCATCGGACCCTTCGTCTATGGCCGCACGATGCGGCTCAACATGGACAATCTGAGGCGCGAATATACCGACAACAAGGATGACCCTCAGAGGCTGCGCTTCTTCTGCCGCGGCGATACTTACAAATTCTGGGGGCTGGTCGAGAGCAACCTCCATCTCGTCTGCCCGGCCAAGGACGGCGAATTCTTCCTGCTCGGCACCGACCGGCTCGGACGCGACATGCTTTCGCGCATCATCTATGGCGCGCGCATCTCGCTCACCATCGGCCTTCTCGGCGTGGCGGTGAGCTTCATCCTCGGCATTGTCATCGGCGGTATCGCCGGCTATAAGGGCGGCGTCGTCGATCTGATTACGCAGCGTATCATCGAAGTCCTGCAATCGCTGCCCAGCATCCCGCTATGGATGGCACTGGCCGCGATTATGCCGGTCACCTGGTCGCCACTGCTCGTCTATTTCGGCATCACCTTCATCCTCGGGCTTCTCGATTGGACCGGGCTCGCACGCGCGGTGAGATCCAAATTGCTGGCTTTACGCGAGGAAGACTACGTCCTCGCGGCACAGCTGATGGGCGCCAAGGGCAGCCGCATCATCGGCCGGCATCTGGTCCCCGGATTCATGTCGCATTTGATCGCCTCGGCCACCATATCCATTCCCGGCATGATTCTGGGCGAAACGGCATTGAGCTTCCTCGGGCTTGGCTTGCGGCCCCCCATCACCAGCTGGGGGGTGCTGCTCCAGGAAGCCACCAACATCAATGTGGTGGCGCTCTATCCCTGGCTCATGCTGCCGGTCCTGCCGGTGATCATCGTCATTCTGGCCTTCAATTTCCTCGGAGACGGACTGCGTGATGCGGCCGATCCGTACAAATAGATGAAACGGCGACCGGCTAAGAAGGAGTGTTTGGCCGCGCCCCTGGGCTGTGGCATAGTCCGCCGTTTCGGGGCCAGCGTAGTTGGTGTAGCGAGAGGGGACTGAAGATGCGGCGGCTGGAACACGCGCGCATTCTCATGTACAGCCACGATACGTTCGGGCTAGGACATCTGAGACGGTGCCGAACGATTGCACATTCACTCGTCGAGAACTACCGCGGCTTGAGCGTCCTCATCATCTCGGGCTCGACCATCGCCGGCGCATTCGATTACCGCGTACGCGTCGACTTTGTGAAGATCCCCTCGATCATCAAGCTCCACAACGGCGACTATACGTCGATCGACCGGCACACCGATCTGCATGAAACGCTGGAAATGCGCGAGTCGATCATCCGGCACACGGCGGAATCCTTCCAGCCCGACCTCTTCATCGTCGACAAGGAGCCTCTTGGCCTGCGCGGCGAGCTCGAGGACACGCTCTCCTATCTCAAGACGCACGGGACCACCCTGGTGCTCGGCCTGCGCGAGGTCATGGACGCGCCGCATCTTCTCAAGGCGGAATGGGCGAAGCGCGACGTGCTGCGCAAGATCGGGATGTTCTACGATTCGATCTGGGTCTATGGGCCGGAGGATTTCTACGATCCGCTGACCGGTTTCGATGTTTCCCCGGCAGTACGTTCGCGCATGCACTATGTGGGCTTCCTGCAGCGCTATATCTCCCTGGCCGATGTGCCGATGCGCGAGGTCGAGGGCAATTACATCCTGGCGACGACGGGCGGGGGCGGCGACGGAGCCGATCTCATTCACAATATCTTCGATGCCTATCACCATGACCCGTCGCTCACGCACAAGCTCCTCATCGTGCTCGGCCCCTTCATGCCGGCGCGCAAGCGGCGCAAGCTCGTCAAGAAGGGTTCCGCCATCCCGCATGTCGAGATCATCGAGTTCGACAACCGGATGGAAAATCTCATCGCCGGGGCGCGCGCCGTCGTCAGCATGGGCGGCTACAACACGTTCTGCGAGATCCTGTCCTTCGACAAGCCGGCCCTGATCGTACCCAGGGTCACGCCGCGCGAGGAGCAGCTGATCCGGGCCAAGCGAGCGGCCGAGCTCGGCGTGATCGACATGCTGTTACCGGCGGAAGCCGAGGACCCGGCACGGCTGGCCCAAGCCCTCAAGCGTCTGCCCGACCGGGCGCCGCCCTCGCATGTGACCTCCAAGCTCAAGCTCGACGGGCTCGAAAAGATCACCGATCTGGTCGGCGAGTGGCTCGAACCCGGTTCGCAAAAGCGGCTTACCGTCGTCGAAAGCAGCAACTGATTTCGCCTCCATGACGAAGATCGTCATCGTCCTCAAGGGCTATCCGCGCCTGTCGGAGACCTTCATCGCGCAGGAGCTGCTCGGACTGGAGCGCGCCGGCCATGAGCTTTATCTCGTCTCGATGCGCCATCCCACCGACAAGAAGCGCCATCCGGTCCATGACGAGATCAAGGCGCCGGTGCGCTACCTGCCGGAATATCTCCACGACGAGCCTTGGCGCGTCATCCGCTCCTGGTGGAAGGCCCGCCGGTTTGCGCATTACAAACGCTTGCGCCAGACCTTCCTGGCCGATCTCAAGCGCGACTTCACGCGCAACCGCTGGCGACGCTTCGGCCAGGCGCTGGTGCTCGCCGCCGAATTTCCCCGGGACGTCGACTGGCTCCATGCGCATTTCATCCACACGCCGGGCTCGGTCACAGCCTATGCAAGCCTCATCCTCGATATCGGCTGGAGCTGCTCGGCGCATGCCAAGGACATCTGGACGTCGCCCGACTGGGATCTCAGCGCCAAGCTCGGCCAGGCGCGCTGGGTGGTGACCTGCACGAAAGCCGGCTTCGACAGACTGCAAAGCCTGAGCCCCGATCCGTCGCGCGTCCATCTGAGTTATCACGGCCTCGATCTTTCCCGTTTCGCTCACTTCGACGGAGCGCGTCCGGCGCGCGACGGCACGGATGCGAAGGATCCGGTGCTTCTCCTCAGCGTCGGCCGCGCGGTCGAAAAGAAGGGCTATGACATTCTCATCGACGCCCTGGCGCTGCTGCCGAAGGATCTCGCCTGGCGTTTCGTCCATATCGGCGGCGGCGAAAAATTGAGCGAGCTCAAGGCCAAGGCCGAGGCGCTTGGCCTTGCGGCGCGCATGGAATGGCTCGGTTCGCGCGCCCAGGAAGATGTGCTGGCGCAGTACCGGCAAAGCGATCTCTTCGTGCTGCCCTGCCGCATCGCCCGCGACGGCGACCGCGACGGCCTGCCCAATGTGCTGGTCGAGGCGTCGAGCCAAGGGCTTGCCTGCATATCAACGACGGTCTCAGGCGTACCCGAGCTTCTGAGCGACGGTGTCGACGGGCTCCTCGTCCCGCCTGAAGACCCGCGGGCGCTCAGCGCCGCCCTGACGCGGGCCATCGGCGATCCGCAGCTGCGCCGGCGGCTCGGCGCGGCCGCCGAGACGCGGGTGCGCGGGCATTTCGATCATACCAACAGCATTGGCGAACTCACCCAGCTCTTTCGTGCGGCGCGGGGCCACGCATGAAGGTGCTCATCTATGTGCAGCATCTGCTCGGCATCGGGCATCTGGCCCGGGTAAGCCGTATATCGGCGGCCCTCGCCAGGGCCGGAGACGATGTGACGCTGCTCAGCGGCGGGGCGCCTGTCTCGGGCTTTCCGCCATCCGGGGTCAGGCTTGTCCAGCTGCCGCCTATCCGGGCGCGCGACATGTCTTTCTCCGCGCTCATCGACGACGACGGCAACGAAATCGATGACGCCTTCAAGGCAGCGAGGCGCGACCGCCTGATCGCGGAATTCGATGCGATCCGGCCCGATGCACTGGTCATCGAGGCCTTTCCCTTCGGCCGGCGCCAGATGCGCTTCGAATTGCTGCCGCTGCTTCGCCATGCGCGCGCGGCAAAGCGGCCGCCACTCATCGCCAGCTCGGTGCGCGACATATTGCAGGAGAATCGCAAAGCCGGCCGCGCCGAGGAAACGCTCGGCGTGTTGCGTGACTACTTCGATCTCGTTCTCGTCCATGGCGATCCGGCCTTCGCGCGCCTCGATGAAACTTTCCCCGAGGCTGGCGAGATTGCCGAGCGCATAGCCTATACCGGGCTCGTCGCCGGCGAGGCGGCGATATCGGCCGACCGGTTCGATGTCGTGGTCTCGGCTGGAGGCGGCGTGGTTGGCCGCAAGCTCATCGAGACGGCCATCGCGGTGGCGCCTCAGTTTCTCGGGCGATGGCCCAGTTGGTGCATCATCACCGGGCCCAACTTCCCCGCGGCGGAGAAACAGGAGCTTACGGCACGCCTCCCGCGCGGCGTCGCGCTCGAAACCTTCCGCAGCGACTTTCCGGGCCTGCTGGCGCGTGCCAGCCTGTCGATCTCGCAGGCCGGCTACAACACGGTCTGCGATATTCTCCGGGCGCAGTGTCCGGCTATCCTCATTCCTTTCGCGGCGGGCGGCGAGACCGAGCAGACCGACCGGGCCAGGCGCCTCGAGGCGCTGGAACTCGCGGCGATGCTGCGTGAAGACATGCTCACGCCCGAAAGCCTGAGCCGGACGATCGCGACGATGCCGCAGCGAAGTGCCGTGGTGCTCAATCTCGACGGCGCCGCCGAAACCGCGCGCATCCTGCGCCGGCATGTGGCCGAACCTTGATTTAAAAGGAATTTATGCCAGTATCCGCGGCAGAGGTGATTTTGTATGCTGAGGCGAGTGGTCATGTTTAATTCTAGCGAATCATTCGATCTGCCTCGGCGCCCCGGGCGCTTCGTCGCGCATGGATAAGAATCTCGCCAAATATATCTGGAGGCATACGAGCCGGCAGCAGATTTGGATCCTGTTCATCATCCTGCTGTCGATGCCGACCTACTACATGTCGCTCGATCTGCCCAAGCAGATCGTCAACGGACCGATCCAGGGCGACGGCTTCGCCACCCCAGACGCGCACCAGACCTTCCTGCGCCTGGTCATCGATCTGCCGGACTGGATATCGACGGCGAAGCCCTTCGTCCTCTTCGAGGGATTCAGCCTCGACCGCTTTCAAATGCTGATGGCGCTGTCGGGCGGTTTTCTCGTCCTCGTCATCATCAACGGCCTCTTCAAGCTCTATATCAACACGTTCAAAGGCCGGCTCGGCGAGCGCATGCTGCGCCGCCTGCGTTTCCAACTCGTCGACCGCGTGCTGCGCTTCCCGCCGAATGTCTTCAAGCGCGTAAAGGCCTCCGAAGTCGCGACCATGGTGAAGGACGAGGTCGAGCCGCTGGGCGGCTTCATCGGCGATGCTTTCGTGCAGCCGGCATTTCTCGGTCTTCAGGCGGCGACCGCGCTGTTCTTCATCATCCTGCAGAATTTCTGGCTCGGCTTCCTCGCCGCCTTCATGGTCGGCATCCAGGGCGTCGTCATCCCGAAAATGCGGCGCCGCCTCATCAAGCTCGGCAAGGAGCGCCAGCTCACCGCGCGCCAGCTTGCCGGACGCGTCGGCGAGATCGTCGACGGCATTTCCTCGATCCATGTCCATGACACGTCGAACTACGAGCGCGCCGACATCGCGAACCGCCTCGGCCGCATCTTCAAGATCCGCTATGATCTCTACCAGTGGAAATTCTTCGTCAAGTTCCTCAATAATTTCCTCGCCCAGGTCACGCCCTTCCTGTTCTACGCGATCGGCGGCTATCTGGCGCTGAGGGGCCAGCTCGATATCGGTCAGCTCGTCGCGGTGATTTCGGCCTACAAGGATCTGCCGAGCCCGATCAAGGACCTGATCGACTGGGATCAGCAGCGTCTCGACGTTCAGGTCAAATACGCCCAGGTCTATGAGCAGTTTCAGGTCGACCAGTTGATCGAGGCGGAAGTCCAGGAACTGAACGGCAAGCCGGTGGCGCCGATCACGACGCCGATCTCCATCACCAATTTCTCCGCCAGCGACGACAGCGGCGCGAGACTCCTCGAGAACATCACGCTCGACATAAGACCCGGCGAGAATGTCGCCGTCATCGGTACGGCGGGCGGCGGCACCGAGGCACTGGCCGACGCCATGGTGCGCCTCGTATGGCCGGAGCAGGGCCGCGTCGCCATCAACGGCACCGATCTCCAGGCGCTTCCCGAAGCCGTGACGGGGCGGCGCACGGCCTATGCGGCAGCCGACGCCCATCTCTTCCAGGGCACCATTCTGGAGAACCTGGTCTATGTGCTGAAGCATTTTCCGATGCGCCAAGCCACCTATGAAGGTGATCTGGCGAAGCAACGCGCCTGGGAGATGGACGAAGCCGGGCGCGCCGGAAACCCCGATCACGACCTGCGCAGCGACTGGATCGACTACGAGACGATCGGCGCCAAAGGCCCGGATGATCTGCTCGCCGCCATCGAGCAGGTGCTCGACGCGGTGCATTTCTCGGATGACGTCTTCGATCTGGGGCTCAGGGCCTCCGTCGACGAGACGCTACATCCCGCTATCCCCGAGCATATCGTGTCGGCGCGCAAGGCATTGCGGACACGCCTCGAGGAGGAAGGACTGGCGAGCCTCGTCACCTCCTTCGATCCCGCACTCTACAATGCGGAGGCGACGGTCGGCGAAAACCTCCTGTTCGGCACGCCGGTGGGACCCGAGCTGTCCAATGTCAATCTCGCGTCCAACGCCTATTTCCGCTCGGTGCTGGCGCAGTCGGGCCTGGATGAGGCGCTCTATCGCATGGGCGTCGAGATCGCGCGCAACGCCGTCGAATTGTTCCGCGACCTGCCGCCCGATCATCCGTTCTTCCAGCAACTGATCTTTATGACGGCGGATGAGATCCCCGATTATCAGGCGCTGCTGCAGAAGCTGCAGGACAAGCCCTTCGCCCAGGTCGCCGAGGCGGACCGCAGCCGGATGATGAAACTGGCTTTCTCCTATGTCGAGCCGCGTTATCGCTTCGGTCTTCTCGATCAGGAGATGATGGATCGCATCGTGGCGGCGCGCGCGGCCTTCCACGACAATCTGCCGGACAGCCTGAAAGGGGCGATCGAGCCTTACGATGTCGAGAGCTACAACAAATCCGCCAGCATTCTCGACAACGTGCTGTTTGGCCGCGTCGGCCACCGCCATGCCGACGGCGCCGAGCGCATCCGCGGCATTGTCCGCTCGGTGCTGGATGACCTGGATGTCAGCCGGGACGTTATCAGGGTGGGGCTCGAATTCAATGTCGGTGTCGGCGGCCGCCGCCTCACCTCGGTGCAGCGCCAGAAGCTGCATGTCGCCCGTGCGCTCCTCAAGCGGGGCGATTACATCATCCTCAACAAGGCGCTGTCCTCGGTCGAGCAGCGCACCCAGGAGCAGCTGGTGCGCTCGGTCCTGGGCGAGGCGGCGCGCGACGGCCGCAAGCCGGCGGTCGTCTGGGTGCTCAGCAATCCCAATCTGGCGCGGCTTTTCGACCGGGTGGTGGTGCTCGACCGGGGGACCGCGGTGGAGGACGGCGATTATGACCAGCTCATGTCCAAGAAGGGCGTTTTTGCAGGGCTTCTGGCGTCGTAGTATATGGTTGGACCAGATATAGGAGTATTGAGCGATGCAGCTCAAAGATGAGGTGGAGCTGTTGCGGCGCGTACCGCTCTTTTCGGGCGTGGCGCCAGGCAAGCTCAAGCTCCTGGCCTTTACTTCGGACCGCGTCAGTTTCGACGCCGGACAGACACTCTTCAAGCAGGGTGATCCGGGCGATGCCGCCTATGTGGTTCTCGCCGGTTCGGCCGATGTGCTGGTCAATTCGCAGAGCGGCGAGATCAAGGTGGCGACCTTGGAGCCGAATTCGATCGTCGGAGAGATCGCCATCCTGTGCGACGTCTCGCGCACCGCTACCGTCAGGGCCAACGCGCCGCTCGAAACCCTGCGCATCCGCAAGGAGCATTTCCTCAAGCTGCTGGCCGAGTTTCCGGAAATGGCCGTCGAAATCATGCGGGTGCTCGCCGACCGCCTGAGCCACACGACGGCGGAGCTCAGCGAGGCGCGCAGCGATCTCAGGCGAAAGGCAAACTAGAAGCCCGCGCTAGAGCGCCGGACGCTCACATGGAATCGGTCCGGCGCTCTAACTCTTTGATTTGCGCATCGGATTATCTGAAAACCGCTTCGCACTTTTCGGTCCGATGCTGTAGCGCAGGATGCGAAAAAGTGGGTACCGGTTTTTCGCAAGTATCCCGCGCTGAATATCGAATCGATCACGTTTATGAGTTTGGATTGACTCAATCCAAACTCATCGTGATCTAAGCGGAGGCCGGCATGACTTCTCCAGATGTTGCCTTGCCCTACCGTACCGCCCTTCCACGCGTGACATTGCGCCAGCTCAGGCTGGCGACCGGCCTCGTTCTGTTCACATTCGCGGCGACGCATTTCCTCAATCATGCGGTTGGGCTGCTGTCGATCGAGATGATGGAAGAGGTGCGCCTCTGGCGCATCGCCCTTACCCGGAGCCTTCCCGGCACGATCATCCTGCTGGCCTCGTTCCTCGTCCACTTCGTGCTCGGGATCGTGGTCTTCATCAGGCGCCGCAGCCTGAGAATCAGGCCGCATGAATGGGTGCAGCTGGGTTTCGGCCTGCTCATCCCGCTATTGCTGTTGCGCCATGTCACCGGCATGCGCGGCGCTCATATCTATGCCGGAGTCGATGACAACTATACCTACGCTTTGTGGGTCATGTGGCCGGCCGAAGCCTGGCGACAGGCGGCGCTGATGCTGCTCGTCTGGGTGCACGGTCTGATCGGCCTGCATCACTGGCTCGAGTTCAAGTTCTGGTATCGCCGGCTCAGATGGCTGTGGGTAGCGCTGGCGACCCTTATACCGGCGCTTGGCTTCGCGGGATTTGCATCCGCCGGGCGTGCCATCCGCTATGTTTCGGATTTCGAGCCGCCAATGTCGCAGGAGCAGTTCAACTTCCTGCATGGCCTGCTCGACTATGAATTCTACCTCTATCTGGGCCTGCTCGCCCTGATCGTGGCGTCGCGCATCGGCCTCGGGCTCCTCGATCGGTACCGGCACACGATCACCATCACCTATACGGGTGGACAGCGTGTCTCGGCGCGGCGCGGCCTGTCCGTCCTCGAAATGAGCCGCCTCAACAACATTCCGCATGCCTCGGTGTGCGGCGGGCGGGCACGCTGCTCGACCTGCCGAATCAGGGTCATCGAAGGCCCGGCGAACGAGCCGCCGCCGGATGCCAATGAGCTGAAAGTGCTGAAGCGGGTCGGCGCTCCGGCCAATGTCAGGCTCGCCTGCCAGTTTCGCCCCGAGACCGATCTCGTCATCACCACGCTCCTGCCGGCGGCGACGGCCGACGCGGTGGATGGGCTCGTCGACAAATATTTCTGGGGCGTCGAGCAGGAGGTCACCGTGATGTTCTGCGATCTGCGGGGCTTCACCAAGCTGTCGCAGCAGCGTCTCTCCTATGACGTCGTTTTCCTGCTCAACCAGTATCTGGGACGCATGAGCGAAGTCATCGTCGATACAGGAGGCTATGTCGACAAGTTCATGGGCGACGGCATCATGGCGATATTCGGCATGGACAAGACGGCGAAGGCCGGAGCGCGCGAGGCCCTGGCCGCGGCCAGGGCCATGGGCGGCGTGCTCGACGCCCTGAATCAGAGCCTGCACGAGGAACTACGCGGCGCGCTCGAGATGGGCATCGGTCTTCATTCGGGTGCCGCCATACTGGGGCGCATCGGGGCGGCGGGCAAAAGTGCCACGGCGCGCGGCGTCACCGCGCTCGGCGATACCGTCAACACCGCCAGCCGGCTGGAGGCCGCAGCCAAGGAGCTCAATGTGCAGGCGATCATTTCCCGGGTGGTCCTCGACAAGGCGGAGACCGAGCCGGGAGACCTCGAAACCCGAAGCCTGGAGATCCGGGGAAGGGCCGGAACGCTCGAAGTGGTCATGGTGAAGCGGGCGACGCAATTGCCCGCTTTAGAGTCGCATAAGCCGTAGGAAATGCTACGATGCCCGCCGAGCGAGGGGTCAAGTCGTTGAAAGAAAAGAGTGAATTTACGGTAAAGTTTTGGGGCGCCAGGGGTAGCATTCCGGTGTCGGGGTCGGAAGTCACGCGTTATGGGGGTGATTCGTCCTGCGTCGAAATGCGCTGCGGCGAGCATGTCCTGATGTTCGATGCGGGGTCGGGCCTGAAGCGTGCCGGCCAGGAATTCGAACGCGAAGGCGTGACGCGCCTCGACATGTTCTTCTCCCATTGCCATTGGGATCATATTTTCGGCATTCCGTTCTTCCTGCCGTTCTATCGCGGCAGCAACAAGATCCGCATATGGTCCGGCCATCTCGCCGGGGTGATGACGACGCATGAAATGATCTCGGGAATCATGAAGGCGCCGTATTTTCCGATCGCCCCGGAGATCTTCATCGCCGATGTCGATTACAAGGATTTCAAACCGGGCGATGTGCTCAATCCCCATGACGGCATCGTGCTCAGGACCGCCAGCCTCAACCATCCCAATGCCGCCGTCGGCTATCGCGTCGAATTCCAGGGCAGGTGCGCCTGCTATATCACCGACACCGAGCATGCGCCCGGCAAGCTCGACCAGAATGTGCTGAAGCTCATCGACCATGCCGATCTCGTCATCTATGACGCCGCCTTCACCGACGAGGAGATGCCACGCTATCGCGGTTTCGGCCATTCGAGCTGGGAGGAAGGCGTGCGCCTGTGCAAGGCGGCCAAGGCCAAGCAACTCGCCATCTTCCACCATTCGCCGCTGCGCAATGACGACGAACTGGACGTGATCGGCGAGGAGGCCAAGGCGGCATTCGCCGGCGCCTTCGTGGCGCGTCAGGGCCTGGTCGTGGATCTGTAAGGGCCAGAGCGCCGGACGTTGCGATGGAATCGCGTCGGCGCTCCATCTCTTGTATTGCGCATCGGATTATCCGAAAACCGCTGCGATGGCCGGGTCAGGCCCGGTCACAAGCTTTTCGGTCCGATGCGCTATCGCTCGAGAAGCTCTGCCGGCGTTCGCCAGCGCACCACGCCGCTTCGGGCGGTGACGTCGAAGAGATCGCTCAGGAAGCGGAAAGCGTCGTCGTCGCTCACCAGATGATGGCTCAGCACGCCGACGGGTGCCGCGCCACCGGCAGCGCGCGCCTCCGCAAGTTCCCGGGCGAGGTCTGCGATCAGCACGCCATGATCGCGACAGCGATTGCCGGCGCGCGAATCGACGATGTCGATATGCGTGTTGACGACGGTGAGGTGCTCCGTCGAGGCGAGCTTGTGTCCGAAAGCCGACAGGCCAGTGTAGCCGAGCATCGGCAGATCATCGAGGAGCGCCGGATCGATACGATTCCAGGGCGGCACCAGCAAGCTGGTGAGCCTGTCGCGATAGAACTCGCTCAGGCGCGCAAGTCCTCTTGTGAGATCATCCTTGACCGCCTGGCGCGGCCGGTCATCGCCCAGTTCCTGCTTCTTCTCGGACGGGGGCGCGTGATTGGCATGCGACCAGCCATGGACGACGGGATGGATAAGTGTTTCCTGGGCGAGACGGTGGGCCAGATCAGGCCCGGTACTGACCGGGATGATCGCCAGCGCCACGGGCACGGCATAATCGCGCGCGAGGCCGATCAGCCGGTCGAGTGCCGGCGTCGGTGCCACCGCATCATCATCGCGCAGCCACAGCGAGGCGGTGCGGCCGGCGGCGCGCCACTCCTGAAGTTCGTCACGGAGCGGCCGCCAGAGATCTTCGTTCATCATGTCATCGCCTCGTTCAGGATCGCGGCCAGGCGCTCGGAGGCCTTGGTGAGCGAGCGCTCGGCGAGCACGAAATCGCGGGCCGCCCGGCCATAGGCCGCGCGTCTGGCGTCGTCCGTCAGCAATACGCGGACGGCCGCCGCATAGGCGGCGACATCGCCTTCGGGCGTCAGGATACCAGTCACGCCGTCGCGGACGACGGCCGGAACGCCGGCGGTCGATTGCGCCACCACCGGCAGGCCTGAGGCCTGCGCCTCGAGATAAGCGAGGCCATAGGCCTCGCCGGTGCCCGGCCAGGCATAGATGCCGCCCTGGCGCAGGCATTGAGGCACGGCTTCGGGCCTGAACTCACCTCGCCAGTCGAGGCGATCGGACGGGATTCGATCGAAAAGCGCCATGGTTTCCGCCCGCATCGGCCCGTCGCCTAGAATTGTGAGCCGCCAAGGCAGATCGAGCAGCAGCCCGAGCGCCTCGGCGAGCATGGTGAAGCTCGCAAATTTGTCGCCCTTGCGCATCATCGCGACCGCCATCAGGTGTGCGGGCGGTGCGGCGGCGCAACCATCACCATAGGCCTGCGTATCAATGAAAGGTGGAAGGGCCGCGAAGCGCGCCTCGGGCACGGACTTTTCCAGTCCGGCGCGGTCGCGCTCAGTGAAGCAGATATTGATGCGAGCGAGGCCGACTGCGTCGCGGATCAGTGCCTGGCGCTGTGCCCAGCCCTGGCGGTCGCGCTTGGGCGCGTAGGAAGCTTCGGCGGTGACATAGGGAATGTCGAAATGACGCGCGAGCTCAGGCCCAAGAAGATCGGGTGCCTTGTAATAGGGATGATAGGTGAACCAGAGATCGGGCCTTTGACCGTCCTGCCAGGCCTGCCTCAGGCGTGCCTTCTCCGCTTCGGCGGCATCAAGCAGGACAGCGAAAGCTTCCGGCGCGGGATCTGGCGTGAAGGCGCGCAAGCCGCTGGCGAGGTCCACCTCGAAGCCCGCCTGGCCGAGCGCCTTCATGATGAGCCGCGCCATCTGACGGTCCCCCGAGGGAACCGGATGGTCGGGCGCTTTGAGCGGGGCATAGAAGGCGATCCTCACCCCTTTGCCTATGGCGGCGGCGCGTGCAGGCGTCAATCCGGGATCGCGTTGTCGCCATGGCTAGGCTGCCATGCTAGTTTTTCCGGATGACCGATATGGGGCAGGACGATTTCTTCGAAGCGTTGCCGACCTTCGAAAAATTCTCGGGCGTCGCCGATGCGAAAAACTATCAGCCCTTGCCCGGCACGTGGTCACTGGCAACCGCCGACATCGTCAGCTCGACGCAGGCGATCGCGCGCGGCGAATACAAGGCCGTCAACATGGCGGGCGCCAGCGTGATCTCGGCGGTGCTGAATGCGGTGGGGACGCGCAAGATCCCCTTCGTCTTCGGCGGTGATGGCGCCATGCTGGCGGTGCCCGAGAATGCGGTGCCCGAGACAAGCGAGGCGCTCTCCCTCACGCAGGCCTGGGTCAAGGACGATCTGGGGCTCGATCTGCGCGCCGCCATCGTGCCGATGCGCGATATCAGGGCCGAGGGCCATGATGTGCGGGTCGCGCGCTTTCGCGCCAGCTCCGAGGTTACCTATGCGATGTTCGCGGGCGGCGGCGCCAGCTGGGCGGAGGCGCGGATGAAGGCGGGCGACTATCGTGTGCCGGCCGCCACGGCGGGCGCGCGTCCCGATCTCTCCGGCCTCTCCTGCCGCTGGGATCCCATCGCGGCAAAGAATGGCGAGATCGTTTCTCTCATCGTCACGCCGGTCGGCGTTGAACGCAGCGCCGATTTCACCAGGCTCATCGACGATATCATCGCCATCGTCGATGGCGAGGACCAGGCCGGCCTGCCGGTACCGCGCAAATTCGGCTTTCCGCCCAAGGGTCTCAATTACGAGGCGCTCGCCACGCGCCACGGATCGCTATGGCGGCGCAAGCTTCATATCCTCGCCGAAAGCCTGCTCGGCTGGCTGATTTTCCGCGCCAACCTGAAGATCGGCCGCTTCGATGCGGCGGTGTATAAGAACGATGTCGCGCAGAACACCGATTTCCGCAAGTTCGACGACGGGCTCAAGCTCACGGTCGACATTGCCCCGACGCTGATCACGCGCCTCGAGCAGCGCCTCGCCCAAGCCTATGAGGCGGGCCTCTGCCGCTATGGCCTGCACCGCCAGGATTCAGCGCTGATGACCTGCTTCGTGCCCAATCCTTTCGCGCGCGATCATTTCCACTTCATCGACGGAGCGGCGGGCGGCTATGCGATGGCGGCGGCGGAGCTGAAGGCAAGGGCCTGAGCGCAGTCCCGCCGATTACGCGACGAGCGCCACGGCGCTCGCATCATCCTGCGGCTTGAAGCGCGGAAATCGCCGGCAGTCGGGATCGCCCGCCTCGAGTGCCCGCAATCTCGCATAGAGGGTCTCGATCTCGCCCGGCTTCGCCACGCGCGCCAGAAGCTCGGCTTCGGAGAGATCGTGGTAGTGGTCGACGAGGCGAAAGAATCCATCGCTCGCCAGCAGCACGGGCGAGGGATCATCGAGTTCCAGATATTCGGCGAAAGCGAGACAGGCGCGGTCCGCCTCGATCACGCCGTAGCCACCCGTGCGGTTGCGTTTACGGCGATTGGCGAAGAGCGCCGGCTGCAAGGTTCGCACCATCTCCTTGAGATCGCTCACGCCTGAGGCGCGCAGGCGCATCGCCTCGGCGGTGATCCAATGATCGAAATCGTCATTCGGGAAATCGACGATGCGCTGGAAGCCACAGTGATCGCTGGCGATCAGGCGGCAGTCGCCGAGGCGCACGGCCTGCCACGTGCCGCCGATCCGGCAGACCGCGGCAATGCAGGCGGCGGGGGGATCGTATTTCTCCGGAAGTCTGTGCTGTCCGAGATCGTCGATCAGCCGGTCGATCAGCTCGGACATCGCGCCCGGTAGATCGGCAGCGCCGGGCAGCAGCGCGCGCAGATGATGATCGATGCGCGCCACGAACCATTGCGCGTCGCTGCCCATGAGGCCGAGGCCCTTGTCATTGATGCCGGTGACGCCGTCGAGCGCCCAGGCCGCTTTGACATCCTCAGGATCGCCGATGAAGCCCACGGCGTCCTCATTCACCTTGCCGCTGCCCCGGCTCAGATGCCCGGCGAGTTTGAGTTTCATGAGCTCTTTCCGTCGATCCAGGTTGTGGTGACGGCGAGATCGTCCGTCAGATGTACGAGATCGGCGCGGTAATCTGGAGCGATTCGGCCCCGAACGCGATCCTGCCCGAGAAATGCCGAGGGATAGAGCGAGGCCATGCGCAAGGCCTCGGCGAGATCGAGCCTCAGGATGTCGACGCAATAGCGCAGTGCCTGGTCCATCGTCAGGACGGAGCCCGCCAGCGTTCCGTCGGAAAGTGCCAAGCGGCCATTGCGGACCTCGACCTCGCGGCCCTGGAGCTTGAACCGTGCCGGACCGCCGGCGGCGGGCGGCATCGCGTCGGTGACGAGGAAGATGTGGCCCCTGGGCTTCGCGGCGAGCGCCACCCGCAAGGCGAGCGGATCGACATGATGGCCGTCGGCGATGATGCCGCAATAGCTGGCGCGATCGGCGAGCGCCGCGCCGACCATGCCAGGCTCGCGATGCTGCAGCTGGCTCATGGCGTTGTAGAGATGCGTGAAGCCGCGGGCGCCGGCGGCGAGAGCGGCCGCCGCCTGCGGCGCGGTCGCGTCGGAATGGCCGAGCGAAACGATGATGCCGGCCCTGGTCAAAGTGGCGATCGTCTCGGGCGAGACATGCGACGGCGACACGGTGAGGAGCACGATGCCGCAATCGAGGCGGGTGAGCCAGCTCACGTCGTCGGGCGTGATGGCGCGGATATACTCGGGCGGATGGGCGCCTCGCCGGCTGGGATCGAGGAAAGGCCCCTCGATATGGATGCCGAGAACGCCCGGAACATTCTCGCGCCGGGCCGTCGCCACCGCATCGGCGGCCTGATGGATGATGTCGGTGCGGTCGGTGATGACGGTCGGGAGCAGGCTGGTGGTGCCGTAGATGCGATAGGCTTCGGCCATGCGGCGGATGGTGGCGACGGTCGGCGCTTCATTGAGCAGCACGCCGCCGCCGCCATTCACTTGCGCGTCGACGAAGCCAGGCGCCAGCAGCCCGCCCGCGAGGTCGAGCGTCGGAATATCACCGGTCAGTTTCGCTGCGGGAAGGATGCTTTCGATCTTCTCCTGATCGATGACGACGGCCATGCCCTCGCGGATCGTATCGCCGTCGAAGAGGCGGGCACCCTTCAGCGCAAAGCGGGTCATCTGGTCTCCGTCACCTTTTTCAGAAGCCGCGGCTTGTCGGGATCGCGGTTGCGCGCCCGGGCGATGCGCTCGGCGCTGCCATAAAAGCTCTGGATCATCGAAATGGGATCGAGGCGCGGATCGCTGGTGCGGGCAAAGTCCGGCGTCATCACATGGGCGCCGGCTTCGGCCAGGCGCCGTGCCGTGTCGGCGGTGGTGGCGAAGGCCTTGTCCTCGGGCGCCAGCACCACGACCGGGAAGCCCGGTCCGACGAGCTCCATGGGCCCGTGAATCACCTCGGCGGCGGAATAGGCTTCGGCATGCAGACCGGAGGTCTCCTTGAGCTTGAGGGCCGCTTCCTGCGCCATCGGGAGCGAAGGGCCGCGGCCCAGCACATAGGCCGATGTCGCCGGCGCGAAGGCCTCCTCCATTTCGCTCCAGCGGATCGCGAGCGCACGGTCCAGGTCTTCCGGCAGCTTCTCGACCGCCTGGGCGAAGCGGGCATCTCCGCCACAGGCCGCGACGAGTGCCGCCGCCATGGCGGCCGACGCAATGAAGGTCTTGGTCGCGGCGACGCTGCGCTCAGGCCCGGCGCAAAGCGGCAGGCAGAGATCGGCCTCGCGCGCCAAGGGAGAATCCTCGGTGTTGGTCACGGCGAGGGTGGGGATGCCGGCGCGCTTCGCTTCGGCCTGGAAGGCCAGGATGTCGGGACTGCGGCCGGACTGCGAAATAGTGAGCAGCAGCGTGTCGCGCAAGGCGAGCCTGGCGCCGTAGACGGAGACGACGGAGGCGCCGACGGAGCAGCAGGGCAGGCCCAGCGTGATCTCGATCAGGTACTTGAAATAGGAAGCGGCGCAGTCCGAGGAACCGCGCGCGCAGGTGACGATGTGGCTCGGCGCTTTCGCCCGGTAGAGCTTGCCCAGCTCGGCAAGCGCGCTGCGGTTGGTGGTCAGCATGCGGGCAACGGCTTCGGGCGCTTCGGCGACTTCGCGCGCCATGTCGGTGTGATGTTCTGTCATGATCCTTCTGCGAGATGAAGTTCGGCGACGAAATCATAGGAATCGCCGCGGTAGTGTGAACGGGTGAATTCGACGACGCGTCCATCGGCGAGATAGGCCACACGTTCGGTGAAGAGAGCCGGGCTTCCTTCGGCAAGCCCAAGCAGGTCGCCATCGCCCTTGCCGAGGGCGGCGGCATGCAGGCGCTGCAAGGCGCGCACCGGGCGCAAGCCCCGTTCGATCAGTGTCTCATAGAGCGAGGTCTCGACGGCGAGCGGATCGGGCAGGAAACGGTGCGGGATGGTGGCGCGCTCGATGGCGAGCGGCTTATCCTCGGCGAGGCGCAGGCGATGCAGCCGGCTGACCTTCTCGCCGGGCGACAGCGCCAGGACGAGCGCCTCCTCGGGCGTCGGCAAAGCGATCGAGCGCTCCAGCCAGTCGGAGCGGGTATCGAGGCCACGAAGGCGCATGTCCTCGGTGAAGCTCGTCAGCCGCGACAGAGGCAGTTCGATACGCTCTTCCCGGGGTGCCACGAAAGTGCCGGAGCCGCGGCGCTGCACCAGGACGCCTTCCGCCACCAGATCGGCAAAGGCTTTGCGCACCGTGACGCGCGAAATTCCGAGCATGCGGGCGAGATCGCGTTCGCCGGGAATGGCGTCGCGGTCGGCGAGCTCGCCTTGCGCGATGGCGTCGGTGACGAGACGCTTGAGCTTCAGATAGAGCGGTGCCGACCCGCCCGCGGCGATGCGGGCGCGCGCGAAGAGTTGAGGCGCGGCGGTCATGCGCTCCAGCCTGCGAGGCCGACGGCCCGGCGCGCCATCATGATCGCGCCATCGAGGGCATCGCGCTTCGGCTCGATCAGATGGACTTTGAGATCCTCCGGCATATAGGGCGCCAAAGGCCTGGCGAGACCGCCGACAAGGGCGACGCTGGGCGCGCCGCGCGCCAGAAGCTCCCGGGCAAGTCGCGAGACGGCGCGCGCGGCGTCCTGGACGAGCTCGATTCCATAAGGATCGCCTTGCGCGGCGGCGGCGAAGATGCGCGGCGCATAGCGGGCATAGTCGCGCGGCAGCGCATGGCGCGCCCAGTCGGCGAAACCGTCGCGGTCACGCTGGAATTCCGTGAGTATTTCCTCAAGCAGGGGTGAGGAGGGAATGAGATTGTCGAGGCTCAGCGCGGCGCGCCGCAAGGCGCTGCGGCCCAAAATGGCGCCCGAGCCCTGATCGCCAAGAGGAAAGCCGAAGCCGCCGATCCAATGGCGCCGGCCGTCGACGAGAGCGAGGCCCGCCGAGCCAGTGCCGGCGATGACGATGCCGCCATCGGCGCCGTCATGAGCGCCAAGGCAGGCGGCATAGGCGTCGACATCGACGTTGACGCTCGCGAAGTCCCGCAAGGCGCGGCTGACCGCGCCGGTCGTCTCGTCGGTGACGGCGCCGGCGAGGCCGAGCCCGACATGAATAAAACGCCGGTCCGCCTCCGTGAGCCCCGCCTGGCCCATGGTTTCGGCCATGGTGGCATGGATCGTGGCGATGGCAGCCTCGAGATCCTGATAGAGATTGGCAAGGCCGCCGACCGCTTCGCCGAGGCGTTCGCCCTGCCGGTCGCGCAGGCGGACCCGGCATTTCGTGCCGCCGCCATCGACCCCCATGAACAGAATTCTGTCGGTCACCCGCGACTCTCCTTGCCGCCCTTGCCGCGAGCTATAATACCAAAGCAATACCTGTGTATAGTGGTATTATAGTGGTATTGCTCCGGGTTGAACGCCGGCGAAGGACGGGTTAAGCGCAGGCGCAACACAGTCAGATCTCGGAGAGGTATCCCGTGGCCGGAGAGCAGAAAGACCGCGTCATCCTGGTCACCGGCGCATCGCGCGGCATCGGCCGCGCCGCGCTCAGGGCGCTGGCCGAGAAGGGCGCCTATGTGGTGGCGACGGCGCGCACGCTCGAGGCCCTCGACGGGATCGAAGCGGAGGCGAAATCGCTGGGTGGCGCCGCGACGCCAGTCGCCTGCGAGATGAGCGAGGCGGGCGACATCGACGAGCTGGCGGCGCTGATCGCTCATCGTTTCAGCCGGCTCGACGGACTGTTCGGCAATGCCGGTATTCTCGGCAGGAAGCAGCCGGTCGGTGACTTGCCGCCGGAGGATTTCGATGCGGCGCTCGCCATCAATCTCACCGCCAATTTCCGGCTGCTGCACCGGCTCGATCCGCTGCTCCGGAAAAGCGCGGCCGGCCGGGCGCTGTTCGTGACCTCGGGCGTCGCCTGGAAGCGCCATGCCGGCTGGGCACCCTATGCGGTGAGCAAGGCGGCGCTCGAAGCGCTGGTCGGGGTCTATGCGCATGAGATCGAGGGCACGACGGTCCGGGCCAATCTGATCAGCCCGGGTCCGATCCGCACCGAATTGCGCACCGAAGCTTGGCCCGAGGAGGACCCGGAAAGCGTGCCCCGGCCTGAGGCGCTGGGGCCGTCGGTCCTCACCATGCTGAGCCCCGGCTTCGATCAGAATGGCGTGATTTTCGATTTTAAATCAAAGCGTTACACGCGGTGCCAGCCGCCGGGATAAGAGGCTCATCCAGAGTGCCATCAAGCCACCTCTTGCCATCTTGATGGCAAATCTTTCGGCCTCTATATTGGGCCGAAAGGAGATCTCCAATGGCCGAACCTCAACTTTCCGTGCGCAGCGCCAAAGCGCGGGATCTTGCCCACCGCCTGGCCCGTCGTGAAAACCGCTCGGTTTCCGATATCGTGGAGCGTGCATTGGAGGCCTATGAAATTCGTGAAACGGGCCGCGAACCGGCAGCAGCTTTTTATGCCCGCATGGCAGCTCCAAGTGACGCCGAAGACATCGATCTCGAGGCCATCATCAAGGAAAGCCGGCGGAAGCACACCGGGATCGATCTTTGATTTTCCTTGATACGAATGTCGTTGCCGAGACGTTGAGGAAGCAGCCGAACGAGGCCGTCGTCGCCTGGCTCGCCCGCTATGACGCCGAACTTGCGCTTTTCACCGTCGCCATCGCCGAGATCGCCTTCGGCATCGAAAAAATAAGACCGGACCAGCGCGCTCAGCAGCTGGAACAGCGCCTGTCCGATTGGCGATATCGTTTCGCCGGTCGGATATTTGGGCTGACGGAGGAGGCCGCACTTGCCTATGGCGAGATCATGGGATTTGCGACACGGCAGGGTCGTCCGATGTCTGAGCCTGACGGAATGATTGCCGCCATCGCACAAGTGAACGGTGGGCGCTTGGCCACCCGCAACCTCGCTGATTTCAAGACAACAGGCTTAAAGCTGGTCTCCCCCTGGGAGTTCTGAAAGTGCCCCTAATTTCAAACCTCTAGTGTGTCCCCGTCGCCGGCTTGCTGCGCCGCAACGACGAATTTCGTTGACTCACGCCCTGCGATGCAAAATATTGCAAGCAACGAAAAAAAATTCAAAAATGGATGGGAGCGTTGGATCAGCCGAGGTCACATCTGCAGGTCGACGAAGAAGCAACGCTGGCGGCGCGCGCCGCGTGGCTCTATTTCGCCGGCGGCCAGACCCAGGGCGAGATCGCCGAGAAGCTCAATGTCCCCAACACCAAGGCGCATCGCCTCATCGCGCGCGCCAGCCGCGATGGCCTGATCCGCGTCTTTGTCGAAGGTCCGATCGCCGGCTGCGTAGCGCTGGAGGAGAGGCTGAAAGCGAAATTCGGCCTCGGCCAATGCGAGGTCGTGCCCAATATCGATGACGGCCAGTTGCCCTTGCGGACGCTGGGCATGGCAGGGGCGCGCTATCTGCGCAATGTGCTCGACCGGGCCGCGCATGAGATTATCGGCGTCGGCCATGGCCGAACGCTGGCCGCGGCGATCGATTTCCTGCCGTCGTCGCCGGCACCGCATGTGAAATTCGTGTCGCTGCTCGGCGGCCTCACGCGCCGCTTCGCCGCCAATCCTTATGACGTGATCCACCGCTTGTCCGAGCGCACCGGCTCGGAAGCCTATCTCCTCCCGGTGCCCTTCTTCGCCAACAGCGTCGAAGACAAGGCGGTGCTCTTGTCGCAGTTTGGCATTGCCGATGTCGTGGCCTTGGCGCGCCAGGCCTCTCTCCATCTGGTCGGCATCGGCGAGGTCGACAATGCCGGCTTCATCACGTCGGCCGGAATGATCGCTCCCGCCGAGATCGACGAAGTAGCGCGCGCCGGTGCCTGCGGCGAGGTGCTGGGCTCGTTCTTCGCCGCCGATGGCGGGCGCGTGCCGACCGATCTGTCGGAGCGGGCGCTCGCCCCCGACATCGAATTGCTGCGCGGGCGCGAAATGGTCGCCATCGCCGGCGGCCGCAACAAGATCACAGCCATTCGCGCGGTGCTGAAGAGCGGCCTCCTGACCGGCCTCATCACCGACGAGACAACCGCCGGGCAACTGGCGGAAGACGAACCGGGCGCAGAAACCGGTGACAAGAACAACAAGACGGTATCGGCCTGAAGACTGTCCAAACCAACGGAGGAAAATGGGTATGTACGAGAAAGAAAAAGGGCTGTTCGACGCATTCGTCGCCGGCAAGCTCTCGCGTCGCGAATTGCTCGCCACTTCGGCCAAGCTCGGAATTTCGGCCGCTGCCGGCGGCATGCTGCTCACGGCCGCGCAGACGCGCGCCATGGCGGCGGAGTTCGACTGGATGGCCCACAAGGGCACCAAGCTCAAGCTCCTGCTCAACAAGCATCCCTATGCGGATGCGATGATCGCCAATCTGCAGACCTTCAAGGACATGACCGGCATGGACGTCACCTATGACGTCTTCCCCGAAGATGTCTATTTCGACAAGGTGACGGCGGCGCTCTCATCGGGCTCCAGTGAATATGATGCCTTCATGACCGGCGCCTATATGACCTGGACTTATGGTCCCGCCGGCTGGATCGCCGATCTCAACGAGTACATCAAGGATCCGGCCAAGACCAACCCGACCTATAATTGGGACGACGTGCTGCCGGGCCTGCGCGCCTCGACGGCGTGGAACGGTGTGCCGGGCGGCGAGCTCGGTTCGGCGGACGCCAAGCAATGGTGCATCCCCTGGGGCTATGAGCTCAACAACCTCTCCTACAATGTGAAGATGTTCGAGAAGGCCGGCGTCCAGCCGCCGAAGAATCTCGACGAGCTCGTGGCGACGGCGGCGAAGCTCACCAAAGATCTGGGCGGGCCCTATGGCGTCGGCGTGCGCGGCTCGCGTTCCTGGGCCACGATCCATCCGGGCTTCCTGTCCGGCTATTCGAATTTCGGCCAGAGAGACTTCACCGTCGCCGACGGCAAGCTCACTGCGGCGATGAATACGGCCGAATCGAAAGCCTTCCACAAGCAGTGGGTGCAGATGATCCAGGAATCGGGGCCGAAGAACTGGTCGACCTATACCTGGTATCAGGTCGGCACCGATCTCGGCGCCGGCGCCTCTGCCATGATCTTCGACGCCGACATTCTCGGTTACTTCATGAATGGCGGCGACAACAAGGAGAAGGGCAATATCGGCTATGCACCCTTCGCCGCCAATCCGAAGGCCTCGGCGCCGACGCCCAATGTATGGATCTGGTCGTTGGCGCTCTCGAACTTCTCCGCGCAGAAGGACGCGGCCTGGTACTTCATGCAGTGGGCCTCGTCCGTCGAGCACGATCTGTTCGGCGCACGCAAGATGGACTTCGTCAATCCGGTCCGCGCCTCGGTGTGGAAGGATGAGGAGTTCCGCAGCCGCATCGACAAGTCGTATCCTGGCTATCTCAACCAGCACGACACGTCGGCGCCGGGAGCGAAGATCTACTTCACGGCGCAGCCGCTGTTCTTCGACCTCACCACGCAGTGGGCGGAGACATTGCAGAAGATGGTGGCCAAGGAGCTGCCGGTCGATGAGGGCCTCGACAAGCTCGCCGCCAATATCGACAAGCAACTGAAGGATGCCGGTCTCGGCTAGGCATCGACCCGCGCAGTCCGGCCGACCCTCCCCGGCCGGGCTGCGCACCCCTCGATATGACCTATAATAAAATGGAGAACGGGCCACGATCATGACCGCGGCAGCCGATCACGTGACGCAACCGAAGACGAGCAGCCGGTTCTTCCGCCGCGCACTGCCCTATCTCCTCAGCCTGCCGGCGCTCCTCGTCTGCATCGGCATCCTCATCCCGTTCTTCACCGCCGTCTATTACTCGCTGCTGCGCTTCCGGCTGAATTTGCCTGCCCTCAAGGGCTTCATCTGGTTCGACAACTACATCAATTTCCTCAGTGATCCGGCCTTCTGGAACACGGTCAAGATCTCGCTCGTGTATGCGGGCCTCACCGTCGGCGTCGAATTGCTGCTCGGACTCGGCATCGCACTCCTCCTGCAGAAGCCGACCCGCTTCAACAATGTCGCCTCGATCCTGCTGCTCCTGCCCTTGATGACGGCGCCGGCCCTTGCCGCTCTCATGTGGAAGCTCATGACCAACCCCAATTTCGGGATTCTCAGCTACTTCGTGAGCCTGCTCGGCTTCCACAATTTCAAATGGGCTTCCGATCCCTCGACCGCGCTTCTCACCGTCACGCTGGTCGATGTCTGGGTCTATACGCCCTTCATCATGATCCTGCTGCTGGCGGGATTGCGCTCCTTGCCGAAGGCGCCCTTCGAAGCGGCGGCGCTCGACGGCGTGCCCAGGAGCTTCGTCTTCTTCCGCATCACGCTACCGATGCTATTGCCCTATATCATCACCGCGTCGCTGTTCCGCCTCCTCGATTCGATCCAGCAATTCGACATCATCTATTCGATGACGCAGGGCGGGCCCGGTGACCGGCTGATGGTGTTCCAGGTCCAGTCCTATCTCGAGTTCTTCCAGTATACGAATGTCGGACGCTCGGCGGCGCTGCTGATCATCCTGTGGGCGATCACCTATCTGCTGTCGAACGTCTTCATCAAACAGTGGCTCAAACTGCGCGAACGCGCGCATGGGGGAGCGTGACGCCATGGACCACACTTCCGGCCTCGAGCGCGCCATCCGCGGCATCCTTATCGGCCTCGTCCTGATCTTCTTCCTGTTCCCGATCTTCTGGATCGTGCTGATGTCGTTCCAGACGAACGAGACGATCCTGCGCATCCCGCCGAGCATCGTCTTCGAGCCGACGCTCACCAACTATTCGGCGCTGATCACCGGCCGGCTCGAAACCACGGCCGGCAATCTCGACATCGCCTTCATGAAGAATCTCTGGAACAGCGTGCTGCTCTCGACCCTGTCGGTGGCGCTGTCGCTCATCCTGGGCGTGCCGGCGGCCTATGCCTTCGCCCGCTTCCGCTTCCGGCTCGGGGAAGACATCGCCTTCACGCTCTTGTCCTTCCGCTTCGCGCCGCCGCTTCTGGTGCTCCTGCCGCTCAGCCTCTATTTCAAGCAGCTCGGCCTCACCAACACCTATATCGGCCTCATCTGGGTCTATCAGCTCATCTGCCTGCCGCTGATCCTGTGGATCGTGCGCGGCTATTTCGAGGATATCAGCCCCGATATCGAACATGCCTATCGCATCGCCGGCAACAGCTGGTGGCGGACCTTCCGCAAGATCGCCGTGCCGCTCGCCATGCCCGGCATCGCGGCGGCGGGCCTCCTCGCCTTCATCTTCGCCTGGAACAATTTCATCTTCGCGCTCATCCTCGCTTCAGCCGACAAGCAGCCGGTGACGGTAGGCGCGCTCGCCTTCGTGACCGCGTCCGGCATCCAATATGGGCAGATCGCCGCGGCCATCGTGCTGTCGATCGCACCGACCCTGGCGCTTGCCCTCTATGCGCAGCGCTACCTGGTCGAAGGCCTGTCGCTCGGCGCGGTGAAGGGTTGATCATGCCGCATCTCGAACTCGCCGCCGTTTCCAAATCCTTCAAGTCCAACAAGGTGCTGGACGATATCTCACTCGTCGCCGACGCCGGCGAGATCGTCGTCATCTTCGGGCCCTCGGGCACCGGCAAGACGGTGCTCCTGCGTCTCATCGCCGGCGTCGAGGAACCGACCACGGGCCGGATCAGCATCGATGATCAGGACATGGCCGATGTGGCGCCCGAACATCGCGATGTCGGCATGGCCTTCCAGAATTTCGCGCTCTTCCCGCATCTCGACGCTTTCGAGAATATCGCCAGTCCATTGAGGGCGCGGGCGCAAAGCGAAGGCCAGATCAAGGACGGCGTGGCGCGCGTCGCCAAGCTCCTCAAGATCGACCATGTGCTCGGCCACGCGCCGCGGCAATTGTCGAACGGCCAGAAGCAGCGCACGGCCCTGGCCCGAGCGCTCGCCTCGTCGCCGAAACTTCTCCTCCTCGATGATCCCTTGCGCAATGTCGATGCGAAACTGCGTTTCGAGATGCGCCTCGAGCTGCCGCGGCTTCTGCGCCAGGCGAGATCGACGGTGCTCTATGTGACCCAGGACTACAAGGAGGCCATGGCGCTCGCCGACCGCATCGCCGTGCTGGCGAACGGAAAGTTCGTCCAGGTGGCGACGCCGGAAGAGATCTATCGCCATCCGGCGACGGTGAGCGTGGCGCGGCTGTTCGGCGATCCGACCATCAATCTCGTCGAGACGATCGTCGGCGACGATGCGACGATCGATCTTGCCGGCGAGAAGGCGGCAGTCGACAAGGCCTATGTCCCGCTCAAGGGCAAAGCCGTCACTTTCGGGGTCCGGCCGGAGGCGGTCGAGGTTTCGAACAGCGCCGGCCATGGCTTCAAGGCGCGGGTCATGGCGGTGACGCCGCTCAACGAACGCACCGTTCTTCTGCTGCAGACCAAGGCCGGCGCCGAGCTTCTGGCGTCGCTTCCATCATCGTCGCCTGTCATCCCCAGATCGGAAAGCGAGGTCGCCATTACTTTCAATCCCATCGGCACCCATCTCTTCGACCGCGAAACGGGTGCGGCCCTCGCGAAAGGACGAGCCTGATGTCGTCCGAGCTCGTTCTCCAGAATGTCGACAAGATCTATGGCTCAGGTGCGGTCCATGCGGTGAAAGATCTGAGCTTCACGGTGAAGCCCGGCGAAATCACCGCATTGCTCGGCTCCTCGGGATGCGGCAAGACCTCGACCTTGCGCATGATCGCGGGCTTCGAGACCCTGACACGCGGCTCGATCGCGCTCGACAATCGCCCCATCCATATGCTGGCGCCGGCGCAACGCGGCGTCGCCATGGCGTTCGAGACCTATTCACTTTATCCGCCGCTCACCCTTGCCGAGAACATCTCCTTCGCGCTGAAGGCTCAGAAACTTGGGAGCGCCGAGGTCAACAAGCGGGTCAAGGCCATGGCCGAAATGCTCGAGATCGGCGACGTGCTGCACAAATACCCAAGCTCGGTCTCGGGCGGCCAGCAGCAACGGGCGAGCCTGGGGCGCGCGCTGGTGCGTTCCGCCGGCCTCTACCTGCTCGACGAGCCGATGGGGCAGCTCGAGCCGCAGTTGCGCGCCGTGCTGCGCGGGCGCATCAAGCATTATCTGCGCGAGCACAAATGCACGACGATCCTCGTCACCCATGACCAGACGGAGGCCAATGCGCTCGCCGACCGCATCGCCGTCATGGAAGGCGGGGTGCTGCAGCAATATGCGACGCCGGCGGAGCTGAAGACGCGCCCCGTCAATCTCTTCGTCGGTTCGTTCATCGGCGAGCCGCCGATGAATGTCCTGCCGGTGCGGGTCAAGGACAACGGCCAGACCATCGAGCTCGTTCTCGAGGGCGGCGAGGGCCAAACGCTTTCCTATGCCGCGCGGGATTTCCCGGACGCCGTGCGCCAGCGCCTCAAGAATGACGAAGGGCTGATGTTGGGGGTAAGGCCGCATGCGGTGCATATCGGCGAGAGCGGGCTCACGGCACGCGTCGTCACCTGCCAATGGCTCGGCGACCAGACCCATATCGCCGCCGAGATCGCCGGGCGCACCGTCGTATCCGTCTCGCATGAAAAGATCGCGGCGGTGCCGGGCAGCACCCTGCGCCTGCGCATCACCCCCAATGATCTGCATATGTTCTCCGCCGGCAGTGGCGAGGCCATCGCCCATGGCGCGGAGCTCGCATGAGTGACGATGTAATTATCGGCATCGACGCCGGAACGTCGGTAATCAAATCCGTCGCCTTTTCGACGAGAGGCGAACAGCTGGCGGTCGCGGCCATCGCCAATGGCTACAAGACACTCAAGAATGGCGGCGTCGAGCAGGATATGGCGCGCACCTGGAAAGATGCGGCGCAGACCTTGCGAGACCTCGCCGACAAGATCGACAATCTCAATCATCGCGTCGTCGCCATCGCGGTGACGGGGCAGGGCGATGGGATGTGGCTCATCGACAAGGGCGGCGAGCCGGCCGCTCCCGCCTGGCTGTGGCTCGATTCACGCGCCGCTTCGATCGCCGAGGACTTCACCCGATCCGACGCCTATCCGGCCCACTATGAGCGCACCGGCACCGGCGTGAATGCCTGCCAACAGAATGTCCAGCTCGCCTGGCTCAAGCGCAACGCGCCCGACGTGCTCGCCGCCGCCCATTCAGCGCATCATTGCAAGGACTGGCTCTATTTCAAGCTGACGGGCGAGCGGGTATGCGATCCTTCCGAAGCCAATTTCACTTTCGGCAATTATCGCACCCGCCAATATGCGCCGGAGATCCTGGACGCGCTTGCGGCACCCGAAGCTAAGCGGCTCCTGCCGCCGATCATCGAGGGAACGGAAGTCGCGCATGGGTTGAGCCTCGACGCGGCGGCCGCCACCGGTCTCGCCGCCGGAACGCCGATGGTGCTCGGCTATGTCGATGTCGTCTGCACGGCGCTGGGCGGCGGCCTGTTCGACCGCGAAGGCCGAGTCGGCTGCTCGATCGCGGGCTCGACCGGCATGCATATGCGGCTGGCGCCGAGCGTTGATGCGGTGCGCCTCAATGAAGAGCGGACCGGCTACACCATGGCCTTTCCGGCGCCGGGCATGCTGGCGCAAATGCAGTCAAACATGGCTTCGACCCTCAATATCGACTGGATGCTCGATCTCGGCCGCGACGTGCTGGCGAGCCAGGGCGTCGAGCGCAGCCGCCGTGATCTGATCGAGGGGATCGATGAGCGCATATTGGAGCGGCCCGGCGGCCGGCTTCTCTATCACCCCTATATTTCGCAAGCTGGCGAGCGCGGGCCTTTCCTCGACGCGGGGGCGAGAGCGCAGTTCACCGGGCTCGAGGCGGGGATGGGCTATGCCGACCTGATGCGCGCGGTCTTCGAGGGTCTGAGCCTTGCCGCGCGCGACTGCTATGCCGCGATGGGTCCTCTCCCTAAGGATGTGCGGCTCACCGGAGGAGGCGCGCGCTCCAATGCGCTGCGGCTATTGTTCGCCAGTGCGCTCAACGCGCCGGTGCGCAGTGTGCAACGCGAGGAAGCGGGTGCCGCGGGCGCGGCGATGATGGCCTGCGTGCAGCAGAAGATCTATCCCAGCATGGAGAGTTGCGCGGCGCACTGGGTCGAGCCGGCGCTCGGGCCCGAAACGAAGCCCGATGCTGCGCTCGCGCGAATGTTCGACGAAATCTACCCGATCTACAAGGAAACGCGCGAGCGGATGCGACCCATCTGGCGCGCGCTGCAGACTGCGAGGCAATTTGATGATGCGTAAGCTTGTTATCATTGGCGATCATTTCATGCGCTCGGACATGTTCGAGAAGGCGATAAGGGAGAAATGCCCGAAAGTCGTTCTCGACATCGTGCGGCATGATCTCGACTGGCCGGACAAGCCGATGGAGCATGGCTACGCGCAAGCCGGCATGGACGGGCTCAAGGAATATATGGGCGGTGTCGATGACACGGTGGCCCTGATCGACGGCGCCGAGATCCTGGTCACGCATCTCGCACCCCTGTCGGTCGAGATCATGGCGCGCTGCCCGGCGCTCAAATTCGTCGCCGTGTCGCGCGGCGGACCGGTCAATATCGACATGAAGGCGGCACGTGAGCGCGGCATCACTGTCGTCAACACGCCAGGCCGCAATGCGTCGGCCGTCGCCGAGTTCGCCATCGGCGCCATTCTCGCCGAGACGCGCCTCATCACCCGTGGGCATGATGCGCTCAGGCGCGGCGAGTGGCGGGGCGACCTCTATCGAGCCGACCGCACCGGCGAGGAATTGTCGGAGATGACGGTCGGCGTCATCGGCTATGGCCAGATCGGTACGCGCGTCGTGCGCCTGCTCAAGGTCTTCGGCTGCCGCATCCTGGTCACCGACCCTTATGTGCAATTGTCGGCGACAGACCGCGCCGACGGCGTCGAGCAGGTGGCGCTCGATACGCTGCTCGCCAGATCCGACGTCGTGACGCTGCATCCGCGCGTCACCAAGGAGACGGAAAAGATGATCAATGCCGAGACGCTGGCGCAGATGAAGCCGACCGCCATCCTCATCAACACGGCGCGCGGGCCGCTCGTCGATTACGACGCGCTCTACCAAGCGCTGGCGGGCGGGCATCTCAGGAGCGCGATGCTGGAGACCTTCGCCGTCGAGCCGGTGCCGGCCGATTGGCCGCTGCTCGAGCTCGAAAATGTGACGCTCACCCCGCATATCGCCGGCGCCTCGGTCAGGACCGTCACCTATGCGGCGGGTCTCGCGGCGGAAGAGGTGAGGCGCTATCTCACCGGCGAGCCTCCCGTGAACAGGTGCTAGTGTGTTCGTCCTTCACCCAACCTGGTTCCCCCTCACCTTAACCCTCTCCCCCGCAGGGGGAGAGGGGATTGGCTGGGGAGGTATGTGATGACCAAGCGGGAGCCGGTCGATCTTCTCGTCATTGGCGGCGGCATCAATGGTGCGGGGATCGCGCGCGACGCGGCGGGCCGCGGCCTCAAGGTGCTGCTCTGCGAGAAGGACGACCTGGCGCAGGGAACCAGCTCGCGATCCGGTAAATACATCCATGGCGGCCTGCGCTATCTCGAATATTACGAGTTCCGGCTGGTGCGCGAGGCGCTGACCGAGCGGGAGGTCCTGCTCAAGGCGGCGCCCCATATCATCTGGCCGATGCGCCTCGTCCTGCCGCATTCGCCGGAGCAGCGTCCGGCCTGGCTGATCCGCCTCGGCCTCTTCCTCTATGATCATCTGGGCAAACGCGAGACTCTGCCGGGCTGCCGACGCATCGATCTCGTCCGCGATCCCGAAGGGGCCATCATGCGCGGCGAGTTCAAGACCGGCTTCGAATATTCCGACTGCTGGGTCGACGACGCGCGCCTCGTCGTCCTCAATGCCATTGATGCCCGCGACCGGGGCGCCACCATCCTCACCCGCATGGCCGCCGTTTCGGCCCGGCGGGAAAAGGGCTTGTGGCAGGTCGACCTCAAGGGCGTGGAAGGGGCGCGCCGCGTCGAGGCGCGTGTACTCGTCAATGCCGCTGGACCCTGGGTGCAGGAGGTGCTCGGGCAGGTGAGCGGCGTCAATTCCACCCGCCGCATCCGTCTCGTCAAAGGCAGCCATATCGTGGTGCCAAAATTCTGGGACGGTCCCCATGCCTATCTGTTCCAGAACGACGACAAACGGGTGATCTTCGTCAATCCCTATCAGGACAATCTCTGCCTGATCGGCACGACCGACATCCCCTATGAAGGCAGGCCCGAGGATGTCGCCATCGACGAGCGCGAGATCGACTATCTCCTGGCGGTGGTCAATCGCTACAGCAAGCGGGAGCTGAAACGCTCGGACATCATCCAGGGTTTTTCGGGCGTCAGGCCGCTTTACGACGACAATGCCGCCAATCCTTCGGC
Source organism: Nordella sp. HKS 07 (assembly GCF_011046735.1). Taxonomy (NCBI): domain Bacteria; kingdom Pseudomonadati; phylum Pseudomonadota; class Alphaproteobacteria; order Hyphomicrobiales; genus Nordella; species Nordella sp. HKS 07. The sequence continues at coordinate 1,660,907 of NZ_CP049258.1, read as the reverse complement.
GGTGACCCGCGACTATGTCTTCGACATCGATGGCGGCGAGGGCCAGGCGCCGCTGCTTTCGGTCTTCGGGGGCAAGATCACCACCTATCGCAAGCTCGCCGAGCATGCGCTGCAGAAGCTCAGCTCCCATTTCCCGAAGATGAGCGGCGACTGGACGGGCAGCGCGCATCTGCCGGGTGGTGATCTCAATGGTGCGGCAAGCTTTGCGGCCTTCGTGGATCAGCTCGGCACGCGCCATGGATGGCTTTCGGCGCCGCTCGCCCGCCACTATGCCAGGCTCTATGGCAGCATGGCGCATGGGCTGCTCGATGGCACGACATCGATGAACGATCTCGGCCGGCATTTCGGCGGCCTGCTCTATGAGCGCGAGATCGCCTATCTGCGGGAAGCGGAATGGGCGCAGACGGCCGAGGACATTCTAGAGCGACGCACCAAGCACGGGCTGCATCTGACGCCCAGCGAAATCGAGGCGGTCAGGGCATATCTTAAAGGCTGGATGCATGGATGAGATGACACGCCTGATGGCGCTCTCCGCCAAGGTCGGTGCCGATCCCCTGTTGGTGCAGGCGGCGGGCGGCAATACATCGTTGAAGCAGGACGGGACCATGTGGATCAAGGCCTCGGGCACCTGGCTCCAGCATGCGCACGAGCGCAACATCTTCGTGCCGGTGGCACTCGATCCGCTCCTCGCCGCGCTCGAAAGGGACGATCCGGCTTGCGAGAGCTGCACCGATTTCGTCCGCACGGATCTGAACAGCCTGGGTCTCCGGCCGTCGATCGAGACGACGGTACATGCGAGCTTCGCCCACAGGATCGTCCTGCATGTCCACTGCGTGGAGACGATTTCCTGGGCGGTGCGTGCCGACGCCGAAGCCATGCTCGCGCCGCGTCTCGCCCCCTTCCATTGGGCCTTCATACCCTATCGCCGCCCGGGCCTGCCGCTCGCCACGGAAATCCGCAAGCGGCTCAAAGGCGACACGAATGTGCTCGTCCTTGGCAATCACGGGCTCGTCGTCGCCGCCGAAACGGTCGCCGCGGCTGAAGCGCTCCTCCACGAGGTCGTGCGGGCACTGGTCAGGCCGGCGCGCGCCATGCCCCTGGCCGATCTGCCGATGCTGGAGGAACTCGCCCGTGACGGCCGCTACGAGCTGGCGGCCGATCCGTCCATCCATGCGCTGGCCGTCGATCCCGTGAGCCTCGCCCAGGCGCGCAAGGGCACGCTCTATCCGGATCATATCGTGTTTCTGGGGGCGGGGATTGCGGTCGCGCAAGCGGGCGAAGATCCGAGATCCGCCGCGGAACGCATCGGGCTTTCCGGCCGGCCCGAGCCCAAGCTCATCGCCATTCCGGGCAAGGGCGTGCTCCTCGCCAAGGGTGTGACGCCGGCGGCGCTCGCCATGGCGCGCTGCCTCGCCGATGTCACGGCGAGGCTCAGCGAAAATGATCCGGCGCAAGTGCTGTCGCGCGAGGACGAGCTCGCGCTGGTCAACTGGGATGCGGAAAAATACCGGCAGTCTCTCCCGGCAAGCTGAACCGGCTGCACGCCGGTGGACTGTGTTCCTTTCACCAAAGTGGCTCTGTCTCGGCCGCCTCGGAAAAGCGAGTTTCGCCTTTTGCCAGAGAGGAATTCCCGCATGCCGGACATCGTCATCCGCCCCGCCCAACCGAAGGATGAAGCCAGATGGCGCGAGCTCTGGGCGGGCTATATCAAGTTCTACCGGGGCTCGGTGCCCGAAGAGGCGACCGCCAATACCTGGAAGCTGATCCTGACGCCGGGAAGCAATATCGAGGCGCTGGTGGCCGAGAGCGACGGCGAGGTCATCGGCCTCTGCAACTATCTCTTCCATGACAGCACCTGGAGCACGCAGCCCATCTGCTATCTGCAGGACCTGTTCGTCGACCCCAAGGCGCGCGGCGGGGGTGCTGCAAAGAAACTCATTCTCGCCTGCGAGGAGAAGGCCAAGGAGAAGGGGGCCTTCCGGCTCTATTGGCAGACCCAGGAATATAATGGGGCGGCGCGCTCGCTCTATGACACGATCGTGCCGCGTTCCTCCTTCATCGTCTACCGCAAGTCTCTTTAGAGCGCCGCCGGCGCATGAAGCGCGAGAATTTCTATCCCGTCGTGCTCGCTTTGCTATGGGGGCTCAACTGGCCTGCCGTCAAGATCGTGCTGAGCGAGGTTCCCGTCTTCGTGTTGCGGAGCAGCGCGCTCGCCATCGCGAGCGTGCTGCTTCTTAGCGCCGCGCTGCTGCTGCGCCGCAGCCTCGTCGTCGCACGCGGTTCATGGCTTCCGCTGGCGCTCGCCGGCGCGCTCAACATCGCCGCCTTCAATATCTTCACCGCCTTCGCGCAGCTCAACACCACGACGTCGCGCGCCGCCATCCTGACTTACACGATGCCGGTCTGGTCGACCCTGCTGGCCGCCCTGGTCCTGCGCGAGCCCATCGGGCGCGACAAGGCCATCGCCCTCATGGCCGGTGCGGCGGGCGTCACGCTGCTTGCCGCGCCAGTCTTTGCCGCAGAAGAATTCCTTGGGGTAATCTTGTCGCTGCTCGCGGCCCTCGCCTGGGCCATAGGCATCGTGATCCAGAAGAAATGGCCGATCGCGGGCGATCCCGTGGCGACGACCGGCTACCAGCTCCTGATCGGGGCGGTGATCTCGGTGGTCTGTCTCCTGGTAACCCGGCCGGCGCTGCCGGAGTTCCTGTCTTTACCCGTGTTCGGGGCCTTCCTGTTTCACGTCGCCGGCGCGACATCCGCGGCATATCTTCTCTGGTTCACCATTCTCGACCGGAATTCCGCCTCGACATCGGCGCTGCTCAGCTTTGCCGTGCCGGTGGTCGGCGTCCTCTCGGCCATGTTGCTGGTGGGCGACCGGCCGAGCCCGGCTGATACGGCGGGATTTGCCGCCATCCTTCTGGCGGCAGGGCTCGCCATGCGGTCGAGCCGGAACCGTGATAAGTCCGCTCCGGAGACGTCCCGCCTATAAGTTACACCACCTCTGGTTGGGATGACCTGGCGAGACGCGTTCAATTATTTCTAATCGCTTGCGTGATGATTTTCTGCTTGCCATTTTTGTTGCAATTATGCACAGTTGGATAACGGCGACGGTGAAGCGCCCCAACGGGGGAATTGCGCATATGAAAAAGAAGAAGCTCGATGTGTCCAGGAAGTTGGACACGCCGGAGCAACAGGGTGCCTATATTGGACGTGCAGTTGCGACGGGCGATGCACCGACGATCCGCAATGCGGTCGGGGTAGTGGCGCGCAAGCGCGGCATGACGCACATCGCCAGCACCACGAATCTCAACCGCGAAAGTCTCTACCGGGCTCTCGGCGACCAGGGCAACCCGGAATTCGCCACTATGCTCAAGGTGATGAAGGCGCTGGGCTTGAAACTGTCGGTGGCATCCATCGCGTCGACAGCAAGAGCGAAAGCGAAAGCGGAGAAGAAAAGAAGCGCCTGATCGCGATCGCTTCCGGGCGGTACTGCTCGAAAGTGATCATTCGGGGGCGTCACACTAGAGCGCCCGGGCATTCCAATGGAATCGCCCTGGCGCTCTAATTCTTTGATTTGCGCGTTGGATTCTCCGAAAACCGCTTTGCATGGTCGGGTCGAGCCCGACCACAAGCTTTTCGGGCCGATGCTTCAGGCCTTTCGGTGCTGCGTCGTCTTGATGACACCGCCCTTGTCGTTGAAGATCTTCCATTCGCCGGTCTTCTTTCCCCTGTCGTAAAGTCCCTCGTCATAGAGGGCGCCGGTGGGATGATAGCGCCGCCACAGGCCGGTCTGGACGCCCTTCTCGAATGCGCCGGCCTGCATGAGCTTGCCGTTCTCGCGGTACCATTTCCATTCGCCGTGCAACTGGCCCAACTCATAGGCGCCGGCGGCCTTCAGCTTGCCGTTCTTCAGGAAATACTTCCACGGCCCGTGCTTCTCGCCTTTGGCGAAGCTGCCGGCCGATTCGAGGGTGCCGTCCTTGAAAAAGAATTCGGCCGGGCCTTCGCGCAGCTTGCCCGTCTCGTCCTGTTTGCCGGGCTTGGATTTCATTGCGGTCAGACCTGGCGTCCGCCGATCTCATCGATGTGGCGCAACATGTCGGCGGGCTCGGCGAAGACGCGATAGGCGCCCGAGCGCACCAATTCCTCCTCGCCATAGCCGCCGGACAGGAGGCCGATGCCCAACGCCCGGGCGCGGCGTGCCGCGAGCATGTCCCAGATGGCATCACCCACCACCGAGGCGGTAGTGATATCGATGCCGAGGCGATCGGCCGCCTCGATGAAGAGGTCGGGATCGGGCTTGGCGAAGCGCACCTGGTCGCGCGTCACCACCGGGGTCTTCGCGGGATCGACGCCCAGCGTCTTGAGCACCGGCCCGGCGGTCTCCATGCGCCCGCTGGTGGCGATGGCCCAGGGAATCTTCGCCTGGGTCAGATAGGCGAGCAGCTCCCTGGCGCCCGGCAACGGCCTGACATTGGCCGAGCGTTTGGCGTAGGATTCCTTATGGACACGGCGCAGATTCGCGATGCGCTCCTGGCTGATCTCGAGGCCGGTCTCGCGCAGCAGCATGTTAGCGAAAAGACCGCCCGACATGCCGATGCGGCGATGGATGCGCCACACCGGCAGCTCGATATTCTCGGCCAGCAGCGCATCGTGCCACGCCAGCACGTGATCATAGACGCTGTCGACGAGCGTGCCGTCGAGATCGAACAGAAATGCGGTTTTCGATACGGGCATATGGGACTCCTAGAGCCTTTCCCGTTTTGATCGAATCAAAGGATTCGATCAAAACGGGAAAAGAGGCTCGACTACATATATCTGGAGCGCTTCCTCTTCGCGAAAGTCGAGCAACTTTCGCGGGAAGCGCTCTAGATCACGATCACTTCAGACCGGTTCGGTCTGAAGTGATAAACGTGATCGAAACTTAAGTTTAGCGCGTGGTCGGACGGAAAAACCGGTACCCACTTTTCCTGACCACGCGCTAGTGTGACATAAGTACAGGACGCGTCATGTCGTCGAGAACATGGCGGGTGGCGCCGCCGAAGACGAATTCGCGCAAGCGACTATGGCCATAGGCGCCCATGACCAGAAGGCCGGCATTGATCTCCTGAGCGTGCTTCAGCAGCGCCTTGCCGGCGCTCTCACCGCTGCTCTCCATCGTCCTCGCCTCGGCCTTCACGTCATGGCGCTGCAAGGTCGCCACAATGCGGCGCCCGGGCTCCTCGGGCGTCACGCGCTCCTCATTCCTGGAATCGACGCAAACGACATGGACGGACTGCGCCGACCGGAGCAGCGGTATGGCGTCGAAGACAGAGCGGGCCGCCTCGCGCCCGCCGTTCCAGCCGACGACCACGCGGCTGAGTTCGAGAACATGATCGTTGCGCCGCGGCAGGACGAGAAGCGGACGGCCGGCACCGATGAGGACACGCTCGATGCAGTCGAGCTCGACGCCCGAAACCTCGGACGGATCGGTGGCGCTGGCGATGATGATATCGGCGGATTTGCCATGGATGATGATTTCATCCGAGATCAGCGGGGAGCGCCCCTCTATGGCGATGAACTCACCCTGCAGCCCGGCTTTCTGCAGCGCAATCTCGAAAGCGCTCCTCACCTTGACCAAATTGTTCTTGAAGAAGGTTTGATGGCCTTCGAACATCTGCGGCACCGCCTCGAAGCCTGTCGAGGGATAGATCTGAGCCGCCGGAATCGTATAGAGGCCGCGTACGAAGGCGCCACCGAGCTTCGCGACCTTGGTGGCGGCGTCGTTCAGCGCGTCGAGGCGATTGATTTCATTGAGGGCGACGAGAACGGTCTTGTAAGACATTGTCATTCTCCGTGTTGGGCACGAGCGAACGCGGCCCCCCGCGCTGTTCACGAGATGCCGAGGCACGCGCCTACTATATAATCATTGTGATAGGAATTGCGAGCCCCGGAGCATATCGGGCCCGATCGCGGTCAGAGCAAATTCCGCCAAAGGTGAAGGCTTCGGCGACAAGGATTTGCTCCAAGATATTGATCTGGCACGAATCCTTTTCGGAGGAGTGATCACACTTCGCCGGGACGCGCGTTTAAGAATTCAGGCGGCCCCAGGTGGCGCAGCCCAGAATACGGCCCAGGGGCTTCATCTGCAGCAAAGCGACGCAGCTGGTGCTGTCCTCGGTCATCACGCTGTCCTTGGGCAAGGCCAGGGTCATCTTATCGCCGTGCCACATGCCGACGGGCACGAGCTTGCGCACGACATTCAGATAGACGATGTTCTGTCCGGCATTCTCGCCCTTCTCGATTTCGACCGGTATGCGTGGCGCCACGGACACGAACCACAGGCTCGCCGCGGGGACCGGAGTATCGGCTGGCGACTCGTCGACGGTGATCTGAAATTCCGCGTCATTGGCGAAGATCGACACCGGTATCCAGACGGGCGGAGGATTGCTGAGCGAATACCGGATGGCGGAGATCACAGCACTCTTCTGGCTGCCGACGACATGCGTCACGCCGTCGATGATCATCTGCGGTGTATAAACATCCATGTCGCCGCGCGCCTTGGCATATTTGTACTGGCGCTTGGAATTTTCCGGCGAGGCGAGCGTGTCGCGCCAGCCGCGATAGTCCCAGTAGTCGACATTGTAAGTGAGCGCCACGACGTCCTTCATGGCGCGCACTTCCTCCATGAAGGCATCGGCGGGCGGGCAGGACGAGCAGCCCTGGCTGGTGAAGAGTTCGACGACGGCCGGACGCACGCCGTCCGCCTTCGCGATCCGGCCCGTGGCACCGGCCGCCACGGCGCCGGCGGCGAGCGCCAGCACCTGTCGACGGGTCAGTTCAAGGGAACTCTGCATTCGGCCTATATGACGTAATCATGATACCCCTTCGAGTCACGTTCAAGTGAGCCCGCTCACGAGGGGGTGAGGCCGGAATCGCAGGTTTGGCGCGTGATGGCAAGGACCGTTGCCCGCTCTTCTCCATCGCGCAAGAGCGCCGGACGCTCACATAGAATCGATCCGGCGCTCTAACTCTTTGATTTGCGCATCGGATTATCCGAAAACCGCTGCGCATGGTCGGGTCAAGCCCGACCACGAGCTTTTCGGGCCGATGCTCCAAGCCTCACGCCGCCTTGGCCAGACTGCGCAGCACATAGGGCATGATGCCGCCGTGCTTGTAGTAATCCAGCTCGTCGAGCGTATCGATGCGGCACTGCACGTCGATGACGCGGCCAGCCCCATCCGGCGCCGTGATCATCAGCTGCAGCATGGCCCGCGGTTTCAACCCTTCAGCCAGCCCGTGAATGGTGACTTTTTCGTCTCCCTTGAGGCCGAGGGTCTGCCAGGATTCGCCATCCTTGAACTGCAGCGGGACGACGCCCATGCCGACGAGGTTGGAACGGTGGATGCGCTCGAAGCTCTGCGCCACCACGGCGCGCACGCCAAGCAGCCTGGTGCCCTTGGCGGCCCAGTCGCGGGACGAGCCGGTGCCGTATTCCTTGCCGGCGAAGATCACCAGCGGCACGCTCTCGCGCGCATAACGCATGGCCGCGTCATAGATCGGCATCTGCTCGCCGGACGGGTAGTGCATGGTGATCCCGCCTTCGACGCCCGGCACCATCTGGTTCTTGATGCGGATATTGGCGAAGGTGCCGCGCATCATCACCTCATGGTTGCCGCGCCGGGCGCCATAGGAGTTGAAATCGATCGGACGCACCTGATGTTCGGTGAGATAGGTTCCGGCCGGGCTCGTCACCTTGATGTTGCCGGCAGGCGAGATGTGGTCGGTGGTGATCGAATCGAGGAAGAGGCCGAGAATGCGGGCATTGACCACATCGCTGACCGGGTCCGGCGTCATCTTCATGCCTTCGAAATAGGGCGGGTTCTGCACATAGGTCGAGGACATGCTCCATTTGAAGGTGAGGCCGCCCTCGACCTTGATCTTGCGCCATTCGGCGTCGCCCTTGAAGACGTCCTTGTATCTGGTGGCGAAGGCCTTGCGGGTGACGTTCTTGCGCACCTGGGCGGCGATCTCCTTGGCGCTCGGCCAGATGTCTTTGAGATAGACGGGCTTGCCGTCCTTGCCTTTGCCCAGCGGATCCTTACTCAGATCGACATTGAGCGAGCCCGCCAACGCATAGGCGACGACGAGCGGCGGCGAGGCCAGGTAGTTGGCGCGCACGTCCGGATTGACGCGGCCTTCGAAGTTCCGGTTGCCGGAAAGCACCGCCGCGGCGACGAGATCGTTCTTCTTGATCGATTCCGAGATCGGCTCGGGCAACGGACCGGAATTGCCGATGCAGGTCGTGCAGCCATAGCCGACGAGGTCGAAGCCGAGCTTGTCGAGGTCCTTCTGCAGGCCCGACGACTTGAGATACTCGGTCACCACCTGGCTGCCGGGGGCGAGGGAGGTCTTGACCCAGGGCTTGACCGTCAGGCCTTTCTTTGCCGCATTGCGGGCGAGGAGGCCAGCGCCGATCATCACCGAGGGGTTGGAGGTGTTGGTGCAGGAGGTGATCGCCGCGATCACCACATCGCCATGGCCGAGGTCATAATTGGCGCCATCCACCTTGAAGCGGCTGTGCAACTGCTCCGCCTTCTTGAACTCGTTCGCCATGACATTGGCGAAATCGGGAGCGGCGTTCATGAGGGTGACGCGGTCCTGCGGGCGCTTGGGGCCGGCCATCGAGGGCTCGACGGTGGCGAGATCGAGCGAAAGCGTGTCGGTGAATACTGGGTCTTCCGATTTCGTGGTCCAGAACATGCCCTGAGTCTTGGCATATTTCTCGACGAGAGCGATCTGGGCCGCTGGCCTCGCGGTGCTCTTCAGATAGTCGAGCGTTTCGGCGGAAACCGGGAAGAAGCCGCAGGTCGCGCCATATTCGGGCGCCATATTGGCGATGGTGGCCATGTCCTCGAGCGCCAGATTGGCGAGGCCCGGGCCGTAGAATTCGACGAACTTGCCGACGACGCCCTTCTTGCGCAGCATCTGCGTCACGGTGAGCACGAGATCGGTGGCGGTTGTGCCTTCCGGCAGCTTGCCCTCGAGCTTGAAACCGATGACTTCGGGAATGAGCATGGAAGTCGGCTGGCCGAGCATGGCGGCTTCCGCCTCGATGCCGCCCACGCCCCAGCCGAGCACGGCCAGGCCATTGACCATGGTGGTATGGCTGTCGGTACCGACCAGCGTGTCGGGGTAGGCGTATTCGACGGTCTTGCCTTTTTCCTTGACCTTCTTGGTCCAGACGGTGCGGGCCAGATATTCGAGATTGACCTGGTGACAGATGCCGGTCCCGGGCGGCACGACGCGGAAATTGTCGAAGGCGCCCTGACCCCATTTGAGGAAAGTGTAGCGCTCGCCGTTGCGGTCATATTCGAGCGCGACATTCTGCTTGAACGCCTTGGAGTTGGCGAAGAAGTCGACCATCACCGAATGGTCGATGACGAGATCGACGGGGGCGAGCGGGTTGATCTTCTCGGGGTTGCCGCCGAGACCGCGCATCGCATCGCGCATGGCCGCAAGATCGACCACCGCCGGCACGCCGGTGAAGTCCTGCATCAGCACGCGCGCCGGACGATAGGCGATCTCGTTTTCCGCCTTGCCGCGATTCTTCAGCCAGCGGGCGAAATTGACGATGCTTTGCTTGGTGACCGAACGGCCATCCTCATGCCGCAGCAGATTCTCGAGCAGCACCTTCAGCGAGTAGGGCAATGCGGAGATGCCCTTGAGGCCGTTCTTCTCGGCCGCCTTGAGGCTGAAATAGACATAGGTCTTGGCGCCCACCTTCAAAGTCTTGCGGCATTTGAAGGAGTCGAGGGACGTAGCAGTCATGGCTGATCCTTGGTGCAAATTGGTGTCGGCGGGATTTGCCCAGCATATAGGTCCATTTCCATGACAATGCCAAGGCTGCAGGTCACACAAGCAGAACCGCCAGAACCGCCTTTGCCTCGTGCCGCCCGATGGGTTAAGCGGGTGGACGATGGTCCAATTACAAGCAGACTCGCTCGCCTGCCAGCGCGGCGGCCGGACAGTGTTCACCGACGTGAACTTTACCCTCTCCTCCGGTCAGCTCATGGAGCTCAGAGGTCCCAACGGCGCCGGCAAGTCGTCGCTTCTGCGTCTCATTGCGGGCCTGGGAGAGGCCGTTTCCGGCCGGATCACGCTGTCGGGCGGCGGCGAGGACCTCAGCATCGGCCAGCAGGCGCATTATGGCGCGCATCAGGAGGCGATCAAATCGCCGCTGACGGTCAGCGAGAACCTGAAATTCTGGGGTGACTTTCTGGGTGGCGGGGATATGGACGCGGCACTGGCCGCCTTCGATCTCGAAGCGCTCGCCGATTACCCGGCAGCCCTCCTCTCGGCCGGGCAGAAGCGCCGCCTGTCGCTGGCGCGGCTCGCTTTGGTGCCGCGGCTCCTGTGGCTGCTCGACGAGCCGACGGTCGGCCTCGACGCCGCCTCGCTCGACCGGCTGACCCGGTTGCTGCGCGGCCACTTGACGGGCGGCGGCCTCGCGGTGGTGGCAACCCATGCGCCGCTCAGCCTCGAAGCTGACGTCAAGCTCGTGCTGGGGGTCTCTCGATGAAGCTCATCTGGGCGCTCATCCGGCGCGATCTCATGCTGGCGACCCGCCAGGGCGGTGGCGCCGGCACGGCCATCGGCTTCTTCGTGACGGTGATCGTGCTCTTGCCGCTGGGTCTCGGTCCCGACCAGGCGCTGTTGCAGCGCATCGCGCCCGGCGCCTTGTGGATCGCGCTCCTGCTCTCCGTCCTGCTTTCGGCGGAGCGGATCTTCCAGGCCGATTACGAGGATGGCTCGCTCGACGCGATGGCGCTCGGCGTGGTGCCGCTGGAGCTCGTGGTGCTGGCCAAGGCGATGGCGCACTGGCTCACCACCTCCTTGCCGCTGGCGATCGCCGCACCCTTCTTCGGCTTCCTCATCAATCTCGACACGTATGATATCCTGCCGCTCAGCCTGGCGATGATCCTGGGCTCGGTGTTCCTCTCGCTGCTTGCCGCACTGGGGGCGGCGATCACCGTGGCGCTCAGGCGCGGCGGGCTTCTGGTGTCGCTGCTGATCCTCCCCTTCTATGTGCCCTGCCTCATTTTCGGGGTGGCGGCGAGTTCCTCCAGCGAGCTTGTCAAGCCGTCGCTGCTGATGCTGACCGCGCTGGCGCTGACCAGTTTCGTCCTGGTGCCGGTCGCCGCCGCTGCGGCGTTGCGCGCCTATCTGAAATGATATGAGCCCCCTAAAATACAACCATGCAGAAATTCGCTAATCCGGCCCGGTTCCAGAAGCTCGCCGAAGCGCTCCTGCCCTATGTTTGGGGGGCGATGATCCTGGCCTTCGCGGCCGGGCTCTATATGTCGCTCGTGACCGCACCGCCCGACTACCAGCAGGGCGAGACGGTCCGCATCATGTTCGTGCATGTGCCGGCGGCCTGGATGGCGCTCATGGTCTACACCGCCATGGCGGCGGCCAGCGCCATGGCGGCGGTGTTCCGGCATCCCCTGGCCGATATGGCGGCCAAGGCGGCGGCACCCATCGGTGCCATGTTCTGCCTTCTGTCGCTCATCACCGGCTCGCTCTGGGGCAAGCCGATGTGGGGCGCCTGGTGGGTGTGGGATGCGCGACTGACCTCGATGTTCGTCCTGCTTCTGCTTTATCTCGGCTATATGGCGGTGTGGCAGGCAATCGAGGATCCGCATCGCGCCGCGCTCATCGCCCGCGTCGTCGCCCTAGCGGGCTTCATCAACGTGCCGATCGTCAAGTTCTCGGTCGACTGGTGGAACTCGCTGCATCAGGGCCCCAGCGTCTTCCGCATGGACGGCCCCACCATCGATGCGCGCATGCTGTGGCCGCTGCTCGTCATGGCGCTCGCCTACATGCTGCTCTTCACCGGGCTGCTCCTCGTCGCGATGAGAAGCGAGATCGCCCAGCGCAAACTGCGCCAACTGCGCCTGGCCGGGATCGAGGGGCGGTGATGGACTGGAACGCCGCCCATGTCGCCTTCGTGGTCGCCGCCTATGCGGTGAGCTTCGCCGGGCTCATCCTGCTCGCCACCTGCGTCCTGATACGGGACCGGAAGCTGAAGCGGCAAATCGCGGCGCTCGAACGCAACAAAGGTAGCAAACATGGCCGAGGCTAGTCTGCCCCGCAGGCGCACCTGGCTCACCATCCTGCCAGTTGCCGCCTTCGCTCTCCTGGCGGTTCTCTTCTATCGGGGCCTGTCGGGCAATCCGTCTGAGGTGCCTTCGGTACTCCTCAATAAGCCGGTTCCGGCTTTCTCGCTGCCGCCGGTCGCAGGTCTCGGCCTGCCTGGCCTCTCCAGCGACGACCTCAAGAAGGGCGAAGTCACGCTCGTCAATGTCTGGGCCTCCTGGTGCCCGCCCTGCCGCGAGGAGCATCCTCTCCTGATGGAACTCGCGGCGCGCGGTGATCTGAACGTCGTCGGGATCAACTACAAGGATGATCCGGAGAATGCCCGGCGGTTCCTGGTCACGCTCGGCATTCCCTTCACGGCGGTCGGCTCCGATCCCAAGGGCCGGGCGGCGGTCGACTGGGGCGTTTATGGCGTGCCGGAGAACTTCCTCGTCGACGGCACCGGCACGATCCGCATGAAATGGATCGGGCCTCTCACGCGAGAAGCCCTCACAAATCAGATCATTCCTAAAGTCGAAGAAATCAGGCGCGCCGGCGGTTCTTGATCTTGAGGGCGGGCTTGACCTCGCTCTCGTCCTCGATGCGGTCCATTTCGGCGGCCAGTAGACTCAATGCCTCGGTGAAGGATTTGCGGTGGCTTGCCGGGATCGCGGAAAGCACCTGCTTGTCCACCTCGTCGGCGCCCGGCTGCGCCAGCTTCAGCATGCGCTTGCCGGCGGAGGTGATGCGCACCGAATTGGTGCGTCCATCGTCCTTGGTACGCCGGCGTTGCAGATAGCCCTGCGCCAGAAGACGGGCGACGAGATCGGCCAGCGTCGAGCGGTCGATCCCGGTCATCTTCACCAGAGCCGTCTGGCTGACGCCTTCATTCTGGTCGACGGCTATAAGAACGGTGAATTGGCGCTGTGTGAGGCCGGCCTTGCCCACCTCACCTTGATAAACATAGGCAGCATACTGAGCTGCTCTCTTCAAAAGATGATACGGCGAGCGCGAAAGCTGCTTCACATCTTTGTTGCCTGTCATCGACCCCTACTCCTGCCACACCGCGAGCCGCCAGCTTCGCCGCGCGTATCTTTTGATGCCTCATTCCGGATGGTTTGCCCCGCTTTCTTGCCCCGAAACTGCAAGAGCTTATCGTTACCGTCACCCGAAGCCATTTGTCCTAGCGCCTCGCAACGGCGACGGCAAGGGGATAAAGCGCATGCTCTTGTGCAATTGCGAGAAGCGACATGACCGCGGCCGCACAACCGTATTGTCCGCATACGGAGTGGTCGCGAAGTGTGACCAGACCGGTTACTGAGGGGGCTTGGGGTCGTCCTGAATCATATGTTTGGTCATCATTGGCGCCTGGGAGAGGGCAAAAACGAGCGTGACCGGCAGAAGCGCCAGCTTGAAGTTCACCCAGTTGTCGGTCGAGACCATCCGCCACACCACCTCATTCACGAGAGCGACGAGCAGAAAGAATATTCCCCAGCGTATGGTGAGGGCGCGCCAGCCTTGCTCGGTCATCTTGACGGCTTCGCCCATGACATATTTGAGGAAAGTCTGTCCAAAGAGCAAACCGCCGAGGAGAATGACGCCGAACAGGGCGTTGATCAGCGTGACTTTCACCTTGATGAAAGTCTCATCGTGGAGCCACAGAGTGAGGACGCCGAAAATCGCGACGAAGCCGGCGCTGATCAGCGGTATGACGGCCAGCTTGCGCGTGAGCAGCCAGGACAGGAGCAGGGCGATCGCGGTCGCGGCCATGAAGATGCCGGTAGCCCAGAAGATGCCGGCCAGCCAATTGGACAGGAAGAAGGCCACGAGCGGGCCCGCTTCGATGAGGATTTTGACCAAGGGGTTCATTCGGCGAGACCTGCTATGGCGCGCGAGAAGGCATCGGCATCGAAAGGCTGCAGATCCTCGATCTGCTCGCCGACGCCGATGGCGTGGATGGGAAGCTTGAACCTTTCGGCGATGGCGACAAGAATGCCGCCCCTCGCCGTGCCGTCAAGCTTGGTCATGATCAAGCCGGTGACGCCCGCGACCCTGGTGAAGACGTCGGCCTGCGATATGGCGTTCTGGCCGGTGGTGGCATCGAGCACCAGCAGGACGGCGTGCGGCGCCGTTTCATCCTGCTTCTTGATGACGCGCACCACCTTGTCGAGCTCGGCCATGAGGTTGGCCTTGTTCTGCAGGCGTCCGGCGGTGTCGATGAAGAGGATGTCGGTCCGGCTGTCCTGCGCCTCCTTCATCGCGTCGAAGGCGAGGCCGGCGGCGTCCGCTCCGGTGGGACGCGAGATGACCTTGGCGCCGATGCGCTTGCCCCAGACGGTCAGTTGCTCGATGGCAGCGGCGCGGAAGGTGTCGCAGGCCGCCAGCATGACCGAGTGGCCCTCGCGCGTCGCGATGGCGCCGAGCTTGCCGATGGTGGTGGTCTTGCCGGCGCCGTTGACGCCAACCACGAGGATGACGAACGGCTTCTGCGTGCCGAAACTGAAAGGAACCTCGACCGGCTTCAGCACCTTCGCCACTTCGCCGGCGAGAATGGCTTTCACCTCCTCGGGCTCGATCTCCTTGTCATAGCGGCCAGCCGAAACCGCGCTGATGATGCGAGCGGTCGTCGCGACGCCGAGATCGGCCTGGATCAGCGCGTCCTCGAGCTCCCCGAGCGTCGCCGCATCGAGCTTGCGCTTGGTGAAGATCGAGGTGATCGAGCCGGTGAGGGAGCGCGAGGATTTCGCCAGGCCTTCCGTGAGCCGGCCGAACCAGCCGCCGCGCTGTTGCGGCGCGACCTCGGGCTCGGGTTCCGGCTGCAGTGCAACATGTTCCGGCGCAACAGGCACGAGATCCGGAGCAGGGGGAGCCGGTTCCGGATCCGGCGATGAGACAATTTCCGTGGCGGGCGGCGGGATCTCGGCTTCGGGTGCCGGCGGCGGTGCCGGATCCTCGCGGCTCGAGCCCCGCGTGAAGAGTTTCTTGAAGAAACCACTCATGCGGCGAGGCTCGCCTCGAGATGGTCGGCGCCGCGGCCCGTCACGGTGGCGCGGACGATGGCGCCGGCGCTCATGCGTTGCACGAATTTGACGGCGGCGAAATGCTCGGTGCGGCCGGTGCTCTCGGTCTCGATGAGGATGGAGCGCGAGGCGCCGACTTCCTGGCCGAGGAAGGTGTCGAGCCGCGCCTTGCCCTTCTCGCGCAGGCGTCTGGCACGCTCCTGAATAATTGGCTTCGCCAGTTGCGGCATGCGCGCCGCCGGCGTGCCGGGTCTCGCCGAGAAGGGGAAGACATGCAGATAGGTCAGGCCGCATTCCTCGACGATCCGCAGCGAATTCTCGAACATCGCCTCGGTCTCTGTCGGGAAGCCGGCGATGATGTCGGCGCCGAAGACGATGTCGGGGCGCAACCGGCGCACCTCCCGACAGAAAGCGATCGAATGGTCGCGCAGATGCCGGCGCTTCATGCGTTTGAGGATCATGTCGTCGCCCGCCTGCAGCGAGAGATGGAGATGCGGCATCAGCCGTTCCTCCTCGGCGATGGCGCGCATGAGGTCGTCATCGGCCTCGATCGAATCGATCGAGGAAAGGCGCAAACGCTTCAGATCCGGCACCGCCTTGAGGATGCGGCGCACCAGATTGCCGAGGCGCGGCTTGCCCGGCAGGTCGGAGCCCCAGGACGTGATGTCGACGCCTGAGAGAACGATCTCCGAATAGCCGTTGGCAACAAGGCGGCGGATCTGCTCGACCGCTTCGCCGGCCGCCACCGAGCGCGAATTGCCGCGTCCGAAGGGGATGATGCAGAAGGTGCAGCGATGGTCGCAGCCGTTCTGAATCTGCACAAATGCGCGGGTGCGCTCGGAGAAGCCGTCGATCATGTGCAGTGCTGTCTCGCGCACCGACATGATGTCGTTCACCTTGACGCGCTCTTCGGTCGAAAGGCCGAAATCGGCGACACGATAGTTCTTCGCGTCGAGCTTTTCCTGGTTGCCGAGCACCAGGTCGACTTCCGCCATCGCGGCGAACATCGCGGGGTCGGTCTGGGCGGCGCAGCCGGTGACGATGATGCGCGCTTGCGGATTGTCCTTGCGGGCGCGGCGGATGGCCTGGCGCGCCTGGCGCGTCGCCTCCGCGGTCACCGCGCAGGTGTTGAAGATGATCGCGTCCTCGAGGCCGGCCTTCTCGGCCTCATGGCGCATCACTTCCGATTCATAGGCGTTCAGACGGCAGCCAAAGGTGATGATGTCCGGTTTCGACATGGGTCATCACACCGTGAGATGAGCGGGCAGTACACCCTCATATTCATAAGTGACCGGCCCGGTCATCAAAATGTGATCGTCGGCTTCGCGCCAATCGATGAGGAGGTCGCCGCCCGGCAAAGTCACGGTGGCTTTGCGGTGCGTAAGCTTGATGCGGGCCGCCGCCGCCACGACGGCGCAGGCGGCTGTACCACAGGCGCGCGTCAGGCCGGCGCCGCGCTCCCACACCTTGAGCGTGATATGATCCTTGGCGTCGACCCTCGCGAGCGAGATATTGGCGCGCTCCGGGAAGAGCGGATGATGCTCGAGCATCGGCCCGGCCTTGGCGAGGTCGACAATGTCCAGATCCTTGACCCAGAAGATGCAATGCGGATTGCCGACATTCACGACCGAGGGCGAATGGATCAATGGCGCGTCAATGGGCCCCAGCTGAAGTTCGATATGGCGGGTGTCGGCGAAGGGTTCGGACAAGGGGATGTCGCGCCAGCTGAAACGGGGAGCTCCCATGTCGACTGTCACCAGCCCGTCGCCACCCTTCTCGCAGACGAGGAAACCGCCCTTGGTATCTATGGTGGCGAGCGTCTTGCGCTTCTCCTCGAAGAGAATGTCGGCGATGCAGCGGGACGCGTTGCCGCAGGATTCGACCTCGAAGCCCTCATTGTTCCAGATGCGCATGAGGACATCGGCCGTGCTCGACGGCTCCAGCACGATGAGCTGGTCGCAGCCGATGCCGGATTTACGGTCGGCTATGGCGCGGGCTTTGTCCTGACTTATGGATAGCGGGCGCAAGCGGGCGTCGAGCACGACAAAGTCGTTGCCGAGCCCGTTCATCTTGCGGAATTGCATGGGTGCCAACCCGTTCATGGCCGGTTTATATGGTGAAAGCTCCAGAAAAGGCTAGCCTTTTGCTAACCCCTAACGCGTAATCAGGAGAAGTGGTCCGCAGTTTGCCGTCCGATTGCGCACTAAATACAGGATTTCGATCATGTTTACCATTTCGGGCGTAGGGTCTGAAGCGGTCGTGACCTAAGCAAAGTTTCTGCCATAGAGCCGCCACGATGCGGCCATAACCGGTGACATCATGACTGCAAATACCACGGACCGTGCGTTCTCTCCTGCGAAGCAGGAGGAAGCCCAGCAAAAATTCGGAACCGCCGGCGTCGCTCCCATGGACCGACCGAGCGCCGTCACGCGCTTCTTCATGAACATCGTCGCCAAGGCCGAGAAGCTCAATCTGAAATGCGCCAAGCTCGGCAATCCGCCCGTCTACGACAACAAGGCCTTCCCCTGGGCGGCCGAGGTCGAGAAGGCGTACCCGGCGATCCGGGCCGAGCTCGAGCGCGTGCTGGTGCGCAAGTCGGAACTGCCGAATTTCCAGGACATCTCGTCCGACGTGAAGACGATCAGCACCGACCAGGGCTGGAAGACCTTTTTCCTGCTCGCCTTCGGCATGAAGTCGGAACAGAACATCGCGCAGTGCCCCGAAACCTGGAAGGCCGTGCAGGCCATCCCGGGACTCAAGACTGCCATGTTCTCGATCTTCGAGCCGGGGAAGCATCTCCCCGCCCATCGCGGCCCCTATAATGGCGTGCTGCGCATGCATCTCGGGATGATCGTGCCGGAGCCGCGCGACAAGATCGCCATCCGGGTCAACGACCAGATTTGCCATTGGAGCGAAGGCAAGGTCCTGATTTTCGACGACGCCTATGAGCACGAGGCGTGGAACCATTCCGACAAGACGCGGGTCGTGCTGTTCGTCGATTTCGTGAAGCCGATGCGTTTCCCGGGCAATTTCGTCAACTGGCTGCTGATGAACATCGCGCTGTTCACGCCGTTCATCCGCGAAGGCCTCGACAATCACAAGGAATGGGAAAAGCGCTTCTACGCGCAGGCCGAAGCGCTGCGCAACCGGCCGCAGAGCTAGTTCCACCTTCTCATGGCGGCGCATTTGGTTGCCTTTTTGAGACAGCGTATTTGAAAATCGCTGTTGAAAGATCCCCTCTCCCCCTGCGGGGGAGAGGGTTAGGGTGAGGGGGAAACCAGCAGCACGATCCTGGTGAATTGTCAGAGTGACTGCTGTCAGTTCCCCCTCACCCTCCCGATGCTTCGCATTGGGGGCGAGGGTATAAGGGAATCCGATCCATCAGCATCCGCGATGGGTTCATCAAATAAATTCGCTGGACTGACGCTTGCCCGGCTGGCCATCTGCCGGGCATGACCAGCATTTCCGACTCTTCCCCAGACATCGCGCGCCGGATCAATCCCTGGGTCGTGGTGTGGTTGTGCTTCGCCGTCCTTTCCATCGTGATGTCGGCGCGCCAGGTCGTCGCCATCATGACCGACGACTGGACGAGAACGCTCGGCTGGTCGAAAACCTTCATCGGCACGGGCCAATCGGTGGCGCTGGTGATGATCGCCATCGTGGCGCCGATCGCCGGCAATCTCGCCGACCGCTATGGCGCCCGTCTCATGCTCACCCTGGGGCTGCTTGTCGTGGCGGCAGGCCTTCTGATCTTCGCCGCCTATCCGGTCGCCGCACTTTATATTGTCGGCTACGGGCTCGTCGGCGGCGTGGGCTTCGCCACCGCCAACATGCATCTGATCTCGACCGCCGTCGCCAAGCTGTTCAGCGAGCAGAGGGGACTTGCCACCGGCATCGCCAATTCGGGCGCCACCGCCGGACAGTTCGTCACTGTTCCGCTCGTCACCGCGGGGCTCGCTTATGTGAGTTGGCGGTGGAGCATCGTCGCGGTCGCGGTGGTCTGCCTCGTCATGGCGGCGGTCATCTGGGTGGCGCTCAAGCCGCCGGCAGGGGCAGAGGCAGAGGACAAGGCGGTGCTCGCCGAACCGCAGGAGGCGCTGTGGACGCGGCTCAAATTCCTGCTCACCAATCCGACCTTCCAGATACTCTATTGGAGCTTCTTCATCTGCGGCGTCACCACCACCGGCGCCATCGAGACGCATTTCCTGCCCTATGCCGCCTTTTGCGGCTTCCCCCGGTGCCGGCCTCGGGCGTCTATGGCGCCATCATGGCCATCAATCTCGGCGGCATGTTCCTGTCGGGCTGGCTCACCGACCGGGTCAACCGGCCGTTGCTTCTGGGCACCATCTATATTGTGCGCTCCTTCTCGTTCCTGGTCCTCATGCAGGTGGGCACGAGCTACGAGATGCTGATCCTCTTCGCCTTCATCTACGGCATTTTCGATTATTCGACGGTGCCGCCGACCGCCAGCCTCGCCGCCTCGCATCTGGGGCTCAAGATCATGGGCCTCGCCATGGGACTGATCAGCGGCGGCCATGCGCTGGGCGGCGCGCTCGGCTCCTTCATGGGCGGCTATCTGTTCGACCTCTTCGCCCGCTACACGGAAATGTGGTGGGCCGCCTTCGGCACCGCTGTGCTGGCCGGCATCATGGTCTATTTCGTGAAGGAGGACCGGTCGCGGAGAGGGCTGCTGCTGTCGCCGGCCAATTGAGGCTTGCCTAAGGCAGTCCGTCAAGACATTCTGACGTTACGGGAGAGGGCGCTAGCGCGTGATCAGGAAAAGTGGCACCGGTTTTCCGTCCGATCACGCGCTAAACATAAGATTCCGATCACGTTATCACTTCAGGTCGAACCGACCTGAAGTGATCGTGATCTAGGGAGCGCAGCATGACGTCAGCAGCAGATGTCCTGATCGTGGGCGCCGGCGCCGCCGGCCTCGGCGCCGCCAAGGCGCTCATCGCCCAAGGCAAGAGCGTGCGCGTGCTCGAAGCGCAGAGCCGCATCGGCGGGCGGGCCCTGACCGTCAGCGACAAATTCGGCGTGCCCTTCGACTGGGGCTGCGCCTGGCTCCATGCCGCCGACCGCAATCCGTTCTTCGACGAGGCCATCGCGCAAGGCGCCACGCTGCAGCATCACGATCTCAATCTCGACCGGCTCTATTTTGGGTCGCGGCGCGCCACCGCGGTCGAGATGGCGAAGATGTTCAAGGCCGATTTCGAGCTTTCCTCTGTCCTCGAGCACAAGACCGCGAAGGGCGACAGGCTCGCCGAGCTGCTCGAGGTGAGCTCCATAGGCGCGGCGGCCGCGACCTATGCCGGGCCCATGGATTTTGCTCAGGATACGGATGAAATATCGGTGGCCGACCTCATGTCGGCGGCCGATCTCGATCCCAATTTCCTGGTGCGCGAAGGCTTCGGCGCCATCGTCGCCAATTGGGCGAAATCGATCGCGGTGGAGCTCGATACGCCGGTCAAGAGGCTGCGCTGGGACGGGCCCGGCGTCGTCGCCGAGACGCCGCGCGGCGAGGTGTCGGCCAAGACGGCGATCGTGACCGTGTCGACGGGTGTTCTGGCCTTCGGGGGATTGCGCTTTTCGCCGGATCTGCCCTTGGCGCAGGACGAGGCGATCCACAATCTGCCGATGGGGCTTCTCACCAAGATCCCGCTCGAGATCAAAGGCGACCGGCTGGGCCTCAGGCCCTTCGAGGACGTTCTCATCGAGCGCCACGGGCATCACGATGTCTATTTCCTGTGCTTCCCCTTCGACTGCGATCTGGTCGTCGGCTTCGTCGGCGGCGACTTCGCCTGGGAGCTGTCGGCGGCGGGAGAGGCCGCGGCGGTCGACTTCGCGGTGCAGAACCTGGCGCGCACCTTCGGCGCAGGCATCGAGAAGCAGATCGGGCGCACCGCCATGACCGACTGGGGCGCCAATCCCTTCACACGGGGCGCCTATGCGTCGGCGCGGCCCGGCTTCGCCGGGGCCCGCAAAAGCCTGATGGAACCGGTGGGCGAACGCATCTTCTTCGCCGGCGAGGCACTGGGGGGAACGCTTGTCCAGACCTGTGCCGGGGCCAGGCTCTCTGGCGAGGCGGCCGCTCTCCAGGTTTGCCGGCACCTAACATAGGGGGATCGTCCTATCAGGGCTTAAGATTGACTTTTGTGGGCCCTGTCTCTAGAACACGCCTGAATTTCAAGACGCTTGAACGTCTCAGGGCCTTATCACACATGGGATTGATCCCGGGAGGTGATGAGCCGGCATCCGGCAGCGCGTGGCGCCCCCGGGTGTTTTTTGCGTTTGAGTGGCGCGCTTCCCGCCAAAGTTGTTCGACTTTGGCGATAAGGAAGCGTGCAGGACTAATGTTTTCGAGCGTTTTACCCGGTCGGATCGGATGATCCGACCGGGAAGGCTCTAAAGGAAACGAGTATGTTTGACACACTGCAAGAGCGGCTTTCCGGCATTCTCGACAAGCTCACCGGGCGCGGTGCGCTGTCGGAGGCCGATGTCGATGCGGCGATGCGCGAGGTCCGCCGGGCCTTGCTCGAAGCCGACGTGGCGCTGGATGTGGTGCGTGGCTTCATCGACAAGGTGAGGGAAAAGGCGGTCGGCGCCGAAGTGGTCAAATCGGTGACCCCCGGCCAGATGGTCGTCAAGATCGTCCATGATGCGATGGTCGAGACGCTGGGCTCGGAAGGTGCTGCACTCAATCTCAGGGCCTCGCCGCCGGTGCCGATCCTGATGGTGGGTTTGCAGGGTTCGGGCAAGACGACCACCACCGCCAAGATCGCCAAGCGCCTGCAGGAGCGCGAGAAGCGCAAAGTCCTGATGGCCTCGCTCGACACGCGGCGGCCCGCCGCGCAGGAACAGCTCGCCATTCTCGGCCAGCAGACGGGCGTCGAGACGCTCCCCATCGTCAAGGGCCAGACGCCGGTCGAGATCGCCAAGCGGGCGATGTCGGAAGCACGGCGCGGCGGCTTCGATGTGGTCATGCTCGACACCGCAGGCCGTCTCCATATCGATGAGGAGCTCCTGGCCGAAGCAGCCGCGGTGCGCGATATCGCCAAGCCGAACGAGACGCTGCTGGTCGCCGACGCGCTGACCGGACAGGACGCCGTCAATCTGGCGAAGAGCTTCGACGAGAAGATCGGCATCACCGGCATCGTGCTGACCCGTATCGACGGCGACGGCCGCGGCGGCGCCGCTCTGTCGATGCGCGCCGTCACCGGCAAGCCGATCAAGCTCATGGGCACCGGCGAGAAGCTCGACGGGCTCGAGGATTTCCACCCGCAGCGCATCGCCGGGCGCATTCTCGGCATGGGCGACGTGGTCAGCCTGGTCGAGCGCGCCGCGCAGACGATCGACGCCGAGAAGGCGAAGCGCATCGCCGAGCGGATGAAGAAGGGCGCCTTTGATCTCGAGGATCTCGCCGATCAGCTGCGCCAGCTGCAGAAGCTCGGCGGCATGTCGGGCATGATGGGATTGCTGCCCGGCATGGGCAAGATCAAGAAGCAGCTCGAAGGCGCCGATCTCGACAATTCGGTGCTGAAACGCCAGATGGCGATCATCGGATCGATGACGAAATTCGAGAAGCGCAACCCCAAGGTGATGAACGCGTCGCGCAAGAAGCGCGTGGCGGCGGGCTCGGGCACCAAGGTCGAGGAGATCAACCGGCTGCTCAAGATGCATATCCAGATGGCGGATATGATGAAGAAGATGGGCGGCAGCAAAGGCCTGATGAGCCGCATGTTCGGCGGCAAGGGCGCCCCCGACGCGGCGGAGCTCGAAAAGATGCAGGCCGAGCTCGCCAAGATGGATCCCAATGCGATCCCGGCCGAGCTGAAGGACATGATGCAGGGCGGGGCACTCCCCGACATGCCGAAGCTGCCGGCGGGCCTTCCGGGGCTCGGCGCGGGCAGACTTCCGGGTCTTGGCGGCCTGCCGGGCCTGGGCGGGCCCACCTTCAAAGGCTTGCCGGGACTGGGCAAGAAGAAATGACATGGCCCATCCCGAATTCGAGACAGAAAGGCTGCGCTTGCGCCAGTGGCGCGAAAGCGACGTCGATCCGCTCTTCGACTTCTATCGCGACCCGCAATCGGTCACTGTCTATGACAGCGGCGATGTCGCGCGCAGCGATGTCTGGCGCCGTGTCGGCCTCTTCATCGGCCATTGGCAATTGCGCGGCTACGGGCCATGGGCCCTCGAGGACCGCGCGAGCGGAAAATTCGCCGGGCAGTGCGGTCTATGGTTTCCCGACGGCTGGGGCGATCCGGAAATCGGCTGGGGTATCATGCCGGAATTCCGCGGCAAGGGCTTTGCCAGCGAAGCGGCTGAGCGCGCCCGCGCGCACGGCTATCGCACCCTCAAGCTTGCGCGTCTCGTCAGCTACATCGATCCCGGCAACACGGCCTCGCAGCGCGTCGCCGAGAAGCTTGGCGCCAGGAGGGAGGGTGAATTCCTCCTCAAAGGCAAAAAACACCACGTCTATCTGCATAACCAATACTGAAACTTCCAAGGAGAACTAGAATGTCCCTCAAGATCCGACTGTCGCGCGCCGGCACCAAGAAGCGGCCCTATTACCACATCGTGGTCGCCGATGCGGCCTCGCCGCGCGATGGCAAGTTCATCGACGTCGTCGGCGCCTTCAACCCGATGCTCGGCAAGACCGACGAGAATCGCGTGAAGCTCGACGCCGAGAAGGCCGCCGCCTGGTTGAAGAAGGGCGCCCAGCCGACCGACCGCGTGCTGCGCTTCCTCGACAAGGCCGGCCTCAAGAAGCGTGACGCCCGCAACAACCCGAAGAAGGCTCTGCCCGGCAAGAAGCGCCAGGAGCGCGAGAAGGCTGCCGCCGACGCCGCCGCCAAGGCCGCTGAAGCTGCCGCCGCGTCGCAGAGCTGAGACTGAGGGATGGTCGCGCCCGGCGCTAAAGTGCTGGCCGGTGTCATTACGGCTGCGCATGGCATCAAGGGCGAGGTGAAGCTCAGGAGCTTCACCGGCGATCCCGAGGCGATCGCCTCCTATGGGCCTCTCATCACCGCGCGGGGCGAAAGCCTCGAGATCGAGAAGCTCAGAGCCCAGAAGGAAGGCTTCATCGCCGTCCTCAAGGGCGTGCGCGACCGCAACCGGGCCGAGACCCTGAAAGGGGCCGAGCTGTTTCTCGAGCGCGCGCAATTGCCGGAACCCGAGGGTGATGAGGTCTATCTGGCCGATCTCATCGGGGTGACGGCGGTGAGTGCCAGCGGCGAGAAATTCGGGACGGTGATCGCGGTGCCGAATTACGGCGCCGGCGATCTTCTCGAAATCCGCCGTGACGGCGTGAAAGAGACGGTCCTGGTGCCTTTCGCCGAAGACTATGTGCCGAGGATCGATCTCGAGAAGGCCGAGCTCACACTCGATCTGCCCGAGACCTATCTGGATGATGGCGTGCCCGACGACCAATGAGCTGGCACGCCACCATCCTGACGCTGTTCCCGGAGATGTTTCCGGGGCCGCTCGGCACCTCGCTCGCCGGCAAGGCGCTCAGCGGTGGCATCTGGTCGATGGAGGTGCGCGATATCCGCAGCTCCGCCACCAACCGGCACCGCACGGTGGACGATTCCCCGGCGGGCGGCGGGCCCGGCATGGTGATCAAGCCCGATATCCTCGCGGCGGCGATCGACCAGGCCGAACATCAGGGGCCGAGGCTTCTGATGAGCCCACGCGGCGAACGTCTTACGCAAGGGTTGGTCCGGCATCTGGCGGCGGGACCCGGGGCCCTCATCATCTGCGGCCGGTTCGAGGGCGTGGATGAAAGGGTGATCGAGCGGCGACAGCTGCGCGAGGTCTCGCTTGGGGATTTCGTCCTGTCGGGCGGCGAGCCGGCCGCGCTGGCGCTTTTGGACGCAGTGGTGAGGCTGTTGCCGGGCGTCATGGGCGATGAGCGGTCGGGTTTCGAGGAGAGCTTCGAGGACGGGCTCCTGGAGCAGCCGCAATATACTCGCCCACGGAGCTGGGAAGGCCTTGAGATTCCTGAGGTTTTACTCTCCGGCGACCATAAGGCGATGGCCCGCTGGAAGAAGGAGCAGCGGGAAAGGCTGACCGAGATACGCCGCGCCGATCTTTGGCAGGCTTATGTGCAGAGAAAGAATTGATTTTACCCGGCTCAGCAGGTAAAGAGCCGCAACTCCAAAAGGACTGATTGTCATGAATATCATCGAACAGCTCGAAAAAGAGCAAGTAGCGGTGGTGGCTGCGAAGCGCGCCGTTCCCGAATTTGCCCCCGGCGACACGGTCATCGTGAATGTGAAGGTCGTCGAAGGCGACCGCAGCCGCGTGCAGGCCTATGAAGGCGTGGTGATCGCGCGTTCGGGCGGCGGCCTGAACGAGAACTTCACGGTTCGCAAGATTTCCTATGGCGAAGGCGTGGAGCGCGTCTTCCCGGTCTATTCGCCGCTGATCGACTCGATCAAGGTGGTGCGCCGCGGCCATGTGCGCCGCGCCAAGCTCTATTACCTGCGTGGCCGCACCGGCAAGTCGGCGCGTATCGCCGAGAAGCAGCGCGCCATGGTGCCGACCACTTCGGATGCCGTTCCGGCGACCGAAGCGAGCGAAGCCGACAAGGCATAATCCAAGTTTCAGCTTATTGAGATTGGCGCGGGCCGGCTCATCGAGCTGGCCCGTTTCCTTTTCGGGGAATTCACATGGACAAGCAGAGTTATTTCGACGCCAACCGCAAGAGCTGGGACGAGCGCGTGGCGATTCATCGCCGCGATGAGACCGGCTTCTATGATGTGCAGAAGGTTCTCGATGGCGGCGACAAGCTCAATGCCATAGAGGCGTCAGAGATCGGCGATGTGAAAGGTCTGCGCATCGCGCATCTGCAATGCCATTTCGGCCTCGATTCGATCTGTCTTGCCAGGCGCGGCGCCTCGGTTGTCGGGCTCGATTTCTCATCGGCCGCCGTCAAGGAGGCCGGCGCGCTCGCCACGCGACTCGCCGTCGATGCGCAATTCGTCGAAGGCAATGTCTATGACGCGCGCCAGCTTCTCTCGGGCGACTTCGATATGGTCTATGTCACCTGGGGCGCTATCAACTGGCTGCCGGATATCGCGCAATGGGCCAAGGTCGTCGCCTCGCTCCTCAAGTCCGGCGGGCGGCTTTATCTTGCCGAAAGCCATCCGAATGTTCTTCCCTTCGACTGGGTCAACGGCCGCGTCGCGCCGCGCTTCGACTGGCGCACGCCCAAGGATGTGCCCATCAGCGACGAGACGCAAAACACCTATACCGGTGCCGCCGACATTCTCGTCAACAAGAAGGTCTATGAGTGGCAGCATCCGCTGTCCGACATCATCAACGGCCTCATCGCGGCGGGCATGAGCCTCGACTGGCTGCACGAGCATCCGGCGCTGACCTGGCCGCTCTTCCCCAATATGACGGCCGGTGAAGACGGGCTCTACCGCCTGCCCGCGGACCATGCGCAGCTGGCGCTTTCCTTCTCGCTCCAGGCGAGGAAGGGGTAGGCCCCACCCGGCGCTGCGCGCCACCCTCCCCGCAAGAGCGGGAAGGGAGAAGTTGAACATCTCCCTCCCGCGCGCGCCTGCGCGGGGAGGGTGGATCCTCGCGAAGCGAGGAGACGGGTGGGGGGCTCGGCTCATATTGAGCTCTCCGCGACTCTTGAGTATGCGAAGCGGGACACTCCTTCTGTGAGCGGAGCCCATGACCAGTGATCTGATCGTCAGAAACGCGACCCTGCCCGATGGCCGGACGGGGCAGAGCATATTGTGCCGCAACGGCCGTATCGCCGAGATCGGCACGGTGCCGGCGATCGCCGGCGCCCGCGAGATCGACGCCTTGGGCTATCTCGTCTCGCCGCCCTTCGTCGATGCGCATTTCCACATGGATGCGACCCTCTCGCTTGGCCAGCCGCGGCTCAACCGCTCAGGCACGCTGCTCGAAGGCATCGCGCTGTGGGGCGAGCTCAAGCCGCTCCTCACCCATGAGGCCGTCATCGAGCGGGCGCTGCGCTATTGCGACCTCGCGGTGTCACAGGGGCTGCTCGCCATCCGCACCCATGTCGATGTATGCGACGACCGCTTGCTCTGTGTCGAGGCGCTGCTCGATGTGCGCAAGAAGATCGCACCCTATATCGATCTGCAGATCGTCGCCTTCCCGCAGGACGGCTATTACCGCTCGCCCACAGCGGCAAAAAATCTCGAGCGCGCTCTCGATATGGGTGTCGATGTGGTGGGCGGGATTCCGCATTTCGAGCGCACCATGGCGGATGGTGCCGAGAGCCTCAAAGCCTTGTGTGAGATCGCGGCGAAGCGCGGCCTCCTGGTCGATATCCATTGCGACGAGACGGATGATCCGATGTCGCGCCATGTCGAGGCTCTCGCCTATGAAACGCAAAGGCTCGGTCTCCATGGCCGGGTAGTCGGATCGCATCTCACCTCCATGCATTCGATGGACAATTATTACGTGTCGAAGCTGATGGCGCTGATGGTGGAGGCGCAGCTTCATGCGACGCCCAATCCGCTCATCAACATCACAATTCAAGGCCGGCACGACACCTACCCCAAGCGGCGCGGCATGACGCGAGTGCCGGAACTGCGCCAGGCCGGCATCAATGTCTCTTTCGGCCAAGATTGCATGCTCGACCCCTGGTATTCGCTGGGCCAGGGCGACATGCTGGAGGCGGCCCATATGGGCGTGCATGTGGCGCAGATGACGAGCCGCGAAGGCATGCGTTGGTGCTTCGATGCGGTGACGGTAAATCCCGCCAAGGCGATGCATCTCGATGGCTATGGCCTGGAGAAGGGATGTCATGCCGACATGGTGGTGCTGCAGGCCGGGGATCCGATCGAGGCGATCAGGCTCAAGCCGCAGCGGCTCTTCGTCGTCAAGCGCGGCGAGGTGATCGCCGAGGCGCCGCTCAGAGTGACGGCGCTCCATCTCGACGGGCGGCCGAAAGCGGTGAACGGCGCCGATTACGCGCCGCAAGCACAAGGCTAGGACGATCAGACCTATGGGCCTCCCACTCATTTTTTGACCTTTTGATAAATAATTTGACCAAATGAGAAAACTGATTCAGTATTTCTTGACCGGCGCAAAGACCGGATGCGAGGAGACTACCCATGGGCCATCCCGACATTGCGGGCCGGCGTCTGCCGAAAGACGCCTATGCGAAAAATTTCAGCGACCTGCATCCGCCGCTCAGCACGCATGAGGCTCTGGTCGAGAGCGACCGGTGCTATTTCTGCTACGACGCGCCTTGCCAGCAGGCTTGCCCAACCTCGATCGACATTCCGCTGTTCATCCGCCAGATCGGCGCCGGCAATCCGAACGGGGCCGCCGAGACGATCTTCGAGCAGAACATATTGGGCGGCATGTGCGCCCGCGTCTGCCCGACCGAAACCTTGTGCGAGGAAGCCTGCGTCCGTGAAAAAGCGGAAGGCAAGCCGGTCAAGATAGGCCTCCTGCAGCGCTATGCCACCGACACGCTGATGCGCTCCAAGGAGCATCCCTTCCAACGAGCGGCAGCGACGGGCAAGAAAGTGGCGGTTATCGGGGCGGGGCCGGCGGGCCTCGCTTGCGCTCACCGCCTGGCATTGCATGGCCATGACGTCACGATCTTCGAGGCGCGCAAGAAATCGGGCGGCCTCAACGAATATGGTATCGCGGCCTACAAGACCGTCGACGGCTTCGCTCAAGACGAAGTCGATTTCATCCTCGGTATCGGCGGCATCGCCATCGAGCACGGCAAGGCGCTGGGCAAGCAGATCGGGCTCGAGACCTTGCGCAAGGACTACGACGCCGTGTTCCTCGGCATGGGATTGCAGGGCGTCAACGCGCTCAACACGCGCCATGAGGAGAGCGATGGCGTCGAGGATGCGGTCGACTACATCGCTGAGCTTCGCCAGGCGAAAGACCTGGGCAAATTGGCGGTCGGGCGCAAGGTGCTGGTGATCGGCGGCGGCATGACCGCCATCGATATCGCGGTGCAGTCGAAGCTTCTGGGCGCCGAGGACGTCACCATTCTCTATCGGCGCGGCGCCGAGCAGATGAAGGCCTCCGGCTTCGAGCAGGAACTGGCGCAAACCAAGGGCGTCAAGATCAAGCATTGGGTGATGCCGAGGAAGGTTTTGGTCAAGGACGGCCAGGCCATCGGCCTCGAATGCGAATATACGGAAGAGAAGAAGGGCAGGCTCCAGGGCACCGGCGAGACTTTCAAGCTCGCCGCCGACATGATCTTCAAGGCGATCGGCCAGACCTTCGTGCCGGAGCCGATGAAGGAGGCGATCGTGCTTGACGGCGGACGCATCAAGGTCGACGCTTCCCGCCGCACCAGCCTGCCCGATGTGTGGGCAGGCGGCGATTGCGCGGCAGGCGGACAGGACCTCACCGTCGCTGCCGTTGATGACGGCCGGCGCGCCGCTGAAGCGATCCATAGCTATTTGTCAGCCTAAGGAGAACCCCATGGCAGACCTCCGCAGCAATTTCGTCGGCATCAAGTCGCCGAACCCGTTCTGGCTCGCCTCGGCGCCGCCGACGGATAAAGAATACAATGTG
The DNA here is from genome assembly GCF_011046735.1 of Nordella sp. HKS 07. Classification (NCBI taxonomy): domain Bacteria; kingdom Pseudomonadati; phylum Pseudomonadota; class Alphaproteobacteria; order Hyphomicrobiales; genus Nordella; species Nordella sp. HKS 07. The sequence continues at coordinate 1,631,229 of NZ_CP049258.1, read as the reverse complement.
GTCCGCGCGTTCAAGGCGGGCTGGGGCGGCGTCGTGTGGAAGACGCTGGGCGAGGACCCGCATATCGTCAATGTGAACGGCCCGCGTTATGGCGCCATCCATTCGGGCGACCGGCGGCTGCTCGGCCTCAACAACATCGAACTGATCACCGACCGGCCGCTGCAGACCAATCTCGACGAGATCAAGCGCGTCAAGCGCGACTGGCCGGACCGCGCCATGATCGTCTCGCTGATGGTGCCCTGCGAGGAACAGAACTGGGCGGCTATCCTGAAGCGCGTCGAGGAGACGGCGTGCGACGGCGTCGAGCTCAATTTCGGCTGTCCGCATGGCATGTCGGAACGCGGCATGGGTTCGGCGGTCGGGCAGGTGCCGGAATATATCGAGATGGTGGCGCGCTGGTGCAAGGCCAATACGCGCATGCCGGTGATCGTCAAGCTCACCCCCAATATCACCGATGTCAGGAAGCCGGCGCGCGCGGCCAAGCAGGGCGGCGCCGACGCCGTGTCGCTGATCAACACGATCAATTCGATCATGAGCGTCAATCTCGACAGTTTCGCGCCGGAGCCGACGATCGACGGCAAGGGCACGCATGGCGGCTATTGCGGTCCGGCGGTGAAGCCGATCGCGCTCTCCATGGTGTCGGAGATCGCGCGCGACGCCGAGACGAAAGGCATGCCGATCTCCGGCATCGGCGGCATCACCAACTGGCGCGATGCGCTCGAATTCATCCTGCTCGGCGCCGGCACGGCGCAAGTCTGCACCGCCGCCATGACCTATGGCTTCAAGATCGTGCAGGAGATGATCTCAGGCCTCGAGAACTGGATGGACGAGCGCGGCTTCACGCATCTCGACGAACTCGTCGGCAAGGCGGTGCCCAATGTCACCGACTGGCAGTATCTCAATCTCAACTACGTCGCCAAGGCGCATATCGACCAGGACAAATGCATCCAGTGCGGGCGCTGCTATGCCGCCTGTGAGGACACCTCGCATCAGGCGATCTCGAATGCGCCCAAGAACGGCAAGCGCCATTTCGAAGTGATCGAAGAGGAGTGCGTGGCCTGCAATCTCTGCGTCGAGGTCTGCCCGGTCGAGAGCTGCATCACCATGGTGCAGATGACGGAAGGCACCGATCCGCGCACCGGCAAGAAGATCGATCCCAAATACGCCAACTGGACGACGCATCCAAATAATCCGGCGGCGAAGATGGCGGCGGAGTAGAGCGGCCGATC